>JABMNO010000074.1 GCA_013204555.1 Chloroflexota bacterium | reverse complement strand
GTCGCACAGTCAGTGGTTATGGGCTACATGAACGGCGGCAACTACTCACCTGACGGCGTGAGCAACATCACCGCAACCAACGAGATTGGAACAGCGGTAGTGACGTGGACGCCGGACGGTGTGAACCAGATCAGCCCGGTCGGCAATCCGGGGGTCGCGCGGTCAGTCGTCCTGGGCTACATGAATGGCGGTAACCACTCACCAGATGGCGTGAGCAACATCGCCACCGCCGCGGTTGGTATCGACGGCCAGACCGCACTGGCATTCCTGTACTCCAATATCGCCGAAGCAGGATACGTCGGGTAACTGGTCGGTATCGGGGAGGGGGATAGCGGTGGTAAACCGTTCTGCAACACCCCCTCTACCCCCTCCCCGAAATCCACTCTGATCTACACCAACAAAAATATCGAAACGGCCGTGGGAGCGCATACCGCTGCTTCCACGGTCGTCCTGGTTTTCGGCAGTTGGCGTGAGCACGGGGATCGGGCTAATATCCCGGCACTCGCCACAGATACGTGATCTCGTCGCCACCAATGAACTCCAACCTCACTGAAAGTAGATAGTCGGCACGCTGGCGCTGCCACGCTTCGCCTGTCCGGGAGTACAATCCCGCCGCGTCCACTTGAGCAGATAGCGGGAGAGCCAACTTGCTAGAGCATTTCCACGTTGCACCGGAAGACGAAGTCCGAGTCAGGCCAGAGGCACTGGGCCGGACCGTCACAGACGTATTCTTGAAGATGGGCATGAGCACTGGCGACGCGGAACTAGCCTCCGAAGTGCTGGTCTCCGCCGATGTGCGCGGAGTGGATACGCATGGCGTCTCAAATATGCTGCGCCGATACGTGGAATTCTTCAATGACAATTTTGTGAACCCCACCCCTGAACTCAAGATCCTGCGTGAGACACCCTCGACCGCCAACGTTGACGCTGATGAAGGGCTTGGCCTGGTTGTTGGTGCAAAGTGCATGGATATGGCCATCGAAAAGGCGAGGAACGTAGGAATCGGCGCGGTCACGATTGGGAACGCTCGTCACTTTGGAATGATGGCCTATCACGCAATGCGAGCGCTTCCTCACGACATGATTGGCTACGCCATCACAGGTGGCGGGGCGAATACGATGCCCACATTTGGTGCCATACCGCGCCTGGGAGCCAATCCCCACGCCTGGGCCGTTCCGACGGGTGAAGAACCGCCGTTCGTGCTGGATATCTCTTCCTCCGCCGTTGCAGCAAACAAGATGGGACTGGCGCGTCGAAACGGCGCTACCCTGCTGCCCGGAATGATGGCTGACGAAGACGGCACTCCAATCATGGACGAACGGGAGATGCCGGAGCACACGTGGATGTTGCCGGTGGGGGGAACCCGCGAACTTGGCTCACACAAGGGCTATGGGCTTGGTGTCATTGCGCAGGTCTTCTCAGGCATCCTGGCGTCAGGCCAGTTTGGGGACTACGGTGCCGGGCGAATGACCGGCTTTGTGGCCGCATACAGCGTCGACGCCTTCACAGATGTCGATAAGTTCAAGGCCGATATGGACAGCTTCCTTCGATACCTGAAGGAGACCCCACCCGCACCGGGACACGACCGCGTCTACTACGCCGGTCTTCCGGAGCACGAGGAGGAACTGATCCGCCGCGAACATGGCATCCCTCTCCACAAAGAAGTTATCGAGTGGTTCGACAGCATCGCCTCAGAACTCGGAATAGCGCCTCTGGAGACGGTCGCCTCTTAAGAATTACCACCGCCAATCCTGATGCTCACCGTTCAGAGCAACGACACGGAACAAGTACTGAGGATGGAACTCGGCGCAGACCGCTATCTGTCGATTCGTCCAAAGTGGATATCAGCGTTATCTCAGTAGGGCGAGGCACCACAGTAACAGTACGCTTACCAATCGTCACGCCATAAATCACCGACCGTGGCGCAGGCATCTTAAATCAGAAGGCCACATCAATCGATGCGGCCTATTCGCTTGGTCGTCGGCTGACGAATCAGGCAGCCGCCTCCAGCAAAGGACTATCGTCACCTGCGGCGTACATCACCTGGGCAGTGAGCTGCTCCAGAACGAAATCTGGAAGCCCGCGCTCCTGAGCCCTCGCTAGATTGCCAAGCGCCAGAATCACGGCGTCGGCGTTACCGGGTACCGTTACATGGCTGCGGTTGGGAGTGGTCGTCTGTGATCGAGTTGTCATATATCCAAGCTACACGCCGGCGTGTAATCGACGCACCGTACATCAGGCGCAACTTTTCCCCTTTTCCGCGCACCAAAAGGCTCATTTCGAGTGGGGGCTAACCACCAGCGGGTGTGGTTGGTCGTGCCGCCGCGGAGTATCCAATTCCGGAATGACGGAGGGGGCGATGTTCCGAAATGTTGAGCGCTATGGGTTGGGACGGTGGAGGTGCGAAACACTGGAGGGCGAACCTTGAGTTGGCTCCCGGAAAAATCCGCCGTCACGGGGTAAACTTGCGCCTCGTCTGAATATCTGAATTTACCCCCAACAAAGCTCCAAGGAGAACCCGATGCCCAGGATGACCGGCGGACAGGCCCTGATCCGCTCACTCGTGCGTGAAGGAGTTGAAGTCATCTTCGGCATACCCGGCGTGCAGATGTACGGCATCATGGCCGCACTTCGAGACGAGCCCGGCATCCGCATGATCACTACGCGTTCTGAGATGTCCACCACGCATATGGCGGATGGCTACGCACGAGCAGGTGGCCGGGTGGGAGCCGCTCTGGTTGTTCCGGGACCCGGCGTTTACAACGCGGCCGGGGGACTCTCAACGGCGTACTCCGTATCGTCTCCCGTTCTCCTCATCGCAGGCCAAACCCCGCGCGAGACCATCGGGAGCAACACCGGCGCTCTTCATGAGGTCAATGATCAGATGGACGCGATCAGGCCAGTCACAAAGTGGCAGGGCCGCATGCTTGAGCCAAAAGATGTGGTGCAGACAGTTCACGACGCGTTCAGACAACTGAACAATGGCCGACCACGACCGGTCTACATCGACATCCCACCTGAGGCGATGCTCGACTTCGACGAAATAGACCTTCTTGAATCGGCACCTCGCGAGAGGCCCACACCATCTCAGGACAAACTCGAAGCCGCTGCAAAGATACTTGCATCCGCCAGCAACCCAATCATCTACGCCGGTAGCGGCGTCCTGCGTAGCGGCGCCATGGATGAACTTGAAGCGTTCACGGACAAAACCAACATCCCAGTCTTCACGTCACGCGGCGGCAAGGGTGCGATCAGCGACAGGCATCCACACGTGTTTGGTGGCGTTTCGCGTACCGTTGGCAGGCTCGCTGAAGTGATGGCCGAGACCGATGTCATGCTGGTCATCGGTTCCCGGCTTGCCATGGGTAAGCCAAACCCCAACGTAAAGATCATCCAGATTGACGCAGACCCATACGAGATTGGTCTTAGCGGTGACGATCGACTGGCACTCGTCGGCGACGTGAAATCGACGATTCCGGCGCTTGGTGATGCACTCGCAGACGCGGGCATCAACCAGTCGTCACCGGTAGCCAAGGTCGCAGCCATCCGAGAAGAGTTCGCAGGTCCCGAGGGCCGAGTCGAGCCGCAGAACACGCTGCTTGATGACATTCGTGAAGGCTTCCCGGACGACGGCATCGCAATCTACGGGGTCACCCAGCTTGGCTACGTCTCACGCACCTACTGGCCCGTCTACGAGCCGTACACGTTCATCGACTCTGGCTACTCTGAGAACCTTGGCTACGCCTTCCCAACCGCGCTTGGCGCAAAGGTAGCGCGCCCTGACAAGCCGGTCCTGTGCGTCTCTGGTGACGGAGGATTCGGTTACCACACGCCAGAGCTATCCACGGCCGTGAAATACGGCATCAACGTGGTGACCGTCCTGTTCAACGACAACGCCTACGGCAACGTAGCCCGCGACCTGGACATGGACTTCGGCGGCCAGTACGAGGTGGACCTGCACAACGCCGACTACATGGAGCTAGCAGCAGCGTACGGCGTCGAAGGCATCAAGGTCGACGACCACTCCAAGCTAAAGAACACCGTCGCCGACGCAGTCCAGATGGACAAGCCAGTACTCATCGAGGTCCCATTCACCCGCATGCCCCGCCCATGGCCCGCCTCCTCACGCCCAGAATGGACCAAACCCCAGAAATAACCTGCCGTACCAACGTATTGGCGCAGGGCATGCGCCCGGTCCCTTGCATGCCGCATTACACGTAGGGGCGTCTGCGATAGCTGCGCCCACCTCCCGAACCTCCGGTAGCGGCACATTGCATGTGCCCGAGGTCACACTCACTTCTAACTCAGATCCGAAAACCGCGCCTCTATCGCTGACATCCAACACATGCCGTCATCTTCAAGGATGCCCCACTCAAGTATCAGCGGGGCGACGGCATCGACGCGTTCCGGCAGCGTTTCACAGATATCGGTAATGCTGTCTCGGGTCACCTCTTTGAGACGAGCGCTACAACGAGTCAGTGCCGCTTCCGCGTCTTCCTCGATGGTGGCGAAAGCCGCAATTTCATTGAGGGACAGCGTGCCCCAATCTGGGAGTTCGCCGCCAGCAAAAAGGCTGGAACGGTCGTCCAGGATTTCAAGCGCATCATCCAGGTCGGATATCGTCTGGTCGAAATCGAACGTTGGTGGTGGATCAAGATCCGGTGCGGACGATATCTGAGTCGGCGTCGGGTTGGTGACCGTATCGACCTTCACAGTAGCTACCGTCGGTAGAGCCGGACTGGCGGTTGCAGATTCAAGCTGCGATGGTTGATCCACACCGCCAGTACAAGAAATGGAAACTGCCGTAAAACCGAATATAGCGGCCAGAAATACCCACCGTTTGGGACCACCCCAGGTGGAGAATTCACCACGTCCCAATCTAATAATGGATCCTTTCCTTCAATGGTGACGGCAAGTACGCAACATCGTGTCGCGAGATCGAATCCCCGTAGAAGCGGACTTTTATTGTATGAAACCCCACCCGGAAATAATGGTGAAAGCATGATCGTTTCGGGCACTGACGACAGGTGTCCGAACGCCCTGTGAAACCGCAGATGCAGATATCGAAGGCAGAGCGTAGCGGCACATTGCATGTGCCCGGCGCCATCCAACATTGCGCGGAGCATGACCTGCGCCCGCCCCCGAACCTCGCGTAGCGGCACATTGCATGTGCCCGGCCTCATCCAACATTGCGGTTACTATTGGCGGACTGAACAATCCTGGGCACAGGCGAAAGGTCCGGCATGACAATCCAGTTCGCGGATGAAATAACGACTGAGGACCAGTTACGAGCCATCCTCGGCACCCCCACCGGCCGAGCAGTAGACAAAGTCGTCACAACACTCGATCGTCACTGCCGTGCCGTTATCGAACGCTCCCCATTTCTCCTCATCGCCTCCGCCGACTCCGAAGGCAACATGGACGTCTCACCCAAAGGCGACCCACCGGGATTCGTGCGAATCCTGGACGACTCAACGCTCGCCATCCCCGACCGAAAAGGCAATCGTCGAGCCGACACCTTCACCAACATCCTGCAGAACCCAAAAATTGGACTCTACTTCCTGGTCCCCGGATTCAAGGAAAGCCTCCGGGTCACAGGCACAGCGCGGATCGTGCGTGATATTGAACTCCGGGAGAGCATGGCTGAGCGAGGCAGCGTGCCAGAACTCGCCATCGTCGTTGACGTAGTCGACGCATTCTTCCACTGCGCCAAGTGCATCATCCGGTCCGGTCTCTGGGAGAGCGCCCAATGGGCCGACCCAACAAGCATCGCCTCATTCGGCCAGATCCTCGCCGACCAGACCAACGCCAGAGAACCAGTCTCAGAAGTCGAGGAGCAACTCAGAGAGTCATACGCCAGGAATCTGTACTAACCAGCCCGTTCTGTTGGACCGATAGTGGTTCCATTACCTGGGGACCGGGATCATTCGCCATAGATTGGGGAGTTGGATCTCCCGATCTCGGAGCCTCTGTAACAGATATCCTTGTCACGAGAATACAATGATCGCGAATCGACGAACTAAACGATAAAGTTCCTGAATTAACTATCCAGATGGATATAGTGGAAATCAGTACCGATTCGGCTCCAGTCATATTTGGAATAATCAGTATTGCCGTTCTAATAGTTAGCGCGAAAAGACTATTGGATACGCGGCGCAATTCACGGGCACACCGGATCGAACTTTCGCAAAGCTTCCCAGACAGTCAGATCCAGCGCCGATTGGTGACTTCGTTGACATTTGGCATAATCGGCCTATTAGGCACCATTAGTTTCATCGTTACCGTCGCTGGCTGGATAACTAGAAATTGAGCGTTCGCTGTTTCAGTTGATAGTGACCGTGCTACTTGAATTAAGGGATCGAATGGACGAATCAGCAACTCATGCCTTTCAAGTCGGACTTGAAGTATCGGGGATATTACTCGGGGTTTTGATGGCTGTATTTTCGTCATATCTGTCCATTATGATTTCGTCGCTACTTTTGACCCTCGCCAATTTGAATTTTGGGCCTGGAATTAGGATTCGTTTCGAATACAAAAGGTACGTGGGTGATCCACCATCGATGCTTTCCGTTGCGTCGTTACGCTTCAACGGCATTTTGCTGGTTGTGGTCAGCACCGCCTTCTTCCTCACTGACGTATTGATCGGGACCTCTGCCGAATTCTGAGAATGATATCCAAGTCATTTGGTATTCGAAGACTATGTGGACGTTCGTCCTTGGCCGAGAGGCAAGCATCCCCCTCCACTTGCCCCACCCACACCCGCAGGCCCACCATCCCCTCATCACTCCCGTTCGCTAATTCGCGACGCCGCGGGAGAGACCACTCATGACTGCGAATCTCCTGTCGACAAGCCCTGCAACCGCCTGCAGCGCGTCGAAGCCGCAGACGATTCCAGGGTTGAAACCTACGCTTCGACAGGTTAACGATGCAGACGGCGGTCGCGTGGCCAAGAAGTACTGGGACGGCTCAACAACCTCAACCACGCTATACGTCAACGGTATGTGGGAACGCGACATCGACAACGGTGTGGACACCATCCAGCTATCCCATGCTGGCCGGTACGTGGCGTCGTACACGAAGGGACCGGGGACCAATACGGACCTGCAGTTCCACTTCACGGACCACCTTGGCAGTCCGGTCGCATCTGGCGATCCCGACGTGCTGGCCGCAGGCGGTGGGCACCGCACGTTATATAACCACTGGTGGCCGTTTGGAGCGCCAAACTGGGAGGCCGCACCGTTCGACTCCGGTGAAATCAACTTCACCGGCCAACGCCATGACGCCGCTACCGGCCTCGGCTTCTACAACGCCCGCTACTACGACTCAGAACTAGGCCGCTTCATCTCCACAGACAGCATCGTGCCGGGAGCGACGCGCGGAGACTCGTTCAACCGGTATGCCTACGTGAGCAATAATCCTCTCAGGTCTACGGACCCGAGCGGGAATATCGGAGATGAAGCCCACGATGACGTTCCGTTCTTCGGGTTCGCGGTTGGAGCGAAAATTGATCCTGCCGCTCTTCTGACCGATGAAGGCGCACGCCAAGCGGCAGCTGTGTTTGCGCCTGCCCCGGGCAGTAACGCTCAACTCGTTTTCATAGACTCCGCCAACGGATTCAACTTCGTAGGCGGCCAATCCTCATTCCTGCTCGTGGAGAGTTCCGGGAAGTTCATTACAGGAACTTTAGATGTCCTCAAGGGAGACGGTACGCCGACATTTGGAGGGGAACGAGACTCAACGGTCAAAGTATTGGACACCGGATTTGACAACATCTCAGACGTGCTAACCACCCCAGCGGCGGCGCTCTCCGCCGGAGGGGCGTCTATCGACTCAGGAGGCGGCATTAGTTTCTCGGCGCCAACCCCGCGTGAGGTCGTCAAAACCGCCAAGAAAGCTGGCCGTGTTGCCCGATCCACCACTTTAGGCTTCGCGGCTGGGAAGAGTCTTTGTGGCAACAAATGTGCCATCGCTGGGGGTATCGCGGGTTTTGCGAGTAGTGTTTTCACGGAGACCTTTGGCGGGAGCGGAAATGGATTTCAGAGCCTGCATTTGAGGGCTCTATTCCAAGGTGTTGTTGGCCGCCATATAGGCAAGATCAATGAAAACTATTAACTTTGAGAGGTATTACCACTAGCCAAAGTTGCAGCTACATTCCTATGCGGCACCTGTTCATCGGGAAATCCCGAACTCCGAAATTCTCTTGAAGATCGTTCGCCTGCTGGTCGGACGTTTTTCAGATTGGGGAGACTTCACGGAATCGCCTTGGATACCTATTTCGATACCCATGCAAGGTGTTAGCGTTTATGAGCGACGGGGGAAAATAAAAGTTCCGTCCTACATTGGGCGGCTGCTGTCCTGGGTCATAGACTTTGCCGCCGCGTTCATGATTTACGCGGGTTTACGCTGGGCCATGGTTCCATGGGATGACGCCCCCGACAACGACCCAGATACGACTACCTTAATCGCTTTCGGAATAGCGGCGGTCCTTGCTGCTACGTACTTCCCGATCGCCGACGGCGTCTTTGGCAGGACCCTGGGCAAGCGGCTGTTCAATCATCGACTTTATGTCCTTTCAGAAACTCAGTCTGCGTGGCGAAGAGCACTCCGAAGCACCGCGAATCTTGTGTTCTTTCCAACCATCGTTGTTGACCTTGTGATTATGGTTGATCTGCCTCTGCGTCAACGACTGACGGATCGGTATTTCAAGACAATTGTGATCAAAGGAAATCCCGTATTTGATGATGCTCCCGAACCTCGCACTGATTGAACCCTTACAGGCGAGAGAGGCCGTCAGAACGACCGACAGTATTCGGTTGTTTCCCCCATCCGCCACGGCGGGCTCATTCGACTCCGGTGAAATCAACTTCACCGGCCAACGCCGAGACGCCAACACCGGCCTCGGCTTCTACAACGCCCGCTACTACGACTCAGAAATAGGCCGCTTCATCTCCGC
>JABMNO010000073.1 GCA_013204555.1 Chloroflexota bacterium | reverse complement strand
GTAATGTCACGATCATCCTCCGATGATCCCAACTCCTGAGCAGAACCTACAGACTCACCTGTGCGTGGAAATACGCCCGCTCCTTCAGACTCATGTGTCATTGGACAAGGCTCTTCGTTGACGCTGGTCCCATCTGTGACTAGAATTTTGACTGTAACTTTCGCCCCAACTCCGGTTTCTTATTCGTTTCATATTCAATGGGAACACCAATTGAGCTCAGCCCGCCTTCTACTCGACATGCAACAAATCGACCAGCGTCTCGCGACGAGCGCAGCCGAATTCAGGAAACTTGCATCTGAATTGCAGTCTGAGGGCAATCTGAAACGCCTTCGCGATGAATCAGAGGTCGCCAGAGTCAAGGTTCTGGAAACGCGACTGGAACATGGAAAGCTTGACGCTGAAGTTTCCACGCAAAAAGCTCGCATCGAAAGTATCGAAACCAGACTCTACAGTGGAGCGATAACCAACCTTCGAGAGCTCACGGCTTTGGAAGAAGAGCATAATCTCGCCAAGCGAAACCTCGCCACCGCTGAGGAGTCCGTGGGCCCCGCCAGACTCGCATCTGAGCATGCAGCAGCCAAACATGAGGCGCTGCAAATACAGCTTATTGATACTGAGGAACAGTGGAAGGTAACTTCCAAGGAACTCAAAAAACGGGCCAGGGATGTCTCCAAGGTCTGCAAAGGTCTTGAACTTGAACGAAACGGTGCATCGGCCGGAGTCGAAGAACGAGATCTGGCTCTTTACAGGAATCTTCTGCCCCGCAAAGGTGGAGTGGCGGTGGCCCGTGTAGAACGCGGCATATGCCAGGGTTGCCGGATCAAATTACCCATCAGGGAGATGGGGCAGCTCAAAAGCGCTGACAATCTGGTCATGTGCAGCAGCTGCGGCAGGATTCTCCTCGCCACCTGATCCGTGAGAGCCGTCGGGTATTTCAAACCACTGACGGCTGATGTCGTAGAGCCAATTTCACGGCGAGACGACCCTCTGTCCGCGATTAAGCAGTATTGCCTTGAGGAATTACACCAGCTAATTGCCACAATTCCTGGCGACGAGGTTGGCGCACCGGTAACTCCCGAATCCACGGATTCAGAGCGACTCCAAAGTCTCATCCAATTCTTTGAGCAATCGGAGCATCGTCATGCACTTGTCGTGATTCCTAATTCGACGCACCTTGCTGCTGACCTCGAATCCCTCGTCAAGGCATTGATCGATATTGAGGCCTCGGGAGGGGATGTACGCTGCGCTAATTTTGATGCTCCCGACGCGGTGCAGGACGGTCTGGAAAAGCTCGCCCTGTCTGGTCGTCGACCAGGCCGCCAGCGAAGGATTCAGGAGGCGATACTCGCAAAGGCCTCCCGTGGCGAGGTACTGGGCCGAGTACCTTACGGCTACCGTGGTGGACCTGATGGGATGATGCACCCCGTGCTCGAAGAGGCAGAGGTCGTAGCGCAGGTGTTCGACTGGTATCTCGGGAACCCCTCGTCCCATGATGAATTGGGGACCGGGGTCAATGGCATCGGGCTTCGGAAAATCGCGTCAGAGCTAAATGCACGTGGACTTCAAACACGCGCTGGAAAGCCATGGAGCCCGGTGGCGATCGCTGGAATGCTTCGCAATCGAACATACATCGGTACCTACGCTCGCCATGGCATGAGAATCGTCACCAATCACCAGCCAATAATCGAGCGGCCGAGGTTCAATCGCGCCCAGGAGATCCTTGAGTCCCGAAGGCCCATCAGAAAACGCCGTACGAAGGCGTCATTCCCTCTGGGCGGATTGCTTGAGTGTGCCACCTGCGGCAACGGCATCAATGGCGTTACGAGATCACGTTCCTGGATGCTCTCCGATGGCTCAAGCAGGTCTCGAGAGTACAAGTACTACGCCTGCAGACTGTTTTCCCGATCGCACGATGACGACAACAAGCATGCGTCGTGGGACGCGGCGAAGCTGGAACAGTTGGTCCTGGATAGGCTGAACGCCCTCGATGGAAGAACACTTCAGAAGAAGCTGGCACAAGATAGTGATAGCGGATCTTCAGGCGTCGCAGAGGTCGAGTCACGATTCATGCGCCAGTACCGCGCCGTCGCTGATGGTCAAGCGCCTCTCCGATCACTGGTAGCAAACGTTCAGGAGTTGGAGAACGCTAGATCAGGTGGAGAGATCGCCTCCGTGGCGACGGGCGTGCGCATTACGGTTCGTGAGGCAATCTCAGCTTTGGGTAATGATGATAACGATCTCAAAGAGACGCTGAGTCGAGTACTCAACCGGGTAGTAGTAGGCCCGAGCGAGATTGAGCTAGTCCTGAAGATCTGAAGCTCAAGCTACGGCAAATTTCGACAGAGTATGATCGTAGTGTGAGGCGGACGGGCGGCCGCTGTTCCAATTTATTTTGGAGCAGAGGAAAGTCCGAGCACCGCCGGACAGGATGCCTGCTAACAGCAGGGCAGGGTGACCTGACGGAAAGTGCCACAGAAAACATACCGTCCCGACTCGTCGGGTCAAGGTTGAAATGGCGAGGTAAGAGCTCACCGCCCTGATGGTGACATCAGGGGCATGGCAAACCCCATCCGGTGCAAGGCCAAATAGGGAAGCGTAGCCGTCCGGGCTGCTTCCGGGTTGGCTGCTTGAGCCCAGCAGCAATGTTGGGCCCAGATGGATGGTCGTCACCCGGCGTTACGGACAGGGATGAAGGTTAACCGTAAACCTGTCCTCGCCGGGAACAGAACTCGGCTTACAGTCCGCCTCCATGTGGAGGGGCCGTCGGAAACGGCGGCCCCTTCTCCAAGACTGCGGGAAGCATAGTGCAGCCAGCGGCAATCTGAACCCACTCTCAGATGTACCTGCCGTATTCACATTTGCCAATTACATGAGTATTCCTCACACGGCCCGCATTCTTATCGCCTTACCATGCCGGGACACGTCGCCGACGCCCGGCACGCGCATCGCTGCTGCAGGTAGATGACGGTATTGATCAATCAAGGCTCGTCAGCCCCGGGGGAGAAAAATATGGCGAAGATACTGCGTGTCAACATGGCACAACGGAACATCATTGAGGAAGAAGTGCCGGAACAGCTGGCATTGCTTGGCGGCAGGGGACTCACTTCAACCATGATCCTGGATGAAGTTCCCCCCGGTTGCCACGCCCTTGGTCCCAACAACAAGCTCATCTTTGCCCCTGGCGTCGTCACCGGCTCGGCAGCGGCCAGTTCCGGGCGGATCTCAGTTGGCTCCAAGTCTCCTCTAACCGGCGGAATTAAGGAATCTAATGCGGGAACCCCCGTCGCGACGATGCTTGGTAGGCTCCGCATAAAGGCCATCGTGGTCGAAGGTGATCCGGCCCCTGAAGGCTGGTGGCTGCTACGGGTGACATCTGACTCCGCTGAGCTGTTACCGGCCGATGATCTGGATGGTGCTATCACGTCCAAAGTCAACGAAGTGCTCCTGGAACGCTACGGAAACCGCGTGGGCATCGTCACAGTTGGTCCCGCCGGTGAACAGCGCATGGCGATGGCGGGGATCTGCTTTAGCGACGCCGAGGGGCGCGCCAGCCGCTACGCCGGACGCGGCGGCCTTGGTGCAGTCATGGGCGCCAAGCGGCTAAAGGCCATCGTGGTTGATCCACAGGGTGCGCCCGGCGTTGAAATCAAAGATCAGCCTCTCTTCCGGAAGGGTGGGCGCAAGCTGCTTGATGCGCTGCAGACTCATGCCGTAACCAAGCCCGGAGGCACTTTGAACACCTACGGCACCGACGCTCTCGTGAACGTGATGAGCGAAGCCGGTGGGCTGCCAACCCGGAATTTTGCCCGTGGCAACTTTGAAGGAGCCAATAAAATTGGTGGAGAGACTCTTGCCGAGACTATCGCGAAGCGAGGCGGCAAAGGCCTGTCAGGTCATGCGTGTCATCAGGGATGCGTCATAAAGTGTTCCAACATCTTCCCAATGGAAGACGGCTCGGAGCATGTCTCAGTCGTCGAGTACGAGTCCGCCTGGGCGCTGGGCGCCAATTGCGAGATCGATGATCTTGACGATGTGGCGGAGATGATCCGGCTGTGCAACGAGTACGGTGTGGACACCATAGAAGCTGGTGTGGCTATCGGTGTAGCTATGGAAGCTGGTGTCGTGCCATTCGGCGATGGAAAAGGCGCTATCAAACTTCTTAACGAGATGGGGGAGGGCACTCCACTTGGTCACATCATTGGCAACGGCGCAGCATTCACCGGTCGAGCGTTTGGCGTAGTCCGCGTTCCAACGGTCAAGGGTCAGGCCATGCCGGCATACGAGCCGCGGGCGGTCAAGGGAATGGGCATCACATACGCCACAAGTCCCATGGGCGCAGACCATACCGCCGGATACACCGTCGCGCAGGAGATCCTGGGCATCGGCGGCAGTGAAGATGCCCTGGCGGTAGAGGGGAAAGCAGATCTGTCGCGGTCATCGCAGGCGGCAAGTGCTTTCATCGACACATTCGACTACTGCCTCTTCATAGCGTTCGCGATTCTGGATATAGACACCGGACTTGAAGGTATGGTCGAGTCAATCAACGGAGTGCTCGGCACCGAATACACGACGGCTGACATCGACCGAATTGGGATGGAGGTTCTGCGGACCGAACGGCGATTCAACGAGCTGGCAGGATTCACCTCAGCCGACGACAGGCTCCCTGAGTTCATGACCTATGAGCCGCTGCCGCCTCATAACGTTGTCGCAGGCGTGTCAGAGGCAGAACTGGACAGCGTGTTCGCATAGTACCGAATCCAGAGGCAGAACGTGACCGACGCTGGCGAATCGATCACCATTGAGGTGGCGCTCTTCGCGACGCTCCGGAAATACCATCCGGCGGGCTCTGATAAAGGGCCCGTCTGGATGGATGTCCCGGAAGGGACCACGGTGGGCGGCCTGTTGGACATCCTGGGGATACCGGCACAACAGGCCAAAATGGCATTCATTAGCAGCAGACAAGGGGAAGACGACAGGGTGATCCGAGATGGCGAACGAGTCGCCATCTTCCCTCCCATAGCAGGCGGATAGACCCAACGGCGTGCGCTGTGAGGCAGGTTGGCATAAGGGCAGTGTAGCCGCCCTCTCAGCCCAACGGCGCGAACGCGTGATCGAGGTGTCGGCCAGAGTCGCTGGCCGTTCGCTCTTCGATACCTGCCAGGCGATGGGTTTCATCGACGATCTGTTTGATCAGGTTGATGGCGAAACGCATTTGGTCACTATCCATAATCGCGGTTTGCCATGTAGGGGTACCCCTTGTGGGTACCTGCTCCCCTGGAAGCCAATGGTGTGAATCGGGTCGCGACATAGAACAGCCGGGCAACCACAAGGGTTTGCCCTACCAGTGCGCCAAATTCACCCGTAAGAGGTCGCTCTACCCCTCTTGCCCTCGTTCCGCCCAGTTGGCATTTTCGAACATGTTTAGGCCGGGGTCTGCGATTACTCCGTTTACGTAGTTGGGTGGGTTGCTGGCTATGAAGTCTTCGTTTAGCTCCACTCCCCAGCCAGGTTTGGTTGGCACAGGGAAGTAGCCGTCCACGACTTCGGGATAGTAGTCGCCAGCCTTCTTCACGTGGGGGTCAGCGAAGTCGTTGAAGTGCTCAAGAATCTTCGCGTTCCGAAGCGTCAGGCAGAGGTGTAGCGCGGCCAACGTTGAGATCACACCACCCACGTTGTGTGGTGCAACCATGATCGAGTAGCTTTCGGCCGTCGACGCGATCTTTTTCGCCTCCAGGATGCCGCCAGTCTGCGTTATGTCTGGCTGAAGGACGTCCACGGCCCCGCTGCCCCAGACTTCCCTGAACTCAGGCGCTCCGTATAGGCGTTCGCCGGTCGCAATTGGCAATGACGTGTGTTGGCGTACGGAGTTCAGCGCGGGCATGTCGCCGGGCCGGGTTGGCTCTTCGATCCATCCAATGTTGAGATGCTCGATTGCTCGTGCCACCTCTCGAGCCTGATGCGGCGCGAATCGGCCGTGCATTTCGATCATGATCTGGGCGCGTGTTCCGGCTACGCTAGCGACTGCCTCAATGAGGTCCAGCGAGCGGTAGAATTCTTCGCGCTCAAGTTCGAGGTCGCCATTGCCAAACGGGTCGAACTTCATACCGCGATATCCTCGCGCCACGACCTTCTGCGCCGCTTCCGCAAACCCCTCTGGAGTGCGTTCCACCGTGTACCAGCCGTTTGCATAGGCGGGGACGCGATCTTTCGCCTGCCCGCCAAGGAGACGGTACACCGGCTGTCCTGTCGCCTTACCTATGATGTCCCAGCAGGCCAATTCAACCAGCGCGAGTCCTGTATAAACGACCTCTCCGGGCTTTCCGAAGTCCAGCAGCGTCATTCGACGGTAGAGCGCCTCGATGTCGAACGGGTCATGGCCCACGAAGTGGCGTTGGACGTCGATAAGATACTGCCCAACGGTGTGTGTCTTGCCCAGCACGCGAGCTTCGCCAATGCCGCTTATGCCCTCATCGGTTTCAAGGATCAAATACGTCAGGTTGCGCCAGGGCGTACCAAGAACCAGCGTTCGAAATCCGGTGATTTTCATCTGTGTGCTATCTCCGTGAGAGCAGAATCATTTGCGGCGTGGAATTGTCCCATACGCGATGCAAGTCCGCATATCTAGATCCAACGCACGTTGGCGTCTCGTAGGGGTGTCTGCGATGGCCGCACCCCGGATGCCAGCCCACGAAACACCAACTCTGCAAGATGCGCAAACCACTCTGTTTTTGACACACCGAGTTCGTCGAACGTGACACCAGGGCGCAGCTATCGCAGACACCCCTACGTGGTGTTCTCATTAACGTATGTTGAAAAGTCACACATCAAGGGCCACGCATCGGATGCACGTAATATCATCTGGAATGTTTATGAAAGGATGATCCATGTCTCAAGACCTGACCGACCGTCTCAGCGCCTGCTACACGGGGGCTGTCTTCGATGTGATGCGTGAACTCGGCGTGCGCAATTGCCTGCTGCCGCGTGAAATTCGACCCCTGGACGATACGATCACACTCGCTGGCCCCGCGTGGACATTTTCTGGCCACATCGACCAGTCTGCATCGGCCGATGAAACTCTGATGGCGTGGACCGGGCTTCTCAGTAAAGCCCCCGGTGGTTCCGTGCTGGTCTGTCAGCCAAACGACGATACCCTGGCCCACATGGGGGAACTTTCTGCAGAGACGCTCAACGCCCGAGGTATCCGTGGCTACGTGGTCGATGGCGGGAACCGGGATACGGATTTCATTCGACGTTTGAAGTGGCCGGTGTTCTGCCGCTACCTCACGCCAGCTGATGTTGTTGGTTACTGGGTAGCGGACAAACTGGGAGAGCCGGTAAAAATAGGCACAGTTGAGATATCTCCCGGTGACTACGTTCTCGGTGACGTCGATGGCGTGATAGTTATTCCAGCCGCGATGGCAGAGGACGTGATCTCCAAAACCGAGGCGATTATGGGCGAGGAAAACGCGCTTCGGAATGACATCCTGGAAGGCATGGATCCGCAAGAGGCCTACAAGAAGCATCGGCTTTTCTAGTTGGTCACACCAAATTGAATCGCCCTCTGATCACATATGATCCGCGTGATTACGATAGTCGCGTAACTGCCACGGATGACGTTGAGTTCTGGCTCGCTGAGGCGGCACTCGCGCATGGGCCGATACTGGAGTTGGGTTGCGGTACCGGACGCATCACAATTCCGTTGGCCAGTAACGGCTTCAAGGTGACAGGTCTCGACGTATCGGAGCCGATGCTTAGGCGGGCACGTGCAAAGGGATCTGATGAAGGCGTCGGAGTGACATGGTGCCGGGGTGATATGCGTGAGTTCGCGCTGTCTGAGCGCTACGCACTAATTTTTTGCCCGTTCGGCACTTTCAACCACTTGCGGCATGATGAGGTTGGGCAGTGTCTCTCTTTGGTTCGAGACCATCTCTTGCCGGAGGGGAATTTCGCGTTGGATACATTTGGTCCGGGCGACTATGGCAATTCGAACGATGAAGATAATATCCCGCACAATGACAGCGGCGGGTTTTCGTCGTTCACACGATCAGAGATCGAAGGGTTATTGACGTCGTCGGGTTTCAGAGTGACGGCCAGTTATGGCGACTACGATCGTGCAGAGTTTTCGGGTGACAGTACGAGGTTGATCTTGAAGGCAGTGTTAGCTTGAAGGTTGGTGACCGCTGGTTCCGGGCCGTCTGGTGGGAACAGAACGGAGTCGGCTACATCGACCAACGCCTGTTGCCACATCGATTCGAGCTAAGCGTTGCCTCATCGACTGCTGAGGTTGCCCACGCGATCAAAGATATGGCCATCAGGGGCGCTCCGACTATCGGAGTTATGGCCGCCTATGGTCTGGCGATGGCATCGCTGAACGGAGAGAACTTCGAGGCCACATACGGGATTCTCAACTCAACCCGGCCCACTGCGGTCAATCTTAAGTACGGTCTCGATGCTGTTGCGCCTCACTACTCCGACCCGGACGCGGCGCTGGAGGCTGCCCGAGCACACGATGAGGCAGAAGTTGCCGCTGCTGAGAAGATCGGGGAGTACGGTTCCGCTCTGATCAACTCTGGCGCAACCGTATCTACCCACTGCAACGCAGGATGGCTTGCGGCGCAGGACTGGGGTACGGCGCTCTCACCTGTCTACAAAGCGGTTGAAGCTGGCAAGAAAGTGGCCGTCATAGTGGATGAAACGCGTCCACGCTTACAGGGCTCACGACTCACCGCATGGGAACTCGCGCAATACGGCATCGAACATCGAGTAGCTGCGGATGGTGCAACCGCATCATTGTTGCGCCGTGGTGAAATCGATATCGTCATCACAGGAGCGGATCGAATTGCGGCGAACGGAGACGCCGCAAATAAGATCGGAACATACCCGCTGGCGCTTGCGGCACAGGCGGCTGGAGTGCCGTTTTACGTCGCCGCACCCACGTCTACTATTGATCCCAACGTCGCATTGGGCGATGACATTCCCATTGAGGAGCGCGATGACGATGAGGTGCTCTATGTCGAAGGCCTCACTGATGCCGGGGAGTTATCCAGAGTCCGGGTAGCGCCTCAGGAATCGAGGGCAGTAAATCCGGCGTTCGACGTCACGCCGGCCGCGCTGATTTCAGGGCTGATTACGGAAGTTGGCATAGTTGCGGCATCGGTCGATGGAGTACGTTCGGCCCTTCGCAAGTGAGGTCGGCTGACAAAGAGATCACGCCACTCGTTTCCAGGTTATGTATCATCGAGTAAGAAACGACGACTTGAGACCCTCTGCAATACAAGGCATATGCAGCAATTTTCACCTTCAGATCTCGGCAAATGGGAAGAGCACTTCCATCAATTAATTGATGGGGAGAAGCACTCACTCAGCGAATCCGGCACGTGGGCGCTGGCCGACAAACCCGGCCTCATCGCTATATTCGACGGCGAAGAGCCTGTCTTCCTGACTGGCACGAAGACCATAGCGAAGACACTTCAGTCGTTCCACAAGTCCGGCACCGTGAACGAGTTCAGGAATCTTGTGGCGATTATTGAGTGCGGTCTCTCGCCAAAGAACATTGAGAAGAAATACAAGAATGGCCGGACCGGCCAGAGGGTCGATACAGCGGTCACGAGCTATACATTCTCGATCTGTCCGGCCTCCGCGACGCTGTTGGAGGCGCTCTCAGCGGCGTTCACGGCAGTGGCGGATCCCAGATTCAATGGCCCGACGGCCCAGGCCAACCTGGCAATAGACGCCCTCCCAAAATAGTCTCTGCCAGCCGGGTCTCTGCCAGACGGGCACTTTTAGCAGCCGGGGTCACGGACAGTCACGGGGTTCGCTATATGGGCGTACTACTGGGGGGCTCTCCAGATCAGGACGGTTCCGTCTTCCAGTCCGGCTGCGACTTCGATCGCGCCGCCGTCGGTGGTGACCACGCCCAGATTCGTCGCAAGTCGCGCTGATAGGTTGAGCGACCATACCTCTTCAGCGCCATTGGCTGTGTGCCTGATTGCAGCCAGTCGCGTTCCGTGCTGATCGGCGACCAGAAGCTCTACGTTGCCATCGCCGTCGAAATCTGCCGCTGCCGCCATATCGAGATTGCGCGAGCCAATCCGATGCGATGAGTAGCCGCGTACCGATGCAGTCTGAACGAGTTCATCGCCTTGAATCTGGAAGAACTCAACAATTCCGCCGATGTGTGGTGTCAGGACGTCCACAATCTCGATTTCGCCATCAGGGCCGAATGGTGCCACCGCGATCTGATGCCGCCACCGTCCGCCACGACCGATGGCGGGTCCGCGTGCTATGACGTCTCCAGGTTCGTTGTACACGACCAGTCCAGCGCCAACCTGATCATTGCTGACGGTCACAATTATCTCCCGACCATCGTCCCCATCAACATCTGCCCAGATTGGGGATATGCCTTCTATGACGGACTCCGATTCGACACTGGCTGTGATCATCGATGATCTATCCAGGCTGGAGTCCAGCAACGCGAACCCGGAGGATTCGATGCTGTCTCCAATTACGCCGTGGGGATACCGTTCGGTCGCGCCGGTCAGCACCAGCACTCTGCCATTTTCGTCAGTCAGAATCCGAGCGTCCTCGGGCGTGCCCAGATCGACCCCGGTGGTGTCGTCCGCGCCACGAAACAATTTGCCGTTTTGGAGTGACGCCTCGATAACGGGTTGCCCAACATAGGTTGGAGGAGATAGCTGCCATGAGCTTGCGGAGGATTGAAGCAGCAGCGGCTCGTCATCTTGCAGGTACAGCACCGGTGGCCCCGCGCCATCACCCTGACGTGAGATCGACTTCGTTTCAAGCGCTTGTCCGGGCTGAGAAACGTGCCCAACAACGGATCCGTCGCTGAGGACTGTGGCCCAGATCACGCCTCCCTGATATGGGACCCCGACAACCCACACAGGCGGCGCGCTTGTTCGGATCACGTCTGGTGTTGTGTTGGGCAGATCAGCCTGTCCGGTTGCATACCTGTTGCCGTCAGTTCTGACATGAGTAAATCCAGCGACGGTTGCATCGACTGGTTCGCTCTGCGTAATGATCTGGGTGGGCGGTATGGAAGTTGCAGGCACGACTGTCTCAGTTGGGGATGCTGCCGTCTCACCGCATGCGATCAGGATCAAGACGAATATGGATGCGATTGATGGAGCGAGCGGAAGATTCATTGACGTCCCACGATAATACGGTTTGAACAAATCAGGTATTGTGCCGGGATAGCCTGACAGTTAGATGCACGTAATGGTGCAGGGGGCGGTGGACCAATCCGTGAACATAGTCGATGCACATCCTCATATCTACTCGAGCGATAAGTCTCGCTATCCCACCATCGATGATCCGTGGGAGCCCGGTGAACCAGCTGAAGTAGCCGACCTGAAGGCACGAATGGACGATAGCGGAGTGTCGCGTGCCGTATTCATTCAGACAGGTACCTACTACGGCTGGGATAACCGGTACGTAATGACAAGTACGCGGGCCAACTCGGACTGGGCCACCGGCGTCGTGACATTGAACCCGGAAGACCCGGCGCACCTGGATGTGCTCACCGATGCAGCTGAGAACTACAACGTACGCGGACTCCGAGGGGCTGGGCCTGGCAGCGAAGGTGCCTACCGCCTTTGGACCCGTGCGAGGGACCTTGGCGTAGTCGTGAACTGCATGGTCCTGGATGATCTCGACGCGGTTCCCGCAATCGAGAAGATAGCGACTGATCTCGACGATCTCCAGATCGTGATCGACCATTGCTTTATGCTCAGCGCGTCGAACATGACGCAGACGCATACGCTAGATGCCAAGATCGCCGCCCTCGAACGTTTGAGCGCGCTCCCAAACATCCATGCGAAGGTCACGCCGGGCGCCCACGGCTCGCAGCGTGTCTATCCGCACGAAGATATGCACGATCCACTCAAGCGTGTAATTGACGCTTTTGGGCCGAACCGCTGCGTCTGGGGATCAAACTTCCCCAACGCCCTGTGGTCCAAAGGCACCTCATACGATCAGAATCTCACGCTGTTCACGGAAGAACTTGGCCTCTCAACGTCCGACCAGGAAGCCATCCTCGGCGGCACAGCGATGAGGCTGTGGTTTTCCTGAGGTCACGTGGTTCAAATACCATTTCCAGAACGAACTCATCTAAATACCAGAAAGTCACCGCATGATTCCCACTGATCCCATTGTTGTTGCGCCAATGCCAACGCCTTTTGATGCCGATGATCAGGTCGACTACGCGGCAATTGAGCGGAACACCCAGCGCTGGCTTGAGACGCCGCTGTCCGGGTTTGTTCTGAACTCAGAGAATGGTGAGGAGTCGTTCCTGGATGAGGCAGAACGAATTCAGATCGTGAAGACCGTGTCCGCAGTTGCTTCGGGCCAGAAGGTGATCGTTGGCGGTGTGGACTCACCATCCGTGACCGATACCATTCGCAAGGCCAATGAACTTGTGGCGGCAGGAGCGGATCTCGTACGGATACGCATTCCACGATTGACCGACGATTTTGAGGGCTACTTTGAGCAGGTGTTGCCTCGGGTTGATGCCCCCGTACTGATAATTCATCAACCGGCGCCGGGAATGTTCGCTCAGACTCAAACCATTGGGACGCCCGAATCAGTCGCAGGATTAATCGGCCTACCCAACGTCTTCGCATATCTGGCCAGCGGCAATATTCGTTTCGAGACGATGGTCCGCCACTACATGCCATCTGACTCGCGATTCTGGATAGGCAATGGCGTTTTGCTGCTTGCCGGCGCTGCGTTGGAGGCGAATGGGGCATGCCTTATGTTCGCCAACATCGGACCGAGCCAGTGCCACGACATTGTCAGGATGGGCATGAACGCCGACATAGCGGGCGCGAGAGCAGTACACCGGGAACTCGTGGACGTGGACTACACGATTCTTGCTCGTGGGGCCGCCGGTATCAAAGCGGCATTGAACCTTCAGGGTTACGAGATGTCAGTGCCACGCAGACCCTCAACGGCATTTTCTGAGGCTGAGATAGCTGATCTGAAGGCCAAGATGGAGCGCGCCGGGCTGATCTGAGAGATTGCGGACCAGGGGCGCGCTAGCTGATCAGGCGATCACTCGCCGTAATGGGGAGTGCTACCTGACTGACGGTAGTCTCAAAAAATCCCGAAGGGGAGTGGATCCGTGAGCCACCCGAAACCGCCGCCACATGGACACAAGCACAAAGGCCGCAACCATCACCAGCGCGCCGCCAACTGCATCAAGCATGAAATGAGCGCCGGTTATGACAATGGCGAACAGCATGATGATTGGATAGGCAACACCCAAGATGCGCAGCGTCTTGTTTCCCGATCGGTAGAAAATTACTCCGAACGCGATACTCCAGCCGAAGTGCAAGCTGGGCATGGCTGCAAAAGCGTTGTACGCCGCCCCAACTTGTGTGCTGGAGTAAAACGCCGGACCGAATTCGCTGATCGTATCAATGAATTGTCCCGTCAGCATTCGGGGTGGAGCCAGAGGGAATATTGAGAATGAGATGAGTGCGATCGCGAACGAGATCAACACGACAGGGCGGTAATAGTCGTACTGCGACCGGTATCGAACATATAGGAATACCGAACTCGTAATGATGATTGGGTAGAACGCGAATATGTACACCCAGTTCGCGATGACGACGGCCGAGTGGAGATTGTCCAGTGCCCAAGCCTGGGCCGCCGGTTCCCAGAACACGCCTAGAGATTGCTCTAATGCGACTACAGTTTTAGCGTTCTCAAACGGGACGATTGGGGCGTCTATGATCAACAGCGCTCGGATGAGCATATAGACGGCGTACGCCGCACCAATAATGGCAAATTCTCTGGTGTGTGGAACTGCTGGTTTGACGAAGGTCAAAACCCTCGTAGTCAACTGGCGCATACGTCTCCCCCGGGTTTCCACCAGAATAATAACCGAACTTATTCACAAAAATCCAGATGTACCTGGCAGCATTCTCGTGTTATTTCGATGCACAGCAGCGCCAACAGGGACAATTGATCAAGGTCAAGTGTTGGACGGACCCATGGCGATCAATACAATTTCACTCCGACGGGTAGCTAACCGCCCGGCCACGGCATGATCATGCCCTCGCGCCCCCAAACCAGCTCACCGCCATATGACTTTCGGGCCTCTTCATTACTTGCGTCGACGTGCTCTGGCTCGATAATGCGAGGACCTATGTGGACAAGCGTCAGCTGTTTCACACCAGTTTCCGCCGCCATCTCGGAAGCGGTCTGAATACTGCAGGCGGTACGCAGGTCATCCTGGCTCATCACATCGTGAGACTCCCAGCACATCACCATCATCACGTCGGCTCCCCTCGCGAGATCGGCAACCGAGTCGCACGCACGGGTGTCTCCTGTGATCACTAAACTCCCGTCGTCCGTATCGATTCGATAAGCGAGCGAGTCCAACCACGGCTCGACATGCTCCGCCGGAGCCGCTGTGATGCGGTAGCGATCTGTTTCCGTAACTACTCCCGGGCCGACGTCTTTTGCGACCACTTCCGGCTTCACCCGAGGGAGTTGTCCTCCACGTTTGGCAAATAGCGTCTGGCTTGATGGATGGTTCACGCGCGCTTTCCAATCGTGCGCAAACAGTCCGATGTCTTCGTCCAGAATTCCGTTGGTGAACTTCTCGGTTAGCGTGGGGCCGTATGTGAATAACGGTTTCGCTTTTGGCACGCTACGATCCCAGCGCGTCAGAATGAATGTTGGGAAATCGGCGTCGTGATCGAAGTGGTGGTGGGTGAACACCACGGTATCGATCTCTGTCGGTTGAATGCCATTGCGAACCAGTTTCCAGGTGGTCGCAGGACCGCAGTCGAACAACAGTTTTTCCCCACCAATGTCGACAACATACGCCGATCCAAAGCTGTCCGGCGTAGGCGTAGGTGTGCCACACCCGATGATCGTGACCTTTGGGGTTGTCGATTCTTTTGCGCCCACAATTGCCTCCAAGCTCGCCGATGCCGATTATGGCGGCAGTGTACAGCCGCGTTTTCGCGAATTCAGATGTGCGATACATCCTCACCCTGCTTTTAATGGGAAACCGGAATGGGTTGTGACGATGCAGCGGCGAGTCGCAGGCATCCAGATCAATAATTCCAGCCATTTACTCACTGTTCTCCTGGACGCCGGCAGGCGATGCGGGATATCAGTCACGCATTGAGCGTCGGATTTCGATCGAGTCGGTTGGTCACCCGGTACAGGACCATTACTGATGAGATCCCGGATCGCTCCGACTATCGTCTCCGCGTCCGGGATGACACATGGCATGTGCGACGCACCAGTCACCTATGAGAACAAATTGAGTGGCAATCCCCGTCGTAGTGGCCCTTGGAGGGAACTTCTCCCTCAGGTCTGGATTACACTTCACCACGAAATGAGACAGCCCAATATCAGCGTCGCCAAAATTGTGAGCCAATAATGAAGATTACGAAGATTGAAACGATACGCGTGGGAGAGTTCTTCCACCTCTGCTGGGTAAGGATTCATACGGATGCAGGCCACATAGGCCTTGGCGAGACCTGGTACATCCCGAGAGCCGTTGAAGCTGTCATTCACGATGTTTACTCACCACACCTGGTTGGCCAGAATCCGCTCGACCGGGAGCGTCTGTGGGCCAAGATGTTCGGCATCGCAGAGGGTTTCGGCTATGCCGGAGCTGAGTTTCGGGCGCTTTCGGCCATAGACATTGCGTTGTGGGATATCGCCGGGCAGTCGATGGGCGAGCCGATATACAACCTTCTTGGGGGAATGACTCGGGACAAGATTCGGATCTACAACACCATTGGCAGCTATGGCGAGTATCAAGACAACGAGTGGGAATTGAAAGATCCGGTTGGCCTTGCACAGAGCTATATCGACGAGGGCATCACGATGTTCAAGTCGTACTACTCCATGGCGATTCCGCGTGATGATCAGGGCAACTTTGTGGCGGCAAGGGATATCCGGAAGGCGTTAGAGCCGCTGGAGAAGGTTCGGAACGCTGTGGGAGATCAGATTGAAATCGCGCATGATGGCGGCGGGCAATGGTCGCTACCGGCTGCCATACGTATCTGCCAGGCCATGGAGGAGTACGACATTTTCTGGCAGGAGGAGATGATCCGGCCGGTAAATGTCGATGCCCACCTTCGGCTCAAAGAGGCCACAAAGACGCCAATCACTGCTGCTGAACGACTGTTCAGCAAATACCAGTTTCGGGAGTTCATTGAGAAGGGCGCTGCCGAAATCGTGATGCCAGATCTGATCTGGACTGGCGGGATCACCGAAACGAAGAAGATCGCCACCCTGGCCGAGACTTATCAGACGCCGATAACGCCGCATGACTGGACCGGGCCGGTAAACGTATTCGCCTGTGCCCACATCTCAACTTCAGTCCCGAACTTGCTGATGCAGGAGACAAACAGGGCGTACTACAAAGGCTGGTACGACAAGTTCATTGAGCCAAATATCGTCGTCCGAGATGGCTACCTCATGCCACCAGAAGGCCCCGGCCTTGGAACACGTCTCAAGGCCGAAGTCTTCGACCGGTCAGATGTCCGAGTACAGACCAGCGATGAGGCCTACGAGTTCAACTGGCCGGGCTTCATCGACCCCGGTCAAACGATCGACAATGTCTGGTCGGATGCGCCGGATCGCGCCTGAGGCCCAGCCCTCTGACACCCTCCGGCGGTTTATCATCGAGGCATGACAACTCGAACCGATGCTTTAGCTGATGGTGGCGATCAGGCTCTCCGAGCAGACATACGGCTCCTTGGAGAGATTCTTGGGGAGACGATTCGCGAGCAGTTTGGCGAGGAGTTCTTCCGTCTGGAGGAGGAGGTTCGCCAATCGACGCGATCGCTACGGCAGGCTCCAGACGCTGATCAGCCGCGGGTGCTCTATGAGCGACTACAGGCCACTTCCCTGGGTGATGCGATCAGGCTAGTGCGGTCGTTCACGATCTATTTTCACATCGCGAACACAGCGGAGCAGCACCATCGCGTTGGGGTCCCAGACCCTGGTGGAGAGCACGAATTGGCGTCGGTTTTCGGGAGGGCGCTCGCTTCCGGCCTCACCGGCGAAGAGTTGAGTGACTTTGTTAAGAGATTGGCCATCCGGCCTGTGTTCACCGCCCACCCTACCGAGGCGGCTCGAAGGTCGATCCTCGATAAAGTGCAGTCGATTGACCGAGAGCTCGACGCCTACTCACGTCCTGACGCTTCTGATCGCGATCGACGGCGAACCAGAGTCCGTATGGCGGAGATGATTGAGGCGATCGTTCAAACTGACGAGTTGCACCAGGAACGCCCCCTTCCTACCGATGAAGCTCGGAACATCGTGTACTACCTGGAGCGTCTTGCTCGGGGGGTGGCGGTCGGTGTTTCCCATGAGATATTCGAGGCGTTGGATGAAGTGGGAATCGAATCAGCCGCTGATATCGCCCCGCTTCGATTTGGCACATGGGTTGGCGGTGACCGCGACGGTAACCCAAACGTCACCAGCGACCTGACACGCGAAATTCTGGGATTCCAGAATGAACGGGCACTGCGGATCTACCGGGATGAGGTAGCAACGGTTGCCCGGGAACTGAGCCAATCGATCCAAATCACAGATATATCTGACGAACTGACGGCGGCACTTGAACGTGAGAGAGAACTCCAGCCATCGGTTCACGGCGAATTCTCACGCCTGAACGCGGAAGAGCCGTACCGCCTCATGTGCGCCTTCATCTATGAACGAATCATCAATGGATTGCGGGTCGCGCGGGACTGGGAGCGCACCGGCAAGCCAGCCTACGGATCAGGCCGGGACCTCATCGACGACCTGTCCATTATGCAGAGATCGCTCATGGACAATAGCGGCAAAAACGCCGCGCACGGTCGGCTTCAACGACTGATTTCAACCGTCCGAACTTTCGGATTGACGCTGGCTGAGATGGATATCAGGCAGGACTCAGGCGTGACGATGGCGGCAGTTGGTGAGTTGATTGATGCGGTGGATTCATCGTCAATTCCATTCGTTGACCGGCCCCTCGACGAACGCATTGAGCGTCTAGCGTTAGAACTTAGCGAACGCAGAACGCTGGGCTCGCCATCCTTGACGCCGTCTCCTGAGACGGAGGAGGTACTGGCAACGCTGCGGTTAGTCCGCGAGGCACAAGATCGGCTGGGTGAAGAGTCGGTCAACACCTGGATTGTCTCTATGACGCGAAATCCGGCTGATCTACTCGCCATTCTGGTTCTTGCCAAAGAAGTTGGACTTATCAATGCCGGAACCGACGTATCTCGCCTGAGCGTGGTCCCGCTTTTCGAGACGATAGATGACCTCCGGGTAGCTTCCGACGTGATGGAGCAGTACTGGTCAGTCCCCGAGGTTCGTCGCCTTGTTGAGCTACGAGGCGATGTGGCGGAGGTGATGGTTGGATACTCCGACTCCAACAAGGATGGCGGAATCACCACCTCGCAGTGGGAATTGTACCGAGCACAGCGAGCGCTCAGAACGTGCAGTCAACGAAATAAGATCGCTCTGCAACTGTTCCACGGCCGCGGCGGATCAGTGGGGCGCGGTGGCGGCCCGACAAGAGACGCGATTATCGCCCAGCCTTCGGCGACAGTGGACGGTCGAATCAAGATCACGGAACAGGGTGAGGTGATCTCAGACCACTATCCCAGCAGTCGGATGGCGAAGTCGCATCTTGAGCTTCTCATTTCGGCCGTGATCGAGGCGTCATTGCTCCACAGTGAGCCATGGCACTCACAGGAAACCGTGGAGCGATGGTCGTCTGTAATGGACCAGATGTCGGCCGCAGCGTTCCAGAAGTACCGCTCACTTGTAGAGCGCGACGGAATCGTTGACTACTTCCTCACTGCAACTCCTGTCGAGGAATTGGCGCGGATGAACATTGGATCGCGTCCGGCGCGGCGCGGCGGAGCGATTACCGGCATAGATAACCTTCGAGCAATCCCATGGGTATTCGGCTGGACTCAGTCACGCCAGATCGTGCCGGGTTGGTACGGAGTTGGCACGGCACTCGCGAGTTTGAGGGCCGCCGGTCTTGAGTCGGAAACGCACGAGATGTACTCCAACTGGAGTTTCTTCCAGACCTTCATAGGCAATGTTGAGATGCCGCTGGCAAAAACAGACATGGGAATCGCACGACGGTACGTCGATGAACTGGTCGACCCATCGCTCCACCCCATCTTTGAAGATATATGTGCAGAACACGAGCTAACGCTGGCGGAAGTGCTGCGCGTCACCGGGCAGCAGGAGTTACTGCAAACCCAGCCGGTCTTGCAGCGAACGCTCAAGGTTCGCGAGCCGTACATTGACCCGCTCAGCTATCTCCAGATAGCGCTACTGGCCAGGCATCGTTCTGAAGAAACGCCAGATCACTCACTAACGCGGGCACTACTTCTGAGCATCAACGGTATCGCAGCAGGGCTGAAGAACACGGGATAGGTATAGAGCTCGCCGACTTGATTCGTGGGGTGCGGCGGACAGGTGACCACGCGGGCCAATATTCATTCGCTGGCATATCACGTCGACCGCTTCCTTCCATCTACCACTCCAGATCCCTCGGCTCCATCCCTCCAACGTCGGGACTCCGCTCGGGATGACACGGCATTTTGTCCAACGCCGGTACGTGTCTATGTCATCCAGAGCGGAGTGAAGGCGGCAGCCGAAACGTAGTCGAAGGATCTGAAATATGAGTTCGCCAGATGTGTCAACATTCAGCAGGGCCAGCGTCACGTTGACCGCTTCCTACCGTCTGCTATTCCATATCCCTCGACTCCATCCCTCCAACGTCGGGACTCCGCTCGGGATGACATGTTTGGATCTCCTGCTGCATGGGCACTCCACGTGGCACTGCACGTCATCTTCTCCTGCGTGGATAGCGGCGCTGAATCTGCATACCGTGATCAGATCGCAAGCAGCCGGGTGAGTTCTCCTACGTCTTCTAATTGTTCCAGCCGTCCCGTAACTTCCACAATTTCCCGGGCCTGGTCCTCGCTCATGCGAGTCATAGACCAGCGCATGAACTTCTCTTCAAGCTCGCTGGCACTCAACGGGTTCTGGACCCGTCCCTTCGAGTAGTCAACCCGCTTACTGAGCAGATCCCCTTTACGCGTTTGGATCTCAACAATGGCGGGTGCGCCATCAGTGATCTCATCCAGTGCGGGTTCTGGCAGCAACAAGGCCCGGCTGTAGAGGTCCGACACGGCCGGGTCGGAACGCCTGTCGATCAGAATATCGTCGGGGTCGATCTTTCCGGTGACGGCCGCGACCGACAGGATGTATTGCGAGTTATGAGACTTGAGAGAATTATCGTCAATGATCTCGACGCGCCCGGGTTTGACTCGATGCGTGATGCTCTCTATATCACTCGCTTTGAGCCCGTGCATCGACATCAGCGATAAGACGCCATCCAAACCGGAATGTATGTCACCACAGCATGGATATCGCTTGAAGCCATCTGCATCGAGAATTCGATGATGTTGACCAAGGCCATCCAGAAGCCGGTCGAGGTGCATTTCCATCGAATACGCGTCGTAGATTGAGAACTTTGCGTCATCGAGGATGAGGATTGGGCCGCCCATGCCTTTCTTTGCCAGCATTGAAGCGCGCGTACCGCTTTGCGCTGCCACACCAATGACGAATGGACGTGAGTCTTCAGTTGGGTCACTGACCCAATTGATCATGCCGGTAGCGTTGATTCCGGCGAGTCCCAGAGCGTTAACAAACTGTTCCTCGTTTAGTTGAAAAAGGTGGCCGGCCGCCGCTGCCGCGCCAAAGTGACCAAAGACGGCGGACGGGTGGAAAGAGTGCGGATACGCGATCTCCGGCCCGGGATCGGCGGCATCTGAGATGCGGCATCCAACGTCGTATGCAAGCGCGAGAGCGGCGACAACGTCCCGACCGGAAGAGTTGAGGTGCTCGCCAACAGTCAGCACCGTCGGCACGAATACCGCGGCGGCGTGCATCCTAGACGCACCGCCACCTTCAGCATCCGCCGCGTATCCCATTGTCCCGTTGGCCAAGAGCGCACCCTGAAACGATCCCTTTGCATCGCGTCCGAATACGGTGCTCCGGCCATTGGCAGCCTCTTCGATCGCCATGTCACCGAGAATTCGCACTGAGGCGTATCCCGGCCGAGAGCCAAGAATAATGGCGCCTATCGTATCGAGAACTAATTGTCGGGCGATGTCTACCGCTTGCTGCGGTAGATCGTCATAGTTGCAGGAAGCCGCGTATCGGGCCACCTTCTGAGTGTAAGTTCCGACTCCATCCACCAGATCTCTCTCCCCCGCGTTACTTCAGTGTGAACACCTCGACACTGGCGAGCACACCCGAATCATTTCCACCGCCAACCACAAGCACGCGTCCATCATCGAGCAGCGTGAGGCTCATCCCGCCTCGTGCGACGCTCATCTCGCCAGCAGCCTCCCAGGTCTCACTTCCTGGATTGAGTATTTCGGCCGATGTGAGTTGTTCAAATGATCTTCCACCCCAACCGCCAACAACCACGAGGCTTCCATCAGGGAACGCGACAGCGTCATGGCCCAGACGAGGTGTGATGTTGACACCAGCGCCATCCCATCTATCGTCATCCGGACTGTAGATTTCGGCAAACGGTTGCGGACCCTGACCGCCAGTGACGGCCACTCGGCCGTCTGCGAGTTGTGTCGTGGTGTGACCACGTCGGCCATTGAGCATGGCGCTAGCAGCGGTCCATTCACCGGTCGTGACGTCAAATATGAATGACGATGCCAGGTCAGGCAATCCCCCTGTACCCAAACCCAGGCCAGCCACAATCATCGCCTGCGTTTCGCTGAGCAATACCGAGCCGTGGAGCGCCCGGCCGCCGCCTCGCTGGAGGAGATCAGCGGGCATCGGATTAGCCGGTTCCCACATGCCCGTATCGGGATTGAACAACTGAACATCATCAGTGAAAAGATCCGGATAGTCGCCCCCATCGAACCCACCCGCCACAAGGACCCTTCCATCGCCGAGCGTGGTCGCGGAGTGGCCATTCCTAGGAGATGACATAGGCGCGATCTGTGTCCACGTTCCACTTTCGGGGTCGAATATTTCGGCCGAATCCAGCTCTGAGGATTCGAGACCTCCCTGTCCCCCGGTGACGAGCACACGTCCATCGTGGAGTAACACGGCTACAGCGTTTGTCCGTGCGATGTTGAGCTCACCGACCTCGTTCCACGCGTCGTCAACTGGAGCGTATATCTCTGTAGATGCGGATGCCCCCTCACGCCCATTGCCTCCGCCAACCAGAACTCGTCCATCACTCAGGCGGACTGCAAAGTGTTCTGTCCGGCCATGGATCATTGAGGCCACAGCACCCCACGAGCCAGCAGGCATCGGCGTTGCGGTCGGTTTGGGCATCGGAGTAGCGCCAGCGGGGGCGGTAGGCTCCGGCGTTGGCGAGGGCACCACGATCACGGGAACAACAGGGGAGGGCAATGGTGAAGGCACGGCGGTTGGGATCATCGCCACGGACGATTCAGTTCCGCACGCGACTATGATCAGCGCCACAATGATTGGAAGAGCCGATACATTCCTCACAGACGACGATGCTACACCGGCAAGCCGCTATTGCAGACTACCGATCCGCAACCGATCCGTCGAAACCAATTGGCGAGTCCAGCACCTTGTCCACGACCGGATACTTCGCAAGCGCGGCTTCGTTCAGTTCCACGCCCAGTCCCGGACCATCTGGAACCGTCAGGTAACCGTCGATTAGCTCAAGGGGCGTAACCAGCAGATCGCTCTTGGGCAACTCAGACTCGCCGGTGTACTCCTGCAGCGCAAAGTTCGGAATGCAGGCGTCCAGCTGAATGCACGCTGCCGTGGAAATAGGGCTGAGCGGATTGTGTGGGATGACTTTCACGTGGTGTGCTTCGGCCATTGCAGCCACCTTCTTGCAGCCCGATAGGCCACCGCAAAGACAGAGGTCCGGCCGCACGTAGGCGCAGGCTCGCGCTTCAAGAAGCTGCTGGTATTCGAAGATTGTCGTGAACCGCTCTCCGGTGGCGATTGGGATGTTTACGCGGTCCTGCACATCGCCCATGATCGCCGGGCTATCGGGCAGCATAGGGTCTTCGTAAAAGTACGGGTGAAACTGCTCAAGCCTGCGTCCCAACGCAATCGACTCGGCGGGGTTCATTTCGCGATGGATCTCGACGCAGATATCGACGTCCGTACCCACGGCTTCGCGAACTGCACCAACCCGCGTGACCGCGTCCTCCTCCCACTCGGAATGCGCCTTGTGGAGCCAGTACTCCGGGGCAAAAGCGCTAAATCGCACCGCCGTGAATCCCTGCTTGGCAGCTGATATTGCATCTGCCGCAAGATCATCAACGGAATCGCCGCCAACGTGCATGTAGCAGCGCACACGGTCACGGGTCTTGCCACCCATGAGTTCGTATATCGGAACGCCCAGTCGCTTGCCCTTGATGTCCCACAGGGCGATATCGACCGCCGAGAGGGCACCCTGAATCACAGACCCCATGAAGTGTGAGCTGCGGTACAGGAACTGGTAGTGATGCTCAATCTGCGACGGGTCTTTGCCAATCAGGTAAGGCTCAAAGACGTTGACCATCGTTTCGGTCGGGCGCTGCCATCCGTGAACCCCGCCCTCACCAACTCCAACCGTTCCGTCCTCACAGTAGATGCGGATCAGCAGCCACCGGTCCCAGAGGATCGTTTCCACTTTTTCGATTCGAGTCGGTTTCATTGTTTTAATTCCATCTCTCAATTGGTTCAGTTGGTAGCACGTTATCGCTGATCGGGACTTGACTCAATACTCACTGTGCGAGGCAGGTTTGAAACCCGCCGTTCCCGCGCCGTTGGGTGAGGCAGGGTTCAAGCCTGCCTCTACGGAGTCAAAGATTGTGGATTGTGATTGGTCTGGGATTACCAGCGGGATCAAATCCAAATATCTTCCCGTAAAAGTACAACTCGCCTTCAAATGCACTGATGATGTTTTCTGCGCGCCGGAAACCGTGCTGTTCCCCTTCGAACTCCACGTGGGCGTACGGCAAACCTTTCTCGTTGAGAGCATCAGCAATCATCTGCGCCTGATTCGGCGGGACGATCTTGTCTTCTAGTCCCTGGAAGAGTGCGATAGGACAGTCGAACCCATCGGTGTGATGAATCGCTGATCGCTCCTGGTAGATATCGATAGCCTCGGGATACGGGCCAATCAAACCATCAAGGTAGCGCGACTCAAACTTGTGCGTCTCTTTCGCCATGGCCTCAAGATCGCTGATGCCGTAGAGGCTGGTGCCCGCATTGAACGTATCTCGAAACGCGAGCGCTGAGATCGTGGAGTATCCGCCAGCGCTAGATCCTCGGATGGCGAGCCGTTTGGGATCGACCAGACCCTGTGCGACGAGATGCTTTGCAGCATTGCAGCAATCATCGATATCGACGATTCCCCATTGGTCGTTTAGCCGCTCGCGATACTCACGCCCATATCCGGTGCTCCCGCCGTAGTTGACGTCTACGACGGCGAATCCTCGGCTTGTCCAGTACTGGAGTCGCATGTCAAACCCGGCGTCAGTTGCACCCGTTGGTCCTCCGTGACTGACCACGATCAGCGGCGGCAACTCATCTTTCGGTCCAGCGCATTCCGGGTTGGCCGGTGCGTAGTAAAGGCCGTGTGCCGTGAGTCCGCCCTCCGTCGGGAAGTCGATGTGATTCGGGACGGAGACGTAAGAGCTATCGAAAGGCGTGGAAATCGCAGAGACCAGCGTTTCAATTGTCTCGCCTGTCGCTGCATCAATCCGTACCAGCGCATCGGGGCCGTCTACTGGAGATGCCACCGATGTGATCACGCCGTCGGCAACGTGCAACCCACCGAACCCCACGAACGCGGTTGGAATGTCGGTGACGGTGCCGGCGCTCAGGTCGATTCGCGCAAGTTGCCATCGCCCCTCTACGAAATACTGGCCGATCGCTTCTGATTCCGAAATAATCGTGTAGGTCGACATACCGAACGCCCAGTAGCACTTGCCAAATTCGGCCTTTTGTATCGCCACAGCTTCTGCCGCGCCATGTGCGTATCGATGGAGATTCCACCACCCGGATCTATCAGACACGAAGTAGAGGGTCCCGTCTGGACTGAATTCCGGTTGGAATATCGACTCCTGTAGGCCACCAGCGATCAGCACAGGTGATTCAAGGCGGCCATCGTCCGAGATATCCGCCAACCACAATTCACAGCCGTCCCACGGCATGTTCGGGTGGTTCCACGTCAGCCATGCCATGGACTTGCCGTTCGGGCTGATCTTAGGCGCGGAGTAGAAGTCGTTCCCGGACACCAGCGTCGTCAGATCTCCACCTTCCAACGGCATCGACACAATGGAGTTCGAGGCTTCTGAGTCGTTGCTGGAGTGATCTTCGAGAACCCAGATACCTCGTCCACGGGCGTCGTCGATGAGACCATTCGCAAATCGATATTCGCCCTTCGGCGACACCGGGGAAGGTTCGCCTTCGGCAAGACTTTGCCGGTAAATTCGTTGATCCGCGTCGTTCTGGAAGTAGACGCCGCCATCGTGCATGACGAGTGCCGCTCCGCCGTACTCGTGCACGCGATTGCGAATGTTGTAGCCAGACGGAGTGACGTCCTCTTGGCCGGTTGGCGTTTGCCGGACCAGCACTGTTCGGCCACCTTCCGCCGCTCGCCCTTCAGTCCAGAAGATCTCGCCATCCTCCAGAAACGGCCCGCCCAGGTGGACGGCGTCGGAAGTCATCAACTGGGCGGTAATCGGAGATGGCCATGAACCGTATGGAAGGACTTTTGGATTCACGCTTGAGTTGCTCCCAGATTGTGATGACTTGAGGAATATCAGTGAATCTGCCTGCGGATATGAAGGAAACCACCCACGCGAATGAGCCGCTTGTCCGTTCACAGACGGGCCATGAATCTGAGATTCTAAAGTTGGTGAACCGGATGCTACACGAGTAGACAGTCCCGTTCGAACCCACACCGCCCGTGGCGTGGACTCAGACTTGGAGACCGCAGTTTGTTACTTCCATTCGAAAATTTCAGCAGAGAAGTCGATGGCTCGTGGCGTCCGATCAGCCCGATGGTCATGGATTTGCCTGGATCAGGCAAGATATCCATTGGCCCATGGCTGACGTTCCGACAAGGTAGAAAACTGCTGGGCCATGATATAGCAACGATGCTGGACGAAATTTCAGAGCAGCAGGCTTATCTTCGATTGGGCCGCGCAGCCTGAGTTAATCGGCATTGCGCGTAAGGTGAGATCGCCACAGGCGGTTCGCCTATACTTCCTGACATCGGGTTAGCTTCACGTCGAAATATCAACGGGTACGCTGAGATGCAGGAACGGGAATATCTAAATTCGCGAGAACATCCGCACTACTGCACGTGCGTTGAATGTCAGACTAAACGAACCGCCCCTCCGCCACAGCGCCTATCCAGTTCAGAGAAGAAGCGTAGGCGAAAAGCGCGCCAGAAAGCGGCGCAAACTGGCACTGAGTCAATTGACTCGCTGTGGTCCGACGACCGGACCGATCAGATCGATCCGGAAATCAAGACATCGTCGGCGGACGGAAATGATTCGTCTGATCGAGACCAATCCGTCGATTCATTGCTCGATAAAGCGAACGATATAGTCAAACAGACCCCGAAGCCCGGCCCCGCGAAGAATAAGCGCCGTCGCAAGAAGAAATGACCACTGGCTCTATTCGTAGGTTCCCATCGGATAGAGCTCGGTGGTCTGCCAGACGGTTGCAGAACCAATTATCTGAAGTTCACCAGCCAGCGTTCGTCGCTCTTCACTGCTCATCCAGCGCTCAATAGTGTTTGCAGTGCCACTCAACAACATTGTGAGTTTGTTGGGGTTTTCGGTCGACTGAAATACGGCCTCAGACAGTCCTAATTCTCGGTGAGTCTGCGCGGTCTTTCGATGTGCCGCTTTGAAATTGTCCAGGTCAGCTACCTCGACCTGAATGAACACGGAGACCAGTTTGGCATCGGCTTTGGTATCCATATGGATCGATCTCCTGGTGAGTCCGTTCGAGTCATGATCATGAAGTGAGCACACGTGCGGGAGCGTCCCCAAAGCTACCACCCACACAAATATCATCGCGAACGTGGAGGCACAACCCAGCACACATGTCATCCCGGACGCGGTGGCCTTAGCCGGAGCGATCCGGGATCTCAGCGTCGATTACGGTGGCGGTCAATAGAAAGGGAACACCCAGACGCCACACGTGGACCGGAGACAATTAGCCTCATTCCAGTGCGTGACTGAGATCCCGGATCGCCTACCGGCGTCCGGGATGACATTTCGACAGAGAGCGTCGGAGGTGGCATGTCGAGAGGGTGTGTCCGAGGTGACGTATCTGGAGAGCATCCAGGAGGACATGTCGAGGTAGAGCGTCACACATGACAAATCGATGGAGGACGTTCGGGATGAATATTCCAAAGGGAGCGTCCGTGATGACACTTTCTTGACCGGGTCGCCTCACGCATCGACGGTAAATCAGAAGAAATAGAAAAGTCCCGGCATATAGCCGGGACTTCTTTTTAAGCTTGAGTGGCGACCCCGAGCAGATTTGAACTGCCGCTCTCCTCCTTGACAGGGAGGCGTGTTAGACCACTACACCACGGGGCCACGATCTATCTAATCTATTGCTGCTGGTATGGCGCAGTCAATGGGCCAGACTAGAAAGCGCAGCCAATACCGTGATATCCAACCTCAATTGAGCCGTCGATATTCACCAGCACCGGGACCGTTCGCCCACCCGAAACTTTTTCCATCTCGGCCCATGCCTCAGGATGTCGGGACAGATCGATCTCCTCATAGTCAGTGCCTGCCTTGATCAAGTCTTCCTTGACCATGGGGCAGTACCCACACTCTGGATGCGTGTAGACAAGGGCTTTTTCTCGCGTTGTTATTTCAGGCATTCGGACTCTGGTTCTGCGCTATGTCTGGCGCAACTGAAAGGCTAGATTAGTTTGAAGCGGCCGCTGCTGCGTGCTTCGCAGGATCCTTATCGAACTCTGTCTTGCAGTGGTTTCCGCAGAAGACGTAGGTCACGCCCTCATGCCTTGAGGCTCCACCGCTAGGATTCGACCTATCAACTTCCATCCCGCAAATGGGATCAATGCCAATTTCTGATTCGCTGCTGCCGAAGAAAGGAATTTTCATGTCTCTCCTTTTGATGTAAACCCATGGTTCGCATCGAAATTGTGCCGTTTTAGCCTATCAGGACGTGTAAACAGGGGATTGCTCCACGGATGCTCCAGGTCCGTTTGTGCTCTCGTTTTTCGGATTCCGAGCCAGCCTGAGCGAGTTTGTGACCACAGTGACCGAACTGATCGCCATTGCCGCCGCCGCTGCAATCGGATTGAGGAATCCAACTTCACCCAGTAGTGGCTGTAGAAAGCCGGGTACCGTGCCATCTGAGAAGACCGGATACAACACTCCAGCGGCGATGGGGACCAGCAGGATGTTGTAGAAAAACGCCCAGAAAAGATTCTGGCGGATGGTCCGCATAGTTGCGTGGCTCAGATCAATGGCTCGTGGCACGTTGGTGAGATCGGTCCCCATCAGCGCTATGTCAGCCGTCTCAATCGCCACATCAGTGCCGGTTCCGATAGCGATTCCAACGTCTGCAAGAGCCAGCGCTGGCGCGTCGTTCACGCCATCGCCAACCATGGCAACAATCCGACCTTCGCTTTGCAGACGCTTGATCTCTGCCGATTTCTGGTCTGGACGCACCTCGGCGATCACTGTTTTGATGCCAACTTGATCTGCGACGACTTGCGCGGTTTCCTGGCGATCGCCTGAGAGCATCACAACATCGATGCCTCGCGAGCGGAGTCCGGAAATCGCGGCTGCTGCAGATTCTTTGACTCGATCGGCGATGCCAATAATCCCGATCAACTGCCCGTCTCGGGCGACCAGTACCGGTGTCTGGCCTCTGGCTGATGTCTGCTTCAGACGGTCGACATCTCCAGCGTCAATTCCGTTATCGGTCATGTACTCGATATTCCCAATGAGTACGCGTGCACCTTCGACTAGCGCCGCTGCACCTCGTCCCGGCTCTGAAGTGAATGACTCGGACTTCGGGAGAGTGATTTTCCTTGTGCGAGCCTCAGAGAGGATAGCGTCCGCAAGTGGGTGCTCGGAATTAGCCTCGACGGCGGCCGCGAATGCCAGAAGCTCATTTTCAGTAATCGACATCGACTCAAGCGATGCGACGCTGGGTTTGCCTTCAGTAATCGTGCCAGTTTTGTCCATCACCACGGTGTCCACCTTGTGCGCCATCTCCAGCGCCTCAGCGTTCTTGATGAGGATTCCGTTCTCGGCCGCTTTGCCCATTCCAACCATTACCGCGGTCGGCGTGGCCAAACCGAGGGCACATGGGCAAGCGATAACCAGCATCGCCACTGCCACCAAAACGGCATTGAGCGGCGCTGGATCAGGTCCAATAATCGCCCAGGTCGTAAATCCGATAGCAGCGGCAGCAATCACAACGGGAACGAAGCGGGCGGTGACTTTATCGACGAGCTTCTGCACAGGAGCGCGCGAACCCTGGGCTTGCTCAACGAGCCGGACGATTCCTGCCAGAGCAGTCTCGCTCCCGACCCGGGTCGCCCGGAACGTCAGGCTTCCAGTTCCATTCACAGTACCCGCGAATACCGGATCTTCGATGGATTTAGAAACAGGCATACTTTCACCGGTCAACATGGATTCATCGATTGACGATGAGCCACTCAAGACGACGCCATCAACCGGAATCTGCTCTCCTGGCTTTACCAGGACTTCGAGACCCGCGGTCACCTCGTAAAGTTGAAGCTGAACCTGTTCGCCATTCTCGATAATTGTCGCAGTACGTGGCTGCAAACCAATCAGTCGTTTGATAGCGGCAGAAGTGCGGCCACGTGCCCTGACCTCCAGGAATCGGCCAAGTAGTATCAACCCGGTGATTGCTGCGGCAACATCGAAATATGTGCCGGTTTCGTGTCCCGAGAATAGTGTGGCCTGGGATATCTCATCGCGGGCCAATGTGACTGCCACGCTGAACCCATAGGCCGTTGTGGTCCCCATCGCAATCAGCGTGTTCATATTGGTTGTTCTGTTTTTGAGTGCTCCCCAAGCACCACGATAGAAAGCGGCGCCAGCCCAGAACTGCACTGGAGTAGCGATCGCCCACAGGATGATGTTGATCAGAGTGGGGGAGACGTCCTCAAGTGCTGGGATCGTCGTGTATCGCATGATGATCATCATCAGTACTGCTGAGGCGAGGGCGAATATCATCCGGTTTTTGGCGTCCCGAATCGCGTCAGCGCGATCCTTTTCATCGTCTTCGTCCTCGAGCGCAATCGAAGCGACGGAGAATCCAGCGGCTGACAAAACGCCCTTGAGGTCAGCTAACTCAACGGTCCGCGACAGTGCCGTGAGATGCAATTGCCCGGATGTTGGGTCGCTATCGGCGTCAATTATTCCCGGAAGCGTATTGGCAGCATTGAGGGCGGCCACATATTCGGTCGCCTCCGATAAATCATTTAGTTCGACGGTGATCGAATCGGTCGCGACGCCGTATCCAGCGCCGCGAATGGCGGCCACAAGCGTGTTTGGAGACACCGAAGCGGAGGAAACCATAGCGCTTTCAGATGCCAGGCTGACCTCGACGCCCGCCACGCCAGTCACACGTTCCAGAGCGCCTGAGACGGTGTTCACGCAGGCAGCACAGGTCATTCCGGTGATGGGGACCGTCAGAATCTGGTTATCGTTAGGGTTGATTGTCGTACTCATCGTTCTATGTTCTTCACGGCGTATAGATCTACCAATTCCTTGATTACTTCATCTTCACGGCCGTTTTTGACGCCATCGATCACGCAGGTGTGCAGGTGGCCTTCCAGAAGCCGTGTCTCCAACTTGTCTATTGCTGCTTTGATGGCGTGAGTCTGCTTTAGGATGTCGACGCAGTATCGGTCTTCCAGAATCATCTTTTTGACACCGGCAATGTGGCCTTCGATGTACGAGACGCGGTTTGTGGCGTCTTTCTTTACGTCAGTGAGCAATTTGGAACCTCTGGTAAAAGATTGGTACCCGCACCCCCTGGGTAGGGGTTTTAAAGTTACTACTTTTGTCAAGCCGATCACAACACACAGGTGTGAGGATGCCATGACGGGAACAATTTTCAGAGTATGATTCGTGTCTCATAGACAGAACTTTCTGGAGACGAACACGCCGCAATGTCACCCAACCTCGCAGACCGATTCGCCGATTACGCCCTCGATATCAACTATGACGATCTGACAGAGTCGGCCGTCCACGAGACGAAACGACGCCTGATCGATGCCCTTGGCTGCGCTCTTGGAGCGTGGGATGCGGACTCCCCCACAGCGGCGGAGCGAGTTGCGAAGCTGTCTCGTTCCGATCAGGGTTCGCGCTCGTTGTACGGCTCAATGACGAGTCCAGACATGGCCGCATTCGTGAACGGAATACTGTTCCGATACCTGGATTTCAACGACACGTATCTTTCGAAGGAGCCTGCGCACCCGAGCGATAACCTCGCCGCCACGTTGGCCGCCGCAGAGGTGGCTGGATCAAGCGGCCGTGAGCTTATTGCGGCTACGGTAGTCGCCTATGAGATTCAGTGTCGTCTCGCCGACGCGTGGAGCATTCGCGCAGAGGGCTGGGACCACGTCTGCTACGGCGCGTTTTCAACCGTGCTCGGCGCGGGAAAGCTCCTTGGGCTAACGAAAGAGCAACTTGTTCACGCGCAGGGAATCTCCGGTAACGCCCACATGGCGATGCGCCAGACCCGTGCCGGAGAGCTATCCATGTGGAAAGGAGCGGCATTCGCCAACGCTTCCCGAAACGGCGTTCTCTCAACGTTGCTGGCACGAGAGGGTATGACCGGTCCAGCACCAATTTTTGAAGGAGAGATGGGCTTCTTCGCCGAAGTGTCCCACGGGGCGTTCGATATTCCAGATCTTGGTGGGAAGGGCGGCGCTGATTACATGCTGCCCAAGACCTATATCAAGTACTGGCCCGCTGAGTATCACTCGCAGAGCGCTATCGACGCTGCGCTCCAGCTGCGGGCAGTGATTGGCGATGTGAGTCAGATCGAATCGATCAAAGTAGAAACCTTCGACGCAGCAGTCGAAATCATCGCTGATCCCGAGAAGTGGCGGCCAAAGACACGGGAAACGGCCGACCACAGCCTCCCATATTGCATCGGCGTGGCACTGGCCGACGGGGAGGTTGGATTGCCGCAGTTCGCCCCAGAAAGATTTACTGATGAAACACTACTGGCTCTCGTGGCTCGAATCGATGTGGCCGCGGATGCAGAACTTAACAAGCAGTACCCCGAAAGCATCCCAAACCGAATCACCGTCAAGTTGAAGGATGGCAGCGAGCATCAGCGTGAGGTCGCATACCCACGTGGCCACGCTGGTAATCCTATGGATGACTCTGAGGTGGAAGAAAAGTTCCGCAAGATGGCAGACAGGTGGCTGGACCGGCCAACGCAGGATGGCATTCTTGAGCGTCTCTGGGCGTTGGATGAGCAGTCATCACTTTCACCCATCCTGTCCGAGTTTGCGAAGGCCAACTAACGATATGACGTCTGCGTCTTCTGGGTCACCCGGAGCAAAGATGAAGGCAGCCTATGCCGACAAGTGCGTCGCGATGCCCGGCGTCTTCAACGCACTCACCGGCATCATGGCCGAGCGCAAAGGCTTTGAGGCGATATACCTTTCAGGCGCGGCTTTAACGGCGGGTCACGGCGTGCCGGACATTGGCCTGCTATCGCTCTCTGAGTTTGTCGACGCGACGCGATTTATCACCGCGAAGACGGATCTGCCGCTACTGGTTGATGCAGACACCGGATTCGGAGGGCCGCTGAACGTTGAGCGCACGATATCCGAGTTCGAAAAGGCCGGCGCTGCCGCGATTCAGATTGAAGACCAGCAACTCCCAAAGCGATGCGGTCACCTTTCAGGCAAAAGCCTGGTCACGAGCGGCGAGATGGAGCAGAAGATAAGAGCAGCAGTGGCCGCCCGCTCCGACCCGGATTTTGTGATCGTGGCCCGCACCGACGCTGTCGCTGTTGAGGGATTCGAGGCAGCGGTTGAGAGATCGCTTCGATACCTGGATGCAGGGGCAGACGTCATTTTTGGTGAGGCGCTTGAGACAGAGGATGAGTTCGCAAAGTTCAGAGAACTGGTTGAAGCTCCTCTGCTGGCAAACATGACGGAGTTTGGTCGCAGTCCGCTGCTAACGCGTGAGAAGCTTGAAGAGCTTGGCTACGCGATTGCACTGTTCCCGGTATCGAGTCTGCGGGCGGCGATGAAAGCTGTTGACGAGCTATTTGACCAGATATTGGATACGGGCTCGCAGTCTGCAACACTTAACAGGATGCAGACGCGGGCAGAGCTATACGATTTGATCGAGTACGACGGTTATGAGGATCGAGATAAACGGTATTTCGGCCCAGCCTGACCGGTTTCATGAGTAGGGAGAGGTAGATATGACGAACCCAACAGAACAGTACTATCCCGGCCTTGAAGGGGTGATAGCGGGTGAGACCGCCATATCTACGATTGCCGGTGGGCTGCAGTACCGCGGCTATTCCATACAGGATCTGGCAGAAAAGTCGACGTTTGAAGAGGTCGCATATCTCCTCATTCACGGCAACCTGCCGAGCGAGTCTGAATTCGCATCTTTCAAGTCTCGGTTGGCCGACTCACGAGAAGTGCCGGAGTCGGTCTACACGCTCTTCCGCTCGCTTCCAACCGACGCAAATGCGATGGACGTTCTTCGGACTGGCGTAAGCATCCTTGCTCACCATGACGCAGACACGGGCTCAATTGAACTCGCCGCAAGCGTTAGAAAGGCTGAGCGCCTGCTCGCAGCGATTCCAACTCTTGTGACCGCATGGTCAAGAATCAAGTCCGGAAACGATCCGGTTGCACCTCGCAGTGATCTCGATTTTTCCGCAAACTTGCTGAACATGCTCCACGGCTCGGAACCGGCGGAGGTGGAGCGACACGCTCTGGATGTATCGCTGATTCTGTACGCAGAACATGAGTACAACGCATCTTCATTCACCGCCCGTGTTGCAGCATCAACGCTCACTGACCTGCACGGAGCCGTTGTGGCCGCGATCGCCGCCCTCAAGGGGCCGTTGCACGGTGGCGCTAACGAAAAGGCTGTCGAAGTGCTCCTGGAAGTTGGAAGCAAAGACAATGCTGAGGCCTGGATTCGAAATGCGTTCAAAACGAAACGACTCGTGATGGGCTTTGGCCATCGTGTTTACAAAGAGGAAGATCCTCGGGCCACGATCTTGAAACGTTTCTGCATGGAAATCGCTCCAGAGCGTGATGCAACCGAATGGGAAGATATGGCTGACATCATTGAGAAGGTGATGTGGGATGAGAAGCATCTTCCGCCGAATATGGATTGGCCTGCGGGAAGGCTCTACCGGATGATTGGCCTGGAGACCGAGATCTACACGCCACTGTTCGTCGCATCCCGCATAACCGGATGGGCGGCGCACGTCATCGAGCAGCAGTCCGCCAACCGTCTCATTCGGCCAAGGGCAACCTACGTCGGGCCTGCGGCGCAGAGCTACGTGCCAATAACTGAGCGCGAGTAGAGAGTCGCCTCACACTTGAGCAACACGAACTACGTCACAGATACTACCGACTGGCTCTACTCGTATCGTGAGCAGTTGGAGCGACTTGATCCACCCGTGGAAGTGATCGTAGTTGATGATACGACGGGTATCGCACCCGTCGTATCAGACTCTCCGGGTCTTATCGCCGACCCCGCGCTGCTGACCGACGCGACTCTCGCCAACTTGGATGGTCTCCAGAGTCTCCAACTGACCACCACCGAGTTTCACCATCTGGACTTGCAGGCGTTGGAAAGCCGTGGAATTGTCCTTGGAGGAGTCAATCGCGCACTTGCGCCGGTAGCCGTCCAACACCTGATTGACCTCGCCGCAGCGACAGCCAGATTGATCGGACATCCCGGTGTTTCAGGTGTGCCAACCTTTCCGGAATTCGAGAACAAAGTCATTGGCATCGTTGGTTATGGTTACACCGGGTTGGAGCTAATTCGCCAGCTTGAAGGTACGCGCTGTGAGTACACATACGTTGATGTCAGGACGCCTGCGCGAGTCGACGCCCCAAATTCGAACGTCCGAAGACTCACCCTGGACAGAGTACTGGTTGAATCTGACTACGTATTCATCCTTGTCCCGCTCACTCCGCAGACAAGAGGGCTTTTCGATCTCCGCGAGTTCCGCCTCATGAAGCCCGAGGCGGTGTTAGTGAACGGTTCGCACCCGGATGTCATCGTGGCAGACGATTTACTGACCGCTCTGGGACAAGACCTGTTCGCTGGTGCCGCCATCGCATACCGGGACGATGAGCTCGAATCCCACCAAAAAGTGGTCGCCCTGAGCTACCCCACCACCCCACCGGGCCACATTGCAGAGCGTGCCATCGGCTCGATTGCAGAGAATCTGGATGCCATTCGTCTGGATCGCCCGCTGCCAACGCCGGTCGAGTCGATCGACTTTCCGGTTGCCGGAGACCCGTCGTTCTGGTCAAGCCGGTTCACGCCACGCAGGGCCTAAACCAGACCGAAGTTCAGCCAGCGGAGCAACTGCATGATCATCGACACGCACGCCCATATCTACAGTGACGATGGTGATCGATATCCGGTCATAGACAATCCCTACGCGCCCCCCGCGGGCAGTGGATCGCCGGACGGCCTGATCGCCGAAATGGACCGCGCCGGCGTGGATAAAGTCATGATGGTCCAGACGACCACATACTACGGCTGGGACAACTCGTACATGCGTGACACGGTGCCGCAGTACGGCGACCGTGCGCGTGGCGTGTTCACCCTTGATCCTGAGCACCCACACAGTGCAGACCTGATCTACTCGCTCGTTGACCGCGCTGGAATGACGGCATTGCGCACATATCCCGTCCGGCAAGTCGATTACGACCACCCTGGCAATCGCGCGCTCTGGGCAGCATGCCGTGAGACCGGCGTCACCATAAACGCGCTCATCGGAGAAGCTCGCTACGCGGCGGAACTGGCGTCGATCATGACGGACTATCCGGAAGTTCCGGTGACGCTAGACCACGCCATCCACCTGGACATAGCGGCGGACGACTATGCCGAGAAACTCACCGCAACGCTGGGACTTGCAGACTTCACAAACATGAACGCCAAGCTATCGTTCCTCGCCACCGGATCAGCACAGGAGTACCCGTTCGCAGACATGCACCCGGCCACCCGCCAGATCATCGACGCATACGGGCCAGACCGGTGCGTGTGGGGCTCCGACTACCCGCTCGACCTCTGGGCGCCGAAGACGACCTATTCAAGCTACCTGCAACTGTTTCAGAACGACCTTGGTCTGAGTACCGGAGAAAAGGACGCGATTCTGGGCGGGACGGCTGAACGGCTCTATTTCTCTCGTTAAACCGTTACTATCATCGTGACATCAAACGTGATAACTGTAAGGAATTGGAGAAGCTGATGCCATTGACGTTATCTTGCGCCGACATGGGGTATACATGCGGCTACGAGGTGGTCGGCGACACGATGGAAGACCTCTTGAAATCGACTCGTGAGCACGCGGTCGATCTCCATAACGTCAGTGAGGAAATCGCTACGTCTCCCGAGAAACTCGAGGAGTGGAAGGGAGCCATCAAACAGACGTCGCGCCCACCCCAGGCACGAACCTCCCGGCCAGACGACCCGGAGCCTCACTAGGAATAAGGATCTGGGACATAGGGTGAGGGGTAATGCAATAGAGATCTCATTTCGACCTGTGACGAGAGATGATGTTCCCCAGATCATCCGTTGGCTACGCGACGAAGAGGTCAGCCGCTGGTGGTGGGATGTGTCCCAGAAGACCGGCGAGCAGTTAGCCGAAGAGTACGGTAACAAAGTGGTAGACCCCAGAACAGATCGCTACATCATCAGCGTGGACGACGTCGAAATCGGCGGTATCCAGATGGCCGTACTCGCCAACTACCCCGACTACGTAGCCGAAGTAAACATTCTCAACGCCGCCGGGGTGGACGTGTACATCGGTGAGCCTGAGTGGAGAGACCGCGGCGTCGGCTCACGCGTAGTGCGGCAGTTCATCGACGAGATCGTATTCGCAACCCCTGGCATAGAAACCTGCACCATCGACCCGGAACCCGCGAATACACGGGCCATTCGCTCATACGAAAAGGCAGGCTCCGGCATGTCCGGACGTACCTATCTGCGGACTCGGGCTACGACGTCTATTTGATGCGGATGGAGCGGCAGTCTACTTAGTGCGAATCGCCGATTCGATTTCTGCTATCAAGTCCACTTCGGGACGCGGAAATGGCCCTTGAAAATACGATCTTGATGGATCCGGTCTCGACATTCCATCCTTTAGAACGAATCGGTAGGGAAGGGCGGACCCCGTCACAATTTCGGGATTGCGCTCGGAATATCGAATGAACAGCAAGTAGCGTTGTTCCACTTCTGGAGGCGGGATCGCGTTGGAGTCGACCTGAACAAACGGGTCGCCATTTGGTCCAGGAATTATTGAGCCTTCGGGTTGATACAGGTCCAGAGAGTTCGGACCACTACCCATCAAGTATTCCTCGACTATGAGTCGATACGTTGATCCGTATCCAGAATGACCGGAATCCTGCGCTGGAAATTCTTTGGCGATACCCTTGCCAGAGAACGTCCCTGTAACAACCGCATCGGATTTCTCAACCAGTTCATCGATCGAGTCGAACCGAACAGGATTAACGATCATCACCACTTCGACGATCTCATCGGAGTCACTACCGCAGGCAACAAACAATGTGACTGCCAGTGTGAATACGGCAACCAGAATTGTTGATTTGTTGTTGCCCACTACTCACCACTCCCGTCCGCTATTTCGTGAAGTAGCTCCCTCCGTTTGGCGAAATAGTCTGGCCGGTCATGTAGTTCTGGCTGTCAGACGCCAGGAACACTGCGGCTGATGAGACGTCCGCCACCTGGCCGGGCCGCTTAAGCAGCGTCATCTCTACGACTACACCACCGCCTCCAGAACGCAACTCATCGCGTGTGAGATCGGTCTCGATGATGCCGGGTGCGATGGCGTTGACGTGGATGTTGTGCTCTGCGCCGTAGCGGGCGAACACCTGCGTCATCGTGATCAGACCAGCCTTGGACACGGCGTAGTGAATCGTCTTTGGGCCGCCGTAGAGTCCGCTCACTGAGGCGATGTTGATGATGCGACCACTATGGTGTTTCTCCATAATGGGGAACACTTGCTGCGAGCACAGGAACGGCCCCTTCAGGTTCACATCCATGATCTCGTCCCAGTCGGCCTCGGTCACGTCCGGCATGAAGCCCTGCTTGTTGATGCCAGCGTTGTTGACCAGCACGTCGATGCTCCCGAACGCCTCAACTGTTGCCGCGTAGCACGCCTGTATCGATGAGCGGTCGGTCACCTCAAGTTTCTGAAGCAGCGCCGTCGCACCGGCCTTCTCGACATCGGCCGCGGTCGACTCTGCTCCTGCCTGATCGCTGGCGTAGGTGACCGTGACGGCTTTTGCGCCAGCCACCGCAAACGCAACGGCTATCCCTTCACCAAGTCCGCGGCTTGAGCCGGTCACAACGCACACTTTGTCTTTCAAGAATTTGTCCTCTTTTTGTCTTTCTGATCAGCGGAGCGGAGATCTATATCGGCAATTCATCAAAGATCACTTCGAACAGTGGCGCACCCTCATACATCGCCTCAATGCCGCCGGGCTGCTCTCCGTACCATGGGCGCGTCTTGTCGATCTCGCTCAATATTTCATGGCGCTCTGTGGGGTCGGTGATCACCCGTGCGGTGGCTGGAAGATCAGCCTGAATCGACTGCTTCAGGCTGAACGTGAACTTCGGGTTCGCAGTCAGGTTTGCAAGCCAGTCCCTCGGTCCCGGAGTTCCGGTTATGAAGTACCGACCGAGCGCACGATGAAACCAGATCTCAACTGTGCTCGGCTTCCCAGAACGACGGCCCACAGTCGTAATATCGACCATCTCGCTATTCAGAAGTGCGGCCTCTACCTCCGGGCTGAAGGAACCTGGCATGGCGCTAATCCCCCGGCCATTCCCAGTCGGGATGCAATCTAGAGTGCACCGCATCAAGGTCTAGCTCATGTCCCAGACCGGGCTTATCGGGAAGCTCCAGCACGTTATCGTGGAAGTCCATCGGCTCGGTCAAGAAGGCGCTATTCATCGGGATAAACGATGTTGCATGCTCCAACTTGTAGAAGTTGGGCGTCACCATAGACACGTGGGAGCCGGCGAGGATTTGACCCGGACCCTGCGCGTTGTGCGGACTGATTGGGATGAAGTACGCCTCAGCCATCGTCGCAATCTTGCGCAGCTCTGTAATGCCCCCGGTCCACGTGACGTCCGGCATGATGTAATCGGCCAGACCCTCCCTGAGAATCGGCATGAAATCGTAGCGGGTGAACAGTCGTTCGCCCACGCAGACGGGCGCGTGAACTTGCTGGCGGAACTGGCGCAGTGCGTCGTTGCCTTCTGGCGGGAACGGCTCCTCGAACCAACCGATCGTTGATTGATCGAACAGGTTGTTCGCCAGACGGACCGCGGTTGGGACGTTGTAGTGGCCGTGGGCGTCGATCAGTATCTCCACCCGTGATCCGACGGCGTCACGGATAGCCCGGACGATGTCGTAGCCCAACTCTTCGCCCTCCGGGGATATCTGTCCATCGATGTAGTCGGTGTGACGCGGACCCATCTCAAGAAACGGGTCAAGTTTCAGGGAATTGTGCCCAAACTCAACAGTCTTCTTCGCCGCCGCAGCGTATTCATCCGGTGTGCTGCAGTCGGTAAACCAGCCGTTCGCGTACAGGCGCACGTTGTCGTAGAACTTCCCGCCCAGGAGATCGTAGATCGGCCTGTTGAGAGTTTTGCCCTTCAGGTCCCAGAGGGCAATGTCCACGCCGCTGATGACGGAGGTCGTATACCCGCGAGAGCCAAGGTACGTGTACCGCCGGAATAACTTATGCCACAGCCGGTCAATGTTCGTCGGGTCTTCCCCAATCAACACTTCGCGGACTTCATTGATGCCGTTGGCGGTGATGAATGAGCCTCGACGCGGTACGTTCGAGCACTCGCCCCATCCGGTAAGTCCTTCGTCGGTGTGAATGGTGACGAACGCGTACTGCCAACCGCCGTCCACGTCGATTGGCAGGCCGGGGTTGACTACATATGCCTTTACGTCTGTGATCTTCAAAGGGTCACTCCTCGCTTCCATCAAAAATAATTTCAATCAGCGGCGCGCTCTTGTACCTTGTCTCCATCTCAGCGGGTTCCTCGGGAGTCCAAAGAACGGACGTCCGGTAGATCTCATTGAAGATCGTGTGCCGTTCTCCTTGTTCTGTGATCACGCGGGCCGTCGCCGCAAGATCAACCTGCGCCGACTGCTTCAAACTGAACGTGAAGCGAGGATTGGCACGAAGATTCGCCACCCAGCTCTTGGGCCCGGGCTGCCCGCTCAGAAAGTATCGGTCAAGAGCGCGGTGGTACCAGATCTCGATGGTCGATAGATTGCCAGAGAGGCGGCCAATCGTGGTGATGTCGACCGTATCGTCCTTCTGGAGAGCGCTCAAAACCGTGGAATCCAACACCTTAGCTCACTTCCAGACCACTTCTTCCGGCGTCGGCGGCACCTGGTAGAGCCCTGCGCCCTCACGGCGCGGGAACGGCCAACTGACTCCTTCCGGCCGAACGACCTCATCGACCTCAATTGCGGCCAACTTCTCCTCATCGACGATTAGCCCGAGTCCGGGTGTGTCGCCCATGTGGATCCAACCGTCTTCGATGTAGTTATCGGTGGTGAAGCACGGCTCTCGGAACGGGTCGACCACTTCGAGCGCGAGGTGATTCGGCAGTGCAGCACCCAGAGGGGCCATGAACTCGCCAGGGCAGTTCATCAGGGCAACCGGCAACTCGAAGGCGTACGCCATGTTGGCTACCTGCCGCGCGCCGGTGATGCCCGTGGCGTTCGAACCGACCTCCACAATATCAATCGCCTCGTTGGCGATGAGAGCGTAGAAGTCGCCGAGGTCGTTGATGTTTTCGCCGGTCGCTACTGCTGCCTTGACGTTCTGCGAGACCAGTCGAAGGCCGTCGTAATCCCACCGTCGTGCCGGCTCCTCAACCCATGTGATGTCGAAATGCTTCTCGATCTCGCTGATGTGCCGAATAGCCTGTTTAGGCGACCAGTACTCGTTGGAGTCGATGGTCAGCATCGGGCGAGACGTAACCCTCTGCAGGCACTCGTTCATGATGCCAATGCGGCGCAGATCGGCCTCCATATCGAGCCCAACTTTGAGCTTCCCGCCGTCGATGCCACGGTCTGCCATACGACTGTAAAAGGCAAATATCTCATCGTCGGTCAGGTTGAGACCAATTCCAGACGCGTAGGCCTTGGTGCGAGGTTCAGATGCGCCAAGAAGCTTCCAGAGCGGTTGATCGGCGATCTTGGCCTTCAAATCCCACAGCGCGATATCTATTGCGCTGATGGCCGCATTCGCCTCACCCTCATTGCCGCCCTTGAAGACGAAGTCCATCATCTTCTTCCAGAGGCCAATATTCCCACGTGGGTCCTGGCCCTCGATTACGGGGAAGAGCGCTCCCACGTAGTCGTTACCGCCAAGTGAGACGCCGGTGATGCCTTCGTCGGTCTCAATGGAGAGGATGGAGCCAGCCTGCCACGTCCCGCTCCCTCCAGGGGAGTTGGCATCCCCAAGTGCACGGTCCATGTGCCAGGTGTATTTCCTGATGTTGTATCCGGTGATTTTCATATGAGTTTGATTCCTGGGTTTGCGCGGTTAGCTGGATGCGAGTTCTGAGGCAGGCGGAGCAGGCGTGTACTTCAACCCTGCCGCCCGCTCGTTCTCTTCTGCCGTCGGCGGAACCGGGAACAGTCCTGCGCCGCGCCTTCGCCCAAGTGGGCTGGCCTGTGACGTCCTTGGCAGGTTCTCAACAGCGTGGGCCGCCAGCGCGTCAGGAACAATCTCAATGCCGTTGCCGGGCTCATCACCCGGAATCATCCAACCGTCAACAACCCGCACGTTGGACGTGAACACTGGATCGGGCTCCACATCCGTCACTTCCATCATCATGTGATTCGGCAGTGAAGGAGCAATGTGGGCATGGAAATTGCCGGTTGATCCGCCCAGCGTCACCGGCAGTTCGAAGCCGTAAGCGGCATCGGCAAGCTGAAGCGCTCCGGTGATGCCAGTCATCCCAGAGCTAACCTGCACAATGTCCGCTGAGCCCTGGTGGAAGTAAGGCAGGAAATCACCCAGCGTATCCAGATTTTCGCCAATACATACGGCGGCCTTTACGCTGTCCTTGATGCGTCGCAATCCTCGGAAGTCCCAGCGGCGGGCCGGCTCCTCTACCCAGGTGATATCGAACTGCTCTTCGATTTCGCTGACGTACCTGATGGCCTGTTTGGGAGACCAGTACTCGTTGGCGTCGATGAGCAGGGAAGGGCGGTCCGTGTTCCTCTTAAGGGCGTCGTTCATGATGCCGACTCTCCGAATATCGGCGTCTTGATCGAGTCCAACCTTGAGCTTGCCGCCTTTGAAGCCAAGATCGGCCATCGAGTTGTACCAGTGACCCAGCTCCTCGTCGTTGAGCGGCATTTCGATGCCGCTGGCGTAGGCGAGCGCCTTTGGAGTCGAGCCACCAAGCGTCTTCCACAGCGGCTCGTTGTTCGCCTTGGCCTTCAAGTCCCAGAGAGCGATATCGATCTGGCTGATCGCATCCCCCACGATACCGTCGTGGCCCTTCTTGAACGCCTTTGAAACCATGTCGAACCAGATACCGCGCACTCCACGAGGGTCTTTGCCAACCACAACTTCATCCACGAAGCTGTGAATTGTGCTTCGTTCCGATGCGCCCCCAATGGAGATGCCGGTGAGCCCTTCATCCGTCGTGAGTTCAATCACCATTCCACCGGCGCTAACACGTCCGCCGGGCGAGTTGGCATCACCCTTTTTGCGAGTCAAATCGCTCTGATAGATGGTTGTCTTTACGCCTGTGACTTTCATTGGAGTGGAACCTCTGGCTAAGGGAAGATATGACCGAGAGAACGCCGGCCATCGTCAACGACGACGTGGTTGGCAAGCGTACTCCGGGCCTAATGGTCTGTCACGTGGTTTACAAGAGTAGAGTCCCGAGTCCGCTTGACCATCGGCAGCGTCATACTTAGCATCGAGGTCAACACATCCCAGCCCGCTGGCTTGCGCCACCCAGAGGATTCCCATGCCGAAAGACCGCTACGAAGACGAGATCGAGGAGATTCTGCAGAAAGCAGATCCGGACGATGATATCTCCTCGAAGGCCAAAGAGCGCCCTGAAGTGCCTAAAGATGGAAAGCTAGTCGCCTGGGAAGAAGTCCCCAAAGAGATCTCGCAGCCCAGGCGCCCTAAATCGCGCTCAGCGCAAGGCAGCAGCCTGCCCGCGATCACCGCAAACCGACTCATCGTCGCCGCGGTAATAATCTTCGTAATCGGACTGGCCGTCCGCCCCATACTCCTCTATGCGTTCATCATCGCCGCAGTACTCGGCGCCGGCGCCTACTACCTCACCCAGCGCGAAAAAAAGAACCACCCCGGCACCACCCGCCGAGGCCCCACCAAATACTGGCGCAACGCCCCCATAGACTTCAAAGATGACGAAGACGAACAAGACGGTCCACCAAACAAGTGGCGTGGCGGCTAGGATCTGTCCCCTCGCCCTTTGGGAGAGGGTCAGGGTGAGGGCGCTCCCCACACGCCGCCAACAGTCCGATGCAACGCATGATCACTGCCGCGCTCCCATGCCAACAGATAGCTGTGGGGCATGCCCCACCACGCCCCTCATACAACGCAAACGGTTCGATGAAACGCATGCTCACGCCCACCGCAGGGCCGGGCAAGCCCGGCGGCTACCAGGAACTACTGCAACGGTCCCATGCTCACAGGTAGCCGTGGGGCTTGCCCCACCAAGCCCCCATACGACGCTAACGGTTCGATGAAACGCATGCTTACGCCCATCGCAGGGCCGGGCAAGCCCGGCGGCTACCAGGAATTACTGCAACGGTCCCATGCCCACAGGTAGCCGTGGGGCTTGCCCCACGGCTACCCCATACGACGCAAACGGTTCGATGAAACGCATGATTACGCCCACAGCAGGGCCGGGCAAGCCCGGCGGCTACCAGGAATTACTGCAAGTGCTCCATGCCCACTGGTAGCTGTGGGGCTCGCCCCACCACGCCCCCATACGACGCAAGCAATCCGATGTACGCAAAAACAACGCGTCAAAACAAACGTGCATACACAGAAACGGAACACCGGCCGATCTGGGGTTTTTTTATCAATGGGTGACCCCACCCGTGACGGATCCGCCTCAGGCGGATTAAACGCCTCGGACTCGATCCTCCTCTAAGGTGGCGAGAACTACGACGATTACAGGAGCATCGACCCGATCAAATCGGGACCTCCCAGGGACCCCGAAGTGCAGGAACCGCTAGATTCCCAATCTCTGGAGCTCCGGCTCCTGCTGATCCGCCGAGTGTGATGGCGACCATAGCATTGCCCTCCTTTTGCACTCCAAATTCCGCTTCTCCATCGACCATCTAGACCGAACATCTCAATGGGATTAAGCCAACTCCAATATCTTCTGAACCACTATCTCCCTCGAGTCGCGATCGGTGTCAATAACAAAATCGTAAATCTCGGGATCTCTTTGATCAGTTCCCAAAAAGTGCTTATACAGCTTCTTGCGGTGCTTTTGCCTGGCTGTTAAGTAATCGGCAGCCCCAGCCCGGCCTATTTTGAGTCGACGTGATACGCGCTCAACTCGTTTGTCCCAGGAAGTCATGACGCCAACGTGGATTATCGAGTTGCCGCGTAATGTCGCGGCTCCTCCGCGTAACGTGAGTGCGACATTCCCGAGGGCAGCGAAGGTTCGATTCGTTTTCTCTACGGCCTGAAAATACTCATTGTCGGGAATATCATGAGGCCGAGTTCGGATATCTCCAGGCGACGATAGGTGATGGGCCGGATCGACAAATCCAGGGAAGTAACCCGCTTCCGGTAAGCCAGAATGATTTCCTGACGCCTCAATTGTTTTCACTAATATGTGACCAAGGCGTTCTTTCCAAGTGCAGAGGTGAGTTTCCTTAGCTAGGACTGCCTCTTCGGTGGCGTTGGCATGTGCAGCGATGTGCGGGATTGCGGACGTATTGACATACTCGAGTTTCAAGCGGACAGAAACGAACAGACCGATCTCATGTGCGCCAGACCCAAATAGTCCACCGATGGTGATCGTAGTCATGCGACGCTCCTTAAGTACTGGAACCTATCCCCCATCCATGGTAAGTAAGCGCTTACTTACCTCCATTGGAGGCATCGTACTGGACGCTCACTGAGCCGTCAAATTTGTGAAATCTCAAACATTCCTCGATCGGGTGTTGGAGTCGATTGAGTCCAGCGCACGGCTGCTTTCCGTGCTTCCATTGTCGTGGGAGTGACAACGAGACTCGGCTTCGGCAATGGCGGTGGTGCGTGACTCAACACATTCCTAGCATCTGTCGGAACAGATGTCCGTTGCGTGGACGGCAGACTCACAGATTCGGGATACCCTCCCTGCTGCTCCCAGTCGCATGTGCATCCAAGCGCAGTTTAGTGACATCCGCCCATCGACAGATTCCGCCGCTCGCTGGAAACTCAGCTTATGAGAGGCGTGCACACCCCTCGCAAACAACTATTTCGCTAATGCACTACCCGAGGGGCTAAGGAGCACCACACCCATTCCCGCCGAACGGTGACGGCACCCCGCCTCAGTCGGACGGTCCCACGACGCGGGAGCAAAACCTATACCGTCCCCCAGAGACCGCACACATCCCGATTTC
>JABMNO010000072.1 GCA_013204555.1 Chloroflexota bacterium | reverse complement strand
TCCAGAGAATTCACCTCAAACGCAGAGCGGTTGGCAGAGCTTCCCGGTTATCTTGACTACTACAATTACACTCGGCCACACGGCGGTATCAGTGGAGCAACGCCAGCCTCAAGACTGTAAACAACGTCCGTGGGAGCTACACCTAGACAATCATCTGCGGGCTTGCCAGAGGGTGAGTCCGGTTGAATAGCAAGGCTCTTGGTTCCGTCCGTATCTACCCGACCGCTGCGTACCGCTCTGAGGTTTGTTCTCGGCCGTCGCCCCTCGCCTCTGCCGCAAGGTACACGGTATCGCCAGTCCGCACCCGGCAGGTGACCTTGATCCCAACATTCTGGCCGGCTACGGCTATCTCGACCCGCCCACGTTCAAGTTGCATTGAATCAACGGTCTGTTCGATGTTGGTCGTCCGTCCAGTGATGTAGATCGTGTCGCCAACCCGGATAGCCTGGCCCACCTGAATCGCCGCCACGCCAAGGTGCGTGTAGTAGTGGGTGACTCTGCCCGCCAACGTCACCGCTGAAACGTGAGCTGGCGTACTCATGCCAAGAAGCACGTCCCTGAGCGCGGAATCAAGACTACGGGCGATATCCGAGAATGAAACGACTCCTACAAGATCGCTGTCATCGAGCACTGGCAACCGACGAATACGCATTTGCCTCATCAGGCGGGCTGCGTCCAGCGCATCCATCGCGGGCGTAGTAGTAATGAACTCCTCGCTCGCATGGTTTCCAACTGCGCACGCCGCCGGGTTATGACCCTGACCAACACAACCGGTCAGCAGATCCCGGTCGGTAACCACTCCCACTGGATCGGAATTCTCCGATACCACCAGCATCCCAACGCTCTGACCTTTCATCAGCAATGCTGCGTTGACTACCGTTTTCTCACCGTCGATAGTGACGGCGCCAATAGCCATGATGTCTTTGACTTGCATGCCAATCCCTCCCGGCGCCTTGATTACGTCTTGCCAGACGTGCCACTTCCTTCCGTCATTTTCACGATAGCCTCCGCAGGTGGGCGCGCACGTGACGATTGGCTGAGTGTTTACGGGTGCTCAGGAATCAGCTACCAACGGGAGTTACTCCACCCGCTCCACAATCGCCTTGTTCATCGCCCACTTCGGGTACAAATCAACCATTGTCATACCGGGCAGAGGGGTTCCAAGTGGCTGAGGACCTACTTTGAACGGACCAACGCTTCCCAGCATGTTGTTGAAGACATACCGCAACCCACGTCGCCGCATATTTCTGCCAGACGGGACGTTCCAGAGCGCCACCGACGCGATGATCGTCGCTCCCTGTTCCAGTATCCAATCACCGGTCGCTGAGAGCACATTCGAGCCCAGCCCCTGAGATTTCGCTTCTGGGAGCACGTCGATTCCGATCTCATGGACCTTGAAACCGTGGTCTTTTACTGAAGTAAGCGCTACCAGCTGCTCTTGCTCGTAAACCCCGAAGTGAGCTATCCCGGTATCAGCCCCTTCACAGTGCCAGAAAATCCTGGTATCCACGGCAGCAACCTGCTCAGGCGTCAAGCGCACGGCGGTATTGCCTGAGATCGGCGACCAGGTTGACTCATCTGCTGCGTAGTAGGCTGCCGGGCCCCAGACCGCGACTCCGTCGGGAAGGGTGATACGGCTGAGATCGTACGATCCCGTCACTGAGAACAGCAGATCGGGGTGCAGGTCCCGGGCAAGATCACCAACCGGATCAATCCACTGCTCCCGCACGGAAAACGCAGCGTCCATATCGCGTCGCACGCCAAACAGTGGTTGGGCATGATCAGGAGTTTCGACCACCAGCGGCCCGCTTCCAACGTTCGGAAACGGGCACCCAAGTGTGTCTTCAATCCACGGTCGAACCAGGTCGAAAAGTTGTTCGTCAGTACTCATCTACGGCAGCTCAATACCAATCCCCAGCTCCGCACCAATCGACTTGTACCAGTCGATGACCTCGCGGTGATACGGAATGCCTTCTTTTGTTCGCTTCTCCGTCTCTTCGCCCTCGCTCAGGCCCGGGTACAGCACCCGCTCGTGCCCCTTGGCGGGTGGCGTGTTCTTCAGCCCGCTCAGGAAATCGTCAACATGGGACTTGAACTCGTCAAGCCCGATCCACGATTCGATGTCGTATGCAGCGAACCACTGTCCGCCTCCACCGGTGATAAACCCCGCACCAACGCCGGTCAGCGAGTTGCACCAGATATCGACCATCGCCCCAAGACCGTAACCCTTGTGTGAACCGTTTTCTCGAGTCCCGCCAAACGGCAGCATGTAGTATTCGCCCGGCCCAGGCGCATCCACTGGCTCCAAGATGGGCTCGCCGTCCATGCCCGTAATCCAGCCAGGCTGCAGCTTTGCGCCGGTTCGCTTGGCAAGGGAGATCTTGTTCGCAGCGATCTGCGTGGAAGCAATATCAAACAGGAACGGATGCTCTTTGCCAGACGGAGCGGCCCACGCAATGGGGCACGTACCCAGCCGAGGCTCCGCACCAAATGTCGGCACCATCTGGCTGCCACCGGGGCCAGCCATGCAATGCCCCAGCATCCCCTCGTTGGCGGCAAGGGTCGCATGATATCCAGCGCCGCCAAGGTGGCCCGCATTGATCACCGTCGCCACACCAATCCCAACCTCGCGGGCCTTCTCGATAGCTCGACGCATCGCCTGAGGGCCAACCGTAATTCCAAGTGCACCATCGGCGTCCATGTGAACCATCGTCGCCGACTCGCGCAGCACCTTCGGCTCGGCCTTCGCGTTCTGCGCACCACTCAGGAAATCCGCCACATAGCGACGAAGCATGTTGGACACACCATGCGTCTCAACCCCCCGCATGTCATTGGTCACCAGAACATCCGTCGACTGCTGCGCATCCGAGGCAGACATCCCAACTTTCTGGAAAACCGCCTCCGTAGCCGCAACAATCTGGTCCCGCTTCACATAAACGCGATCTTCAATCGGGACCTTGAATCTATCTAGCATCTATTTGACATCCTTTTTTTCACTGGCAACACAGGCAATGGCAATCCACGCCGAATGGTATCCCAAGGAGTGATGCAAGCAGAGGCACCAACAACCCCCACGCCCCATGATCTTTCCGGCGCGGGCCGGAACTCAGGCACAGCCACCAATGAATGTCGCACACACCCGCCTAGCCTCATTCACCCAACGTAACGGCAGGCCCCCGTGCCTGGCCGGCCCTAACCCACTCCCTCACGCCCAACCTCCGCATCACGAATTTCGTGTAAATTCACCACCACGTCAACGCGATAGCAATCCGGATCAACACTGGCCGCATTGTGCGGCTCTGGAGTTCAAAGATGAAACATGCAAGCTACGAGGCATCTTGTCCCGTTTGTACGGCAAACGCCGGTGATGTGCCCATTCCTGGAGGCGTCATATGGGAGAACGAGCTATGGTCCGTGCGTCACGCACCGCCACCATACGCGCTAGCAGGCTGGACAATGTTCAACGCCCAGCGCCACGTCCAGGGCCCCGCGCACTTCACAGATGAAGAAGCGAATGCCTACGGCCCCGTTCTCCGGCACATTTCGCTAGTGCTGGAAGAAGTCACAGGCGCCCTGCGCATCTATCAGGTCGCATTCGGCGAGAGCACACCACACATGCACTCGCATCTGATTCCACGTTACGCAGACCTGCAGCCCGAGCATGCAGCATTCGGCATTGCCGACCTCAACAGGGCAGTATCCGGTGGCACCCTGCCCGGAGCGCCAGAGAACGAAGCGCTAGCCGTGGCAGACAAACTCCGCGAAGCCCTGAAAGCCAGCCCACCACCAGCGTAGTTCTTCTGCCGTCGCAGACACATCAGCGGCGAACGTAAGGGGAGAGCGATGGAACCAGCTTTACTCCCCTTACGTCTCCTGACCGGACTCCAAAATCACCACGGAAACCGACCCGCCGGGTGGCATGCACATCCGGTCCGTCCGCCATACGTGCGCCCCCTCGCCATTCCGGGTTCTCCTGATGCTCTCGACGGGCACCTCTCCACCCCTCTGGTCTTTCCAGAGTAGGTCGGAACCCAGGCACGCCCATAAACGAGTGTCGCGAACGCGCGATAGCCGCATATGATCCTTCCGAGACCCCGAAGGCCCGAAAAGTCTCCCAGGGCCCCTGCCCCCGTAGCTGCAATTCACGAATTGCTCTTACGCGTAGTATGGGCATCTCTGCCCGTGCGAATTGTTTTGGCGTGTATTATCGTGCGCTGCTCGCACAGGTTTTTAGCCCAAGATGCTGTACGGAATCTGCGGGGGACGGGAGGGTGACCTATCTACGTCTCGGTCTACTGACCAAGGGGCACATGGCATGTGCCCGTTTTCGGTTACGAGAGCCACGCCGATAAACGCCAGCTTCGGACTCCCCGGACTATCGATACAGCCTCATCGCTGATGACGGTGTTATCGACTCCATCCTCGGAAATCATGAGCGAGATCATGTCCGTGCCGTTCGCATCGTAGAAGATGCCGTCACCCGCGACCGGAGCTGCGCCATCAGTGATCAGCTGACCGATGTCCCAGACATCGTAGAAAACTTCTGCCTGTGCTTCCCGATTGAGGTCGCTCCAACTGGTCACCCCGCCAGCGACATCGCCTTCCCAGTTGTACGCGTCTTCGCGAAGGATCTGGGCCGAGAGCGCATCGCTGGTGTAGCGGGAGCCCATGTGCTGGTACTGCCACACATGGCATGCCTCATGAACGAACAGCGGAATGTGATCCACCGGCTCCCGAGGTGAGCCATCAGCCTCCCTCTTGAAGTAGATGGTGTTGCCGAAAACTATTGCCGAACGACTTGAATCGAGCGAGAGGGCTCCTGCAAATCCAACGATGATCCGCACGTTATAGAAAGCGATTGAATCGCCATAAACCCGGCGCAGAATCGCAATCTCCTGCTCGTTGAGTTGCCTTGACCGGGCCTGGGTGAACGTAAGTGTCTGCAGTGCACCAAGTAGCACCGTAGCGACGACGAAAATAGCGCCAAGGACCCCGGAAACGATGCCCCAGAGCCCCTTGAGAATCAGTCTGCCGTTCAGACTAAGGATGCCGCCGACGATGCGGATGACACCGCCAAGAACGCCGCCGATTATCGACCCGACGCCCTTAACGAGAGCCGCCAGTACCCGGAATATCGCGGAGATACTATCGCCAAGCCAATCCGCTATGAACTCAAGGGCGGCACCGATGATTGGAATTTGCCCGAGAAGGTCACCGACCCACTCAAACGCCACCGCTATGAATGTGCCGATGGTTTCGATTATGTCACTGACGAACTCGACGACAGTGTTGACCATGTCTTCAACGAATTCAGCGACATCTTCAGCCGCTCCGCTGACCCACTCTGCGATTGCCCTTAGCCATCTCATATTCGTTACCCCTTCCGGCAGGAGGTGAGAAATCTTGTGTGCTCTATTTAGCGCAAAATCAGACGGTGTACAAGTCCACAGTCTCCATGATTGGCGCAATTTCCGCTTCCGTGAGCGGGTAGGCCTCTTTTTTGTAGACCTGGATTCGGTGAGAGCCGAAGTCCGGGATCAGCAGGCGGTTCTGGTCGTCCATCAGGCAGGAGCGGGGGGCTCGAAGAACTTCAAGCTCTTCCATCTTGCCCATCTCACGGATGCGCAGAACGCGAGGGCTTGTCTCTATGTAGCGACGCCCCATCTTCGAGAGGGTTGAGTTGCCGGTGAACTTGTAAACGTAGCGACCGTTCTGGTCGAACTGCTGGACGCGGTCGTTGCCCCAGTCGGCCACGTACACGTCGCCGTCGGAGTCGACGCAGAGGCCGGTCGGGCGGTTCAACTCGCCATCGCCCGAGCCGTGCGATCCCATCGTGTGCTTGAACGAGCCATCAGCTGCGAAGTGCACCACGCGATGGTTACCCCAGTCGGCCACGTAGATATCGCCGCGCTCATCAACCGCAACGCCAGCCGGACCATCCAGCTCGCCATCGCCTGAGCCCTGGGTTCCGATTGTCTGAAGAAGTACGCCTTCACGTGAATATCTCTGGATCCGGCCATTGACGGCGTCCGATACGACGACGTTTCCATCGTTATCAAACGCGATGCCGCCCGGGCGGTCGAACTGGCCTTCGCCGGAGCCTTTTTCGCCCCACGATTTCAGAAGCGCGCCTTCACCATCGATAACGATGACCTTGTTCTTCGCCTCATCGGTGATCCAGAAGTTTTCGTCCTCGTCGACCACAAACGACGATGGCCAGGTCAACTCGCTGCCGCCGAACGCCCCGAGGTCTTCATCGTCCCAGTTGATTCGTCGGATGTAGCCGCCTGAGCCCTGTGTGCGGTCCAGCGTGTAGACGCGGCCTTCTTTGCCAACGGCAACGTCGATCGGGAACCAGGTGACCCGGCGCATGCCAATAGTTGTGAGATAGGGGAAACCCGCCCGCAAGAGAGCATGTGGGCGGGTTTCTGTGGTTGATTTTTCTGCGAGTGTCATGTTGGCCTCCGGTGAGGTGGCAGTTATTCGGTTGATGGAACCTGGCGCCGGGCGAAAGCTCCCTCACCCCAGCCCTCTCCCGGTGGGGAGAGGGAGTTGTCTTGCCTCTTCTCCCCCCGGGAGAAGGTTGGGATGAGGGGGCTGCTAGGCGGCTACGAAGGGTTTGATCTGCTCGTACTGGCCACGGACGATATCTTGCGATTCCACGCCTATCCACTGCTCAAGAATGGTGGCGTAGATGCTGCGGAAGTCGATCGTGTGCTTCATATCCTCAGCGTTGAGCCAGTCCGCCGGGTCGATGGACGGATACTCGGAGTAGAGTCCGCCGTTCACGTTGTCGCCAATGAGGAATGCACCACCGCCTGAGCCGTGGTCGGTTCCACTGCCGTTGTCCCTCATGCGCCGTCCGAACTCCGTGAAGACAAGAATCAGCACGTTGTCCGCTGCATCGTGCTCCCGTAGGTCGGCGAGGAAGTCAGTGATTCCACCAGTCAACTCAGCAAGCAACTTCTCGTGGGATGGTAGCTCCTGGGCGTGGTGATCGTAGCCGCCGTGCTGTGTATAGAAGATGCGTGTGCCAAGCCCGGCCAGGTGGATGCGTGCGACATCTCGCAGCGCCTTCGCAATGGCGTTATCGGCGTACTCAACCGTCGACTGATACATCTCTGGCGCCTTCTTGAGGATGTCTGCGCCGGTGAGGGAGTCGCGGCCGGTCTGGCCGAGGTAGTCCATCACGACGCCAGAGCCGAATGCGGGCGAGTACATGCGCTTGAAGATATCCAGATCCTTATTGCGCTCTTCCTCTTTCTGCACGGGAGTCATCAGACCGTAGTTGTCGAGATCACCTATCGACGCCACGGGGACGCCGGGGGCGGCCATTGCGCGAGGTAGGCCACGACCAATGCTGACGCCGGTGAGGACGTTCTTCTTATCGGGGTCCAACTGCCGCATGACCTGACCCAGCCAGCCTTCGGTTGCCACGGAGTTAGGTTCTGCCGTGTGCCAGATGTCCATGCCGCGGAAGTGTGAACGGCTGGAGTTTTCGTAACCCACGCCCTGGATGATCGCCATATCGCCAGCATCGAAAATACTCTTGAACGGGGTGGCCGCACCGTGGAAGGCCAGGTCGTCCGTAAATGGAACCATATTGTCCCGCTCTACGCGGATGGTTGGGCGTGAGTCCCAGTAGTGGCCGTTCTCAAACGGGATCACCGTGTTGAGGAAGTCGTTGCCACCCGATTGCTGGATGACTACCAGTACCGGGTCTTTCTTATTGGTTCGGTTGGCGCCGTTTGCGGTCATCGATTTCTCCCAGATTCCCTGGACTACGTTTTCTGGACCATTCCTGGTCGTGGGTTAGTTGTTATCCGAACTGGTACTCGGGCGCTGCGACGATTAGTCGAAGCATGTGGGTCACGTTGGCGAGTGACTCATCCCGATCTGAGGCGTAGTTGACATCACCAAGCGTGTTTGCGAACTCCAGGAGGCTGCCGCGAGTTTCGTCGCTCACCGGCAGCGGGCCAACGAGGTCGAGGCACTCATCGAGAAACTCTTCTGGTGAAAGCGAACGGCCAAGGGCGGCAAGGCGGTCCACAATGGCAAGCACTCCGGGAGCGTCGACCTTCTGGAGATGTTCAACAGCGAAGTTCACACGCTCATTTAGCGTGCCGCCGTCGATCCACTCCTTGCCGGTGTGCCAGCCTTCAACCGTGGCGGGGTTGAGTAGCTCCTGTCCCATTGCCGTGGAAGCGGATACGAGGTCCGCAAGGCCAGGGTCTGGCTCCGTGTACTCGCCAGAGAGCTTTATCACTCCGGTCACGAATTCAACTGGACTCTTCACACGCTTGTACGCCGCGCGTTTGAAGAAGTCAGAGTTGAACATAGCCCGCAGTACTGAGCGAATTTCAGCACCCGATTCGAAGTAGGCATTAACCATGATGTCGATCGCTTCGGGATCCTGCGGCGGCTCAATGCTCCACGCTGGAACCTGCGATTCGTCGGCGACGAAGAAGTTGTACAGATGGCGGGAAATGAACCGTGCGGCTGACTCCTGGTCGACGATTATGTCGATGACGTCCTGACCGTTGAAATTTCCGGTTTGGCCCAGGAAAGTCTTCTCACCATCGTCGTGGTCATTTGGATCGTACTCATATGAAGCATCCCAGTGGCCATACGGGTAGAGCGGCATAGGCTGGCGGAAGGTCCAACCAGTGAAGGCCCGTGCTGCCTCTTTGATGTCGTGCTCTGAGTACGCGCCGATACCCATGGAGAACAGCTCCATGAGTTCACGGCCAAAGTTCTCATTGATCCGATATGAATGGTTCTGGTTGTTATCCAGCCAGTGAATCATTGCCGGGTCGCGGGAAAGGTCCAGAAGAATATCGCTGAACTTGCCGAGGCCGTTCTGGCGAAACATTTCGATTTGCCGAATGACGGTGGGCGAGTGCTCAGTCTTGTGCCATGCGGTGGCGAAGACGTGGTGCCAGAAGAGCGCAATCTTCTCCTGAAGCTGGCGCTCTGAGTTGATCATCCGGTAGTACCACCGGCCTGCACCCGCGCCGTTATAGTTATCGATGCTTCCGTAGTGCGGGTAATACCGCAGAAGACGGTCTTCATCAATCTCCGGCTGATCCTGCGGGTTGAGGAGTTCTTCTACAACCTCTTCATAGGGTCGTTTTGCGTACTCCTCAACCTGGGCACGGCTGGCAGAGAAACCTGCTCGTCGGAGAAGATGCGCATACAGGGCGACACCCGTCGCAACCTCACCTCTGGACTCAGATAGCGTCGTCAATGCATGACCTCCGGAACCGACAGCGTCAACTCGAATACTAGACAGTCCGCAGCATTCTAGGATGAGCGGATTTTGGGGTCAAACAATTAACGGCCATTTTGCCCTTCATGAGCCATGTGGAATGTGCCCGTCTTGCAGGTTGAACGTATGCCCAATACCCCATATGTGGCCTTGTTTCATGTATTCCTTACGTCAAACCTGCCCCACCTCATTTGTCACTCACACTGAACGGGCGAAACTGAAGTCGTCGAAATAGTAGTTGCATCGGAATAGATAGCGATCGGGCAACGTCGGTCACAGTGGCCGTCTGACCCCAAAATATGTCGCCCTCGGCGCCTCGGGCAAATTTGTCCGGGGCGCCTCCGCTTCGCGTCTTATTGCCGGTTGTGAAGTCCGCGTCGCTGAACACGTTCAATACTTGCACTTGACCTGAAGTTGTATGGTGCACCGATGAACACATCAGGCCAGATTGAAACATACGGCTACCACGATCTCTCTGCGCTGATGACCCGGATGACCGGCGACGAGAAGCACTCTTTCAGCGCCACATCCACCCTGGACGTGCTGTGGGTTCTGTACGACCGAGTGCTACAAGTTGACCCCGCGGACCCGGACTGGGCAGATCGCGATCGATTCATCCTGTCAAAGGGCCACGGACCAATGGCGTACTACGCTGTACTTGCGGCGAAAGGGTTCATTACAGCGGATGTGCTCGATGGGTTTGGGCAACACGACTCGATACTGGGCCAACATCCCGACAGGACACTTGTGCCGGGCGTGGAGATAAGCAGCGGATCTCTGGGCCACGGTCTCCCCATCGCGACGGGATTGGCACATGGTCTGCGCATCAAGGAGTCTGGCAGCCGCGTCTTCTGCCTGCTTGGAGACGCCGAGTTCGACGAAGGCAGCAACAACGAAGCCATTGAGATCGCGGGCCGGCTTGGCCTCGGTAATCTCACCGCAATCGTGATCGATAACCAGTCGACCTCACATGGCTGGCCCGGAGGTATTGCATCTCGATTCGAAGTTGAGGGATGGACGTCCGCCTCGGTCGATGGCCGAGATCATGAGGAGATCGAAATGGGCCTGTTGGACCGGAAACCCGGGATACCTCATGCGCTGGTGGCAAAGGTGGAAAGCAAATGAACATGCGTGAGCGCTTCATTGACGTGACAACCGCCTTACTTGATGAAAACGAACGCGTAGCGTTGATCCTGGCGGACATCAGCAACGCCAATTTCCGAGATTCGGGCGCACGTGAGAGACATCCTGACCGCGTCGTGAATATGGGTATTCGAGAACAGCAAATGATCGGCTTCGCGGCCGGAATGGCCGCTGCCGGATTCCGCCCAATCGCCCATTCGTATACACCATTTTTGATCGAACGCCCCTTCGAGCAGATCAAAATCGATTTCAGCCACCAGGATCTGGGCGGAATTCTTGTCTCGATTGGCGCTTCATACGATGCTTCTGCATCAGGCAGAACACACCAGTCGCCCGGCGACGTAGCGCTCATGTCAACGTTGCCAGACTGGCAGATAGGCGTGCCTGGCCACGCTGATGAGGTTGAGTCGATGCTTCGCGACGCAGTCGCAGGCACCGGCCGCCACTACATTCGCCTGTCCGACGAGACAAATGAGTCGGCGATAACTACTCCCGGCATATCGGTGGTGCGGTCCGGCAGTCCCGGCTCGCCGACGATACTCGCCGTGGGGCCAACGTTGGCACCTGCGCTGGAGGCCACCTCCGATATCGACGTGACAGTGCTCTACACGAACCAGGCGCGCCCATTCGCCAGAAAAGGGTTAGCAGCGATGGTTGGGGGGCAGGAGATGGTGCTGATTGAGCCATATCTGGCCGGAACCTTGGCAGCAGAAGTGTCCGCAGCCGTGATCGCAACGCCACACCGGCTGCTTTCGCTCGGCGTTGGGCATGATGAGTTCCGCAAGTACGGCACTGGCCAGGAGCACCGCGCCGGGCACGGATTGGACGCCGCGGGGATCAGACGCTCGCTGGAGTCGTTCATCGAAGTATTAGCCTGATCTCAGCGTAGAATTCGGCCCTCATAGGATCACTAACGGCCGGGACGAATCATATTTGCGCATTCGAAAATTCATTAGGCCCTCAGAAGCCAACTGGCTGACCGTGATCTTGTTGATGTTTTCCGTGCCCATTGCCGGTGGCCAAGCTGCCAGCATTACACCGTTCCTGAACGAGATGGCCGATGATTTGTCCGTCTCCGACGCCACAATGGGGCAACTTGGCACCGTGACCTTCGCAGGTGCGGCAGTGGCGGCACTTCTCCTCGCGCCGTTCGTATCCCGATATCAGCTCCGGGCGATCCTCTGGATCTCGATTACGATCGTGGGAATCGCTTCGATAATAACCTCTGCGATCGACGATTTTGCATTGATGCTTCCAGTTCGAATCGTCGCCGGGCTCGCGGGAGGACCGGTAATCGCTGGGTCGATTGCTGCTGTGGGTAGGGCCTGGCCAAATCCGGAGGTCCGACGCGCACGCCAGGGCTTCATTATTGGCGCGATGATGTCAGGAACGGGACTTTTTGCGCCAATCTTGAGGCTAATAGGGTCCGACGGAAATTGGGAGCGTGGGGTATTCGTTTTTGGCGTGATTTGCCTGATCGTGGCAGCGGGCATATTCATCACCTTTCCAAAGCTCGCAGGCTCATCTGATGCGAAAGTGAGCCTGAAGTCACAACTCTCAGGAATGGCCGGAGTATTTGTGATGCCAGTCGTGGGCAGCGCACTACTGATGAGAGTGGTTGCCAACGCAGTCGTGATCGGAACGTTCGTCTTCACGGCGGGATTCTACGATCACGAATACCCGGGGGCCGACGCGTGGATTGGACCTGCGTTTACCGCTTCAGCCCTGGGATTCATGATTTCAGCGTTCTTTTCCGCCAAAGTCACGAGGGCACTTGGTGGTCCCGCCAATACGACTACAGTGGGAATATTTGCAATGATAATTTCTGTATCTGCATACGCATGGATTACGGTTTCGCCGGAGCTCAGTACCGCGTTATTCCTGGTATTTGGAATGGTCGTTGGAACCTTCTTCAATGGCCTCGTGTCATTGATATACGAGTATTCAGGCACGCAACAGTCCACTGCTATCTTCATCGATGGAGCGGTAGGGCCGGTTGGCGCTGCGCTCGGCGCTGCGCTGGGGGGGCTGGCGCTTGGCCTTGGCAGCGGCTATGACGGCTGGAAAGTCTTCGTGACGGTGGGCTCGGTCCTAATGCTTCTGCCGTTGTTTGATCTCATGCGTCGGATCAGAAATCATGGGCATGAAGTCGTGCCAGAGCCAGCCACGTCCGAAGCTGGCTAATCGTTGCCGCTGCCACCGCGCACGGACATCAGTTGGCCTGCGACATCGCGGGCTTGCTCAGAACGGAAGTCGGAACGCTCCTACAGGTCCAGCCGTTGTTCAGGAACGAGATCTTCTGGCAGCAACTCTATGGTTAGCCCATTCGGATCAGGCACATAGAGTGATCCCCCCGCCTCTCCGTACTCCGCACCCGCCGCGTCCAGACGCTCTCTTACGATCGCCAGATTCTTCCGAGATATCGGCGTGGCGATGTGCATCGCGTTTCCACCGCCCTCGGGGGCCACTTTCGTCAGGCGCTCGACGTGCGGGAAGTCGAAGAACGATATCGCTGAACCGTTTCCGATGTCGATGGTGATGTGGGTTGACCCCGGCTCATCTCTATTTGGCGCCACTCCCATCACGGGCATACCAAGAACTTCGGTATAAAACCGGGCCGTCGCCTCAAGATCCAGCGCAAATACGGCCGTGTGGTTGATTCCCTGGGTCAGTGGTTTGTACGGCCGTTCTGGAACCCACCGCTTCAGCGCCTCGCGCCGCGCCTCTAGTTCACTTCCTGATTGCGTTGTCATATCAATTCCCCCATGAGGCACAAATGCTGATTCCGCTAATTCCGGCTTCCCACATACTCCGCCAGCGCCTCAAGGTGCTCGTCGTAGTCGAAGACCGGGTTGAGCATCAGGTGTTGGGCGCCCGCATCCACCACTTTGTCCAACTGTTGGTAGACCGTCTCCGCCGGACCCCAAAGCGATACTTCGGAGGCCATCTGGGGCCGGCCATAGTGGTGGCCGAACCATGACTCCAAGCGTTTGAGCGCGCTGTCCGCGTCATCGTCTATCGCCACGTAGATACGCTTCGATACGGCGAATGACGCGGGGTCACGGCCCTCGGCGTCAAGCAACTCTCGCACGTACTTCGCATTCTTTGCGAACAGTTCCGTGCTCGCGGAGCCTTGACCCATCCAGCCATCTCCGTACTTCACCGCGCGCTTCACCGCAGCGGGGACACGCGCTCCAATCCAGAGCGGAGGCCGAGGCGACTGCACAGGCTTGGGCTGCATGCTGAGGTTTTCGACGTTGAAGTGATCACCATTAAGAGTGGTGGCACCGTTCTTCCAGAGCGAATCAATCAGTTGAATTGACTCCACGAATCGGCGGACTCGCTTCTCACCAACTCCAAACGCTGCATCATGCCCGTCGCTGCCAAGACCAACGCCAACCGTGACCCGACCCTTGCTGAGTTGATCGAGAGTGGCGACTACTTTGGCAAGCCAGATTGGCTCGCGCTGCGGTAATACCAATACCGAGACGCCCAGTCTGATGCGGTCGGTTATTGCAGCCAGATAGCTCAGAAGGCTCAGCGGCTCCAGCGAGCAACTGCTCCCGACTACCTGCTCCTGCGTCCAGAGATCATCGAATCCAAGCGACTCCGCCTTGAGCGCTATGGTGCGAATCTCTTCAAGGTCAACTGGGCCGTCAGGAAAAACCTGAGGGATTGCGAATCCGGCTTTCATTACCCTGACCTCATAACTCCATACGCGGGACTACAAAATCCAGAACTTCATTGGCGATCTGTACCGCTTGTATCCCATCCGACTCACCAAATGCGTCAGCGGGAATGCCGCCGGGAAGGCCCGTTGGGTAACGCGTCATTTCAAAGTATTTATCAAGCAACGCGGCAGTAGATTTCAGGGCGTCGAAGCCAGGGTCAAAGGCCATGGCGTCTTCACATAGATCGCTCAGCGAATGACCCCAGACATCATCCGCACCCCGGAAGTACAAATACGCCGTAACGGTCTTCTCGCCAGCTTGCTGTGCGAGAAAGCAGCCGACGGAGTGGCGACCATTCTCTATATTGAACTTGGCGTCCTCGATATCCCTTCTGGCCTGTTTCAACCAGCGTTGGGCATCGTCTCCGGCTCGATCAGGCGGCATAAATTTCCTCTCCAAAACTCAGGGCTCGTGTGAGCATCGGATCGTCGCTACCCAGTGATTCAAACTCCTCAGCGGTGTAGACGTACCAGGTGCATCCGGCACGAGGAAGTATGTGACTGGTGAAGAAGTCTGGGCGTGAAACGTATGGCGCGTCAGTGTTGTGGACCACCAGAAACTCCAAGCCGGTCGTGGGTTTCACTTTCCCTTTAGGGAACTCACCAATCAGAAACGCGCGTTCAATGCCAAGAGTGGGCATTTCCGCTCTGATGCGTTGAACTTCGGATTCAAGTAGCTGGCGTCGATGCTCACCGAAGCCATAGATCATCGGCATTTTGTCCTCGCATTCATCCATCTTCAAAGGAACATGCGATGGGCAGGTTATCGAACGATGAGTAATCGTGCCGAGACAGGCCACGCGGGAGCTATCCCGATAGAGTGTCTCCGAGGCGGGAGCGAGGCCTTGCTGTGGAGTCAGCATTTTTCTGTTCAGCAAGATATTCAGCAGTGGGTTTGGTTACATGCCTGGGCAGAATAATCTTGAACTTTGTCCCAACGCCGACTTCGCTGGAAACTGAGATATCTCCACCATGCAGGTCCACGATTTTCTTCACGATCGCGAGGCCAATTCCGGTGCCGGGAACGGCGCGGGTTTCCTCGTTATCAGCACGGAACAGTGGAGTGAAGAGATGCGCCAGATCAGATTTGGAGATGCCGAATCCATCGTCCTCGACCTCCAAATGGACGTTGTCGCGGTCGATGTCCACGCAAAATTGGATCGCTGATCCGTTGGGCGAATATTTTGAGGCGTTGCTCAACAGATTGGTGACCACCTGTGCCACCCGCGCTCGGTCAGCCCGCAGCCAGATAGTACTCGGGGTCAATCGGTAGCTGAGCTTCTGGTCTTTCTCGCCAAATATCGGCTGCATGCTTTCGACCAGTTCATTTGTGAGATCTACAAGATCGAACTCTGACTCTCGTAACTCAAATGCGCCTGTCTGAATCTGAGAAACATCCACAAGGTCATCTATGAGCAGCCCCAACCGACGAGCATTCCGGCTGGAAACTTCCAGATTCCGAATCTGTCTGTCAGTTAGATTGCCCTCGCGGTTCCTGAGAAGGAGGTGCGTAAACGCCTGAATACTTGTCAGCGGTGTCTTTAGTTCGTGAGTCACTGTCTCCAGGAACCGGTTTTTCTCTTCGTCGATGCGCTGGAGTTCACGCGCCTGAGACTCCAGTTCTATTGACCGATCTCGGGAGGCTGCCAGCTCCAGGGATTGCTGGTACGTTCGTGCGTTCTGAATAGCGGGTGTGATCTGCACAGCAATACGAGTCAAGGTCTCAACATCAGACTCCGTGAACGCACCGATCTTGCGGTTCCGAAGGCCAATGAACCCAATGGGAGGTGAACTGGGGAAGCCAATTGGAACCTGCATCCATGAGTTGAGGCCAGAATCAAGAATGTGTTCGTGCTTGAGGGAATCGCCGGCCGACCTCTCAAGAATCGTCCCCCAATCTCCTAGCATCTGTACGGAGGCCGACACTATGTCTCCCTCTTTGATTGGGCCTATTGTCACTCCCCGCACACAGGCAAATCTCAGAGTTTCTTCATCGCTATCGGCGATCAACGCTTCAAACCGATCGTATTCAAACTCAGTACGCAGTTCTATTTCAATCTGGTCTAACAGCACCCTGGGGTCTAGAGCTGAAGATGCGGCTGTTGAAACGCGAGTTAACAGTTCTTGGATATCCGCTTCCCGCTGCTCTATGCGGTACCTGAGTGCGACTGCAAATACACCACCAAGTTGATCAGCAACACGCTGAAGCAGCTCCCCGTGCACCTCTGAATATTCAAATGGTCCGTCAGAACTAATGTTCAGCGTGCCAATAACGACGCCATCTGAAATGAGAGGCGCAGACACCAGCGACTTCAATCCCTTCTCCAGTGATGCCTTGAGCATTGGAGTTCTTGACGCGATCTCATTCCGATTTGAGGCGTTGATGACCTGAAAGCTGCCCGTGCTGGCAGCTATTCCTGAAACCGCGTCTTGCAACGGATTTGGTCTCCCTATCGCCGATTGCGATATCAAAGGGCCAAATTTATTTATCTCAACAGTCACCGTCTCGGCAGATAGGTCGACCGACGTCAACTGAAGCCTGTCGAACGGCAACAATCCTGGTAGCAGCTGGGTGATTCTCTCCATTATCTCGGAGATATCTAATGAGGAGCTTGCGGCACGACTGATCTCAGCCAGCGCAAGTTGTTGACGGCTCTCGCGTTCCAGCTCATCACGGAGTGCAATATTGTTTATCGCCCCGGAGACCTGATCTGCCACGCTACTTAGAAATTCTATGTTGGAAGGCGTGTAATCATCATCGATGTCGTCGCCGGTCAGCATAGTCCCGATCACCTGATCGTTCGCGATTAACGGAAGCAATACCCCCCGCATGAGACCCCATTTGAGTAATCCGACCATCGCAGGAAATTCGGTCAGTAGTTGATCCCGATTAGATTTACCGAACGCTAGCGCCTCACCGGAGTCAATCGTCTGCTGTGACAGAGTGCCCTCCACCAAAATCTCTCGCCCAACGTCGCCAGCATCATCGAAGTTTGAGTACACGTAAGTGAAATTCTGGCGAGCGGAGCTGACGAGGCCAAAAGCGAGGCGATCGATTCCCACCAGGTCCTTCAAACGTGCAAATGTTCTCTCTCCCATCTCCTCTGCGGTTCCAGACGTAATAGCAGCCCTGCCGATATCAGCCAGCGCTTGCCTCTCCGTCGATTCCCGTTCAAGTTGTTCTCGCAACACGAGACTGGCCATTGGACCGGCAATCTGTTGGCTAATCTGTCCAAGAAGTTCAACCTCCTCCAGAGAGTAATCGCGTCTTTCGGTGTTATCTACGACCATGAATCCCACGACCTCATCGTTTGAGATCAATGGCGCATGAACTCCTGCATAGAAGCCCTGTGCTCGGGCACGTGCCACGCCAGATAGTTCGCGGGCGTCCGTGGTGGGCCCAACGGCAACTGGAGCGCGCTCAAGCAGAGCAAGGGCACTACCGGACTCATCAAGTTGGCCGATCTCGCCCCGCTGATCCTTTGGAGGACCTTCACCTTCCTGGATAAAGACAACCGAGAAACTTTTATGATCCGATGAGATGACTCTGAGTTCAAGCCGGGGTGCAGCAACAAGGCGATTAAGCAATGGAACGATGTTGCGGCCAAGGACGCCAAAGCTCTGCGATTCACTGGCAACCCGACCAATTTCTGCAAGAACTTCCCGTTCATCAGCCTCCTTTTCCAGGTCATCTCGCAAACCGATGCTGGCGATTGCGCCAGTGATCTGATTTGCCACGCGCGTGACCAGATCTGCTTGATCTGCAGAAAATTCGTCGTCCTGACTATCACCAACCATGAGATTTCCGATGAACGCGCCGTCGGCAATGAGAGGAGCCGAAATTGCACGCGCAAACCCAAGTGCAACCGCATTCGACATCACGGGTAACCTGGCGAGCAGTTCCTCACGGTTTTTTTTGCCGTACTTCTGAGTTTGGCCTGATCGGGAGGTGAGACCTGCGAACGATTTGCCCAGCGGAAAGATAGTGGATCGGTCTATTTGTGACGTCCAGTTCATGTACGTCATACGATAGAACTCACCGTCGCCGAGTACACGGGTAATCGCCACTTTTTCTACGCCAAGCAACGAAGCCAACCGCTCCGATGTGGCCTCTCCAATTGACTGCATGTCCCCAGCCTGGCTGGTTACCCGTCCCAGATCAGCCAACGCCTGCCGTTCCATCGATTCCTGTTCAAGTTGTCGTCGCAGCACCAGGCTTCCAATTGCACCGGCGATCTGATCAGCGACCCGCTCGGCCACAATCGCGTCGGCCTCACCATAGGTCGCATCTTCATCCTCACCGAAGAGAACTGCGCCAATCACCCTGCCATTTGAAATCAACGGGACGCCAATTGTGGAAGTCATGCCAATATCGGCGGCAGGAGTGGCGTTCGCGTGCTGTCGAATTGCCTCGCGGTCCGTAAGATCAAGCACGACGGCCTGCCGGCTCTTGAGCACCGCTCCTGCCATCGATCCACCGATGTTTCGGACTTCTCCGATTCTAAAATCGGGGTGATCTGGCGTCCCGAAAAAGTACTCAGACCAGTAGGTTCCGGCCTCATCGTCAATGCGGGATATGGATAGAAATTTGAACGGGAGTATTTCGGGTATTGCTCTGGCGAGCGCCTCACCAATCTCAGATATCGATGTCGCCGCACCGGCAACTCTGCTGATTTCTGCCAACACCCGATGATGATTGGCATCCTGCGCAAGATGGCGGCGCAAGATCGCGTTTGCGATGGGGCCAGATATATACGCCGCAACTCGTTCAACTAGATGAACCTCAGCTTGTGTGAACTCTTCCTCGCTCGTGCGGCCGACGATCATGCTCCCAACCATCACCCCGTTTGAAATCAAGGGATACATAACGCCGGAGAGTGATGGATCACCGAGATTCGACGTAGTCACGGGCAATTCCGAAATAGCGAAATTCGGACCGCTGCGGCCGATCACCACGGGTGCCCTGGTTTCTGCCACGAGCCCGGTAGCTGATCCTGCCAGTGGGAAGCTTTTGCCAAACAATCCAGTTTGTGGGTACTGGTACTCGACTCTAAATGATGTGGTGTCTAAATCACTTAACACTCCAACCCCAACGCGATCGAACTGCAGTAACTCACCAAGGTCCTGTGCCACTGCATCGCCAATTTCACTAATACTCAAGGCGGCGCTAGCGCTTCTCGCAATTCGCTCGAGTACTTCCCCCTCACCTACCTCGTGTTCGAGCTGCTCCCTGAGCTCCATTCCAACGAGGGTAGAGCCAAGATGCACACCGATGGCCTCAGCGATGTTGAGGTGACGGCCGTCGAATTGATTCGGAGTTCGTGATTGAAGATGCAAGACGCCGAATATCTTCTCTGGTGACCGCAGTGGCACCGCGATGACAGAACGTATGCCGGCTTCCAAAGCTGGTTTGAAATGAGGGAAGCGGAGGCCGAACTGTTCGCCCGCGTCACTCTCAATCAGGCCGTTCCCTGAGCCAAATACTTCTGACGCAAGGGAACCTTCAATTGGGACTGTTGCTCCAGGCTTCCGAGATTCCACCGACAGGCCATATTCCCAGATGGTGAGGAGTACGTTTTCGCGCGGACCGAGTCGTGTCAGTACTGCACGATCCACGGGCACCAGGTGATTGATGTGCTCAGATAACGCTTCAAGTAATTCTGTCTCAGAAATTGCAGTCGCGAGAATGCCACCGAGTTCTGATAGAAGACGGAGTTCTGCCGGATTCAGTCCGTGGGTCTGAGCCAATCAACAACTCCACGATGTCCACGCGTATATACAGTAAATGTTAGTAGATTTCGCTTTGCGCACAAGTGATATCCTCACCCATGTGCGCTGGGTGCCTAGTGACGGACCATGGTGCTGTAAACAGCACGCCCCTGCGCGAACAGGTCCAGCACTTCCTTTCGTTGAGCGTCCGTGTAGAACTTGGCGCCGGTGTTGATCCACGATAAAGACTTGTCTATCTGTTCTACGAAAAATCGAGCGGAGTCGTTTGCCTCTACCGATTTGATCCCGCCGATGTCAACGTAGATCGGACTTGTATGCGCCCACATAGCCTGTGCGAAGCTATCTCGGGCATCGCTACCAAGCCGCGCTGCAATCCACCCATCAGCGTCGACCGAAACCTCTGTCTCAAGCTTGCCATCTGTTGATCCCGGCGGCAGGTCCTGCGACTTCACAACTCGACCATTCTGCACCAGCTCAACGCGGTCAATCGCGTAGTGTGAATTCCAGGTCACTTCCACAGCAAGTTTTTCCCCACCGCGCGCTCGGATTGTTGCGCCCGGCGCTTCCCCATTCACGCTCAGGCCAATTGCAGCGCCGTTCGTGATGAACGTGTTCCCATCACGCAGCCCCTGTAGCCAATCGGAGTATTCAAACTGTGGCGACGAATGTGTATATACGCGGTTCGCAGATGAGACGAACCAATCTGAACCGGTGGACGCAGGCAACCTTATTCCGGAGTTGAGCATGTGGTACCAGAGATCGTACTCAACATCGCTCCACCACGGGTCGAACAGGTTCATGGCGTCAACCTTGCCCAGCGCTGCCGCTACGGGCGCCTCCATGCCCTGACCGTTGTGGCACCAGATGACGATGCCGCCCTGTGTCTTTGTGTCGTCACATGCATAGGAAAGCGGCGGGTAGTCCGGTGCGAATGCATCGATGAGAAGTCCACGGCTCATGGGTTCTACAAGGTTCTGGATATTGAGCAGCATCACGTGACCGTAGCCAATCCCGTGCGATGCTCCGGCGTTGTGGCGTGTCTCCTCGCCGTTCTGAACGTAATGATGCGTGTCAGTGAACTGGGTGAGCATCCCCGGCGGGTACTTGTTGGTGGCGTACTCCAGATCCCATCTCTTGAGGACGCTGATTGCCGTCATTCGAAGATCTTCAACACGCGAGTCGTAGGCAAGCCGACGGTCCGGGTCGCCCTCTTTTTCATCGTAGTGAATGTGGGTGTTTCCGGGATGCCAGCCCTGTTCCGGGAGATCTCCCCACCGGGAGAGATCAACGTCCAGCGCTATGGTGCCGTTCTTATCGGCTTCAACATTGCTCTTCCACGGCGTGAACTCCGTGCCACGCTCAACGACTATCTGCGACCGGCCGCGGGGTATATCCAGAGCGAACTCGCCATCCGAATAGAAGAACGGATCGCCTGGGCCAACCTTGAACATGGCATCGTCCGGTGCCAGAACCTGACCACCGGGTCCAACTACCTGCACCCTCGCCTCAACCTGTTCACCGGTTGCTGAGTCGACTATCTTGCCTGTGAGCTTCGCCATGATCGGCCCATCCCTCTAAGTAAGCGGTTATTGCGAGCGGGAAATCAGCATCCTACTCCCGTTGAACAGCACATCATGTGATATTCAAACGGGACAGAGTGCCAGCGAAGTTATGGGACACCGCCAACAGATTCCATGGTAGATTCCCGCCATATCAATATTCCGGGAGACCACAAATGCAAGAGCTACACATTGACGATCAAGTCCAGGGTCCGATTCCACCTCGAGTGGTAAACACCATCTCGCCAAACAAGCTGCGCACTCGCGTTGCTGAAGTTTGCGAGGAGATGGGCGAACCAAACTGGTCGAAACTCATCATCTCTGACGAGCGCAACCTTGTGACGCTAATTGCGAACAAGCCGGGAACTGGCAATCGGCCGCACTGGCACCGCGACTTCGATGAGTACTGGGTGGTCATGGAAGGCACGATTCAGTGGGAGTTGACTGGCGGGACCACAATTGTTGCTGAGAAGGACGACATCGTGTTCGTACCCCGGGGATCCGTGCACCATATCCAGAACATTGGCGAGGGACGCTCGCTCAGGCTGGCGATCGCGTTGCCACCAGCAGAACATGTCTGGACTGACTGCGCAGAGTGCGGTTTCAAAGCCTAGATTCGACTGACGATTGATACTCATCCCTACATTGATTATTGATTAAGGAACACATTGGCTGAATCGAGTCGCATCACACAGATCGAGACGCTGACACACCCGAAATACCCAAAGATCGTGTGGGTCAATCTGACCTCGGACGATGGGTTTACCGGGCACGGTGAGACGTCGTTTGGCCCGGAAGCGGTGGAGGCGTTCATCCACAATGACGTTGCGCCGTACCTGCTCGGCAAGAACCCGGACCGGTTGGATCGCCACTGGCGGGAGATCAACCGTCGGGGGCTAACGAACCGTTCACGGGGCGTGGAAATGCGGGCGCTTTCGGCCCTGGACATGGCATTGTGGGACCTGTTCGCCCGACGCAACCACCTCCCGCTGTATCAGGTACTTGGCGGCCTGACGCGGGAAAAGATACGGGTGTACAACACGTGCGCCGGCTACTCGTACGGCGTAAACCGGAGCGGGCCGATTGCGCCGGGCTCAGTTGACCATCGACCAGAGCAGCCCTATGAGGACCAGCACGCCTTCATGACCGACGCCGGCAAGCTCGCCGAAGACCTTCTCACTGAGGGGATCACGGCGATGAAGATCTGGCCGTTTGATCAATTTGTGGGCAAGACAAACGGACAGTACATCTCACTTGAGGATATCGACGAGGGAGTAGAGCCGTTCAGAAAAATCAGGGCGGCGGTGGGAGACCAGATGGATGTGGCGTTGGAGATGCATTCCATGTGGAATCTTCCAAGCGCGATTCGAATTGCGAAAGCTGTCGAGCCGTATCAGCCCATGTGGTACGAAGACCCCGTGAAGATGGACAACATTGATGCGCTCGCCGACTTTAGAAAGCAGGTGAGGGAGCCGGTGACGGCGTCCGAGATGATCGCAACTCGCTGGCACTTCAGGGAGATGTTTGAACGAAAAGCGATGGATATCTGCATGTTTGATATCTCGTGGGTTGGTGGAATATCTGAGGCGAAGCGGATCGCGTCGATGGCTGAGGCGTACAACCTTCCAACGGCTCCCCACGATTGCGTTGGGCCAATGACTCTCATGTTTAGCATCCACCTCAGTCTGAACATGCCAAACACCTTCCTGCAGGAGACGGTACGCGCCTACAACAGACTCTGGTATCCAGACATCGTCGACCGCCTGGCGCCCATGGAAAACGGCCACTTCCTCCCACCGGAAGGAGATGGAATTGGCACCAATTTCAAGTCCACGTTCCTTGAGGATGATGCACTGATCAGGGAGATCTCAGCACTATGAAGATCACTTCCATCGATACGATTCTGAACTCTGAGTACCCCGGCCTTATCTGGGTACAGATCCACACTGATCAGGGCATCACGGGTCTTGGAGAAACCACGTTTGCCGTGGAGGCTGTAGAGGCACTGATTCATTCGGATCTAGCGCCATATCTCATCGGTAAAGACCCGCTACACATTGATGCGCACTGGAACAACATTCGGAACAGCACCCGCGGCGACCTGACACGCAGTACGGAAATTCGAGCTTTATCAGCGATCGACGTGGCTCTCTGGGACATTTTTGGACAATCAACAGGCCAGCCAATTCACCAGCTACTTGGAGGTCCGTCACGAGAACGCGTGATGATCTACAACACCTGCGCCGGATATCGGTACGGCGTCCGTCGCTCAGAAGCGGGCGGAGACTACACCGGAGGTTCCGGCGCAACGGCGCTGAACTTGTCCGGGAATATCGCTCAGGCCGGGGATGAAGGTCCCTATGAGGATATGCGGGCGTTCTTGAACAACGCCGATGACCTTGCGGAGAGCCTTCTGTCGGAAGGCATCAAAGCGATGAAGATCTGGCCGTTCGACCAGTTCTACGAGGAGTCCGACGGACAACGTATATCGCTGGAGAACCTCAAGAAAGGCATCGAGCCATTCGACAAAATTCGGAAGCGTGTCGGGAACAAGATTCAGATTGCCGCTGAGATGCATTCACTATGGTCGATGCCCGCTATCTTGCGAATTGCACACGCGCTTGAAGAGTACGACCTCATGTGGATTGAAGACGCCATTCCCATGAACAACATGGACGCGCTGGCAGACTTCCGCTCCAAGATATCTATCCCGGTCTGCGCCAGCGAGACTATCGCTACCCGTGAAGCATTCCGTGAGATGTTCGAGCGCCGCGCAACAGACATCTGCATGCTGGACGTCACATGGTGTGGCGGCATATCGGAAGCGAAGAAGATCGCCACAATGGCCGAGTCCTACAAGCTCCCGGTAGCCCCGCACGACTGCACCGGCCCGGTAACGCTAATGACCGGTGTCCACCTTGCCATCAACCTGCCAAACGGCTTCATCCAGGAGACCGTGCGGGCCTACAACTCTGGCTGGTACCCAACCATCGTGGACCGCATGCCAGATATCGAATTCGGCGAGGTAGCGGCCCCAACGGATCCGGGCCTCGGCATGGCGCTCAGACCAGAAGTCTTCACAGACCCACGCACCAGCCTGAGAAAGTCAGACGCCAAGACGATCGCGTGATTTGTCCCTTCTCCCTATGGGAGAAGGCTAGGATGAGGGCGCGGTGGTTGGTCAGCCGCCTGGTTGTATGTGGCGCGCCCTCGCCTCAATCCTCTCCCAAAGGGAGAGGAGGCAAGTCAACCTAAAACCGCAAACCTAGCGCGGTGAGCCTGGTGCCCAGCAGCTTCATCAGCTCGTCTTCTTCTGATTCGCCGTTGGCGTCGTAGGTGGCGGAGAAGCGAAGGAAAGATCCTGCGTCATCCCACGGTACCGTGAGAATACCGGCCTCGCTAATTAGATGATTCGTCGCGTCTTCCGCCGACGCGAAGTTGACTGAGTCGCCCGCGCCTGTGGGACTCTTTGCGTAAAGGAAGTACGTTCCACCGGGCATTTTGCAGTCGAATCCAGCCTCGTTCAGCACGGTGACCAACTTGCCGAGTCTTCGGCGATACTTGACCTGAACGTCCTGGTAGATAGATGCATCACCAAGAGCAACCGCTGCCGCTTTCTGAATTGGGATGAACTGCCCTGAGTCTGAGTTGTCCTTGATGTCAGCAAACGCGCTGATGACGGTTGAGTTACCGCAGACCCAGCCAATCCTCCAGCCGATCATGTTGAAGCCCTTGGAAAGGGAATGGACCTCCACGCCGACCTCCCTGGCACCATCTACGGCCAAGAAACTGAGTGGGGCCTGCTCAAAGCTCAGAAGCCCATGCGCCGCGTCGTGGACGATGGTGATCTTGTTCTGTAGCGCGAACTCGATCACGTCCTTGAACCAGCCTTCGGTGGCGATGGCGCCAGTGGGGCTGTTCGGGTAGTTGAGGACCATCATCTTCGCCCGCTTGAGGATATCGGCTGGAATCGATTCAAGGTCCGGCAGGAATCCGTTCTCTGCTAGCAAAGGCATCTTGTGGACTTCGCCACCAAGATAGGCCGTGTGGGTACCAGCCACCGGGTATCCGGGCACCGTCATCAGGGTCACGTCACCGGGATTGATAAACGCCATTGGAAGCATGGCCAGGGCCGGCTTCGAGCCGATTGAGTGGTTGACCTCTGAATCAGGGTCGATATCCACGCCGTACGCTGCCGACATAAAGCTGGCCGCTGCAGCTTTGAACTCGTCGATGCCGTTGTCGGCATAACCGCGGTTCTCTGGCTGGCTGGCCTCGTGAGTCAGCGCAGCGCGGACTGATGGCGCAGCCATCTCGTCGTTTTCGCCGACCCCGAGGTTGATCAGAAGTCGGTCCGGATTCTCTCGCTCCGCCGCCTGCCGGGCGCGCTTGATCTTCTCGAACTTATAGATTTCGTTTGAAAGGCCGTACTCTTCACCGCCTATGCGGTCGGCGAAAAGACTGCGTACATGGGAGTCGCTTGAATTTGACATTCCGGAATTTTAGCGCAGTCGCGACGACCACATGAAGATCATGAAAGGCCTGATGTCTGAATTCCTCACCAAACTAGACAGTTCTATCGTTTGCAGTTATTACGCGATTCTTGAAGGTGATCAACGCCGTGTGAGAGTCGCCCACCGGATTGTGGTCCTTTCAAGATAAGCAGACACATGGCTCAGGTCTGAGTCCGACACGGAATGAATGGAGGATATGAAATGTGTGAACTGGTGATTCCACTACAAGGGTGTCTACCCACTTCGGGCTTGTAATCAGGCGGGGGGGTCAGCGCCCTGCCAGTCCCAGCCAGCGGCTTCCAACTCCAGAAGCGCCGCAAATCGTCCGCCATTCTGCATCAACTCTTCTGGCGAACCCTCCTCAACGATCGTACCCGCGTCCATGACCAGAACGCGATCTGCGCCCCTCGTGGTCGCGACCCGATGAGTGATTGTGAGCACCGCTGTACCCCGTTCGCTCGTGGCCACTCGCAATGCGTTCCAGAACGTCGCCTCGGTCGCGTTGTCCAGGGCGGCAGTCGCTTCATCCAGAAGCAGGACATCTGGCTCCCAGAGCAGCGCCCGAGCCAGCGCAAGCAACTGACGCTGGCCTGCCGATAGCTGTGTTCCTTTCCCAAGCGCGGTGTCGTACCCATCTGGCAGCGCTTGAATGAATCCATCAGCGCCTGCCAGGGTGGCGGCATGCTCAACGGTTTTCCTTGAGAGGTCTCTATCGCCAAGTGTCAGATTCTCGATCACTGTTCCGCTGAAGAGTTGTATCGACTGAGGAACCATTCCCATCAGATGTCGACGGTCGCTATCTGACACCATCCTTGGGTCCACGCCGGCCACACGCACAGTTCCGGTCCACGGCGCGTAGAGCCCCCCCAGCAAGTGCAGTGCCGTGCTCTTTCCCGCGCCGGTCCGTCCCACAAGGGCCACGTGTTCGGCAGGCCGCACTGTTATGGACGAGCCGTGCAGTATTGGCGTACCGGGGAGATAACCGAACACGATGTCCTTCATCTCCATACCACCGCCACTGTTCCTGATGGGCCCTTGCATGCCTGAATCTGCGGCCTTATCTGGCGAGATTGCTAACACCTGAAAGATGCGCTCCAGCCCGGATAAGGCCGCCTGAACAGTCTGCCATTCGTTCCCAAGGTTGGTGATTGGCTTCATGAATTGCAGGAACAATAGAACAAAGGCGGTCAGCGTTCCCAGTGAGATCCCCAGTGACGCCAGCACGTCGCTCGCGGCTAACCAGAGCACGAGTGCGATGGCGAGCGCCGCCAGGGTATTCACGATTGGGATGAATATGGCGGTGTTGATAGTGGCTCGATTGAACGCTGCAAGCGCCTGGTGGAGGGCCATTCGAAACCGTGCCACGAATATCGCTTCCCGTCCCAGGGCGCGAATGATTTCTATGCCACCCAGAGTCTCCTGAAGATGAGTATTCTGGAGTCCAACAGCCCGACGGTTAGCCCGTTCGGCATCGCGAACGCGGACCTGAATAAACCGGGCTATGAACAGAATGGGGAGAAGGATCAGGCCCGCCACCAGCGAGAGGAACGGGCTGAGTATGACCATCGCCACGGAGATGGTGAGCAAGCGGACCAGATCAGTCAGCGCCGTTGCTCCACTTCCGCCAGCCCCTCCAGCGGAGAACAGGGTGTTCACGGTTTCAACGTCGGCAGTGCAACGGCTGATCGTGTCGCCAAGTGGAGTGCGGTCGAAGTAGCCCAGTGGCAATCGCTGAAGATGCCCGAAGAGTCGCATCCTCAACCTGTGAAGAGCACCCTGCGCCACAATTGCTGTCACATAATCTGTGACGAAACTCATCGCCTGAACTAAAGCCGTCGCGCCCAGGTACACACCCGCAAGCAGTAGCAGCCCATCAGAACGGCCCACCGAGATGTGATCATCGATGACGCGCCGAACTATCAGCGGCGGAATCAGCTCGAGCACTGCTCCCAATAGCACGGATATGAACACCAGTGCGAGCAGCCATCGCCACGGTCTGACAATAGCGCCCAGCTGCCGCAACGTGATTCCATTGAGCCTGGCCGGTGCGTCTGGAACGCCTTTATTACTCACGGCGACTCTCCATGGTCCCACCGCGCGCCGCCACTTGTTGAGCGTTGTATATCCGTGCGTACAGCCCACGGGAACGACTCAACTCGGCGTGGGTCCCCTGCTCCGTCACGCGACCACCTGCCAGTACCACTACAAGGTCCGCCTTTGGAAACGCTGAAAGGCGGTGGGAGAACAGCACGATGCTGCAACGTCGCTCGGGCGGTGCCTCCGGGCCGAATAGTTCTCTCAGACGGCCTATGATTCGCTCTTCCGTCTCCAGATCAATCGCTGAGAAGGGATCGTCAAGGACCAGAAGGGCAGGCGACGCCGGATATGTGCTCGCTATGGCTCGGGCCAGCGCGATCCGCTGGCGTTGGCCTCCGGACACAAGGACTCCCAGCTCACCTATCTCCGTCTCCAGGCCATCAGGGAAGGTGAGCAAATCTTCTTCCAGAGCGGCTGCCGTAACGGCCATGTCCACGGCCAGGGTCGTATCGGCCCCGGCAACGGGTGAGTCCGGAAGGATGTTCTCCCGCACCGTACCGGAGAAGAGATAGGGCTCCTGAGGCAGGTAGCCGACGCGAGTGGTCCGTTCGGTCGCAGGAATCTCCTCCAGCGGGACTCCGTCCAGAAAAACCTGACCGGAATCCGGCGAGTACAGGCCCAGGAGCGTCTTGGCCAGTGCACTCTTGCCGGAGCCCACTGGACCAGTGATAGCCACCAGCGAACCGGGCTGTACGTCCAGGGATATATCCGTCAATGTTGGTTCCGCGGAAGATGGATATCGAAAAGTGACGTTTCGTAATGAGATTGTTGCGGGAGCAGAAGGAACAGAAGGGCGGGGAGGAATCTGATCGTGAATGCCTGCTATATGGCCCGCGCTGAAAGATGAAAAGCGCGGCTCCCCGGACATACCCGGTGGTGGGGCCAACAGCGGCCGAAGCCGCGCATACGCGGCGCTGCCGCTCTGAATCGAGTTGATAAGTTGTGGAATGCGGAATCCTCGGTTAACGAAGCGAAGATAAAGCTCCAGATAGGCAACGAAAGCGCCAACGGTCATTGCACCACCAATCACGTTGCTACCCCCTCGCCACACCACCACCAGCACGCCAGCTGTCATCAGTGTTATATAGACCGGACGTAGCCCGCTCCGTAGACGCACCAACGACAGGTTGGCGTCTGCCTGAGCCTGGGATAAGTCATCAACCTGCTCAACCGCTGCGGGGGTTCGACCAAACATACGTAACAAGCGGATGCTCGAAAGGCGCTCCTGGATTGCCACCGTGAGAGAGGCGTTGGATTCCCGAGAGGCCGTGGTTCGCCCGCCAACCCAGCGGCCAGCAAACTTGGCCAGCAGCATGGCCAGGGGGATTGGGATCATCGCCACAGCCGTCAGGTCCACGTCAATTATCAGCATCGCCACTATCAGAGAGACTGAGAAAAGCAGCGTGTCCCAGGTCTCAACAATGAACTCTCGGACCCCAACGCCCAACACTTCTACGTCACCGATGGTGCGAGCCATCAGATCTCCGGTAGGAACCGAGTCGAGTTGGGCCATAGGCCAGATGATGACGCCTCTGAGTGCGTTGGCACGCATATTTGCGCGAATACGCGCATTTGCGGTTAGCAGCCACCAGCGCTTCCCAACCCGCGGCACCTCATAAAGGGCCACGCCACCGGCAAACGCAAGTGCCGCCCAGGCCACATTGCCAGCCCCCACCTCACCGCGCTCAAACTCCAATACGGCGTCGATGGCGCGGCCAAGAAATATCGCGGGCAACACAACAGCTGTGTTCATCATGATGCCAGCTATTGAACCGACGACCAGCTGCCCCGCTACCTGGCGGAAGTAGGGCCGCATCTCCCAGAGATAGTAGTTCGTCCGCAACCGTCCTTTACGCTCGCTCAACATGCCTCAAGAAGTAGGCGACGCGTCAATTAAGTGGCGTCACACCGCCGTATGGGACACCCGAAAGGTACGCCATCTCGCGTTTCCATGTGGTGAGATCATCCACATTCATCTCGCTCAGATGACTGTGTCCTGTGGCGCGAGCTAGCAACTTCATCAGGTCGACGGATGACCTGAAGAATCGCTCGAGTTGTTTTGCTGACTCGTTGATCATGATGCGGGCACGCAGGTTCTCTTTTTGCGTCGCTATGCCCACGGGGCAGTTATTCGTATTGCAGGCGCGCATGCCGAGGCAACCTATTGCTTGCAGCGCTGAGTTCGATACTGCGACTCCATCGGCACCTAGAGCCAGCGCCTTTGCGAAGTCCGCTGGTGTGCGCAGACCACCTGTGATGATCAGCGTTACGTCGCTCTTGCCCTGATCGTCCAGATGTTTGCGGGCTCGAGCGAGCGCGGGGATCGTTGGCACCGAAATGTTGTCGCGGAAGATCAGAGGCGCAGCCCCGGTTGCACCGCCACGTCCATCGAGGATGATGTAATCGACACCAACCTCCAGGGCGGCGTCGATGTCATCTTCTATGTGTTGTGCGGAGAGCTTGTAGCCGATGGGTATGCCGCCGGTGAACTCTCGAACCTCGTCTGCGAACTCCTTGATTTGCGCGGGCGTGTCCCAGTCCGGGAATCGGGATGGCGAGACGGCAGACTGACCTTCTGGAAGCCCTCGAACCGCGGCGATCTTGCCCTGAACCTTTGAGCCTGGCAGGTGTCCGCCAGTTCCGGTCTTGGCGCCCTGTCCGCCCTTGAAATGAAACGCCTGTACACCCGCCAGAAGGTCCATCGAAAATCCGAACCGGGCCGATGCCAGCTCGTAGAAGTAGCGACTGTTCTCTGCCTGTTCTTCCGGCAGCATCCCGCCTTCTCCTGAGCAGATGCCGGTACCGGCAAGTTCCGCTCCTCGTGCAAGTGCGACTTTCGCTTCCTCCGACAATGCTCCGAAGCTCATGTCCGATACGAATATCGGAATATCCAGCCTCAGTGGCTTCTTCGCGTTCGGACCGATCACCAACTCTGTGCCCACTTCGACATCGTCGAGGAGTGGAGGTGAGGCGAGCTGCCCGGTAACGAACTGGATGTCATCCCACGATGGCAACTGGTCACGAGGCACACCCATTGCAGCGATGGGACCATGCTCCCCGAGACCTTCAAGTCCCTGCTTTGCCAGGTTCTGGATCAGCCCGGTGTGAGGCTCCTCTGCTGCCGGATGCGTGTCGGCATACTGGCCCAAATACGCGTCTCGCTGGAACGGCTGCGGATTGTCCTCATGCCACGCCTTGATCTCGTCAGCATCGACCAGAACATCACCGCCGTCGACCCAGGAGTTGAAGGTCGGCAAGCGCTCATCATTGTTGTATTCGGAGATACCCGTCTGGATGCGGTAGTCCCAGAAGTGCACGCCACACATGAGGTTGTCGCCGTCCACATAACCGTCAGCCAGCATCGCTCCGCGGTGCAGACATCGCCCGTACATGACGGAGACATCGCCTCCGTACCGAATCATCACAAGGTCGACGTTCTCGACAAGCGCACCCGTAGGCGTGCGGTCTACAAGGTCTTCGAATCGGGCAACGGAAACTTTTCGCACGGACTACTCCGGTGTCAGTTTGGGCTATGCAATGAACTCATCGTTCAATCAGATGCTCAAATTCTAGACGCGCTGCTGTATTGCGGCCCTCATTCAATACAGCGACTATCGAATCCGTAAAGATGGGCAAGAGATGGAGCCCTCGATCAATTCTTGGCATCTCCATGCGGCCAGATCGTCATCGCGATTCCAGCCATTTTCTTTCCGCGCTCTCTAATTACGTGCTCATCCCACGCTGATTTCCCGTGTTCAAGAACGTTTTTATTCAAGTGGAGCACGCTATGCTCTCCCAGAGTTACTCGTTTTGACTCCCATGCCGCGTTTGAGAGAGCTGGGTTGAGGTAACTGTTCACCAGCGTCAAATTTCCAACGGTGTGAATTATGTGATCCCGACGCTCTGCTAATTCGTTTTTGTCATCATTTACATCAGCATCCAGTGGCCAATAGGCGCGCCACTTTTGAGGCATGACATGCTCAATTGTGAGTCCGCGTGGAACATCAACGGACTCGGAATAGCGAGATCGCAGATTGACTTCGATCCCTTCCAGCAGAAGCCTCAGTCTGCCGCGTGTCAGTAGTCGATAGAGCGGGAGTTCAGCAAAGTACCTCACGAGATCAGCGTCATTGGGCCAATATCGCGAATCCGCATCTTGTTTGATGAGAAACTCGATTAGGCGCTGGTCTGGGGACAAGGAACTGGGGGCAGAGACATATTCGAGTGCGTCCAAGAAGAGGATGTTGTAGCCCTTTGTTGTCAGTCGCCCAGCCATGCGTCGAACCAAAAAGCTTTCCAGAGTATTCAAGGCACGGGGGAGATCGATCGACCCAGGAACCGATTCAGCTCTTGAAAATAGCCACAACAACAGAGGCGTAATCACGCCGACATTCATCACACTGCATCTGTAAATGAAGTCCTCAATATCGGGAGGCGGATTGGAAGAAGAAATCCGCTCGTATGTGTCACCGAACTCGCTCATTCGTTGTGCAAGTTCTTGCATCGAATAGCCACCGGCTTCGGCATAATTCCGAAACGAGGGAAAAACGTCACTTGACTGGACTTCAGACTTTGTCTCCATCGTCAACCAGTAGTTGAGGAATGCGTCTACTCTCGGCCGCCTAATACGACCTTGACTGATTTCCTTACGCCACCATTCAGTTTCAAATTGAGCCAAGTTCTCCCTATGTAAGTCTTCGGCGTCCGTCCCATTAGTTTTCGTCTTGTAGAGAATGAAGTTCTTGATAAGGTCTGAAGCTAGGAGAGGTGTCCCTCTGGCATTTAGGGTCTCGAAAATGATGTGCTCATCATCATTCTGGGTGAGATCAATCACGACCATGTCAAATAACGTGACCAACGCCGTTTCGAGCGCCTGAGCACGAAGATAAATCTTCGATTCCGCCTCGCCTAGCCATTGCTCGGTCTGGAGTTGGAAAAATTCATGCGCCAGCACTATTCGTGATTCCGAGTATTGCGTAGTCTCGGCATCATTGCGCATAGCGTTGCGAAACGCCGATTGATCTCCGCTCGTGGGCCAGATCTTGAAGATGTGGTCCGGCTCATCACCGATCAAATATTCATCGTTAAGCACGAGTTTTGACAATCTACGAGCGGGTGCTTTCACGCCCCTCTCTTCAAGAACCTGCTGCACCGCGTCGAGTACTAATTGAAGCGTGGTCAATCTTTGCTGACCATCGATTACGTCACGAGTCTCTATCTCAGCGGTGCTTGTCTGCCTTTGCTTCACAACAACTGCGCCCAAAAAGTGGCTTGGAGTACGTTCTTCGGCCAACGCAGCGTTGTCGTGCCCAACAACGTCTAATTCCTCTAGGTATTGTTCCGCTGTGTTCCGTAGGTCATCCCACAAGGGCTCCCACTGGTCCTCTTGATTCCACACGTACGGTCGCTGGAACATGGGTATCTGATACCTGACGTCTTTTTGAAACAACGCCCTCAGAGTAAGAATCCTTGCATCCATCTCGCCCTCCAGCCATATTCATTCCGATGCCATCAATGATGGTTCCCCTAATCGAAGAAGTCGGCGTCCTCCGGGCGGAGATACTGCCTTGTGGCTTCCACGTCGAAGTGGATGCCTAGTCCGGGGGTGTCCCAGACTTCTATGTGTGAGTCCTTCACGATGGGGTTTGGGAGGCCGACGATGATGTCGTACCACCATGATGGGTTGCCGGTTGGCATCTCGAATGCGATGTAGTTGTCCGGCATGGTGGCGGCGACCTGCACGAGCGCTGCAAGACCGATCAGGCCATCGCCTGTGCCGTGTGGCGCAATCAGAATTCCGTGCAAATCTGCGAACTCAGCAATCCACTTGAGTTCGGCGATTCCGCCCACATCAAACGGGTCTGGCCCCAGCACGTCGACGGCGTGCTGCTCGACCAGTTCCTTGAAATTGTTGCGGAGGTAAATCTGCTCTCCGGTGTGGATTGGGGTGGACGTGTTTGGCGTGACCTGGAGGAATAGTTCTGGCGTGACGTACGGCGTGTAGTCGCCGGTCATGGTGTCTTCCATCCACAGCAGGTTGAACGGCTCAAGCGCCTGCGCAAGCTTCAGCGTATCCGGGACAGTCAGGCCAGGGCCGCAATCGAGCGCCAGCCCAACTTCATCGCCCAGGACCTCTTTCATCGCTGCCACACACTCGATGGTGTTCTTGAGTCCCGTCTCGGTCAGCTTGCCCCGGTTCGGATAGCGGCCCTCGAACTCGTACTGGCCGGTGTTCTCCCGCTCCTGGTATTCACCGTAGTAGTAGTTCGGAATGTCACGCGGCATACGACTGTGAAATGTGATGCCCTGCTTGATGATGGAGAAGTTCTCCGGCTGATCCTTCATCCACTGCATGTTTTGGGCGAAGGACTCCGGCGAGTAGCTGGTCATGTCCTTGCGCTTATTGCCGTTGTAGATCTGGACGCGATCTCTGATCTTGCCACCCAGCAGTTTGTGGATGGGCAACCCAGCGGCCTTGCCTGCGATGTCCCATAGCGCAACTTCAATGGCACTCACCGCCGAGCCCCACGGCTTGAACGCACCCATGCGGCGGATGTTGAGCATCACTCGCTCCACATTGGTTGGATCCATGCCGATGATGGCACCCTTGTAGAACTCGATGTGCCACTTGAGATAGTGCTTGGCAGTCTCAGCCGCGCCCAGTCCGTCGATACCCTCGTCGGTAATAATTCGAACCACCGGGTTCTGCCCAATGATCGCGACTTTCATATCGGTGATTTTCATGGGATTGACTCCGCAGACTGCATTGTTGAGATGACGTTTTGGCGTGAGCGAAATGATGGGCGCATGGGGACGGATTGGCAAGTGGGATGGGAGTTCATTCTGTAGACTCGCACTCGGTTGTACGAATGCAATGTGAAATCGTCATCCTGAGGCTCGGCTTTGCGGGCCGTGAGGACCTCATCCCCCGTTCGAGACGTCAAGATGAGGTCCTCACATCACTCCCGGGGCATCGTTCCTCAGGACGACGAAATGCAGTCTGCTATGGCGTAGCGAGTATCAGGAGAAACAAACGCATTGAAGAGCATCAAGGGCGGTACTGAGCAGCCATTCAGGCTAATGCTGGACCGCATGGTCCCCATGCGAGACGGAATAGGTCTGTCCGCAGATCTGTACATCCCAAATGGCGAGGGGCCGCATGGCGATGGTTCGTTTCCGGTGGCGCTGCTCCGTACCATTTACGGTAAACAGGAGCCCCGGTACATTGCCTGGACCCGTGCGTTCATGGATAGCGGATACGCCGTTGTGTTGCAGGACTGTCGCGGCCGGTACGACTCCGACGGCGAGTGGGATCCGTACGTCTGTGAGATTCCGGACGGCTATGACACGCATGAGTGGATTGGCACGCAGAATTGGTGCGATGGGAATATTGGCACATTTGGGTTGTCGTATCCCGGCTTCACCCAGAGCGCGCCCGCAACGCTCCGGAGTAAGTACCTGAAGGGCCTGGTGCCCATTGCCTCGCAGCAGGATAACTACGGCCACCATCGCGTCAACGGCGTGATTGCGCTGGCCACGAGCATGTTCTTCGTGGCGATACTCCGGAAGTCGCTGCAGACCGAGGCGATCGCTCAACTCGATCTCAACGCCCTCCTACGCCAACTGCCGCTCAACACCGCGCTTGAGGAACTTGGCGATAGCCCTTACTACCGGGACGTCGTTGCCCATGAGAAGTACGACGACTTCTGGTCGTCGTACAGCCTGCGAGACAAGTACAGCGAAGTTGAGGTGCCCAGCTACTTCATCACCGGCTGGTACGACTCGTTACTCCACGAGACGATCACCGTGTTCAACGGCTGGCAGGCAAACGCTCGCACTTCGGAAGCACGCGAACGGACGAAGCTACTAATCGGCCCATGGAGCCACCAAGCAGCACCTTGGGGCAAGGTGCATCTTGGCCCCAACGGCGAGTTCGAGGACCGTACGTTTGGCCCCGACTCGCCCGGGGACGCAATTGCCGAGCATGTTCGGTGGTACGACACACGACTGAAGGGCATCGACACCGGGATGGACGATGAGCCGCCTATCAAGCTCTTCGTGATGGGTGCAAATGAGTGGAGATTCGAGTCGGAGTGGCCGCTGGCCCGCACGCTGTGGACCGACTTCTACCTTGGCACCGATGGCCGATTGAGCGCTGAATCACCGGAAGCCGATGGCGCCGTCTCATTCGACTACGATCCCAACGACCCCGTGCCAAGCTGGGGTGCTCAGTACCAGTCGATTGACCTCACCGGCCCTCGTGACCGCAGTGAGATTGAGACACGTGACGATGTTCTCATCTTCGAGACCGATGTGCTTCATGAAGCCATCGAAGTCACCGGGCCAATTCGGGCCACGATCTTTGGCTCGTCCGACTGCCTCGACACCGACTTTACGGCAGCGCTCATAGACGTCGAACCGGATGGCAAGGCGATCATCCTCTGCGAAGGCATCTGCCGGGCGCGGTTCCGCGATGGCACAGATGATCCCCAGTTGATGACTCCCGGCGAGGTTTACGAACTGGCGATCGACATGTGGGACACAAGCAACCTCTTCAAAGCCGGACACCGCATCCGCATGGAAGTCTCATCCAGCAACTTCCCACGCTACGACCGCAACCTGAACTCTGGCGGCCCAATCGGGTATGAAGGCCCGGAGGCCATCAAGATTGCGCGGAATACGGTCCATTTCGGCACCTCGCACCCATCCCGCATAACTCTCCCGCACATCCCGACCGCCTGATTCACGCCGCGCGTCTTCTCTGCTCCAGCAGTTTCGAGATGCGGCAGCCTGATGTACCAATGTTGGTGTGCTTCCGGACAAGTCTCAACATGGATCACCCCAAATCGAAAACGAGTAAGCCTGCGAACGCAAACATCAGAAACGCCATTGCGCCGTCCAATTTGTTTGATGCAGCACGAAGCCTGGCACCGCGATTACTGGAGGTCATGAGCAACGCAACCGTGACGTACCAACTTCCATCGATGGTCATTCCAATGATGGCGATCCCCAGTAGCGTAGTGATCTCAAGATCCGAATCGATGAGGGGTGAGTAGATGGCAATCATCCACGCCAATATTTTTGGATTCAGTAGTGCGACGAGAAGTCCCTGGGCCAAACTTGAACGACCTGAGAATCGAACCGTGTTCCCTTCGATCTCTTGAGCACTTTCCGAACGTGATTTCTTGGCAAACGTGAAGCCCAGATACACAAGCAATGCGATACCGCCCCATTTGAGGACTTGAACCAGATCCGCATTCGCAGAAAATGCTGCAGCCATTCCGGCAGCTGCTAAGAACGCGTAGACGCCAAAACCAATCCCGTGTCCCAATGCTGTTGTGACGCCATGCCTTCGCCCTCCGACCAAACTGTTTCGCAGGACCATTGCCAGCGACGGACCGGGACTCATTGCGCCGACAACAAATGCCGCTATCAGCGGAGCGAGGAGATCAATAGACATTTTTCACCCGCACTCTCTTGTTGCTTTTCGTCCCGGCATGTAACTAATGACGGTTGAGCAGATCGTTGGCACGGCAATAGTCGGAGCGTTTGATAGTCAGGAATTATGAATGCAGTCGATCGGGAGAGGTAGGGGTTAGGAAGCGATAAACTCTCGTCCACTATGATTAATCTGCACAACGTCCACCTCGAATCAGACGCCGATATCACAATGCGCGACGGCGTTCGACTGGTGATGGACGTCTATTCGCCAGCGGATGACTCTGGCAACCGCATCGATAAGCCCTGGCCGGTAATTCTGGTGCGCACGTCTTACAACAAAACGTTTTCGGAGTGGGATGATGTGCCGCAGTGGTACGCCCAGCGCGGTTACGTGTTCGTTTTGCAGGACCTGCGGTCCCGGTACAAATCCGAGGGCGATGGCCGCTACTATCACACGTGTAATCCATGGGAAGGTGATGACGGCTTCGACACCATCGAGTGGATCGCCGAACAGCCGTGGTCCAACGGCAAAGTTGGAATGATTGGTAGCTCACACAGGGCAATCGTCCAGACACAGGCAGCGCTCCACAGTCCGCCGCATCTGGCTGCAATCTGCCCGGAGCAAGGCCCCACGAATATCTACCTCCACGAGGCGCGTGAGGGCGGTGCGATGGCCATGCACATGTATACCGCCATCTACAACCACGGGCTGGATGCCCAGGAGGTACGCGGCAACAACGCAGCGATTTCACAACTCGCCAGAGGCCTGTCTGAGTCCCGCAAATGGCTGCAGAACATGCCGTTCAAGCCTGGTGAAATCCCTCTGGCGGCCGCGCCTCATCTTGAGGAGACGCTGTTCAACTACTACTACCGCGGCGAGTACGACGAGTGGTGGGCGCAGGAGTGCAACGATCAGACGCCGTACTGGGATCGCCACGCCGATATCCCATGCCTGATTACTGGCGGCTGGTACGACCCGTTTGTCGATGCTTGCACGGGTTACTTTGAGGCGATGAAGGAGCGTATCGACTCCACTGTCCGGCTGATCATTGGCCCCTGGAGCCACGGCACGATGCGGCAGAGCACAACATCGCTTGGCGAAGTTGATTTCGGCAAGGCGGCGATGCTCGGCTACCCGGCGCACCACGAGCTACGCAAACGCTGGTTCGATCAATGGCTGTTGGACGAAGACGCCGGTGTCGATTCCGATGCGCCAGTGGAAATCTTCATTATGGGTGGCGGCACTGGCCTTAAAACCGCTGATGGCCTTCTCGATCACGGAGGGGCGTGGCGGTCCGAGCAGGAGTGGCCAATCGCGCGCACTCAACTGCGCACGGCCTATATGTCTGTGGATGGTGACCTGATCGATGAGAGGTCGGATGCGGTCGCGTCGATCTCGTACGAGCACGACCCCGAGAATCCTGTCCCAACCGCGGGCGGCAGCATGGCGCACCTTGCTGAGATCGGCGAGCCGGCTGGTGGTTGGGATGACATCCCGGAGGTTGGCCAGGGAGCGGCCGTCTACGGCGGTCAAGGCCGTCAGATCGTGCCGTGGGGACCAATGGACCAGCGCGAGCACGACTGGTTCGATGGCGATCACGCAGCAGGCCGGAAAATATCTGAACGGCCGGACGTGCTGGTCTTCGAGACAGAGCCACTCACCGAAGATACAGAGGTAACCGGGCAGGTAATCGTGAACCTGTTCATCTCATCAAGCGCCATCGACACCGACTTCACAGCCAAGTTGATCGATGTGTATCGACCCAACGAGGACTACCCGGACGGGTACGAGATGAATCTCATCGACACCGTCCTCAGAACTCGCTACCGCAACTCGTGGACCGAGCCAGAGATGATGACCCCGGGCGAGGTCTACCCGATCACGATCACGCTGCCGACGACATCAAACCTGTTCCAAACAGGTCACCGCATCCGCATCGATATCTCAAGCAGCAACTTCCCACGCCTGGAGATCAATCCCAACACCGGCGAGCCGGTCGGAAGGCACACGCACGCGGTGGTCGCAACCAACACGGTACATATTGGAGGAGACGCAGCATCACACGTCGTGCTGCCGATTATTCCAGCGAGTTAGCTCCCGAATCCAGCACGGTCAGGGTCAACTCAACGTCGGGCTTCAGGTCGAAGTAGAGGATGATGTGGAACTCGCCATCTCTGTTCCTGGCGAGCACGAAGTCCTTTGCGTTTGTCTTGATCCGAGAGCGGTCGAGACTGAACTTCGCTGGTACGCCCCATATCGCGACCGCGTAGTCGGGGAACTCGGCTTCTGTGATGATCTTCAAACTTACCGTGCGCTCTGGAACACCAGACCACTCCGATTGGATGACTTCCACATCCGGTGTCTCTGTGTGGCTGATTTCGCTTCCTAGCTCGCCGCGCTCCTGGACCGTGTAATCGAACCACCAGATTGGATTGGGGCTCTCACGCTCAAAGCGCAGCGAACGATGCTGGTCCTCTATTAGCAGGTGTTCACTGGACAGAGGATCCTTGGTGATCGCTTGCGCTGTGACCTCCTTCCCGCTCACCAGGTTGACGTAGCTGACCGTAGCCCCGGAACGCCGCTGCTTCATGATGGTGGACATGCGCGTCTGCCGCGGAATGCGATCGCGGGTCGTCAGGATGCCCTCTCGCCCCCATGTGCAGTTCCACCACATGTCGTACAGGGGGTGATCAGACTTGCTGGAGAAGACCGTACGGGGAGTCACATTGAAATGCCTGCGGTAGTAGTCCGCTATGTCGATCGACCGGGCAAAGACGAGTTTGTACTCCGCTGTGAACTTGAAAGCGATCATCTGTTGCCAGCGATCTACGAACTCCAGGATGGGGTCGCCGCCGTACCCTTCGTTGAACTGGCCGTTCGGGCTGCCGTAGTTCTTCGTTGCGCCGTCGTACAGCGGGTTGGCGAAGGCCGGGTACCCGCTGAGCTCGGTCATGTTTTGCAGGTCATCCATTCCGTGGCGGATGCAGGTTTCCGCCTGATCGAAGTCTCCCTCTGAGACTGCATAGTGCCAACTGATCGGACCAATGAAGTGGAATCCTGCGCAGAAGTCCCAGGTGTGCGAAACGACGCTGCCGCCTTGCCCCTGGCTACTCTTCCTGAAATCGTTAGGCGATGCGAAGTAAGGGAACTCTGGCATCCCGAGCCACGGCAGAATGTTCGACTCCTGAAGCCCGAAATGATCGTTCAGCCCGAGCTTTTCAAACACACCTACATAGCCGGGATCAATGGCGTGGCGAAGCTGCACGCGCGCAGAACGGGCGTCACTGTCGTCGGGAAGGAGCGCTCGCACACGTTCAAGACCCGCCCCGTACTGCCGCGCTCGATCTTCGTTCGTCATCTGTGCGGTTGACCCGGTTGGTGGAGTGTCAGGGAACTCCGGAGTTACCGCGTCGCCAAACAGGCGGTGGTAGCCAAGCAACTTCTCAAACGTCTGATCGCCTTCTTCGAACTGCTCGATGGGGAGACGGTAGTCCATCGGAATTCCGGTCGAATGCAGGGTCGGCTCAGACTCCAACTCAATAAACGAGCTAAAGCGCAGCACGATGGAGTCGTCTTCGATGATCGCGAAGTACCTGTGAAATACCTCACCACCGGCGGTCCAGCGGGCCATGTAGTTACCGGGCGTCGACGGGCGATAGGTGAATGAGGCGCTACTGTCCGTGAATGCGACTGGAAACACTTCAGGCGTCTGCGCCTCTATCCAACCGAGTCCATCCGCGGCACTGAAGTTGATATCGGATCCAGCCTGTTCCAGATAACGCGGAAAAATCGACAGGTCACCAGCATCCACACCGGCCGGTACGGAGAACTGGAATTCCATCGCCTCGCCCAATTTCAGCAATCGTGGGCCAGTGGTTAGCTGAGGGCGTTCCGTAAGACGTTTACTTAGCGAATGAGATTCAAGCATCGAGCGTCACTTTGACCGTTATGCATACGTTGAAGAGCCGTACCGCCAAGAGTACATGCCAAGTCGAACGACGAGAATGCGGAACGCGGTCGATACCGCTTGAGCCACATGCCGCTACCATTGGGCATCATGCCGACTCAAATTCCCATCTACCAGGTCGATGCCTTCGCTGATCGCGTTTTCACGGGCAATCCTGCCGCTGTCTGCCCGCTTGAGGAGTGGTTGCCGGATGAGGTGATGCAGGCGATTGCGGCGGAGAACAATTTGTCTGAGACGGCGTTCTTCGTGCGGCGGCCCGATGACGAATACGATCTCCGGTGGTTCACCCCAAAAATCGAAGTTGATCTCTGCGGCCACGCCACGTTGGCGTCGGGCCACGTGGTTCTGACGAAACTGACTCCAAACGAGGAGATGGTTGCATTCCACACCCGGAGTGGTCGGCTCACAGTACTACGGGATGGTGATCGCCTTGAGATGGATTTTCCTGCCCAGGAGGCCCCGCTGGTCATCGATACAGCGCTACTGGCTGCCGTCGGCAGTGCTCTCGGCAAGATGCCCAGCGCGCTTCGTGTGACGCACACGATCATGGCCGTGTTCGACCACCACAGTCAGGTCGCATCACTCAAGCCTGACTTTGCTGCGATCAACCAGCTTGATATCCCCTACGTGATCGCGACCGCTCCGGGTGATGAGACTGACTTTGTCTCGCGATTTTTCGCTCCGGGCGCGGGGATCGACGAAGATCCAGTTACCGGCTCCACCCACACGATCATGACGCCATACTGGGTTAGCCGTCTCGGCAGGAATCCGTTGACCGCGCGGCAGATATCCCAACGCGGCGGCAACCTCTGGTGCCGCCTTGCGGGCGACCGCGTTATCATCTCCGGCTACGCCCGCGATTACATGCGGGGCCAGATTGAGGTCTAACTCATGAATCTATTTGAGCGTTACGGCCACCACATAATTTTCGCTGCCGCCATCGCGCTTCTGGTGACCGGCAACAGGGTAGCTGCCGTAGTCGTTTTCGTTGCCGGCATCATGTTCGTCGGGTGGCAGGCGATAAAACGGAATCGAACGAACAAGTAGCCGTACCCAGGTGTTACGCTCTCGCCTGATTTCACGCTAATCCGGGCAAGGGCCCGCGGAGTGAGACGATAGAAAACCCGTCCACGATGGCTCCCTCGGAACAACCAAAACCGGGCATCTACCGCGGCTGGCCCGTTGCGGGCGTCACGTTTCTGACCCTGGCCGCGTCCATCGGCATGGGGCAGTTCGCGTTTGGCGTGTTCATCACGCCACTTGAGGATGAGTTCGGGTGGACCCGCACTCAGATAAACATCTCGCTCACCCTTGGCGTGGTCACCGCATTTATCTCGCCGTTTACCGGTCGCCTGTTGGACCGTTACGGCTCCCGATGGATCATGGTGATCTCACTTGCATCCATCGCCCTGGGATTCTTCCTGCGAGCGATCATGACGGATCTGTGGCAGTTCTACCTGTTCTCACTGTTAATCGTCCTTGGCGTGCCGGGCACTACGATGATGCCGGTGGGGCGCCTGGTGGGCCTGTGGTTCCCTGGCACGCGTGGCCGGATGATGGGCATTGTCACGGCCGGCAACAACTTTGGCGGGATGGTCACGATACCTCTCGCCGCGGGAATGATTGCGCTGGCTGGCTGGCGATGGAGTTTCGCTGCGATGGGGCTGATCGTCCTTGTGGTGCTTGTCTTGGTGGTCTTGACCATCCGAGACGACCCGGACGAGATCGACCGCGAAGCCGGGAAGAGGTGGGCGCCGAAGACGCTGCCTGGACGGCAAGCGCGGTCGCTGCTATCGGGATTCTCGACCAGCCAGGCGTTCCACATGCGGACGTTCTGGTTCCTGATGATCGCCATGGGGCTGCAGCAGTTCGCTCGAACAGCAGTTTCGACTCAATTGTTTCCGCATCTGGAGCAGAAAGGCTTCGGTATTGGCACCGCGGCCGCTATGGTCTCGGTGGTGTCTTTTTTCGCGATTGCCAGCAAGATCATCTCCGGCCGCGTTAGCGAGTCCTTCACCGCCCGCTATACCTACGTAGCGATCATCGCGATGCAGATGGTTGGCATGGCGCTGCTGATCCTCTTTGGGGGCTCATGGGCGGTGTGGATTGCGCTGGTGATCTTTGGACTTGGTATGGGCGGCGTTGGAACGTTGGGGCCGCTGGTTATCGTCGAGAACTTCGGCCTGCGCAATTTCGGCGGAATCCTAGGGCTCACCAGACCGGCGCAAATACTCCCAGAGATAGCTGGCCCATTACTGGCCGGAATAACGTTCGACGTAACAGATCAGTACGACCTGGCATTTGGCATCGTGATTGCGATTCTCGGTGTGTCCATCGTTAGTTTCCTGCTAGCGCGTCCTGTTGATCCGAACGCGGCAACTGACACGGATCTCAGGTAGCGGAGGGGCTCGCCCCTCCCCACGCAACAACAACCTGCGACGTGTGATCGATTCACACCCGCGCGATCGCCGAAGAGGGCCGGGCAAGCCCGGCGGCTACCGAGGAGGCTCAGCCGTGCCGTGATCGGTGATCGGACGACCTCCGATTTTCTGCGATGGTGGGTAGCGGCCGTCCATCGCCGCTGGACTGCCACTCTGTCAGCCATGGTCGGCCACCGGGCAGGATCCATCGGGCACGCATCGGCGTGTAGCGGTCACGCTCCGTCATAGCACCTGATCGCCTGACGCGATCGACTTCGAACTCTGTGACGCCGTGGTGGACAATTGCGTGGAACACCATGGCCGCGGCGAACTCCAGCGGGAGTTCCACCGCCGGTCCCGGCAGACAGAGCGTGCATGACAGTCGAACATGTTCCATACGTTGAGGATATTGGCGGCCACGATGAGGCCGTCCAGCACCATTTGGCAATCCAACTGGCGAGCAGGAGAGAAACGTGAGAGTTGACCGCCCCAATATGCCGCCGTCGTATGGCGTTGTCGCTGACGCCCCTGACTTCGTACCACTGGAGTGGTCGTGGGTCACAGATCAGCTCGCGGAGTCACGCAACTACTGGATTGCTACGGTCGACCAGAATGGCAAACCACACGTGTCACCAGTATGGGGTGTCTGGCTGGAAGAGGCGATGTGCTTCGGAACAGATGCCGTCTCAGCCAAAGGCCGCAACATCGCTCGCGATGCTGAGATCGCCGTTCATCTGGAAAGTGGCGATGACGTGGTCATCATGTACGGAATCGCCGAAGAGATTATCGATCAGGCCACGCTAGCCAAATTCGTCTCGGCCTACGACGAGAAGTACGACATCAAACTGGCCCCGTCTGACAAAGGGACGGCGTTGCTCGCGTTCCGTCCCTCAAAAGTCCTGGGCTGGCGGGAATCAGACTTTCCGAACACTGCGACGCGGTGGCGGACGTGACACGGATTTACACGTCTCTTTAACAGTGCAATGTGTTGACACTTCTTGTGACATGTCAACGGAAATGTCACATCACTGCATCAGTATGGCTCGAACTGCAAATCAGAATCCGAAATCCGTGACACTGTCATTGACGGTGTCACATGGGTTGGGGCCACTAGTTATCTTCTAATTGACGATAATTCCGCTTCGTGGCCCCTACCCCAGCACGCGATGCAGGTTCGGTGCGAAACTCGCCTCATAGAAGTTGGCGACGTGGCCTCCAGGCGGGTTGAGGCTGTCTATCACGGTCCGATCTTCATCGGTGATCCCGACGTCGATTGCGCCAAGGTTGTCTTCGAGTTGCTCCATCGTCCTGGGACCCACCAGTGGAGCGGTTACGCCCGGCTGGTGCATGACCCAGGCCAGCGCCAGTTGCGCCACAGTGCAGCCCTTCGCTTCGGCAATAGGCCGCAGACCGTCCACAATGTCCATGACCCCATCGCTGAAGCGTGACATCATGCCGGATCTGGTCTCATCACCGAATCGGGTCCCTGGCGCTTGTTTCGCTGTGCGTTCGTACTTGCCAGTGAGCCCACCGCCTGCCATGGGGCTCCACGGAATCACTGCAAGCCCGTAGGTCTGACACATCGGGATCTGCTCGCGCTCTATGCGGCGGTCGGCCATGTTGTAGGGCGACTGGTCTGACACGAACCTGTTCAGCCCAAGCTCCTTCGACACCCAGAGCGACTCCACAACCTGCCAGGAGCCGAAGTTACTTGTGCCGATGTAGTTCACCTTGCCCGAGGTGATGAGGTCATCGAATGCCCGCAGCGTCTCATCAATCGCTATGTGCCGGTCCGGACGGTGGAGTTGGTAGAGATCGATGCGGTCGGTCTGGAGTCGTCGCAGGCTCGCTTCGCACTGCTGGACGATATGCAGACGCGAGTTGCCAAGGTCGTTTGGTCCATCACCCATTTGGCTGTGAGCCTTGGTGGCCAGGAACACGGAGTCACGAGAGCCACTGCGGGCAAGAGCCTCGCCCACGACTTCTTCGCTCTGTCCGCTGTTATAGACGTTTGCCGTATCCAGAAAATTGATGCCCGCATCCAGGGCGCGATCTATGATCGTGTACGAGTCCTCAGGTGATGTCCGACCGCCGAACATCATGCACCCCAGCACAAGTGGGCTTACGTTCACGCCAGTTCTGCCAAAACTCTTGTAGTTCACCATGGCTCCCTTCCCGTCCCGTCGCACCGAATTGAGATAACTCGAATAGTGTTGTTTTTATCAGCAAACGGCGAATACAGGTGGCCGCAGGTGGGGTAGGCTTGCGGATCATGTTGATCATCCACCCTGTCTTACCCCACCAACCCGCCTCATGTTGACGCGCCGATTCGGCATTCATCCCGGATGGATTATCGTCATTGGTGTGGCTGTCATCTTGTTTGGTACAGCCGGTAGCCGGTTCTCATTTGGCGTGTTCCTGAAGCCGCTCACCGACGACTTTGGCTGGTCCCGCGGTTCGCTCTCTGGAGCACTTGCGATCACGGGGTTATCGACCGGGCTACTTCGACCGTTCGCCGGGTGGTTCGCTGACCGATTCGACCCGGCACGCGTTGCCCTCGCGGGCGTTGCGATTGGCGGCGTCGCACTATTTGGTCTATCTCGAGTCCAGGAGTTGTGGCAGCTATACGCGCTATTCATCGTGATGGGCATTGGCTTTACGCTGGCCTCGCCCGCAACGCTAACCAAGCTCGTGAGTGTGCAATTTACCCGTAGGCGTGGGCTAGCCCTGTCCCTGGCAGGAAGTGGTTCCGCAGTTGGTGAGACAGCGCTCGTACCGCTTTCAGCCGTTGTACTGGCTCTGAGCGGTTGGCGTTCTGCTTACGTGGTGTTGGCGGCAATACTGCTGCTTGGCATCATCCCCATCGCATTCATGCTGCTCAGGGCTCGATCAGCCCCGAGAGAAGACAGCGAGCCAGCCGAGAAAAACGGCAAAAAAACTACCGCTGCGTGTGCATGGATGCCGGACGAGGGCATGTCCCTGAGGGAGGCAGTGCGAACGCCAATATTCTGGGCACTCACCGCCGGATTCTTCACCTGAGGCTACACAATGGGCTTCGTGAATGCCCACTTCGTGGCCTACGCCACCGGCTTCGGCGCCTCAGCTATAGCGGCAGCAGGCGGCCTGGCGACCGTTGGGGTGATGAGTATCACTGGCGCTCTGGTTTTTGGAACACTTGCTGATCGCCATGGAACCCGCCCGATACTCGCCATAGCGTACGGCTTTAGAGGACTCGGCTACGCCGTCTTATTGATGGCCAACTCACTTCCTATGGCGATCATCGGAGTAATGTTAATCGGCGTGGCATGGACGTCGGTAATCTCGCTCACCGGGGCGGTAAGCGCAGACCAGTTTGGCTTGCGGCGACTTGGCACTGTGTACGGAGCGCTATTCGGCGTCATGCCGCTTGGCGCAGCATCGGGCGTCTGGATAGCGGGCCGAGTATTCGACAACAGCGGTTCCTACGACCTGGCGCTCCAGATCAGCATGGTGCTCGGAATCGGATCAGCGTTATTGATCGGTCTACCTCGCTATCGTCAACTGGCCCCAGAACTGCCGCAGGAAACTTCTTCCGTGGCGGACTGATAATCACACACCACGCCGAGTGATTATCGCCAGGTATGGACCTGGCCCAAATCCCGATTTTGATCATTACGGAGCCTCCGCATTTTATGGTCGTTGATGCTGCCGACCAAACTCGTACCTATCCACGCTGAATTGGTGTCTTTGAACGAGAATCCGACCGAAGTAATGTGCTGCAATACGCCCCAAAAGGGGTTCCAAGTGTGCTGGGAACTCTCTAGTATGACGCCACGGGGACAACCGGTCTGTTCTTCAGGTGGGGTGGTTCGCGTTGGCAAAAATATTCGTGGTTGAGGACGATGAGGGCGTTCGAGTGGCGATTGTCGACACGCTCGAATTTGACGGCCACGATGTTTTTTCTCGTGCAGATGCTCAGTATCTCATCAATGAGATCAAACAGAACCAGCCCGACCTACTTTTGCTTGATCTCATGCTGGGTGCCGATAATGGACTTGAAGCGCTATCGGAGATTCGGAGCGACCCAGAACTTGCCAAATTGCGGGTTATTGTCGTTAGCGGCCGAAGTACCGACGCGGAGATCGCAACCGCTATTCAGGCTGGAGCAGACGATTATCTTGTGAAGCCGTGGAACGGTGGCGAACTTGAGAAAATCGTCAACATGTGGATCAAGACCGATGGTGACAGCTAGCTTCCGGCTCACGCAAACCCCGGCGGCGTAGAGTGTGGTCGACCGTAACGGAAACGTCAGACTCCATCCCATAATGATCTGCTTCCTCCCGCCACAACGATTCCCTGGTGACCATGCCCATGATTTTCAAGACGATTTTTGCTGCGATGCTCATCGTGGTAATTGTGGGCTGTGGAACGGACGATACACCCGCGGTTTCAAGTGACGAAGAATCCTCAAGCCTGTTTGAGTCTTCACTCATCATTGATCGTGGAGTGAGCTATTCCGTTGAGGACCTGAGAGCAGTTGGCTGGAAAAGTTCTCAGCAACTGGAAACTGGGACGCTGCCGGGTGCGACCGAGGTCTGGTACGGCTTTTTCCAGCAAAAAGATATCGAAGTCCGCATCTACGAGTCGCACGAGGCAGCCAGGGAGTTTGGCGCCCCACCGGCGAAGGCCACCATCGATGAGTACAGCGGAGCGCGTGACGGAGCTCACGGGCCATGGACCCCCAACATCGCTCAGTATGGTGCGTTCGAGATCATTGGCAACCTGGTGTTGATGTGCGAGTTAGAGTTGGCCACCTGCGAGGCGCTAGCCAACGAATTGCCATAGTAGACAGATCAGACTGCCCCCCGATTCGTGCAATACTGGCCGACCAGTGCGGTAGCGATATTTTCCGATGAGGAATCGTGAGGGAATTCGAGTTGAAACCTGAAAACATCAGAGAGTGGTTACGCGGCCCCATGGTGGCGGTGGCGACTCCGTTTACGGAAGATTTCAAATTGGATCTGGATGCCCTCAAGAGCAATATCCGGGTCATGATCGATCGCGGGGTCACCACCGGAAACGGCACGCTTCTGGTTGGTGGCGCGGGCGGGGAACATCCAACACTGAGTATCCAAGAACGCAAAGACGTCATGTCAGCGTCGATGGAAGCCGCTAACGGTGAAGTACCTGTGCTCAGCAGTATTCAGCACACGGACTACCGGTCGATCATCGACATGGCCAAACATGCCGAGTCCATCGGGCTTCAGGGCGCTCAACTTGGACCTACCTATTATTATGAGCCGACAGAAGATGATGCCTACCGGCTGTTCGAGCTAGTCGCGAACGAGTCGGATATCACGCTGATGCTCTACCACACGTGGTGGGAAGGCCTGACGATGAGCCTGGCGCTCGTCGAGAGGATCGTGTCGCTCCCAACCGTGCGATCGGTGAAATGGTCATCACCCGACCCGGCTCACTACCGGACCGTGATGAAGGAGATGTCTGGCGACGTCGCCTTCATCGATAACTCCAACTCGCATATCCAGAGCCACATATACGGCGCACTGGGATTCATCACACATCTTTCCGGTTTCTGGCCGGAGTACCCGCTGAAAATCTGGCAACAGCTGGAAGCGCATGACTACACCGCCGCTGAAGAGACTCTCGCAGCATTCAAGTGGAAGTGGACCGAGTGGCGATCGCAGGTGGCCGCAGTAACCGGTGGTGAAGGACCGTTCATCAAGGCCGCCATGGAAGAAGCAGGCCTTCCCGCTGGTCCGCCACGACCACCATCTATACGGCCTCCAGGAAACCTCTTGAAATCGCTCAAAGAGTTGTTCGACGAGTGTGGCGTCCCGCGGGTTTGAGCGATGATTCTTCCCTCGTCTTTCCTATGACTCAATCGATCTCCGGGGCCGCCAGTCATCGAGCAGTTCCATCACGCGCCCACTTTAGGTTGGCCGCCGCATGCTGATGGGCTGGCTGCTGGGGGCCATCGCAATCCCGGCGGCGGGAGGGCTGATTGCGCTACTTCTGGCTGATCGGGCTCGGGCCAGCACTCTTGTCGGAGCAGGAAGTGCAGTAGCCGGGAGTCTTGTCGGATTGGTAACCGTCGCGTACGCGCTCATCAACAATTCAGATGTCGAAAAGCGATGGCCATGGGAAGTCCCCTTCGGCGAATTTCACTTCGCCCTCGACCCCCTCTCATCCGTATTCCTTCTTCTCGTATTTGGCCTCGGGCTACTTGGTGCAATCTATGGCGCACAGTATCTATTCGCGTTCCGATCCACCAAATCCCTTGGTGTGCCGTGGTTCTTCTACAACCTGTTGTTAGCCAGCATGGCGGTTGTGCTGATCGCACGAAACGGAATGCTGTTCCTAACCGCATGGGAGATCATGGCGATCACCTCATTCTTCCTTGTCGGATTCGAGCACGAGCGCGCTGAAGTGCGCCGCGCTGCAAGAAACTACCTCGTGGCGATGCACGTGGGTACTGCGTTCTTGCTGGCATTTTTCGCGATCCTTGCGCATGAGACTGGAACTCTCGACTTCAATGCGCTCGCGACCTTCAACCCCGGCCACGTCCTGGCGTCAATTCTTTTCTTGCTGGCCCTTGTCGGGTTTGGTACCAAGGCTGGCCTCATTCCATTCCACACGTGGCTCCCGGATGCCGACCCCGCCGCGCCATGCCATGTCTCGGCGCTAATGTCCGCCGTCCTGGTCAAGATCGGCATTTACGGGCTACTGCGCTCGACGGAGTTTCTGGGTGATCCTCTGGAGTGGTGGGGAGTCCTGCTGATCGCAGTCGGAATGACATCCGGAATCCTGGGGGTTCTGTTCGCGCTGGCCCAGCGCGATATGAAACGTATGCTCGCCTACAGCACCATCGAGAATGTTGGCATCATCACTATGGGCATCGGTATCGGAGTGTGGGGCCTGAGCCATGACCTGAGCGCCGTGGCCTTCCTGGGCTTCACCGGAGCGTTGCTCCACACAGTCACTCACGGCCTGTTCAAAGGCCTGCTGTTTCTAGGTTCAGGTGCGGTGCTCCACAGGACCCGTTTGCGGTCAATGGACGATCTTGGGGGGCTACTGAAAACGATGCCCCTGACGGGTATCGCATTCATCGTGGGCGGTGCAGCAATCGCGGGAGTGCCGCTACTGAGTGGGTTCGTTAGCGAGTTCACACTCGTCACCGCCGCCTTACGAAGCGTCGATCTACCCGGCCCGAAGGTCGCGCCGGTACTGGCAATTATTCCGGTGCTGGGCCTGGTGGGTGCGTTGGCACTTGCCACGTTCGCACGTGCCATTGGCATCGCGTTCCTGGGCAGCCCGCGGACTCCGATCGCGGCAGAGGCTCAAGAAGTCGGGGTAGGCCTGAAAGTGCCAATGGCAATCCTTGCCGTGCTCACGATCATCATTGGAATTGTGCCGGTGCTCGCGATACAGGTCGTTGTGCCGGCGGCAACCAACCTGAGCGGGATTAGCACGGCGGCCGCCGCTATAGAAACAACCGCGCTTGAGACGTTACTGTGGCGGGTGACAATCGCGGCGCTGGCGGTTGCTGGCAGCGTGGCTGTCCTTCTCCTGCTGCGCAGCGCGTTGCTCCGAGGTCGATCTGTCAGATCGGCGCTGACATGGGGCTGTGCGTATGCGCTGCCTTCGCCGAGGATGCAGTACACCTCGACCTCATTCGCCGAACCACTGATCAGACTGTTCAAGCAGCTTGTTCGACCCCGACAGCGGCTCTCACCGCCTCGTGGTCCCTTTCCCGTCCGCGCCGGGTTCGCCTCAGATGCCCCAGACCTGCTAACCGAACGTCTGATCCGCCCGGGGTGGCTCATTCTGCTGTCGCTCAACGCCAGATTGCGTTGGCTGCAACAGGGCAGCGTGAACCTGTATCTCCTCTACCCCGTGATCGCGTTGGCTGTTCTACTCGTCTGGCGATTCGGATTCGCCAGATGACACTGGACGCGTCAGCGATCATTTTCACGGCTACGGGATTCATATTTGCGCCGCTGCTATTTGGCATCATAAACAAGACCAAGGCATTCGTCGGGGGACGAACTGGCGCTCCCTTTCTTCAACCATACTTCGACCTTATAAAGCTGATGCAGAAGGGAGGCGTCTATAGCGTCACGACGGGATGGATATTCACATCCGCACCGGCGGTGGTGCTGGCCTCGGTGGGCGTCGTCATGCTGCTCGTACCGCTGGCAACATCTGGTGCCGTGTTCAGCTTCAACGGCGACATATTTCTCTTCGCCGGGCTACTCGCGTTCGCTCGACTGGCCATGATTCTGGCGGCCATGGATACGGGGTCGGCGTTCGAGGGGATGGGAGCCAGCCGAGAGGCGATGATCTCCGCGATTTCTGAGCCAGGTCTGCTGCTCATGTGGGTGGCACTGGCTGTCATCACCGGACAGTTTTCAGTCGAGGGCATGCTCGGTGGCGACCTCAACTTTGCATGGTCAAGCGCAGCGGGACCCGCAATCGTGTTGCTACTGGTTGCCCTGTTCCTGCTCATGCTGGCAGAAAACGCCCGGATACCGGTCGACGATCCCACCACACACCTGGAACTGACGATGGTTCACGAGGTGATGATCCTGGATCACAGTGGGCCTGATCTTGGATTCCTCACCTACGCTGCCGCGCTGAAGCTCTGGATCTTCGCCGCACTTCTGGTGAACATCGTGCTCTCAATTTACGATGGGCCGCTCTGGGCTACCGCCACGATATTTGGTGTTGGAATGGTTCTCACGGCGATCGCCGTGGCGCTGGTCGAGTCGACTATGGCGCGTCTTCGGATGATCCAGGTGCCAGAGTTACTGACGATTGCTGTTGGCCTGAGCGCCATGAGTGCGGCGATCGCTCTGGGAGTGCGGTAGGTCCATGGAGAATCTGATCGATTTCCTGCTGGTTCTCGCCCTTCTCCTGGGTTTCGCCTGCCTGGGCCTCAGGCGGGTCTCTCAGTGCGTTTGGGCGGCGGCGGCGCAGGGGATCATTACCGGAATCCTCCTCCTGATCGTCCACGATAAGGTCGAAATAGGCCTCATCATAGTTGTCGCATCCAGCATCGTTGTAAAAGGCCTCGTGGTGCCCTGGTACCTCACCCGAACTATTCGAACCGGGCGGGTTGAAGTTGAAGTGGAGCCGTTCATTGGCTTCAATCTGTCGCTGGTCGTCGGTGGTCTCGCGTTCGGCGCGGCCCTGTGGCTCTCAACGTCGCTGACCCTCCCTTTCGAGATCGACTCTGAACTGATCATTCCGATATCGCTCGCAACGGCGTTCATCGGCCTGTTGACCATCATCAGCAGGCGTAAAGCGATAACCCAGGTCGCCGCGTTCCTGGTGCTTGAAAACGGCATATTCATGTTCGGTCTCGTACTGGTATCGGCTCTTCCCACTCTCGTCGAGATGGGCGTGCTGCTTGATCTCTTCGCAGCGGTCTTCGTGATGGGTGTGACCATTCACAACATCAACCGTGAGTTCGACCACATTGACACCAGCCGACTGAATCAACTGCACGATATGTTGCCCGCACGCCGCTGGCGTATGCCCCGCAACGGGGTTCGTCGATCCGATGGCGGTGGAAGTGATCGGGCCAACCTATGATCGTTGCGCTCCTCGCCACCCCACTCATCGGAGCTGTCCTCGCGTTTGTAATGCCATGGGAGCGCCCTCAACGGGCGATTCTGGTTGCAGCCGCCAGCGCGCATCTGGCATTGGTCATCGCCAGCATCATCGAGCCGCCAGGATCTCTTATCGATGGCTGGCTTCGAGCTGACGATCTCGGCCTGTACGTACTTCTTGTCACCAGCGTCCTTTTCTGGGTAGCCGCTGTGTACGCCGTTGGCTATCTCCAGCGCGAAGCCAGCGACCCGCGCCCTGACTGGATCGATGGCGGGTTGTTCTCCAACGCACCCCAGAGCGTGTTCACTGGCTACCTGCTTCTTTTTCTGGGGGCGATGACCCTCGTTACGGTGAGTCACCACCTCGGCCTCCTGTGGGTTGGCGTGGAGGCCACCACGCTGACAAGCGCGCCGCTCATCTACTTCCACCGCCACCATCGGTCGCTAGAAGCCACGTGGAAATACCTGTTGCTCGGCTCTGTTGGCATTGCACTCGCGTTACTTGGAACCTTCTTTATTGCGGTATCTGCGACCTCTGGTGACGGCACCGCCGTTCCTATGGTTCTTGAAGACCTGATCGCCGCCGCCGATGGCCTGGACACCACCTGGCTCCATGCCGGATTCCTGTTCTTGTTGGTGGGCTATGGAACGAAAATGGGCCTGGCGCCATTGCACACGTGGCTGCCGGACGCCCATAGCGAGGCACCTTCGCTGGTGTCCGCATTGATGTCAGGTGCGCTGCTGAACACAGCGTTTCTGGGAATCCTCCGGGCCTATCAGATCATTGGAGCGACGGGCGACTCTCAGTTCGCCAGCCAGTTGCTGATCGGTTTCGGACTGCTTTCGATGTTCGTGGCAACGGTGTTCATGTTGCTGCAGAACGACTTCAAACGGATTCTGGCCTACTCCAGCGTGGAACATATGGGCATTGTTGCACTGGCTGTCGGAATCGGTGGGAGCGCGAGTTTCGGAGCCATATTTCATGTCTTAAACCACTCGCTGGCAAAGGGCTTGCTGTTTCTGATCGCCGGGAACGCCCTTGCCTATTTCCACTCAACTTCAGTACGGGGCGCACGCGGTATGTTCAAAGTGTTGCCCATCTCAGCGGCCCTCTGGTTAATAGGGTTTCTCGCGATCACAGGCACACCGCCGTTCGGATCGTTCTTCAGCGAGTTCATCATCCTGCAGGCGATGTTTGAGACCGGCCGCAACGTGGTGGCGGTGGCATATCTCGTGATGCTCGCGCTCATATTCACTGCGATGACGACTGTGGTTCTGCGCATGGTTCAGGGTGAGCCACCGGCCACCCCAGACCGCACAGCGACCGGCACAACGCGACGGGAGCCATGGCTGTCAGTTCTTCCTCCCGCGCTTCTTGCCATTGGCGTGCTGGTAACAGGGTTCTATTTGCCACCAGCAATTCGCACCATGATGGACGGCGCCGCGCTGCTTATTGAGAGTGGAGGCTGAGTCGATGCTGAAGAACGGCCAGTCAATCCCACTGGACTCGATTCCCGAAAGTTCGTTCGAGCAGTTTCGTTCGGCACTGCTGGCTGAGGTCAGTGGAGGCGCTCGTGTCGTCAACTTTTCCGCACAGCCAATCGGTGAAGTTAGAGCCATCCTGTTCGCGGTCCTGGCGGATGATGCTCAAGGCTCACTTCGAGTGCTCAAAACACGCGTCGATGACTCATATCCGTCGCTGACTCCAGACTGCCCGCAGGTACACATGTTTGAGCGCGAGATGTGGGAGAACCTGGGGCTGACGCCGGTCGGGCATCCGTGGCTCAAGAGCGTGAGAAGTCACGACGACCCTGCAAACCATCCGTTCTTCACGATGGTAGGGCAGGACGTACACGAGGTGGCTGTTGGCCCGGTACACGCCGGAGTGATTGAGCCCGGCCACTTCCGTTTCCAGTGCACCGGTGAAGTGGTCCAACATCTGGAAGTCCAAATGGGCTACCAGCATCGCGGAGTCGAATCCGCCATGGTGGGAGGACCTCACAAGAGAACGATGTCCCAGATTGAGACGGTCGCGGGGGACACCACTATCGGCCACGCTATCGCATATTGCGAGGCCATTGAAGCGCTATCGGGTACACAAGTTCCCGAGCGAGCGCAGGCCTTGCGTGCTCTCGCGCTTGAGCTTGAGCGACTGGCCAACCACGTGGGCGACCTCGGAGCGATAGCGAACGACATCGGATACCTCCCCCCAGCAGCGTTCTGCGGACGATTACGTGGCGACCTGCTGAACGTGACCACCACGTTAACCGGGAGTCGAATGGGCCGAAGTTTCGTCCGGCCCGGTGGCGTGACTCAGGATATCGACGACGCAATGCTCACCGAGCTCCGAGCCACGCTGGATACGGCGCGCTCCCAATGTGTAGACGCCACGGGCCTGCTATTCGACTCCCGTTCATCCGTCGCGAGAATGACCGGTACGGGTGTCATCACGGCGGATGAGTGTCGAGAACTGGGCATCGTTGGAGTGGCAGCGCGGGCAAGCGGCGTGGAAGTGGACGTTCGGATGCATCATCCCACTGGCTGGTATGAGTCTGCCGGGTTGTCTCCAGTAGTTGAAACGACTCTCGACTCACTGGCGCGGGTCACGGTTCGTAGGAATGAAATCGAGCAATCATTCGCGATCGCGGAAAAACTGCTCAAAGCCTTGCCAGGAGGCCCCATCCGAGTTACCTGCGCTGATCTGAAAAGTAACAGCTTCGCCGTCAGCATGGTGGAGGGCTGGCGCGGCGAGATCGTTCATTTGGCGACAACCGACGCGGATGGCCGATTTGCCACGTACAAGATCGTCGATCCGTCATTCCGCAACTGGTCGGCGGTGACGACCGCAATGCGGGGCGAGCAGATCTCAGATTTCCCGCTATGCAACAAATCGTTCAACCTGTCGTACTGCGGGTTCGACCTGTGAGACGGAGTCAGCCAAATGCTTAACCTGCTACGTGTTCGGCAGCGTCAGGGCCACAAGACCACTGCCTTTCCGAAGGCGTTGCCGCAGCTCCCGGCGCGCTTCCGCGGACGGCCTCTGATCGATAGCTCGAAGTGCCCGAACGGGTGCACGGAGTGCGTCGACTCCTGCCCCACTGATGCCATCCAGATAACCGTTGGCAAGCCGCAGTTCGATCTTGGCAAATGCACCTTCTGCCTGGAATGCACGGAGGCATGTCCGGAGAACGCCATCGCATTCACGCCAAAATTCGCGATGGCTACCTCAACCCGTGACGACTTGATCATCGGCGATGAAGGTCTGCGCCTGGCTGAAGCTCTCGATAAGAAGACCCGTGCCCTCTTCGGTCGATCACTCGCGTTCCGTCAGGTCAGCGCCGGCGGCTGCAATGGCTGCGAAGCGGAGGTCAACGCACTAAGCAACGTCGTGTTTGACCTGAGCCGTTTTGGTATCTCAATGGTCGCGTCGCCTCGCCACGCAGACGGCCTACTCATCACCGGCCCAGTGACGCAGAACATGCGACAGGCCCTCGAAACAACCTACAACGCTATCCCAGACCCGAAACTCGTAGTAGCAGTAGGCGGCTGCGCCATCTCTGGTGGCCCATTCCGCAACATGCCCGCCACCAACAACGGCGCCGAGTCCGTGGTCCCGGTCGACCTCTACGTGCCTGGCTGCCCACCCCACCCGTTGACCATCCTGGACGGCTTGCTCAGACTGCTCGACCGTATAGAGAGCGGTGAGCGGCAGGCCGGGTGAACTGGGGCGTTCGCCGTTGCTTCCAGCGGAATTGCCGCGCTATCAATCCAACAGCGCGGCAGCAATAAAAACGTTCACCGTCGACCTCAGACTTACCGGCGCAAGAATCCTCAGCTACTGGCGACTTCCCAATCTGGGTGAAGGTTGGCCAGCAACCACTCCTCGTCCGGCTCGTAGCCAAGGCCTGGTTTGCCGTTCAAATGCAGAGCGCCGTCCTTGATCACGTAGGGCTCTTTCAACATCTCGTTGTGCGTGGAGATGTTGAACTGAGAGTGCTCCAGCCGGTAAAAGTTGGGGATGCTGCTCACGACGTGCGCCGCGGCGATGAGTTCGATTGGGCCACCGGGCACCACGTGGGGAGCCACCGGAATGTAATAAGCCTCGGCCATGGTCGCTATCTTCTTCACCTCTGATATGCCACCCGTCCATATCGTGTCGGGCATGATGTAGTCGGCCAGCCGGTCGCGGAAGATCGGAATGAAATCGTACCGTGTGAACAGTCTTTCACCAACGCAAATCGGCGCCGCTGTGTGTTCTCGAACCTCGCGCAGCGCATCGTACGATTCTGGAGGGACAGGCTCCTCAAACCAGCCGATGTTCGACTGCTCGTAAAGGTTGTTCGCCAGCCTGATAGCGGTTGGTACGTTGTAGTGGCCGTGAGCATCGATCAATATCTCGTGGTTTGGCCCAACAGTCTCTCTGACAGCAGCCACGATGTCGTAGCCCAACTGCTCGCCTTCATTGCTGATCTGACCATCCTGGTACATCGTGTGAAATGGAACCATCTCCAGAAACGGGTCAAGCTTGCAAGCGTCATGCCCCTCGTCCAGCAAGTTTTTCTGTGCGGCCTCCGCGTACTGCTCTGGTGTGGAGCAGCCGCGGAACCATACGTTGCAGTAAAGCCGGACCGGGTCCCTGAACCGACCACCCAGCAGGTCGTAGATCGGCATTCCGGCCACTTTGCCCTTGATGTCCCAGAGCGCCGTGTCAAACCCGGCCGTGAGACTCGTTCCAAAACCCCGTGATCCCATGTAGCTGAATCGACGGTACAGCTTGTGCCAGAGGCGCTCGATATCCATCGGGTTTTCACCAATGACGGCCTCTTTCACGTGCTCGATGGCGGTGCCCATCGCCACACCGGAGGCCCTGGCCGATGCTCCGGCCTCTCCCCATCCGGTGACGCCTTCGTCTGTTTCTACCTTCAGGAAGACCCATTGCCAGTCCATCCGGGCGCCAATCTGGTTCTGCGACCGGTCGGCGACTACATAGGTGGTGACATTCGTGATCTTCATGCTGGCCTCGCGTTTGGTGTTCTAATTGCCGTCGCGGAGCGGAATCATACCCGAACCACCGGCTCCATAGTCGTTCCTTATTCCAATGCCCCACGATCGCTGCGACCGAAATCGTGTGATGGGATCATCGCTTCGGCAGGCGGAACGATAATGATGCCCTACCGTAAGATTCTGTTGGAGAAACCCATTTCTCTCTCGTCCGTTTTTGAGGCTTGCGGGGATCAGTAGTCTGGCGAGGTTTTCGCCAACCGAATATGTTGCCGCGGCCAACGTAGCCATCTGAACTGGAGTGTTCGGAATCTCGATGACCTCTGAACCCGGCAGAAACCTGGACGGTACCGCCGAATCAGCGCGCGCTCAGTTGGAACTGGCCGAACTGGCTATGCGGCGACAAGATTGGGCTGCCGCTCTCCGAATCTGCGATGGCGTAATTTCGATAGACCCGGCCAACGAGAAAGCGCGGGCGTTCCGGTCATCGATAAACGAAATGTTGAGCCAACCCGGCGTCGATTTGTCCCCGACCCGGAAAACTGTCGGTGTGATCAAATCGATACTTCGCAACCGAATCACGAGGCGTTTCGCCCTCATGGTGTTCATCATCTGGGTGGCCAGCACGGTGATGTTTGTTGTTCCACGCCAGCTTGGTTTGAACCCCTCTGAGGCCGGGTGGTTCTCATCGGCGCCGAAACGACAGCTACTCGACGATCTGATCAAAGATCTGAAGCTGGAACGAGAGCAGACCATTGGCGATCATGATCCCGGCAACCTTCCGCCTGAGACAGCAGCGGTCGTCGCCTCGCTTGATTCGCAAATCGCAGATAGATCAGCTCGAACGGCATTCGAACGGCAGTTTCGTTTTGACGATCCGCTCATCATCCAGTACCGCCGCTACATATTCGATCTGGCTCAGTTCGACCTCGGTGCGTCCCGGCGCTTCTTCCCTGTCTCAGTATTCAGCGTGATCAGAAGCTCGCTTTTCTGGACGTTGGGCCTTGTGGGCGTCTCCACCTTGATTGCGTTCGTAGTTGGATCGTTCGCAGGTGGACTGATGGGGTGGCCGTCGTCGCCCGGCTTCATCCGATGGGGATTCACGCCGCTGTTGGTGGTCTCATCAATTCCCTACTACCTGCTTGGCTGGTTTCTGATCTGGTTCTTGGCCTTCAAGTGGGGCTGGTTCCCGATGCAGGGCGGATGGGATGTTTACGACCCCACGCTGCGACCCAACTGGTCGATCTCATTCATCCTCGATGCGCTGCATCACGCGGTACTGCCAGCACTGTCGATCATCATCGCCACCGTTGGATTCTGGACCGTTTCAATGCGTGGCCTGATGGTCAATCTGCAAGGGGAGGACTTCGCCATCTTCGCCGCGGCGAAAGGCCTGAAGCCACGACGGCAGTTCCTGAGTTATGGCATGCGCAATGCGATGCTGCCACAGATCACCGGCCTGGCAGCGTCGGTCGGATCGATTCTCACCGGTGTGCTCCTCGTGGAGATCGTGTTCCGCTATCCGGGGATGGGATTCCTGTTCTTCCAGTCCCTGCGCGGTCGAGACGTAACAATGATGACCGGCCTCGCTTACGTCGTCATCATCTTGCTGGCTATCACCCTGTTCCTCCTTGATCTCTTGATTCCACTACTGGACCGCAGGATCAAAGACCAACCCGGATAGGCTTTTCGGGCCCACCGCGGACGATATGACGCCGTCACCGATGACCATGCAGGGGCAGTGGTGCCCACGGGATGACGCGAACCTCCACCACCCGGTTCAGGAAACTTGTGAATTGGGTTCAGTGAGGTTCCGATTCACACGGAATACAGATGGAGGTAAGCGTTTTCGTTCAGCAGCAGTTTGAAGTTAGTTCACCCGCGTCGCGGTCAATACCGCCATCACAAAATCCGACCTCTTAGGCCTTCAATATCTGCCGGAGCGCCAGGAGGCACTCCGGCAGCGGCTTCATACCCGGTGTCTTATTCGGGATCTACCTGTTAACGCCTGACAGGGCTTTCTCTATGCCTTCTGTCGCCCATGGTGCCCACTGCTGAGTGAAGAACTTGTAGCCCTTTTCCACAAAGAAGTTTGGGTCCATTCCAGGGGGGATGAAGTACATGCCCGGAACCACGCCGTGGTTCTTGCAGGCTGCGGCAATCTTGTCCAGTCCGGCCACGTAGGTATCGGACTCGAACTGCATTGGAACCTCAAGCTCAATTGAGAGATCTGTCGGACCAATCAGAAGGACATCAATCCCGTCAACGCTCAGGATCTCATCGATGTTATCGATCGCCCGCTTTGTCTCAATCATGGGGGCGATGACCATGCCGTCATTGGCCATGTCCAGGTAGTCGCGGTACTCCTTGTATTCGCCCCACTCCCCGCGAGGCCCAGAATTGCTGCGGTCGCCCTTCGGGTAGTACCGGCAAGATCGCACCATGGCTTCGGCTTCCTCTTTGGTGTTGACCATGGGCACCACTATGCCTCTGGCTCCTGCGTCCATAGCGAAGCAAATCAGGTCAGGTCGGTTGTCGCTGACCCGAACGATGGGTGCGGCCTTCTTGCCGTTAGTAGCGTGAATCGCGGGGATCAGCTGATGAATCTCTATGGGCGAGTGCTGAGTGTCGAAGAGCAGGAAGTCGAATCCCGAATCAGCCAGAATACCAGCGAGAGTTGGGTCTGGGGGTCCACCCGTCCCGATAACGGTCTGGCCTGATTTCAAAAGATCTTTGACAGCGTTCATGTGACTCGATCCTCCACTTCTCCGACTATGAATGCCGGATGGCGTCCCAGGAAGCGTATCGAGGGGTCTCCAGCACGACGCATTCTCGCGCAGTGTGGATTCTGCGCAAGTCACGTGGTCTCACACCAACACCCAGGTCATACCCGAATCAGGCCAGCGCATGATGAGCGAAGTTGAGTGCTGAAGCCCATTTGGGACACTGTGACGGCGAAAGAAATCGGAGTCACAAGCGGCTGATCAGAGTTGGGTTGCAGTCAATCGACCTGATGACCCAGCCGACCAGCTACTCAGACAAAAGCGTTGAATCAGGCGTGTTGAACTGGAATGTAGTGGTGCCCCCGGCTGGTATCGAACCGCTACCCCCGGTTTAGGAAACTTGCTAAACGGGTTCAGAGCGGTTCAGGTTCGTACAGATTTCAGATTGAAATGAGCGATTTAGTTCAGCGGCAGTTTTGAGTTAGTTCACCTGCGTTGCTGTCAAAACTGCTGTCATTCGCTCTTCGAGCGGACGCAAGATTAATAGGTCAAAACGAGCGGTCTCCAACCCAACGCCACTCAGGATTTAGGCTTCGTTCAGTGCCGGATCAATCCACTCCTTAGCGACCAAGTGAGTCCATGTTTTTCTGATGTGCTGCTCGGGAAATAAGTTCGCCTTGCGGGCCGACCATTTCCGAATCTCTCTCACTGCGTCGTCAGCTGTTCGAATCGGGTCGTGTTCACTCGTCGCCAACCAATCGACCGCGGACAACAGCTCCATTCCATATGGATTCTCAAATCCGCGTATCAAACCGAATATTCGATCCAATCTCTCCGAAGCGTCATCGGATTCGCGTTTAAGGACTTCATCAGCCGCTTCCACCGCCTCAGATTCGATGACGATCTCGGCGCGAATCGAGGATCTGTCTCCAGATCCTGAGATGAAATGACCATCCATCTCCTGAAGGGAATAGTTGAGTGTTTCAGCGTATGGGCCGTATTTTCCCTTAACGAAGTTGAGTTTCGTTGGCTCGCCAGCACGATCCAAAAACCAAGCCAGCTTCTGGGCCTCCAATGCGCTGATCTCGTAACCGGGATATGCATATCTCTCGAACAACTTAACCAATAGCGCCTTAAATCGTGTCAACCGAGGTTTCCGGGTTGACACAACTTGCTCGTTGGCGAATGGTGCGTAACCAGGCTCGAACAATTGAACATCAACATCAACCAGTGATAGCGCCTCCACAATTAGTGGACGAACATCCGGCCAATCAAGTCCTCCATTTCCGCATCCAAGTGGTGGTAGCGCAATCGATTTGATCGAGCGAGCTTCGATTTCCGACACCAATGATTCGAGTCCAAGTTCGATGTCCTCTATCTTGGAACGGTTCTTCCAATGATCTTTAGTCGGAAAATTGATTATGTACTTGGGAGTGCCAAGCAATCCGGTTTCGGTGACCAACATTTTGCCGATTACCATTTCACCCGCGTCACATACGTCTCTATATATCTCGTAGTTGTTCGGATAAGTCTTCTTGAATTGAAGTGCGACTCCCTTACCCATCACTCCGACGCAATTGACGGTGTTGACCAGGGCCTCGCAATCCGCACTGAGAAGATTTCCCCTTACGAGATCAATCATATTCATCCACCCCGATAGAAATGCTGTGGTCGCACGAACACTGAAATATCAACGTCACTCTGAGTCAAGTATTCCGTCGCCTTTTCCGCTGATTCATCATCGAAAACGATTACGCCAGCGGCTGATCGTATCGGGAATGAGTCTTTGATTAGAAACTCAGCCTGCCTGTTGCATTTCCGATTCGGTAGATCGAGCGTGTTGTTCCACCACTTGCCTCGCATTACGTCCCAATCAACCTCGCCAAGCCTTGATAGGTCGTCGTAGTACTCCGAGAGAGCCATCGTGGCGTGACCAGTTGTGAAAACGAATTGATCGTTGACTTCCGCAACCGCTTGCGCAGTGGTGACTATGTGGGCGAGTTCGCGGTGAACGTGTCGGGTCTCACTGTTATTTACTGTCCGAAGCAGCATTGGCGATAACGGATTGAAAAAGAATGGGACGTAGTCATGCAATGTTCCACTTGGACCGCACGGGACCGGGAAATTAGAACGATAGTCCTGAATTTCCGCATTCGAGATGTCCCGATAAACAGTGCTTTCAGCCGCCATCCGATTCTTACAGTAGACGTCGCCACATCTCGCAATCGATTCAAGATTCGACACGCTAGTCAAATGCCATATCGGAGTTGGCTCGGGTGGACTACCAGGCATGTTGCCCCATACGATGAATTATATGTCCACCTCAATCCCGCTCCCATAGGTCGATGGCAGCGTACAGCATTCACTCCCCCAACGCCTCCGCTATCGCTGCCATCGCCAGCGAACGACTCGCCGGTATTGCTTGTCCATATAGCTGCATCACCACCCTTCCGCCCCAAAAGCTCCGCTACTGTGACCGCTGGCACGCCAGCCGCCAATCCGAATGAAGCAGCAGCATGGCGCATTGAGTGGAACGTGAACCACTTGGGCAGTCCAGAGGGCTCAACGATAGGCCTCGCGCTGGAATTGAGACTTCATCAGCCACTCGGTCGTGATCTCACCCACGGAACGCGGGAAGTGCAGGGCATCTTTGAATTCCGTTCGACGCGGTGTTACTCACTCGATCCGAATGATTCCCTGAGTTCCGTCGACGGTGATCGTATCGCCGTCCTTGATACGGCCATCAATCGGTCCGACCCCGACAATGCATGGGATCGCGTACTCCCTTGTGACAATTGCGCAGTGCATCAGAACCCCTCCGGTCTCGGCGATGACTCCTGCCGATCTGGCGATCAAGGGCGTCCACGGAGGCGAAGACGTGCGGCAGACCAGAATTTCGCCTTCTTTCAGGCGCCCCGCTTCGCCCAGCGAATAGACCAATCGAGCAGTCCCGCGTACCGTTCCGCGGCTCGCAGCGGTGCCGTAAATTAAGCGGTTATCCGTATCCATAGCATCGTGTGAATCGGCATTTCGGAACTTCCCCGTGCGGCCTTGCAACTCTTGGATGTCCCCTTCAAATGGCGCACCCATTATGAGGGGTGGAACTGCTCCCTGATACTTCGTGTACGCCACCCGGCGCTTCGCAACCAGCTTGGACCACTGGCCGTTTTTCGAGCCGGACGTCGCTTCACCGATTTCGTGCAGGTTGAGGTAATACACATCATCGACCGCGTTGATCACACCGGCCTCGACTAGCCTGGCTCCGGCGGCCCTACACGGGACACCCAGAACGCCCAGTGCTGCCACTTGCCAGAAGGCGCGGGCTTCTCGGAGGCGCACATAGATGCTGGCGGTCTCCAGAAGTTCATCGAAATGCTTCAGACCCTCGCCACTAAGACCCTTTCGAACCTTTGCAACCATCCGCCTTCGCCGTTGTGCAGCTCTGCGAGTGGCCACTCGAGGATCTTCTGGCAGATTGTGAATGTAGTGCCGCAGCAATTCGAAGAATGGCGTTGGATCGATGCGCCAAACCGGTGTCGCCATATCCGACCAGAGTGAGGATCGCCATCCGTAGTGGTTCAGGATCTGATTGGCAATTTTTCCAGCTTCACTGTCTGTTGATTCCGGGCTACGCTCAAGCGCGGTAATCGACTCCTCCGGATTTGGAGTGTCACTAAGCAACCTGGCCAGATTCCAGACGGCTACGTCCGAGTCTGTGGAGTAGTTCGAATACCCCCCGAGCATGGTCGCACCTAGAAGTTCCCCTTCATCTCCGAACTCTGTCTTGCAGTACTGGAGAAACGGACCAGAAATCGCCCCGAGTGTCTGAGCCGCGCCCATCGTCACTCCCCACGCACTTGCGGAATCTGCGAAGAGCCGTCCAAGTGCGTCGGCAATCTCCGTATAAGGAACCGATCTCAGATCATCACTCTTGATGGGGTCTAAGAGGCTCCGAATCTCCGGCTCCCATACTCGTTTCCAATTACCCCAGGGGTCTTTCGACTCCGCAGCGATCTGCTTTCTCCGCTCTACTGAAGGCTGACCGGCGCCGATGTGAGTACCGCCCCCGGGAGTCGCGCCTATGTACCAGTAGCCGTTAATGAATCGCGATAGTCGACGATTTTCCGTCGGCACGCCCTGCGCTTTAGCGATGGCGCCTGAGCCCATACCGCCGCAATCGATTGCGAGTGGCGGAAAGGGATACGGGAAGTGGCCGGGATCCCACACCCAGCAAACGTTGGCATCTTCAGGGTTCTGCCACTTAACGCTGAAGCCATCGTCAGCGAAAAGCGTTCCATATGCTGCAATCTGTGGCGTCAAAATATGTCTCCTGGATTACGGGGGCGGCGGTCTGATCAAAACCTGGACCAGGCAACATTGAGATTCGCGCGTACCCATTCGAAATCTCGAGCGGCTTGTTCAGCCTGATCGAGGGGTTTGTCAATTCGCCGCCATACACGCGCAGACGGCAATTGCCGTGCATGATAAGCGAAGTTGAGTTCCGAAGCAGTTTTGGAGAGTGTGACGGCGAAAGAAATCGGAGTCACAAGCGGCTGATCAGAGTTGGGTTGCGTCAATAGACCTGTTGACCCAACCGACCAGCTACTCAGGCAAGAGCGTTGAATCAGGCGTGTTGAACTGGAATGTAG
>JABMNO010000071.1 GCA_013204555.1 Chloroflexota bacterium | reverse complement strand
CGCGGATAAATCCGAAGGGCCAACGTATGAAGGACTTTACAAAGGGACATTTAGCCACAAGAACCCGGCGCTCACAAGGCACTAGATGTAGTGGTCATGTCAATAAACCGGATAAGCAGGTTACTCTTTCTGCCAAAGTGCACGATACCGATGGTGCTCCAGTCCAGGATGTTCTTGTCGCATTCAGCGCTGGAGGGGTGGCTGGCAGCTTCGTGGAAGGTTCTGGCGGGCCGACGCGCCCTCAGGACGACGTAACCGACTCAAGTGGGCAAGCTTCGGTCAAATTCCGCCCGACGACAGCTACGGGGGATATTCAATTCAGCGCCAGTGCCAGCGGATATGAAACGGGATCTGAGCAGGTTACAGTTACCGGCCCATCTAACATCACATTCAACGTTGAGTCCTTCCAAAGGGACAGCCAATTTGAATACGAGATAACCGTCCGCGTGCGAAATCGTCTGAGCGGCGAATATCTCCGGCAGCAGAATTACACGATAGATCTCTCACCCAGCTCGGCCGGCGACATCTCACATGAAGGTGAGGGCGATTGGGGTAACCGGATTGCCGGTGTCACGAATGACGGTGGGTACATAGAGAACGTTCGTATCCATCTGACCGGCGAGGCCGATGTGTCGTTGGTCTTCACGATATCGGGCGTTAGTTGGACCTGGAGCTCCCACCTTGGAGGCATGCCGACAGTAATCGAGGCATTTGTCCGTTGGGATGGAGCGGGTGACTTCGCTACCTTCACTCCCAATGGTGAACGGTTGTTCATGGCAACCGCAAATTCCGCTGCCAAGCTAATTGATACGTCAAGTTGGCAGCAGGTCGCTTCAAATGCGGACGGAATGAATGGGGGGGCTGAGGTCGATTTCGACTCAATTGGAGATCGGTTCGCGACCGCGGTTTATGTCTACGATGCCAGTGCTGATGGTCTTTCTTCCATATGGCGCTCAATCGACAGCAATTGCGGTCGTTCGAGCATCGATTGGTCGAGATCTGGCACAAAATTCGTTGGTAATGATTCAAATGAAATATGCCTTCACGACCAAGCAAGGTCAAACGGCGAGATGCATGTGGTTACCGTTAACCAGGACAGGCCTCGGGATGTCAAATTTAACCCCGATATGTCTCAGGTCCTCGTAGGAATGGATGATGGTGTCTGGCAACTGCGGTCGGCGGCCAATCTTTCAGTTCAAACCGAACTCTCAGAAATATCAGTGAATAGCAATGACATTCGGGCCGTGGACTGGTCACCAGATGGAGCCCAGTATGTATTGGGTTTCAGCAAAACAGGCCCACGGGTCTACGATTCTTCAAGCCATAGTCCGCTACCCCACAGTTACTCCGAGGTTACGAATCTTGTGGATGTTGCTTGGTCGCAGACGCTTGATTCTTCCCGCTCTGGGTACGGAATGATCGCAGCTCAGGACGCAGACGGCTCAGTTTTCATCTACAGGCCTGACCAGAGTGGTGCATTAATGCAATTGCAAGGAGGGGCCGGAAATTCGGATCAGACCTCTGTCAGCTGGTCTCCTGATGGAGAACTAGTTGCCATCGCGGGCGGGGGCTGGGCTGGAGTCTTCGCGCCCTGGGACAACGTCCCACCCATTGTCAGTATTAATTCTCACCCATCGGTGGCGACCGTTTATCAAGACAGCGTCACGTTAGAGGGGACTGTATCGGACGCCATTGGGGTAACAAGCATCAGCATTTCGGTCGGCGGTGGCGCCGCACAAGATGTCGCGTTCAACGGATTTGGGGAGTTTGCCCACAATCTCTCACTTGCGCTTGGCAATAATTCAGTAGTGATCACGGCGAGGGATTACAACGGAAACGACTCATCGATCACGTTAGCCTTGAGTCGCTCGATTGACGATAGCGCTCCCATAATAATTCCTAGAGTACATTTTGGTGCGCCCGGCGAACAGATACTTATCTCCGCCCGGATAACGGACAGATTCGCCGAGGCCAACAATCTTGATGAGGCATCGCTCTCCGCCATCGTCAAGGACTCAGTTGGCGACGGACTTGCGACGCTGGTGCTCGTGGACGATGGCTCAAATGGCGACCTGATCGCTCAAGATGATATTTTTTCAGCTTTCTGGCAATCTCCAGATGGCGACGAGGGATATTACTTCGTCGACTTCGCAGCCTCCGACCAGGCGGGGAACAATGCCCTTCTATCAAACGTTGTACTCGGGGTATTCGATGATCCACGGATCGGCCAACCAGTCACGACACCACTTTCGCCAACTGATCAGGAATCGGTGACTCTCACCTTTCCCGCCAACGACTCTTCAGGAATCAGCCATGTGGCGTTCTTGTACTCTGCAGACACCGGTGAAACATACCTTCCGGTTTCCGTAGTTGCCGCAGACGACCAGTGGGAAGTTACGCTTCCTGTGCTGAGAAGTGGCGCAGTACGGTACCGAATCAGCGCGCTGGATCAGCACGGTCAACATGCCTCGTTGAACGGAACCTATTCAGTTGCCCATACCGGACCCCAAAGTGAACCCGGGTCTCCAGTCAGGGTGACAGCGATCCCCGGCGACGGTCTGGTTGCGGCTTCCTGGGAGGTGCCCGATCACCTCGGCGGGGATTCCATCCTTTCATATGACGTTACAACCATTCCGCCTGACGGCACCGCGACAACGGGCGCCACGTCAACGGTAATTACTGGACTTCGCAATGGATTCGAGTATCGGCTGCGTGTTTCGGCTCGCAATACGGTCGGCAGCGGAGCAACGTCAACCCCCTCGGACAACGTGGTGCCAGTCGCCCCCCCTGTGTTTGTCAGGGCATTCGGAACAGATCTTGCGGGCGCTGGTCGGTTCGACAGACCTGGGGGAATCGCGATCGACTCAGGAGGAAACGTCTATGTTGCAGACTCCTCGAACTCGAGGATTCAGAAATTCACCGCCGATGGGACGTTCATAACGTCGTGGGGAGGTAACGGAGATGCAGACGGGAAATTCTATTATCCAATTGACGTTGCAATCGGCCCGCAGGGCAACGTTTACGTAGCGGACTATAGCGCCAGTCGAATTCAGAAATTCACTCCCGACGGTGAGTTCATTTCCAAGTGGGGGACCCGCGGCAATGGCGAGGGAGATTTTCAATCACCTCGTGGAATCGCGATCGATGCATCTGGGAATGTGTTTGTCGCTGAACAGAATGATCGCGTTCAGAAATTCACGACTGAAGGGGCGTTTATATTATCTTGGGAAGGCGTAGGAGGTGAAGGAAGTCAAAATGGTCAGCCGAGGGGAATTTCAACGGATCTTGATGGCAACGTATACGTGACAGATGGAGCCGATAGTCGCATACACAAGTTCTCATCAGAAGGATTGCCAATAACCGCATGGGGTAGCAGAGGGTATGGAGGCAACGCCGAGTTCACACTCCCGGATCACATCGCAACAGACGCTGAGAACAACGTTTATGTCAGCGACTACGGCCAATCAAGAGTCCAGGTATTCACATCGAACGGAGAATTTCTATACATATTTGGGGAACATGGTGACAGTACCGGGCAATTCGATGGGACTTCAGGCGTCGCCATCGGGCCATCAGGTGATATTTACGTCAGCAGCCCTAGGGCCCACACCGTACAAAGATTCAATAGCATCGGTGGCTTTATTAACCGTTGGGGAAGCGATCTGACCAGCGAGGGCCATTTCAAAAGCCCAATGGGCATCGCAATTGACGAAGGAGGCAACTTCTATGTCGCTGATGCCGAGAACAGCCGAATCCAAAAATTCGGACCGACTGGAAGTTACTTGATGAGCTGGGGCGAGCGCGGAAGCGATTCGGGGCAGCTATTCCGACCGCAGGGAATCGCAATTAGCCCGGTTGGCGATGTATGGGTTGTAGATTCCGGGAATGAGCGAATCCAAATTTATGACGAATTCGGCATCCTGATCTCAAGCATATCGCTCAATCTTTCAGACAACATCGGTGACTTCCCCACCGACATAGGTTTCGACAACGAGGGTAACGCATACGTTGCAGTTGCAGCGGGCAATTGGATCCAAAAACTTGGACCGGATGGCACTAACCTCGGAGGCTGGGGCACTCCCGGAAGTGGAGATGGTGAATTTTCCTGGCCGAAAGGCGTGGCAGTAGACGGTGACGGCTTTGTTTATGTCGCAGAAGAAGGAAATCGTCGGATTCAGAAGTTCACTTCAGATGGCATCTTTGTTGGGAAGTGGAGTGTTCAGGACGGATGGTTCTCTCTCAAAAACATAACCGTAGACGATGAGAATTTGGTGTATGTGGTGGTCGACGGCCGTGTGAGGCAGTTCACCACAAATGGCTTCCTGCTTTCGGCCTGGGGTTCCGAGGAGATCAGAAATGTTGGCGCGATTGCTGTGTCCAGCCGAGGGAATTATCTAGTCGTTGATACAGGTCGACATCGTGTCGTCTTGTATGAAAGGCCTTTGGTTCCTGCTGCCTCTTCCAACGTAGAGGCACATGCCGGTGATCAGTCAGCCGAAATTTCCTGGGCTGAAGTCACCTCCGACGTGAATGGAGCTGCCCTCATCAATCCTGTGACGAGCTACCGTCTCAATATGGTGCCAGCCGCGCCGGATGGCGAGATCATTTTGGCACCGCCATTCGATGTAAATGGGGGTACCATTTCCGTCGAAGTTCCCGGACTGACGAACGGCGTGTCATACGTCGCTTGGGTCGTTGCAGTTAACGAAGATGGTCCTGGCTATACAGGCGTCTCAAACACTCTGAGTCCGGCAGCCGAGGCAATTGGCGTCAACATTGTTGGGACTATCTACCTTCAGGGGGTCTCATCTGAAACTGCTTTCGAGGCGATCGGCCCCCAAATCGTTTTGACGGACAATGTTGGAGGAGCGTCAACCACCTTCACGGTCTCATCCGATGGCAGTTTCGTGATCAGCGGGGTCAACGAGGGCACTTATACGATCAGGATCACAGCGCTCGGTTTCGTTGCAAACGGACGTGATGACCTCTCTGTCTCAAATACTCCTCTAGTGATGCCGGATATGGAGCTGCGGGGCGGCGAAGTAAACGGCGATGGTGCCGTGAGCATCCTTGATATTTCAGCGATTGCGGCCGCATTCGGTGATCTACTGCCAGGCAGAGTCGATGGCCAGGGTCGCCCAATCGATATCAACGCGGATGGACTAATCGACATTCTTGATATCTCCATCGCCGCATCCAATTTTGGATTACGCGAACCTCAGGGATGGAACTAGCCTCCCCATACCTTGGTAGTTCCCGTCCATCGTTGTTTTGGGTGTGTGTCGTGGTAAACTTTCGCCCCATGTGGAAGCGCGGATTCTTGCTGTGGATGGCGGCCACCATCGTGGCGGCGATTCTGGCGGCAGCGCCTGACGGGCCGAGAATTGCAGCGGATGGTCATTCGACCACGTTTGATGCGACGAGTGTTGACCTCCCCAACATTGGAGACACCGCTCGTGTCACAGTAAGCGGTGCCGGTCTGGATTCTCAAATTACCGGAATCGGCCTGGTGCTTACGGTTCCTTCATTTTTGAGAGTTGAAAATCCTTCTTGCGCGGGACTCTTGTCCTCCGGAACAGTGGTGAACGATCGCCAGTGGCTTACCGGACCCACATGGCTGTTTAGTTGTAACCTCGGCACCCCAATTCCTGCGAATTTCGGCGGACTTCTTGAATTCGATGTACGCCGAATCGATCACGGTTTCGGTGAATTGAACATCGATTCAGACACCTGGTACAAAACCAATGAGCGACTGGAATTTGCACCTGGCGCCACCAACTCCCTGCAAATCATCCACACGGAATCATTAGGAGGCGACTATGGTGATGCGCCTGATCCAACTTATCCGAGCAGCCTAGCGAGTCGGGGCGCGCGTCATGCCAACACAATTGATCTCTATCTCGG
>JABMNO010000070.1 GCA_013204555.1 Chloroflexota bacterium | reverse complement strand
GCCGCAAGCAGTTCTTGTGGTTGATGCACCACAGCGCGTTTCGCGACCGGCAGACGCCCTCACGCGGGGCTCAGGGTGACAATTCGCGGTGCAGCGCTGCCGAACCCCCTGCGCCGCGAGCAGTTCTTGTGGTTGATGCACCACCAGCGCGTTTCGCGACCGGCAGACGCCCTCACGCGGGGCTCAGGGTGACATTTCGCGGTGCGGCGCTGCGGTTGCCTTTGCTACGCTGCCCTTACGCCAAACCCAACGCGCAATATCCTGTCCGAAATCATCGTCGATGATGAGATCACCCTTCGGCTGCAATCACCCGACAACGCCGAGCTCCTGCACGAAATCATCGACGCTGAGCGCGACCGCCTGGCCATCGAGCGGAGAGTGTCGTTTCCTGCAACGTCCGCCGAACACAGGAATCGACTCAAGGAGATGGACGCCGACCGCGCCGCCAGGAGAGAGATTGACTACGCAATCTGGCTCACCAAGCCGTCACCAGATCCCGCCGTCCCGCGGCAAGTGCCTCCATGGCAGATGGTGGGTGAAGTGAGGTTTCAGGATCTCGAAGGCGAAAACAACGCTGGGCTGATGCACTACTGGCTCCGAGAATCCTGCACCGGCAAAGGCATCATGACGAGAGCAGCGCGGGCCATGACGCGCAACGGCTTCGAGGAACTCAAATTGAACCGCATAGAAATCTCGGTAATCAGCACAAACGAGGCTAGTCGGGGTGTTCCGGTGCGGCTGGGTTACGAGTACGAGGGGACGTTGCGGGATGAGATTGTGCGGCTAGGCGCGCACCATGATCTTGCGATTTATTCGCTGCTGGCGCGGGTGTGGCGGTTGGGGTAGGCCTTCACTCACCCATTACTTCTCTTTATATCGAGATGTGGAAACAACGTTCAGCTCCAGAGGACCTCGGTCGCTCCACGCCCACATCCTCCTAATCAGCTTCTTTGGAGGGCAGGCATATTGCTGGAACCCTATGCTCCTTCGTCGATGAGTTCGCCCAGGCCTTCCGAGATATAACCCCAACTTCCGAACCGGATTGATGGGGTGGCTCCGTCAACAGACACTCCCAAATGATCACCGATCACATTGGCAATATCGTTCAATAGTATCCACAGATTGCCAATAACATACGCAGAATAAATATTGAAGCCCACGACGTTGTGCGCGCCTGACACGAGCAATCGGGGATTGATCATCAGTGGTTTTCTGGTCTTATCGTAGATTTGAAATTGCAGTGAATCACCAAGATTCCCGAAAACGATTCGATCGTGTTCACGATGCATTACTGAATCTCGGATTTTCTTCACTGCGGGCCACCACAAACTCGCCGAGTCAATTATCTGCACAATATCAGCCGGTAATTCGATTCCGTCTATTGCTATCGTCTGTGATTGCCGGAAACCCTGGCATCTTTCGAATATCTTTTTTACGCATTCCAATCATTGACTCAATGACCACTGGAGCAATTGAATCCATCGCCGACGCGATGTCAGCATGAAAATCATTGATCCCCAATCCCGAGAACATTCGCCATTCGGATTGAGCCTGATCAGTACCTTCAGAAATCAATCGCTGCTCCGTCCAGCGCAGATACAGAAGTCGAGCAAATACGTCCGATAGTCGATTGGACACATAGCTAAAATATCCCGCTAAATCGGAGTGATCAAACCGAGGATCATTTTCCAGTCTAGAGCCTCTGACCGCGAGAGATCGTAGATACAATTCATTTCCAAGAGATTCGAATGCAGATTGGAGCTCGCCGGTGGCTGACGCATTATGAAAAATCGCGTGGGCACTATCGATACTGTTTTTGGGCATTGTCTTGATTCTCCATCGGGCACACACGTCTCTGCTCACTGCATGATGTTCAGGTCGCTAGTTGGCCGTCGGCCAGCAATTTAACGATTTCCTCGCACCCCACACAGATTCCAGCGTTACGCCACAATCCTGATCCTTGAACATCGCTCCTAGGTTTTGAGTATTGAATCGATCCACCGCGTAGGTCAAACGGAACACATTCTGTCTCTGATCGAGAAAACAATGAAATACCGCAACTTCTCGGATCTTATCCTCGTAGAAGAGCCAATCATTCACATCTTCGCATTGATCTGTGATCCATCGCCGTCACCTTCCCTCCGCCATCCCACTCGAAGCTAAGTACACGTCCTACCAACACGCACACCTCGGCGGCTGACTGGCGTGTGTGGATCAGCCGGTGGGACACCATGTATTCACGTGAAGAAGCCATCTGCCATGGAGGCACGTAAAAAAGGGACCTGACCATTTGCCATGGAGGCACTTAGGAAGAGGGACCTAACCAAAGGTCAATTCAACGCGCCCAATCACACTCACAGACTTACATGCCACACAAACGCGCCCACACCCATGTCATCCAGAATGCAGCGGTAGCGGAGTCGAAGGATCTGAAACCTCCGTGTACCAGAAGAGGGTGGTTTCAGCCACGCCCGCCACGCCAACCTCCCCGTTGCATCCACCACCGCAGATCCTTCGACTTCGGCGCGGAGGCGCCTTCGCTCTGGATGACATTTCGCTGGGGGCGGGCGTATGTGCTCTGGGTGTTAATCATCGTGGACGTGCCTGGGTTCCGGCCTCCGCCGGAACGACGGATGTGGTGTGCGCCGGTGATGTGGGCGGGGGTGCCTGCCGCACGCGGGTGTCTGCCGCACGGGCACTGAGCGCAAATCCGCTGGGGGGCGAAGGCGGTGCCTGCCGCACGGGCCGTTAGCGCGGGGGTGCTGGGAGTGTCTGCGGTTTTCCTGTTCCGTCGCGCGGGCTTCTAGCCCGCGTTTTCTGTGGGCAGGGATGCCCACGCGACGGGTCGAAGAGGAGAGGGCGTGTCTGCTAGTACCAGCTTTGCTGTGCCCGTGCGGTAGCCACACATGTCACCCTGAGGAGGGAGGCTCCGCGACGGACGTGAGGGCCTCTGCCAGTCATGATGTAGGTGAACGTCACGTGGAGCCGAAACCCTTGCGTGGGGAGTAGTTCTTTTGGTTGATGTGCCATTTGGGTAATTCGAGACTGGCAGAGGCCCTCACGCGGGGCTCAGGGTGACATTGCTGCGAGCCCCAGCGGCTCCGTTCGAATTACCAGCTTCGCTATGTCCGTGCGGTAGGTACGAGGCACTCACGTAGCCGGCAGCGCCAGGTTGTCTCCAGTTTCTTCTTGCCAGATTCGGATCCTTGCGGCAAGGTCTCGGACTCGGTCTCGGTGCTCCGGCATATCGAACAAGTTCGTTAGCTCGAGGGGGTCGGTGTTGAGGTTGTAGAGTTCGCACTGATCGCCGGGGGAGAGGTTTAGTTTCCAGCGGTCGCCACTCACTACTGAGCGCCAGGGGACGGTGGACATTTGTTCGATTGCGGCGTCTCCGAGGGGGACTGTTGCTGCGCCACCGTGCCATTGCATGAATACGTCTCGTTCAAGTTGGCGACTGCCCATTAGCTCGTCGACGATGCTCTGGCCTTGCAGGTGGTCTGGGAGTTCAGCGCCCATGAGGTCGAGGAGCGTTGGGACGATGTCGATCTGGCCGAAGCTGCCGTTGACGCGGAGTTGCTGGCCGCTCATCCATGGGATGGCCATCATGCAGGGGACGCGGGAGACCTCTTCGTAGAACGAGCGTTTGTTGATCATTCCCCGGTCACCCAGACTGTCGCCATGGTCGGTGGTGAATACGACCACTGTGTTGTCTGCCATGCCGGACGCCTCCAGCGCATCCAGCGTTTTTGCGACGGCGCGATCGAGCACTGTTACGTTGCCGTAGTAGCGGGCGCGTAGCTCGCGCCAGTACTTTGTGGCGTCGCCGGTTGCTTCGGCTTCGGCGGTGTGGCGGTCTGAGCGCAGGCGGCTAAACAGCGGCGTGTTGGCGGCTGGCTTGGTGTTCAACAGTGGACCGTCGGGAATCGAATCGGGGTCGTAGAGGTCGTTGAGCGGGCCGTTGTAGGGCGGGTGCGGCTCAAACATGGTGAGGTACATCAGGAACGGTCGGTCAGAGTCGGACTGTCGGGTGATGAACTCAGCGGCGCGGTCGCCCAGGAACGACGCCATGGTGTGCTCTTCAGGTAGGAAGCCGCGCTGAGTTTGCGTATGCGATAGGTGGCCGTCTGCCTCGCCTTCAGGCTCGTAGCCGTGTTCGACGAGATAGTCGTAGTAGTCGGAGTGTCTGAAGCGGCCTTCGCGGGTCTGGAAGTTGGGGTAGTTGGCGTCGTGAGCGTCTTCAGTGGAGACCCACTCCTCGAAGCCGTGCTGCGGGATCAGGTCATCCCCAAGATGCCACTTGCCGAACTTGGCGCAGACGTACTCATCCGGTGCCATTTCAGCGATTGTTTTGACGTCCTCTGGCAGGTTGCTCATGAAGCGGCCGGGCTGGCTATTCCGCACAACTTTGGCGGAGTGCGGGTAGAGGCCGGTCATGAGCGTGGCGCGGGCGGGAGTACAGACGGCCTGCATCACGTAGGCGTTCTCAAAGACGTAGCTGCGGTCTGCGAGGGCGTTCAACGCGGGGGTCTCAATCCAGTCGTTGCCGTAGCAGCCCAGGGAGTCGCGACGCTGCTGATCGGAGATGATTACGAGGATGTTGGGACGCTGGTCTTGTTGGCTACTTTCTGGCATAGAGGGCTGCTCCAGAGGTTCCAACTTCATGCGTCTCGAAGTGGCCGACGCCCTGCTCCGTCACGTAGATCTTCTGCTCACCATCAGGGCCGAACGCCACGTTGGTTGGTGCGGGACCGGCAAGCTGGATGCGATCGACGACTTCTCCGCTCTTGCCAAGAATCGTCACATCGCCCTGCCCCACGACGGCGGCGTACAGATTGCCATCCGCGCCAAAGGCCATGCCATCGCCACCCCTGAATCCCGCAGGCTTGGCAGGATCAATCAGATCAGCGAAATGTTCACGCGGGCCAATGTTTCCGTTGGTGTACTCATACCGGTAAACCTGCCCATCGATCGTCGTTGAGACGTAGATGGCATCATCCGAACCGAACGCGATGCCATTGGCGAATGGGAGTCCTGAGTCCAGCTTTTCGATGGACTTTGATTCAATATCGATTCGGTAGAGTCGGCCGTCGGTACCCTGCTTCGCACGCTCAGCCGGGCTGAGCCTCCCCCAATCACCGGAGGCCACACCTGAGTCGGTCATATAGAGGAGTCCGTCAGGCCCAAACGCCAGATCATTTGGGAAGAGAAATGGGCCATCTCCGTCACCTTCCAGGAAAATTTCGGACTTGCCTGCGCCTGATCCATCCCATTCGACTTTGAGAAGGGAAGGAGGATTTATCGACTCCGCCACCCAGAAGGTACCGTTGGCATCGATACACATCCCATTCGGTCGCCCGGTCTTCAGGATGACCTCGCGAGATTTGCCATCTGCGCTGATGTGGAGGAGCCAGCCGCGGTCGGCGTGCATTTCCACCAGCGCCCAGCTGCCGTCCGGCAGAAGTACAGGCCCTTCAGGATTGGCCAGATCGTCTACCCAGATCATTATGGTTCCTCTCGAAGCTAGCAGGGAGATCGAGAGCGCATCATAAACGAGCTACAGGGGCAGTGGTATCAGGCCGCCCAGCCTGAATCAATTTCTATGAACTCAAGGCGCGAACGTGGCACCACCGGATGGTTCAGCGCCGCCAGCTCCTCTGCGGCCACTTGTGAATCAATGATGCCCGGGAGCGTGATCGTCACTTTCGTGCCGGATCCATATTTACTGGATACTGAAATCTCCCCTGCATGCAGGTCGATAATCGTCTTGGCAATTGTCAGGCCAAGTCCTGTTCCAGATACCGAGCGAGTCGCTATATTATCGGCCCTGAAGAACGGGCCAAACACATTGGCTATGTCTTCTTCGGCGATGCCTATCCCGGAATCTACGACCTCAATTTGCAGCGTTTTCGAAACCACACTCACCCTGAGTTGAATCACACGTTCTGGGCCGGAATATTTGCTGGCGTTGGCAAGAAGATTACTGACAACCTGAGAGATGCGTGCCTGATCCGCACGAATCCATGTGGGGATTTCAGGCACCGCGACTTCTATGGTCTGCGATTTTCCCCTGGCGATCGGTTCAAAACTGGATGCCAGGTCGGTAATTACATGATTTGCATCGAACGGAACCAGACTGAGGGCAAGTCTGCCTGAATCGATCCGTGATATATCCAGCAGATCATTTATGAGCATATCCAGGCGCTGACCATTGCGACGAATGATCTCAATCTGCTCAAGCTGCTTTTTATCGAGCGTGCCGGACCGGTTACGTGAAAGTATGTCCACAAACGCATTGATACTGGTGAGCGGCGTCTTCAACTCGTGCGAAACGGTAGCGATGAACTCGCTCTTAGAGCGGCTGACCCGCTCCAGTTCCAGCTTTTCAGCCTCCAGGAGTATCCGGTGCTCCTTATCCTGCGCCCACATCAGCGCCTGATCGTAAAGATCGGCCACCCGCAAGGCACCAGCCACCTGATCAGCGATCATTTTCAAGGAAGCGAAATGCGACTCATCATATACATCGGGAGTTCGGGATTTGACGCTGAGCGTTCCAAATACCTCGCCGTTGGAAATCAACGGGGCGAACATCCCGGACATAAGGCCGGCTTCAATAGATAACTGGCCTGCATCAAATTCTGTGAATCCGTCACCCGGATGAATTGTGGCGAATCCGCCTCTTCCAGATCCCAGCGCGGCGACTGATCGTGCACCAAGCATTGGATGAGAGGGCTTATCGTCCCAACCATCGATCCGAACTCCCCAGACGAATTCATCAACTATCCGGGACTTATCAAATTCCGTTTTGGAGATTTCGAGCCGGTCCAACGGCACAAGCCGACCAATCTCATAGCCCAATTGATCAAGTACGGAACCGATGTTGACCGTCGACGAAACGATTCGACCAATCTCGGCAAGGGCGTCTCTCTCGACGACATTCCGTTGCCGTTCGACAGAATTGCCAATCGAGCGAGCGAGATATCCTGCATTGATATCGCTCTTGTTTAGACAGTCCTGAGCTCCATTTTTGATCACCAGAGCGATTCGTTCAGGATCATCGTCATCGGACATTGCAATGACGGCAGTTCGATCAACGGAACCGATTATTGCTCGCAGGCTTTCAACTCCAGATGATCTCGTACCTGAGATATCCAGAAGGATCGCGTCAAAACTGGTCTGGGCGAGACGCTTCAGCGCGGAATTCACATCCGTTTCATGCGCCACGATAGCGTTCACACCAACGGGTTGAATGAGGAGTTCTTGAATGGCGCGCGCTTGCTCCGCATTCTTCTCAACTAGCAAAACGCTATACACGTGTCGATTATTACCAATCATTTGATCAATCACCGCTCCACGCCATGACAGATGATCTATTGATGAACGCCGTCCAAGTCCTTACTTGATGTTGAGGCAGTTCAAGGTCACGGACACTCGCCTTTTCGCCCAGTATCCGGGCGGAATCCCTCACACGACCGCACAATATGGACCCCCCTGCTTGAGTGATATGGCACACTTGAGCAGAGGTAAATCAACCCAAATCATTCCTGTTCAGCGCTGAAATCATGATTGATATGGACAGTTCACACAGCCTTCTCGGACGACGGATATTACTCTGGGGCGGGGGCGGAAAAACGACCCTTTCGCGCGCGCTGGGAGAGAATCTTGGTTACCCGGTTATTGAACTGGACGCGCTGTACTGGCTGCCGAACTGGAAAGAGCGTGACCCTGTCGAGTTCAAAGCACTGGTTACCCGGACTCTGGATGAATCTGGCGCCTCATGGATCGCCGATGGCCAGTATCTCTCTCATCTGGGCCAGTCGGTTCTTGAGCGCGCCGACACGGTCATTTGGCTTGAGTTGCCGTGGCGATCAGTCTTCTGGCGTATCTTCAAACGCAGTATTGCGCGGTCTCGCGATAGAAACTTTATCTGCGGCGAAAACATAGAAACATGGCGTCATAATTTTCTGAGTAGAGAGTCGATCATATGGTGGTACATCACATTGAGGCTTTCGCGAGCCTGGAGCCGACGATTGGCCAGGCGGCAGCAGTACCTTGATGACTACGGCCAGCATGTGACGCAGATACATATCCGGTCAGCAAGCGAACTGGACAAATTCTACGCGGAACACAATCTGAAGAGGCCGGTTAATTGATCGCCTCTAAACCAATCCCGCCACCGTGCCTGAGCTAGAATCGGCTTCACGCCCCCCGTATCCAGCCAAAGGATCTCCAATGAAAATCACCCGCGTAACCCCGTGGCTTATCCACGCTGACATTGCATACAACTTCGGTCGTCGCGGCACTTATCTGTTTGTCGAAGTCAATACGGACGACGGCATCACTGGCTGGGGGGAGGTCACCACAACCTATCCAGTAGCCAATCGCGCCGTCTGCGGCATGATCAAGCAACTCAACGACATTCTCGTTGGCGACGACCCAACCCAGATCGAGCGAATCTGGCACAAGATCTTCCGCTCGTTCACATACATGGGTTCCCGAGGTGCATCTACGAACGCCATCAGCGGTATCGATATCGCTCTCTGGGACATCCGCGGCAAGATGCTGGGTGAGCCAATCTACAAACTTCTCGGCGGCAAGGTCCGGGACTCCATTGAGCTCTACACACTTCCCAGTCCCAACATCTCTCCAGACGAAGCTAAGCAGGAGGCGAAAGATATCGCTGCCTCCGGCCACACTGCAATGAAGTTTGACCCGTTCCCAACCATGCCTGAAGAGCAGAACGGCTACATGAGCGGCAAGCTGAGCCCGGAGTTCGAACAGGTTGGGGCAGATGTAACGGCAGCGATTCGCGAGGGTGCTGGCCCCAACATGGAGCTGCTTATTGACGCCCACGCACGTTTCGACGTACCAACTACAGTCCGTCTGGCTCGCAGGCTGAACGAATGGAACCTGGGCTGGTGGGAAGAGCCTGTTCCGCCGGAGAGTAACCACGCGCTCAAACAGGTCCGCGATCAGATAGACGTGCCCATCTCAGTTGGAGAACGCCTTTACACGCGCTGGGAGTTCGTCCCCATCTTCGAGAACGAACTTGCTGACTACGTCATGCCAGACGTCACGTGGACCGGCGGAATATCCGAGATGAAGAAGATCTCCACCATGGCTGAGGCTTACTACATCCCAATGTCTCCTCACGATGCCAGCGGCCCAATAAACGTCCTGGCCGGCGCCCACGTAATGATGACCGTGCCCAACTTCTACAAGCTGGAAACCGCGCGCTATAGCCTCCACGCCTATGACATCTTCATCGATAAGCCGCTCGTCATCAAAGAAGGTCAGCTGCACGTGCCAGACCTACCGGGGTTGGGACTGGAGATGAACATGGACTTCTTCCGCGCCAATGCCGATGAGGAGTTCCGAGGCGACTAACGAGACGACTCGCGATTCCCTTCCTACCTTGGATAGCGGCAAGGTTAAAACCTGCCCTTCCAGACTGCCGAGTCAACTCTTACGGATTTCTTCGCGACGGACGAGCCCAGCGATTTCTTTACGCCATATTCACCAATCACCGTATCGAAATGACGTGCATAGCCATCTAAGTTGTGTGACAATCCACGCCAATTAGGCAGACATGTAGTGTCCTCTGGGTATTTCACGCCATTGTCTGCCCGGTCTTCAGTGGGATCAGGTGGATACGCCTCACGGGCAAACGTATGGTAAACATCCCCTCAACAGATGCGCCCCAGGACCCGGGCCTGGCTATGGCCGGACAGAGTGACGCCACGGAGCAAGCCCTTCAAGCGCTTCCCGATGCCATCGTTCTGGTTGATGATCGCGGCAGAATTCGATTCGTTAACGTAGCGGCTCAGGAGATGACTGGTTACGCTGCTGAAGAGCTTGTTAGTTTTCCCGTAGAAGTTCTTGTTCCTGAATCAAAACGCAGATCACACACGGGTTGGCGAGCGCGTTATCAGGAGTCCCCTTCGTCAAGACAAATGGGGACATTGCGCGACCTGCAGTTGCGGCGAAAAGATGGCACCGTCATTCCTGTTGACGTAGGACTGAATCCTCTGCCAGGAGATGATGACCCGCTCATCGCTGCCACGGTTCACGACCGAAGTTCAGAAGAACGCAGATCTCTGGAAGATTTGTTGCTGGCGGAGATTGGTCGCATCGTCAACTCCGAGCGTGATATCAACAAGATTTACCGGTTGGTAAGCGACTCGATTCAGGTTCTTGTCCCATACGACCGCCTGGTTGTGAGCATGAACACCAATATGCCCGGGGTGGTTGAGCGCGTTTTTGTGATGGGCGTTCAGGTGCCCGGTGTGGGCGTTGGTATTAGAAGCGACGTTGCTGCTGGCACCCCCGCGGCGGAAAGATCTTTCGTGGGATCAACGTCTGACGATAGTCCGGTTGTTGGCGCCCCACCCTCAGTGGACACGGCATTTATCGGCCTTCAATCCTGGGTTGAGGTGCCACTGGGAGACTCAGATAATCCAATCGGATATCTCGGTCTGCGGAGCATTCATGAAAATGCTTATTCAGATAGCGATGCTGGCCTGCTGGAAAGGGTCGCAGCACAGATATCACCGGCAATTGAAAATGGTCGCCTTTTGGCCGCTGCCGAAGAAGAGAGCCGAGAGAGGTCCGCCCTCGTCGAGATTGGCAAAATCATCAGCTCCTCAACCGAGCTAGCGGATGTGTGGGATCAGAGCGCAACACGGATTTCAGAGATCCTCCCATCCGTCAAGGTAGTTGTGCTAACAGTCGACTCTGATTCCGGCACGTTTAGCCACCACCAGGATTGGGGACTTAGGACGCCTGAAACGGAGAGCTTCGCTGAGACTCCATTCGAAGGGACAATGACCGGGGAAGTGGTGAAAACTCGCGCCCCTATTCTGATCGATTGCGCATCACCATTGAAAGAGTTACAACGTCGATTTCCGATAACTGACTTAGACCTCGCACATGCTCAACGCGTCAAAATTCTGGTTGCCCCAATGATCCACCGAAATGAGGTGGTCGGCGCTATCCATCTATGGAGAGATGGAGAAATTGAGACTGATGAAAGACATGTGGAACTTGCTGAGCGGATCGCCGGTCAGATCGCTGGTTCAATTGCCAGTTCATTGTTGGTCTCACGTCTTCAGGAAGATGCAAGAGTCAAAGATGCCCTGGGTGAGATTGGTCGAATTCTTTCGTCCACTCAAAATATTCCGTCCGTTTTCGACGACTGCACGGCCGTCATTCAGGGCCTGATTCCATTCGACAGATTTGCTATTGTCCTGTTCGATGAAATCACCGGCACGAAAACAGATCTGCACGTGGCTGGACTACCAGTGCCCAACGCCCCCGACCGAGAAATCACCCCCATTGTTGGGTCAGTCGCAGAAAATGTGATTGGCGGCGGTAGTCCCGTGATTTGGAGTGCCGAGGATATTGTCAACAATCCGAATCGAATCAGAGTTATCGATAGTCGGCTGGACCTCGGGTTAAAAAGCCTCCTTGCTGTACCGCTGATCTGGGAGGATCGTCCGGTTGGGATGCTCGATTTCTGGTCAAAAGAGGATGAGGCGTATGGCGAAGCTGATGTTGATCTTGCAGTCCGGGTGGCAACGCAAGTAGCACCGCCTCTGGCCACCTGGCAGTACATGGGCATCACTCAGCGCCAGGCAGAAGAGCAATCGATACTCGCAGAGATAGGACGGATTGTAGGCTCTTCACTTCGACTTGAGGACGTGTACCAGCGATTCGCTTCACAGGTCTCGAAATTGATCCCGTTTGACCGAATCAGCTATCTCGCTCTGGAAGATTCCAGAGAGTACCTGGTACTGCAGTTCGTGGCAGGGACTAACATCCCGGACCTCGGTATCGGTGCGAATATTCCGATCAAAGGATCCCTCGGCGAACAGTCAATGTCAGCCCGAGATACGCGTGTTATAAGCCTTGCTGAACTGGCAAAAGATGATCGTGTCCAGTTGTCGGAACAACTGGACGCGCTTCGCCACCATGAGATCAAGGAAATCCTTTCCATTCCTTTAATCTCAGATGGTCAGCCAATTGGAGTGATACACGTTGGCTCAACTCACGAAGGTACGTACACAGAGGATCACCGACTGCTTGGGAATCGAATCGGCGCGCAGATCGCTGGAGCGTTTGCCAATGCCCTTACATATCAACAGGTCATGTTGGCGGAACGCGCACGAGCCGATGCCGAAGCGGCGCAACTGGAGCTCGTCAAGCTAGACGATGATCGAAGCCAGTTCCTCTCAACAATCTCGCACGAACTCAGGACTCCGCTGACAAGTCTTCTCGCATTTCTGGACATATTTTCAAGAAATCGGGATAACAATTTGACGCCTCGGCAAGGGCAGCAGATTGATGTAATGCAGCGTAGTGGGCGCAGGCTGGAAGTGTTGATCAATGACCTGTTGGACGTATCCAGGTTGGGTGCGGGGACGTTCACCCTGGAGATCACCGAGTTCGACTTTAAAGAGGTTCAAAAAGAGGTTCAACTCAGCCTTGAGCCGATTCTGAGACTGAAGAAGCAGAAGTTAAATGTTCACCAACCGGCCAGGGGAATCTGGCTCCTTGCGGACAGGGACCGAGTCATACAGATCATCTCAAACCTGGTCAGCAACGCGTCTAAATATTCCGACGAAGGAACAAACATAAACCTGAAATCGTCGGTGGACGAGGGAAATCTTAAAGTCACGGTTCGTGATTCCGGAATAGGAATCAGTGAGGAAGATCAAGCGAGCCTTTTCACCCCGTTCTTCCGCGCCAACAACGCAGAGACACAGGCAGAGGCTGGAAGCGGTCTCGGCCTCACCATCGTCAAGGCCATCGTCGAATTGCACGGCGGCAACGTCTCAATTGAAAGTGAGTACGGCGTCGGCACCACGGTCGCAATCAGCCTGTCTGATTGCAGAGAAGGCCCCAGCGCCGCACATCTTGCGGCCCAGGGCCATGCAGAGAAATCGAAGTCAACGCGATCGAGGCTTTCCCCAGAGGACGACACCGCGTCAGACGAGTAATACTCCCCGAGCTCTCGTTTCTTATCTCGCGTGCAAATAGGTGATCGGCTCAACGACTTTGGCATTTCGTGAATCGCTCTGACTCAAATAGTTACTGATGCTCAGAGCCCAAAACGGTCGCTCCCACAGCGGCATCGTGCGATGATGCGATCTCAATGACGCGTCCCCACAATTTCACGGCAGATCACTACATTGAAAATCACGGCAATCAAACCCTGGCTCGTCAAAGTTCCGAAAACCTACTGGGGCGAGTATTTTTTCGTTGAGGTCAACACCGACGAAGGAATCACAGGCTGGGGTGAAATAACCACCACCACACTAGTTGCGAACCGGGCCGTCGCCGGTATCGTCAAAGAGCTGAACGCCTCACTCGTTGGTGAAGATCCGACGCAGATTGAGCGCCTCTGGCACAAGACGTTCCGCTCGTTCACGTATATGGGTTCACGGGGCGCATCTACCCACGTCATCAGCGGCATCGATATTGCGCTGTGGGACATCCGCGGCAAGATGCTTGGGCAGCCGATTTACGATCTCCTTGGCGGCAAAGTTAGAGATGATGTCTCGCTGTACACCCACCCGGACCAGAGTAACTTCAATTCCGACGAGGGTATTGAGAAGGAAGTAAGGGCCATCTCAGATTCTGGCCACACGGCCATGAAGTTTGACCCGTTCCCGCACATTGGAGAGCAGTCCCAGGCGAACGCCGGCTATCTGAGCGGCAAGATGCCTGCTGAGGGTGAGCGAATCGCCGCCGAGATGACCGCGAAGATTCGCGAGTACGCCGGGCCTGAAATGGAGCTGCTGATAGATGCCCACGGCCGCTTCGATGTACCCACGGCGATCAGGCTGTGCAACTCACTGGAAGACGCTGGCCAGATCGACTGGTTCGAGGAACCCGTGCCGGTCGAGAGCTATCACGCCCTCAGCCAGGTGCGCGACAAGGTGAACGTGGCTATCTCAGTTGGAGAGCGGCTGCACACTCGCTGGGATTTCGTGCCGATCTTCGAGAACAAACTCGCGGACTACGTCATGCCAGACGTCACATGGACCGGAGGCATCACGGAGTTGAAGAAGATAGCCACGATGGCGGAGGCGTACTACATTCCCGTGTCACCACACGATGCCAGCGGCCCAATCAACGTAGTTGCCGGGGCGCATGTGATGATGACCACCCCAAACTTCTACCGGGTTGAGACCTCAAACCAGGACCTGAGCAGCTACAACGCGTTCATCGAAGAGCCGCTGGACAACTCAGGTGGCACGTTGAAGCTCAACGGCAAGCCGGGACTGGGCATAGACATTAATATGGACTACTTCCACGCCAACGCTGTGGAAGGTTTCGGGGGCTAGGGGCCGGCCCCTTTTTGCTCAGGAAAGCGGAGATCAATGGAGAACAATGGATTGACGCTCGGAAAAATCGGCCAGATTGCCATCAACGGCATAAAGAATCTCGACACTGCAGTCGATTTCTACCGTGAGACGCTGGGCATACCGTTCATCGGGATATTCAACCCGCCCGGCCTGGCGTTTTTCGACTGCGATGGCACCCGGCTCATGCTCACAACCGAGGGCAAGCCGAACAACTCCACCATCTACTTCCAGGTGGACGACGTTCATGCGACCTACAAATCACTCAAGGCCGCTCGCGTTCCGATGGAAGGGGAACCGCACGCTGTCTTCACTACCGACAACTATGAGTTGTGGATGGCCTTCTTCCACGACCCGGACGGCAACCTCCACGCAGTTCAGGAAGAACGCGGCCGCTTCGCCCCGTAGGGACGCGTGTTGCGTCGTCCACTATTCTAGGGTAGACGCCGGGCTTGCCCGGCCCTACGCGCAATCGCCGAACGCCTGAGGTTCACCCAGAACAGTTGCTCAATCCCCGCTTCGTATGAACTCAGCGATCCGCTCGCCAATCATCATGATCGTGACGTTCGTATTCGCTCGGATGCAGTCCGGCATGATGGAGCCATCGCAGACACGCAGGCCATCAGCGCCCTTCACCCGGCCGTACTGATCGACTACCGCCAACGGATCTGAGTCTGGCCCCATCTTGGCTGTGCCGGAGGTGTGGTGCATGGTGCCGACGTTGCGACGAATCCACAGGTTTAGCGCTTCTTCATCCTCGACGATGCTCGGCGCCGGGTCGACCAACTCACCTATTACACCGTTGAAATTCTCCTGGCGCGCTAGCTCCAAGTTGAGCTTGAGACCATCTCGTAGCCTGTGCAGATCTGACTCATCAGACAGGTAGTTGTAGTCCACAACCGGCTGCACACCTGCTTCGGCCGATTGGAGGCGTATTTCGCCGGACGATCGCTCAAGGTATAAGCCTGCGCTGAGCACCGCTTCGCTGGTTTCATACCGGAACCGCATCACAGTAATCATGTCGAGTCGAGCGTCTGAGTCGGGCGCTGTATACCGCAATGCCACCTTCTGCGCACCGGGATAATCGGCGGGGATCACGTATCCCGGGGGCGTCTTGTAGGCAATATGAACCGAAGGGTGATCGCGAAGATTCTGGCCAACGCCCGGGGAGTCAACGATAGCCTCGATACCGAACTCCGCCAGATGATCGGCTGGCCCAATTCCAGACAGCATCAGCAGTTGCGGAGATGCGATTGGTCCTGCGCTCAGGACTATCTCGTCGCCCAGTACCTCAAATGTCTCGCCTCCCGATTCGACCAGCACGCCGACTGCGCGATTGCCATCGAAGAGAACTCGATGGACCATCGAGTTACCGCGAATTGTGAGATTCATGCGATGTCGAATTGGCTCGATATACCCCATCGCAGTAGACCACCGGAGCCCATCAACATCATTCAGCGGGAGCGGCCCAACACCCCATCCGTCAGGGTTGTTGTGATCTGGGCACTCCGGGTATCCGGCCGCAAGGCAGGCATCGTAGAACGCGATTTGGTCCGGTGTCAGGGTGTCACGACGATTTCTTCGCACCGGGATTGGGCCATCACCGCCGTGCCAGTCATCGGAGAAATCCTGATCGGACTCAAGCTTGCGGAAGAACGGCAGTAGCTTCTCAAACGACCACTCGTCGTTGCCCCAGCTGGCCCAATCATCGTAGTCATCTGGAACGCCGCGGAGGAATACCTGACCATTGATAGCGCTGGTCCCGCCAAGAATCTTTCCGCGAGGCACGTGCATTTCGGGCTGCTCATCGGTGGCCCTGCCAACGAACTGCCAGTCGTGATCCGTTCCAACCGCAAGATCGGCGCCCGTGGCAAGACCGTTCCTGATCTCATCGGGAAGTGCATCCACGCTCAGGTAGTCAGGTCCCGCTTCCAGTAGCAGCACTGACCGCTTCGGATCCTCCGATAGCCTCGCCGCAAGCGGTCCGCCAGCAGACCCTGATCCGACCACGATTACGTCATACCGGGAATTGATCAATTTTCCAGACCTAAAATCTTTCTCGCGTTCTCAAGAAGTATCAACTCGCGCGCTTCATCTCTAATGTCCAGCTCCTCAAACTCCGCGAGCCAGCGTTCAGGCGTCATGTACGGATAGTCCGACCCAAACACCACTTTCCGCCTGAGTCGTGACCCCGCTTCGCGGATGAGATCTTTCGGGATGTACTTTGGCGCCCATCCGGAGAGGTCAATGTAAACATTTGGTTTGTGCAATGCCACCGCTATCTGTTGATCAATCCAGGGCCACGCCGGATGAGCCATGATGATTGTCAAATCAGGAAAGTCGGCGGCCACATCGTCGATGTACGGAATTGGCTGTGCGTGGCCAAGCTTGAACCCACCACCACCTGCCATACCGGTACCTGCTGCGGCGTATCCGGCGTGGATGATCGTTGGGACGCCCAGGTCTGAGCACTTCTGCCAGAGTGGGTGAAAGCGTTCATCGTTTGGATAGAACGCCTGGTGGATGGGGTGCAGCTTCAGGCCGCGTAGACCGAGATCAGTCACCGCATGTTCAAGCTCATCGACCGCAGCCTGCTCCTGCCACGGGTCAACGGTGGCGAATCCAATGAACCGCTCCGGGTGCATCTTTACGATGTCGGACACGTACTCGTTTGTGTCGGGTTCATCGCCAGTACGAGTTTTTGCGTCAACCGAGAATATGACTGCGAGTGTGTCCAGCCGTTCGTACTCTGCGACCATCTGATCGACGGTAGGGACCTCTCCAATCTTGAAGAAGCTACGCAGATGCGGCTCAATCTCAATGTCCGGCAGTCCGGGTTTCCTTGGTACGTGAGCGTGAATATCGATTGCCCGCAAGTTGATCTCCCTCGAATATTCGCCTGATGATGGCTGAGTCAAAACAAGGAGCCGTCGTTCGTCGATCTAACGTCCGGCAGTATAAGAGTTTTGGCCGATGGTCACGTGGCAGTTTTCGATTGGTGCACAAATCGCTACACTTCGTTCTCGCTTGGAGGCATAAATATGGCAGCAACAGGTCACTTCACACCGGGAATATTCAAGTTCCTGGTCGATCTTGCGGATAACAACAACAGGGAATGGTTCAACGACAACAAGAGTCGTTACGAATCCGACGTCAAAGAGCCAATCCTCAACTTCATCGCCGACTTCGATGAACGAATAGAGTCGATAAGCCCACATCTGGTTGCCGACACCCGTACAAACGGCGGCTCAATGTTCCGAATTTACAGGGACACGCGGTTCGCCAAGGACAAGACTCCGTACAAGACCAACGCCGGAATGCAGTTCCGACACGAGGCTGGCAAGGACGCCCACGCCCCCGGCCTGTACCTCCACATCGAGCCTGGCGCGGCGTTTGGCGGAGGTGGAGTCTGGCATGCAGACACCAAGACCCTCGCCAAGGTTCGCCAGACGATCATTGAGAAAGATGACGAGTGGATCGCTGCCAAAACAGACAAAGGCGTGCTCGCCCGCCACACGCTCGAAGGCGATTCACTGAAACGGCCACCAAAAGGATACGACCCCGACCACCCGTTGATTGACGACCTGAAAAAGAAAGATCATTTCGCCGTAGGGAAGTACACAGAGGATGAGGTCACATCCCCTGATTTCATAGACCAGTGGACTGAGGATTGCATAAATGTGTCCCCGTACATTGGATTTTTGACACGCGCGGTGGGATTGCCGTTTTAGTCCGGAATCCCATCCAGATTGCCGTATCTGAGGCGCTGGATCACTCCACATGTCATCTTGGGAGACGTAGAAGTGACGGAGCCAAGGGTGGCTGAGAGCTCACGGAGTTCCTCAACCCACCAATTGAGATTTTTCGACTTAGCTTGCGGTGACATAGTGGTCGGTGACGTATTGTGGTCATCGCCACGCCGCTACTTTGAATAAAGGAATCACATCACATGCAAAAAGTTCCGTTTGGAAGCACCGGCTTCAACGCATCGAGACTCGGCGTTGGCCTCTCAGAAATTCGGGGCGCGGGTGAAGCGAAAGCCGCGCAGGTTCTCAATAAAGCGCTTGACTCAGGAATCAATTTCCTTGATACGTCAACCTGCTACGACGACAGCGAAGACCTGGTTGGCGCAGCCGTGTCGCATCGGCGCGACGAGTATTTCCTGGCAACCAAAGCCGGACACTCCAATGACCACACGACGGGTGAAGAGTGGACCTACGACATCGTTGTATCGTCCATCGACGCGAGCTTGAGACGGCTTAAAACAGACCACCTGGACCTTGTCCAACTCCACTCATGCGGAATCGATGTTCTGGAAGAGGGCGGCGTAATTCGAGCACTTGAGGAAGCCCGAGACGCGGGGAAGACGCGCTTCATCGGCTACTCCGGCGACAATGATGCAGCCCATTGGGCAGTAGACAGCGGCAAGTTCAACACCCTTCAGACAAGCTTCAACCTGGTTGAGCAAAAAGCCCGCACATCCGGGCTGCTGGAGAAAGCAGCTGCGGCAGGCATGGGCGTAATTGCCAAACGGCCTATCGCCAACGCGGTGTGGCTCGTGGCGCGCCGAGAAGGTCACGCAGGAAACGTAGACGGCTACGGTGCGGAGTACTTCGAGCGCGCGCTTGAGATGGTTGACCTGGGCGACATCGCGGGTGAACCAGACAATGCGGTGCACACATCGCTGGGTTTCACCTTTGCGCACCCGGAAGTCAACGTCGCCATCGTAGGAACGGCCAACGACGCCCACATGGCATCGAACATCGAAATGGTCAACGCCGGGGTGGGTATCTCAGATTCGGTTATCGGAGAACTCCATCGCAGGTTTGAGCAGGTTGGCTCAGGCTGGGACCAGAGGGGCTAAAGCCAGGTAACTACCTCTTCCATCGGCTGGCGCTGGGCGCGCGGGATGCGCTCAGGCTCGCCGATGAACAGGATGCCAACCATCTGCCACGACTCGTCCGCGCCAATCGTTGAGGCAAGTCCCGATAGCAACGTCGCTCGGCCGGTGGACCACCCAACAGCGAAACCATCAGCGTGAGCCGCCAGGGATAAGTTCTGCACCGCGCAAGCGGACGCAGCGTAGTTTTCTTTCTTTGCCACTTCGTTATCGCCTGCTAACGAATATGCATAGACGAACGCTGGAGCACTCAGCACTTCATCTCGTGCCGCATCCGCCGTGTCAGAGCGCTTGGGTTCTGGGAGTTGATCGGAGGTATCAAAAGCGTGGTCCCTGCACATTTCCGCCACTTCACGCCTCTTCGCGCCGCCGTGCTCCAGAACAATGAATCGCCACGGTTCGGTCAAGCGATGATTTGGCGCCCAACATGCCGCCTCAAGCCAGCTTGTTAGCTGGTCTCTGCTAATGGACCTGTCTGTGTATTCACGTACGGTGCGACGTGACTGAATCGCCTCTATTACGGGATTGGAACTCATAGATTGTTTACCTGTCCTGCCATTACAAAGTCTTTTTCAACAACGCCGCCGTGATCGTGGCTCCAGAATGAGACCACAACTCGGCCCCATTCTGTGACGATGCGTGGATGGTGGTCAGCTTTCTCAGCCAACTCCCCTACGCTGTTTGTAAATTCCAGCGCCGTCGCAAAGTTCTCGAATTCGAACGCTCTCGTCAGTTGATTGATCTCGCTTTCATCCCTAATTTCCCAACCGGGAACGGAATTGAGTCGGCTCGATATTTCGGCATCGGTGAGCCGGGGCATACTTATCGTTCTCCTGACCGGTGGCGTCGACACCGGAAGTGTTCCAAATGAGAACCAATTGGTCAACCCAATACGAATTCCTCTTCTGGGAGCGTCATCTCTGCCCCTGTTCGGAACGTTCGCCTAACTCTTGACGAGTTCCCATGGGTCGTCCTGTTGCAACGTTCATATTCTTAAGAAAGCGTACTTGAAGCGTATACTCAAGAATTGTGCTGAATGTAGTGCTACCAGCGCCGGGACTCAACATGACCGAGTAGGCGTTATTCAGGGAGGGTAAAAGCTGTGTCATCGACCCTCTCTGAAGATCAGCGCCGCAAAGAACTTCGCGAGCGTCGTAGCACACGTACCCGCATCACCGAATCTGACTTGACCGGCACCAGCGCTATCTGGCGCATCGTCAAGATTTCCATCGGTTACAAGTGGCATCTTGGCGGCGCTATTGCCCTGGCGATAATTTCATCTGTTCTGCAGGTGATGATTCCGCGCCTGCTGGGCGAGGGTGTCGATCAAGCGTTCACCCTGATCCAAGACGGCGGGCACAACGAGGATCAGGTCCGTTCCCTTCTCTTTAACACCGCGATGCTCGTGATCCTGGTGTCCTTCCTTCGAGGCATCACCGGATTTGCCACGATGTTTCTGGGAGAGACTCTGGCGCAGCGCGTCTCAACACGTCTACGGATGGTCTTTTTTGACAAGCTGCAGGCCCTCAGTTTCAGCTTCCACGACAACGTGCATACAGGCCAGCTGATGTCGCGCGGCCTTTCTGATATTGAAGGCGTGCGCATGTTCATCCAAATGGGCATGGTGCAGATATTCCGCGTGACCTTCATGCTCATCTCCGCCGCCGTATTCATGCTAATCCTGGACTGGCAACTGGCTCTGTTGAGTCTGAGCTTCATACCCTTCATGGTGTTTCGGAGTACCCGGCTGAGACTATCGCTAAGGGTTTTCTGGAAACAGATTCAAGACATCCTGGGTGAGCTATCTACCAGCATGCAGGAGAACCTCGCCGGAGTCAGGGTTGTTCGTGCCTTTTCAGCGCAGAAGTACGAAGAGCAGAAGTTCGACACCATCGCCCGGGAATTTATCGATCTCAGGATGAAGGCCGAACGGGTTCACGCTCGTGGCAGTGGATTCATATCTTTCTCTTTCATCCTGGCGTGGGCGATTGTGCTCTGGTTCGGCGGATCCAAGGTAATCGATGGTCAGTTGACCGTTGGTGAGTTGGCCCAGTTCTTCACTTTTTTGGCCCTCCTTCGATTCCCGGTAAGGATGATCACCCAGATTGTGAATTCAGCGGCACGTGCAGCTTCCGCTGGTGGCCGCATTTTTGAGATCCTAGATATCCCGTCTGCGATCACAGACAGTCCCGGAGCCGCCCCTCTGGCGATTAGCGACAGCGTAGTCAAGTTTGAGGACGTATCTTTCAAATACGACGAAGCAACCGCCCTGGAACATATTTCGTTTGAAGCGAGACCGGATCACACTGTCGGAATCGTTGGCCCACCCGGCAGCGGGAAGACCTCCGTGGTCCACCTGCTCCCCCGCTTCTATGATCCGACTTCGGGACGAATAACCGTTGACGGTGTGGATATCAAAGACGCCTCGGTGAAATCGGTGAGACTCACCGTTGGAATCGTTGAGCAAGATCCGTTTCTTTTTAACGGAACGATTCGCGACAACATCAGATACGGCGAATATGACGCGAGTGAAGAACGAGTAATTGAGGCCGCGAAAATGGCACAGATTCACGAGTTCATCGTGAGTCTGCCAGGCGGATATGGCTCAATGATCGGAGAGCGGGGCGTCGGACTCTCAGGAGGCCAACGCCAGAGAGTTGCAATAGCTCGCACATTGCTGCCTAACCCAGCGGTGCTGATATTTGACGACTCCACTTCCAGTGTTGATGCCGGAACGGATGCCCGCATCCGCGCAGAACTCCTCAAGGTTTCAGAAGGGCGAACAACAATCATCGTTGCTCACCGCCTGAGTTCCCTGTTTCATGCCGATGAGATTTTGGTGCTTGACACCGGTCGGATTGTTGAACGAGGGAATCATGATGAACTGATCGCCCTCGGCGGCCGCTACCGCGAGCTCTACGACTTGCAACAGACTCAAGCCGCGGAGATTGACGAATAGTGCCTTCCAAAGATGACCAACGACGCCCTTCAAACCGACGCGATCCCCGTGCAGAGGTTGAGAATCGGCCGGCGAAGGCTGAAGAAGAGCACGAGACTCTCCATGAGTCCGATGAGGAGATGTTCGCCGAGTTAGATGGCACGGTATTCAAGAGATTCTTCTACTACACAAAACCGTATAAGCGCGCCATGTTCATCGCGCTTTTGGCGGTGGCCGGGTTCACGGTGGCGAATCTCTCGATTCCTCTGATCATCGGCATCGGGATTGATCACGCTATCTCTGATGGCAGCAAATCCCTGCTTGCCACGTTATCGATCCTCATGGCTCTGGTTGCTGGAGGATACTGGTTCACCCTCTACCTCCAGCACATCCTGATTAGCAGGATCACCCTGGAGGTCCTGTACGACATTCGGGCAGACATGTTCCTGCAGCTTCAGCGGCTTGGAATGTCATTCTCAGACAGGACCCCGGTAGGCGGCCTGATGTCCCGGATGTTTGGTGACGTTGGCGCACTCCAAGAGATGCTTGAATCATCCATTGAGGTAATTGGTGATCTGCTTACGCTCGTTGGAATCGTAGCAGTTCTTTTGTATCTGGACTGGCAACTTGGATTGATCACAATGTCGGTCATGCCAGCCCTCTTCTTGATACGTGTGCTCTGGCAGCCAATCGCTCGGAAAGCGTTCCTGGTAATGCGCAGAAACTCCTCAATCATTGGCGGCTATCTGGATCAAAACGTGAGCGGTGTGCGTGTGATTCAAGCGCTCAATCGCGAGGATGTGAATCACGATGAGATGGATGGAAAAGTCCACGCATTCTTCTGGTCCTCAGTGCGGGCGGCACGCCTTGGTGGTGTGCTCATGCCTACTGTGGAGCTAATGACCGGGGTCGCCCTGGCCCTTGTGATCATCATCGGCGGGTCCCGGGTCCTTGAGGGTGAGATGGGCGTTGGAGTGATGATCGCCTTCCTCCTGTACGTCCAACGCTTCTTCGAGCCGATCCGTCAATTGACCATGCACTATGCGATGTTGCAGCGGGCAGTAGCATCGGGGCACAGGATCTTTGAGCTCCTGGATATCCCTATCGAGATAGCCGATAAAGAGAACGCCCAGCCAATCGGAGAAGTAGAGGCGTCGGTGGAATTCAGGGATGTGACATTTGGCTACGACTCCAATCGTCCCATCCTCAGAAATGTCAGCTTCAAAGCCAACCCGGGTGAAACCGTCGCTATTGTGGGTCCGACGGGTTCCGGAAAGACCAGCCTTACGTCGCTGGCTCACCGTTTCTACGATGTTCAGGGCGGCGCCGTGTTGCTGGGCGGCAAAGATGTTCGCTATGTGGCGCAGGAGTCGATTGGCAGTGTGATGGGGATGGTGCTTCAGGAACCATTCCTCTTCTCTCAGTCGGTAATGGAGAACATCCGTTACAACACTCAGCATGCCACCCGTGAGGACGCCGTAAACGCCTGCCAGATAATTGGCGCCCACGATTTCATTATGCAGTTAGATGATGGCTACGACTCCGTACTAGAGCAGCGGGGCACAAACCTGTCAGTTGGCCAGCGTCAGCTATTGAGCTTCGCTCGCGCCCTCGTCGCAGACCCGAAAATATTGGTTCTGGACGAAGCTACGGCCAATATCGATAGTTACACCGAAAAGGTCATCCAGGAAGCTCTCTTAAAGCTCCTTTCAGGGCGCACAGCATTGGTGATCGCCCACCGTCTCTCAACGATTCGAAACGCAGACCGGATCGTAGTCATCGAGAATGGGGAGTTGATCGAACAGGGCACGCACAACGAACTTCTGGCTATCGGCGGCCTATATGCTCGGTTGTGGACTACCAACTACTCCTCGTTCGACGATATCGCCGGCAACGCGGATGAGGTAATCAGCGCCCCTGCCGCTAACACGTAAGTTAGCGCGGAGGAATCAAGACCGATCAACCGATCGGGATTACAACTGGCGCCATATTCGTGGAAACACGTGCTCGAATCCGTTGGTCTAACTGATTCCCTCTTCATATACTTCACAGGGCAATCTCAAGCGTATACTCAAATGTCGTGCCAGAAGTATTGTGTTACCAGCGCCCGCCGCTCCGACGAGACGCGATAACGTAGACCGGAAGCAGCCGAGGTAAAGTTACGACAGTCGCAGCGTCAGGCCCAGATGGGGCCTCCAAAGCCGCCCGCGAGCGGAGAAGCCGCCGCATCCGTATTACCGACTCTCAGCTCACCAGCGCTGGAGCCGTTTGGCGGATATACAAGATGGCGCTCTCATTCAAGCTACATTTTGCTGGTGCTGCGCTGGCAGCAACCGTTACGGGCGTTCTCTTTTTACTGATCCCGCGCCTGCTTGGCGAGGGCGTCGACCAGGCGTTCACCCTTATCCAGGACGGAACGCACACCCGCGACGAAATCGAAGCCCTCCTGCTTAAGACGGCGATCCTTGTAATCATAGTCGCCACTCTCCGCGGTACCTTTGGATTCGTTCAGATGTTCCTTGGAGAGACTCTGGCGGAGAGAGTTGGAACTCGGCTTCGGATGCGGTTCTTCCAGAAGCTTCAGGAGTTAAGTTTTGGGTTCCACGATGAGGTGCATTCAGGTCAACTGATGTCCCGTGGCCTATCAGATGTTGAGGGCGTAAGAGCGTTTGTCCAGAACGGAATAATCCAGGTATATCGCGTGCTTGTGATGGTGATTGCAGCGGCTGTCCTCATGGTCATGTTGGACTGGCAACTCGCATTGATCAGCTTGAGTTTTGTCCCATTCATCACGCTTCGAAGCACCAGGATGCAACTTCACCTCCGCAAGTTCTGGAAGGAAATACAGGACGCGCTTGGTGATCTTTCTACGACCATGCAGGAGAACCTCGCCGGGGTAAAGGTCGTTCGAGCGTTCTCGGCCCAGAGGTATGAAGAACAAAAATTCGATCGCGGGGCCAGAGAAGTTCTAGAACTGCGGCTGGCTGCGTCAAAGATCGAGGCAAACGGCGCCTCATTCATGTCCGTCACGTTCCTGACCGCATGGGCAATCGTGATGTGGTTCGGAGGCAACAAGGCAATTAATGGTGATCTGACCATTGGAGAACTCACGCAGTTTATTGCCTACCTCTCATTGCTCTCCTTCCCCGTCAGGATGATCCCAATGATCGTCAACTCAATCGCACGCGCTGCCGGCGCCGGTGGACGTATTTACGAAATCCTTGATCTGGAATCCGCTGTTTATGAGATTCCAAACTCTCCAGACATCAAAGTTACTGGCTCCGTGGTCAGGTTTGAAGACGTTGGATTTGACTACGGCAAGGTCCATGCGCTTCGACACATTAATTTTGAGGCAGGACCTGATCACACAATCGGAATCGTTGGTGCACCAGGGAGCGGCAAATCATCAATTGCCAACTTGTTGCCGCGTTTTTATGACCCAACATACGGTCGGATCACGATTGATGGACAGGACCTCAAGGAAGTCAATCTCCTCTCCATGAGACGGGCCGTTGGCATCGTCCAACAGGATCCGTTCCTGTTCGATGGAACAATCCGAGACAACATTCTTTATGGCGATATTGATGCTGATGATGCTCGCGTCATAGAAGCCGCCACGGCAGCACAGGTCCACGCATTTATCGACCAACTACCCGATGGATACCTGTCCGAAATCGGTGAGCGTGGTGCAGGACTATCCGGTGGACAGCGACAGAGAGTTGCAATCGCCCGAACCATACTTCCAAATCCACCCGTTCTGATATTCGATGATTCAACCTCAAGCGTGGATGCTGGAACCGATGCCCGCATTAGAGCCGAGTTGGCGAAAATCTCCAAGGAGCGAACGACGATCATAATCGCGCACCGCCTCAGTTCCTTGATGCATGCGCAGGAGATTCTGGTTCTGGACGCCAGCCGGATCGTGGAGCGCGGCACTCATGCTGAATTGCTCTCTCTTGGCGGTCGCTACAGCGAACTTTGGGAACTACAGCAGAAGCAAGGTTCGGAGATAGACGAGTAGGTTATGCCTTCGATATTCGGTAAGTTACCGCTCGGGAAGCGTGGCAAGGCGCCAGAACGGCCCGTAGTGGCCGCTGACAAGCACACTACTCTCCATGAGTCGGATGAAGATCTCTTTGCGGAGCTTGATTCAGCGGTCTTCAAGCAGTTCTGGTTCTATGTCAGACCGTATACCCGCGCTATCTTGATAGCTACGATCGCCGTGATCGGTTTTGCGTTGGCCAATCTGGCTGTCCCTCTTATTGTCAAAATCGGCATCGATGATGCCATTGGCGCCAGGGATACGGGCATGCTCGCATTCGTCGCGATCGCTCTTGGCGTTGCGGCGCTGACACTGGGGATCTCGAACTACTTGCAGCGCATTCTTATTGCCCGCGTTGCCCAGGAAGTCTTGTATGACATAAGAGCTGACATGTTCCTGCAACTACAGCGGTTTGGCATGTCTTTCTCTGATAAAACGCCAGTAGGCAGCCTGATGGCCCGAATGTTTGGTGACGTGGGCGCCCTACAGGAAATGCTGGAGTCATCCATTGAGGTCATCGCTGATTTCCTGACCCTGTTTGGCATCATCCTGGTGCTCTTGATTCTTGATTGGCAGCTGGCTCTAATCACGCTGTCAGTAATGCCATTGCTATTTCTTGTCAGAATCGTCTGGCAGCCCCTGGCGCGACGCGCGTTTTTGAGGGTACGACGAAACTCCTCAATCGTGGGTACATACCTGGATCAGAATGTGAGTGGAATTCGGGTTATCCAGGCCATGAACCGTCAGAAGGAAAATCGCGGAATCATGGGCGGCAAGATTGACACGTTCTTTTGGTCTTCTGTGAAAGCCTCCCGCCTTGGCGGCCTGCTAATGCCGTCCGTAGAACTCCTAACCGGTGTCGCGATGGCTCTCGTACTGGTGGTCGGTGGCTCCAAGGTACTGGACGGTTCAATGGAGGTCGGAACGATGATCGCGTTCCTGCTATACGTCCAGCGATTCTTTGAGCCGATCCGTACCCTCACGATGCACTACGCGTTGCTACAGCGAGCAGTCGCATCCGGACATCGGATCTTCGAACTCTTGGATATTCCAACTGAGATCGCCGATAAGGAAAATGCGAAACCGATCGGAGACGTCACAGGGGAAATAGAATTCAAGAACGTCACGTTTGGATACGACCCTGATCGCCCAATTCTTCGCGACATCAACTTCACGGCCAGTCCGGGTCAGACTGTCGCAATCGTGGGTCCAACTGGATCGGGCAAGACGAGCTTGATGTCACTGGCCCACCGTTTCTACGATGTCCAGGAGGGACAGGTTCTTCTCGATGGAATCGACGTCAGGGATGTTGAACAGATGTCAATTGGCGGAGTGATGGGAATGGTTCTCCAGGAGCCCTTCCTCTTCTCACAGACCGTGATGGAAAATGTTCGCTACAACACCCGCTACGCCACTCGCGAGGATGTCGTGAACGCCTGCCAGATCATCGGGGCGCACGAGTTCATCATGCGGCTTGAGGACGGTTATGACACGGTCCTGGAGCAGCGTGGATCAAACCTGTCGGTGGGCCAGCGGCAGTTAGTCAGCTTCGCCCGGGCTCTTGTTGCTGATCCCAAGATACTGATCCTCGATGAAGCAACCGCCAACATCGACTCATACACCGAAAAGATTATCCAGGAGGCGTTGCAGAAGTTGCTGGAAGGCCGCACCGCGCTCGTGATCGCCCATCGGCTCTCCACCATACGAAATGCCGACAAGATCGTCGTCGTGCAGGCAGGTGAAATCGTTGAAGTGGGCACTCACGATGAGTTGCTGGAAGTCGATGGCCTCTATGCCAGCCTCTGGACCACCAACTACTCGTCATTCGACGACATTACGGACAATGCCGACGACGTGATCGAGGCGCCCGCAGCAAGCACATAGGGCGTCCCAGGGCGAGCCATTCGCCAGATAATCCCCTTTCGCGACCGCGGACCAACGTGTCATCCCGGAGCCGCTTCGGCATCCGGGATCTCAGTGCCGCTAACAGCCACCAGAGATCAGACAGCATAACTTGGCAGAGGTCGGGTTATTTAGAGATACAACTGCGTGCGCCAACATTGGAGTAACGACCTTGGTGTGGTTGGAGGATTTGACCAGATCGAAACTCGTCAATTTCTACGTTGAATGTGCATCAGCATTGCGTCCTTACGGGACGGGGTACGGCGCGAGCGTTGGTGTACACCGGCCTTCGCCTCGGCGGATATGCCATTGGCCGCCACCACTCAGATCGAGTTAAATAGATGAGATTCTCATTGGATCAGGGGAGCTGGGGCGTTGCAGGACGTCCGGTATTTGGCTGCTCTAATTATTGGGATGGTCGCCTTTGGAATAATTATTTCCGGAGCGACAGCGTTTGCTCAGGTCGCGCTCTACGAGGTTAGTGGCGCGTCCGAAGCTATACGCGCAGCGTCAACGACGCTTGGGGCATTGAGCCGCATCCGAATGACACCCGTAGATGTCTGCGAAACAGCACTCGGCACTACCATCTCATTTGAGGTCGAAAACACCGGCTCATCACCGCTTCATACCTTCTCTGACTGGGACTTCATTGCCTGGTACAACACATCAGCCGGTGAGCAAGTCTCCTGGCTGACATATAGCGATACCGACACCCCATCTGCCGGTGAATGGGTTGTGGCCCAGATACTTGCACCGGGCGGCAGCGCCGAGAATGTTGGCAGAGGCGTGGTAGACCCCGGTGAGAGCGCACAGATCACTGCCGAATTCGCGTCGTCAGTCTGGGCGTCCAGCGGAAACATGATCCGCATCACCACCCCTGGCGGCGCATCCGCTGAAATCGATGTCTCCGGCTCGAATCCTTGTGGCTTCTATCTCCACAACTCAGCGACGACCCCAACCGCAGATACCCTCTCTTCAGTAGACCTCCCTGCCACTCCGTTCTACCCGAGTCAGACGACGCTCTACAACTACGACACAGACGTTGACGCCCAAACAGGTATCGCCATCGCAACCGGCGGCAGTGGTCCCGATGAGGCAGACACGACCCGCTACCAGAACTGGCAGACAGGGGTGTTGAGTTCCGACCTTGAGTTGCAGGGAACGATCAGCCTCCGTTTGTTCGCAGCGGTCGAAAACTTCAGCACATCTTCAACCGGCAGCCTTGTCGCATACCTGCGGAACTTCAACGGCTCAACGTCCACTGAGATCGCGAGCACAACACTCACCGCGGGGCCATGGGATGCAGGAGCGACAGGGACATTCGTCGATAAGACTCTCTCGTTCAGCAACGTCAGCTACACAATCGCTCAGGGCAACCAGCTTGAGATCAAAGTTATCGTTGGGGCCTCATCCACGGCCGCAATGTGGGTTGCGTACGACACCATCTCTTATCCATCAAATGTGCAGTTCCCACTGGTGCGTGACCTGTACGGACATGGCGAACAGAGCAAGATCGCCACGTCTACTTATTACGACCTCCTGACCTCGTACCACGACAGCGGCTACTACTTGCACAACAACCCCACTCCGGCAACCGGCGCCACGACGGCCCAATCAGGTCTTGGTATGACACTGACGTACCCGGACAACACGACGCTTTGGGACTATGACAGCGATATCGACTCCACCGTGGGCCGAACTATTGCGAAGGGCGGGTCTGGTGCGGGTGAGACCGACATTAGCCTGTACCAGAACTGGTTGAGTCCCGTGTTGGCGGCAGATACATCGATCGATGGAAACGTCGTAGTGGAGATCTGGGGTGCGGCGCAGGGATTCAGCTCTACATCTTCCGGCGAACTAATCCTTTACCTGCGTGACTTCAACGGCTCTACATACACGGAAATCGCCAGTACAACGATCAGCGCCTCAGCATGGGACAGTGCGGCATCAGGTACATGGGTGAAGAAAGCCGGGGAGATATCCGTCTCCAACTACACCGTTTCCAACGGCAATCAGATCGAATTGAAGATCACCGTGGGCGCTGGCTCCAGTGGTGGGATGATGATCGCCTACGACGCGACGCTCTATCCCTCAGTGCTCGTGCTGCCCGGCAACAACGAACCTGACCCCCAGGGCAACGCTACGATCCTGACGGCCGACAGCGGAAACGCGGTCGCGAGGGTACAGCCAACAGAGAACGGTGGCCGTCTTCTCTACCCACTCAACGGCTACTCAGCCATCACCGACTCCACATGGGACGTCTCATACCGGGTCTGGACCGGCGATCCGCCGTATGGATTCCAGTATTTCACCACCGCTACAGATGTCACACCGGCCGTCGCTGGTTCATGGCAAGACGTTGACCTTTCCGCAGTCGTACCGGTGGACACCACCGGTGTGTTGGTAGAGCTAGTGAATGGTCACCCAAGCAACGCCCTGAGTGGGGTAGTCCGGGGCAAAGCTGACACCCGTGACTACATGGCATCCGGGGGCCAGACTCTGGGAGGGCGCGGCCATCGCTGGCAGATCGTCAAAGTCGATTCAAGCCGACTCATCCAGGCGTACGTGCAAGACACAGTCAATGTGATGGTCAAGGTGATCGGCTACACGGTTGGCGTTGATCCGACGTTTGAGTTAGTTCCGCCGGATATCACACCAGCATCAACAACCCAGTGGACTACGGTTGACCTCACAGGTCAGGTTGATGGCGATACTGACGGCGTCATTCTGATGATCGACAACACAGGAAATGCCACGAATTACGCGGTCCGGGAGATCGGAAGTACTGATGCCGATACGGCCAATGATATTGATACACAGGCAAACGTTTTATACATGGTGGGCATAGATGCTGCAGATCAGTTGGAAATCTATCTGGGGACCGCGGGCATCAAGGTATACATGGTTGGTCAGACGAAAGGTTCGGTCGTCTATTACGCCAACGATGTGGCCGTCGCAGATCCTCCAACCCGTTCATGGCAGCAGATTGATGCAACGACGTACTCCGTTCCAACCTCTGCCAATGGAGTTATCCTGAGGGTCGAAAATAACCAGAACAAGAGCAACGACTTAGGCCTGCGTCGTGGAGACTCATCAGATGACTGGAACAAGGCAATAGCCGCGAATACTCATTCGCAGGGCACTGCGGGGTTGAGCGCCCTGTCGCAGTGGGGTGAATATCTGGGTTCAGCGAATGTCGATGTCTCCATTGCCGCTTACACCATCTACAACGGTGGTCTTGTCGCAAATACCCATGCGGACATGGACGTACTGATCCGGACTCAGACCGGTGATGTACGGACCACTCTTGGCTCTCATGTGGCGACAACCACCGACATCGCTGCCACCGGCTGGGTCACCAAGACCAGCACATTCACGCCGGGTGAATACACAATCATCGATCAGACCGACTATCTTGAGATAGACCTCTACGCCCACATCACAGGCAACGAAACGGAATCGACGGTCTTGAAGTTCATGCTGGACGACAAGACCGTCGACCTGATCAATTGGACCCACATTGAGAACATCGCCCTAATCAAAGATTAGCCATCACCAATGAGAGAACGTGAATCTATTCTGGATCGTCCGGGTGTACTTTGAACTCTGTGCGGTCGCGCTCCGGTAGTGAGGCGTTGGGGTCAAGCTCTTTGCCCGCATCGTCCTGCGGATCATATCCAAGCAACTTGCGTGCTTTGTCCAGCGAGAAGATGTTCCAGTAATTGTTCGATGTTGCGAACACCACCGCGTAGTCGAGATCATCCGGTGCATCGACGGCCTTATAGTGAATCTGGGCCGTATCGCGATGACTCAACCACATCGCCAGACCACCGCCGGAGACCCTCGGGTTGTCATTTGATATCGTCCAGCCAATGCGAATGTGAATGGACTGCACGCCGTAGTAGTCCTTGTACACGCTACCAAGGGCCTCGCCATATGCCTTTGAAGCGCCGTAGTACCCGGACGGCCTGATGGGAATTGTTTCATCCATCAGTGCGTAGGGCCGGGTTACCTTGTCAAACTCACCAGCAAGAATGGAACGGTACGGCTCATCAAGGTAGTTGCCACCAATGGAATGCTGTGAACTACCAAACACAACCCGCTTCACTCCGGCCCTCTTAGCTCCCTCGAAGATGTTATATGTGCCCACAAAGTTGTTGCGCAACGCCGATTCCCAATCAGCCGTGGCGCTGCGATCAGCTGCCAGGTGAACCACCGTGTGCTGCCCCTCAAATGCCTTTACCACCGAGTCTAGATCGGCAATGTTGCCTTTGTGGTTGCGCTCATCGGGAAGATCTTCAGCGCCATAGCGGGAGAAGCCAGACAGCTCATACCGCTCTTCAAATTCTGAGCGCAATGCCGTTCCAACAAGGCCCCGAAGGCCGGTTACAAGTACTTTCTTCTTAGCCAAGGTCATTCTCATTTCAATGCGGGTGAGAGGATTGCGTGTTGCGAAGTATAGGGAAGTGGGCGTTTGGTCGCGCAAATTAGACCTGTCACCATGGATCATCCGTCGTTCTGAGGAGCGAGGCTCTGGGGGCGACGTGAGAATCTCTTCCTCAACCCCGAATCGAGCGATACGCCGATATTGCAGCGCCTCCTCACGTCCACCGTTGGGGATGAGGTCCTCCCCCGGAGCCTCAGGACGACGGAATGGGGAATATCCGGCTACATGACGCGCATGTGCTCTCGACCGGCAACAAAAATCTAAAGCAGGCTTGCCTGCTGCGGGCCCGGGGAAATTAGCGAGGGCACTCCAGAATGATCCATCCCCGCCTGTGTTGCTTTGCGTCCTGCTGGCGTTCGAACAATCAGACCTATCTTGAGTAGGAATGGCTCGACGACGTCTTCCAGTGTTTGGGCGTCTTCATTTACGGTTGCGGCGATTGCGTTGAGTCCTGCTGGCCCGCCACTGTACTGATCCGCCAGGGTGGTCAGGTATAGCCGGTCCAGCCGGTCCAGTCCCATCTCATCAACGCCCTCGCTGGTCAACGCGTGGGTCGCGATTTTTCCGGTTATCATCCCGTCGGCGTTCACCTGAGCATAGTCGCGAACGCGGCGCAATAGTCGGTTAGCGATTCTTGGGGTGCCACGAGACCTACGGGCGATCTCGTCGGAGCCTTCCTGATTGATCTGAACGCCCAGGATTCCGGCCGATCTGGTCACTACCTGGCTGAGTTCCTCTGGCGAGTAGAAATCAAGGTGGTAGGTCAGGCCGAAACGATCTCGCAGCGGTCCACTCAGCATGCCAGCACGAGTCGTCGCGCCAACCAGCGTGAACTGGGCCAGCCGGTATGTCAGTGTGCGGGAGTATGTTCCCTTGCCGGTGACGAAGTCCACCTTGAAGTCTTCCATTGCGGAGTACATGTACTCCTCAACCGCTCTTGGAATCCGGTGGATTTCATCAATGAAGAGAACCTCGCCCTTTTCAAGGTTAGATAGAAGGCCAACCATATCCAGAGGTCGTTCCAGAGTTGGGCCAGACGTCTGGGTCAGCTTTGAACCAAACTCTTTAGAGATGATGTGTGCGAGTGTGGTCTTGCCAAGGCCGGGTGGGCCGTTGAACAGTACGTGATCGACGGCTTCGTCTCGCGACCTGGCGGCCTGGACCGCAATCTTGAGGCTATCGAGAACCTCACGCTGGCCCACGTAATCGTCGAACGATGTGGGGCGCAGTGCGTTAAGCGGAGCATCTTCCACTGTATCTGGAGACGGGTCCAACACCGGCGCTGACTCGACGGGCTCTGATGTTGCGTCTCGTTTCGCTCGAGTGAATTTTTTCTTCGGTGGTTCAGCGCCTTCGCCTACTACCTTCTGGCGTGCCACATAGGCCTCCGACTACGCCACGCCGGCCAGTGAACGGAACACCTGCCGGATGAGCGCTTCTATGTCGTCTGCCAGTTCTGGCTCGCTGTCCAGTGCATTTGAGATGGCAACTTTCGCGTCGTTGGGGCGATGACCGAGCCCCACCAGGATATCCACCCCTTCCGCGATCACAGCTTCTTTCGCCTCTTCTTCTGGCGACTTCACTGGTGCTGTCTCTGACGGGCCGGACGCGTCCATGGCCCAGTCCGTGACTTTGCCACGCAACGCGGCGACGATCTTCTGCGCCGCACGATCGCCAATACCTGGCATGCGCCGAAGCAATGTCACGTCTTCATCCTCAATGGCGCGAGCGATATCTGCTACTGGAAAAATCAGGGCCGCGGCGGCCTTCGAAGGTCCAACTCCCTCCACACCGATGAGTCGTTCAAAGAACGTTTTCTGCTTCGTGTCCTGGAATCCGACAAGAACAGGCTTCGGTTGGCGATCGGTCACGTGATAGTAGATCTCAAGGCCAATGGTGTCGCCTTCGGATATGCCGCGCTGCTGGAGACCATGGTGCACGAACGTAGGCAACGTGATCTCATAGCCAATGCCGCCATCTGTCAGTAACACCATCACGGGGCCGTCTACGGGCATACGACGGACCCGGCCCTCAAGATAAGAGATCATCTTTGCTTCACCTCGCCACCGCGATCATAGGCATGTTCGCCACAAGTGCGTGGCATATCGCCAGCGCAAACGCGTCGGCCACGTCGTCCGGGTTTGGTGGCTCTGGCAGTCCAAGCTGTGATGCTACTGATAGTTGAACCTGTTCCTTTGTTGCCCGTCCGGACCCCGTGAGTACGTTCTTTACGCGCGTGGGAGCGTAGTCGATCACCGGAACCCCGCGCTCGGCAGCGGCCAGGCATATTGCGCCTCGAACGTGTCCCATCAAGATAGCCGTCTTGGGGAACTTATAGTGGCTGTGAATCTGTTCCAGAGCCATGACCGCCGGTTTGAACTCATCAAGCACTTCGCAAACATCGGAGTAAATAGCCAGAATTCTCATCCCAAGCTCATCAGCCTGACGCGACTTACATACCCCGCCTTCCACCGCGACCTGAGCCCCTGAACGGGTTCCAGATGAATCAATCACACCGTAGCCGGTGCGGTTGAGGCCGGGGTCGATGCCAACAATTCTCATGGCGTGAAGGTGTCGAATGTGGGATAAAACGTAGCCGCATTCTATGGTTCCCCGCGAGTCCGAACAACGAGCGCCTGTCGAGAATGAGGTGGCTCCGGATAACTGAACAGGGGGATAAGTGGAATCGTTGCCTGAGTTAGGCATCATGGCGCCTCTAGAATCAGGAGCGAAAAATGACGAGGGGTTGTCCTGAGCCAGCCGAAGAGAGGTGCACCTGAACGCTTACGAATCGGTGTCAGAGGCCAGAGCTGAACGCGGGCAGTATTTCGAGTTCTACAACGCGAGAAGGCCCCATTCGAGCCTCGGCAGAATGACTCTGGACCAGTTGTACGACAGACCGCTGCCAGCACCCACAGCGGCCTAATCCACGGCAGACGATTCCACTTATCACACAGGCCGACGCTGTTCAGACAAACGGGACCACCTCAGCTCTATGTTGTATGGGCGTTTGATGCTGAGATAAGATTCAAGTTGGTGTTGTGTCTGAATTCACCCGTCTCCCGTTGACGTAGCGTGGGCATCCCTGCCTACGGTAGCTTTTTGAACAACGGTGTCAGGTGGATGAGGGCCGACTCATCGCGTCGAAGGAGCGTAGCTCAGTTGGCTAGAGCACCGGTCTCCAAAACCGAAGGTCGGGGGTTCGAATCCCTCCGCTCCTGCCAGTAAACTTCGACGTGAAGACATCTGCCGAGGTGTTGGAATTGGTAGACAAGCAGCGTTGAGGGCGCTGTGCTCGTAAGGGCGTGTGAGTTCGAGCCTCACCCTCGGCACCATTTATCGGTCGCGCCCCCTTTTGAGGGGCGCGATTAGTGACTGGGCGACGTAGCCAAGTGGCCTAAGGCAGAGGTTTGCAAAACCTCCATTCGGCGGTTCGAATCCGCCCGTCGCCTCCATATACTTGATTCGTATTGAGAAAAGGCCCCATATCTGGGGCCTTTTTCATTAAGGAAATCTTGGTTTGACCAACAATTTGACCAAGGGAGAACTTGAATCGAGACGATCCTCGGGGTGACCTCACTTCAATCCGAAGAAGGTAAGAGCGCCGTATGAGCCAGTTCGCTGGTCGTTGTTTAATGAAGCGTTCCCCCCTACGGTTCGAATGATTAGTGGGTAGATACTCGCGGATAATCCTGGGCCAAATATGAGTCCACGTTTATACGCGCTGCAGCGACCACCGAAATAGGTTTCAGAGCTTGGCTTCGCTTATCATGCCCGGCACTATGCCTTCTGAGCGTGTACAGCGGCGGGTTGACCATCTGCTCTATGGAGTGGGGCCTGCACGATCAGTCCGATGGAGAAACTAGATGATTTTCGGGAAGAGAGACCGCGAAAAGCGATCTGGCGGTTCGGATATTTACATCAACCCAATGGACTATGAGCACATCTTGCTTGACGGCGGCATTCACGCACGTGACGCCGATACGGGGAACCTCAAACAGTTGATGCCACTCGATAGGGTGACCTTGGAGAAACTCATCGAAGCGAACGGTGGTGTGGCAGACCTATTACGCCTCGGTGGACTCGATATGACAGGCATTGATCTCAGAGGTCTTGACATGTCGGGATGTTATCTCCAAGGAGCCGTACTTGAGCGTGCGATCATGTTTCCTCTCATCGTGCTAAATGGCGATTCCCCTTTGACGGCAGGAGACCTTGCAACAGGCCCGGTATTACAGGACTGGGCTGAGGGTAAGCCCTCGATTCTGAACCACGAAATAGTCCCAACGGGATTCCGTAGCACGATCGCAACACACGCCAATTTTCGGCGGGCGGACCTCCGATACGTCGAGTTCGATAATTCGAAACTTCACTGGGCAGATTTCAGGGAAGCTCACTTGCCCAATGCAAGTTTTCGAGGTGCTGTGCTGGAGAGGGTTGATCTACGCGATGCTGTGGCCTCAGACTGTGATTTTTCCGCTGCGCAATTCACCAATGTAAAGACCACCCACGTCGATTTGCGGGATTCATGCATGGCGGGTGCAGACTTATCTGGGACACATTTTGATACCACCTTCTTGACCGGAATTCAGTGGGACGAAAAGTTTGTTGTCAAGCAAGAATCAGTAGGCGAATATCAGAAGTCGGTGATCGTCTACCGAGAGTTGACTCGTGCGCATACAACTGCGGGAGATCGGAGTTTGGCCGGTGAGTTCCACTATCGAGAGGAGGAAGCCTATCGTAAACAATTGACCGCGGAGATTAGCCCTCGTGGCGCGAATGCCGGACGCGTTACGATCAACGTTGCAAGGGCCGGAGCGCGCGGTAAATTCCGCAGCAATGTACAACCCATATTGACCGCACAGTTCGCGAGATACGTTTTTGGCTACGGTGAGCGACCATTACGTGTTCTGCTCGGCGCTGCACTATTTATTGTCCTGTTTTCAGTTTGGTTCTACGAGTGGCATGGGATTGATGTTTCTTTCGATGGAGCAGTCGAATTTATCAAACAATCTGCCAGAGCCCTCTATTTCTCTGGCGTCTCATTCAGCGCACTCGGATACGGGGAGTGGGTCACTCGGCCGACTGGTTGGACAAGGTACCTAGGAGTTCTCGAGTCATTCGTCGGTGTAACAACCCTGGCCTTATTCCTTGTTACAGCCACTCGAAAGTGGATGCGTTAGACGGCTTGGTTTATACCTTGATAGCCACACACGCACGCGTGGCGCGGGCGTGTGTGGCTGCCGCGATAAGAGGGCCGGAGAGCAGGAGGAGCCACGATGCGGGGTACCTAGGAGTGGCCCCGCTCATCTAGCCGTTTAGTCCTTCAGTTATACCCCTTGGGCTACCGCGTGGGGTACTGCCGCACATCTTGATTGGCTCGCCCGCCAATGATTCGTTTGGGTTTAGGGCGTCCCGTGACAGGATCATCGGATGGTCCGAAAAGATTTACCCGCTAGCGTCCGTTGTCTCCTGTGTAAGCCCAATCGGAACGGATTCGAGTACCGTGGCGACAGATTGGCACGAATGGGCGAGCATGCGATTAACGCTCACGGCGTGTCAGCCGAGGATCTAAAGAACAGTCGACTCGCTCCAGGTGAGGGCGGGCAGGTGTACCTGCTTCCCAATGGTGAATGCTGGGTTCATATCGTGCGGGAGCCGGTTTGATGGCATCGCGCCTGCAGACAGCGGGATACTTCTCTAAATAGAGCACGCACTGGACTCTACGGATGGGCTAAGATCACCGACATGGATACCACGCTCGATTGGGCTATCTTTTGGGTGTCGACTGCGACACTCGTGACCTTCGTGTTTGTCCTCTTCGCTCAAATCTGGACCCTTCGCGAGACACGCCGGTCCGCTGAGGCGGTGGGCGATGCGGCTCGAGCGGCAACCGCGGAAGCTCGCCGAAATCGCGCACGAGTAAGGCCGACAGTCGGCGGTTGGTCGCCGATAATGACAATCACTCTTCGCAACGTCGGTAATACAACGGCATTTGATGTACTCACCAAGGTGACATTTGGCTTCGGAGATGGCCCGTATGACGCGCTCGATCCCAGCCCCAGATTTTTGGTTGAAGACTTCACTGTGACTGACATTAGCCCGGAAAACCCTTTCGAGCACGATTTCCCGCGTCAATTGAGCGCGACGGCCAATGGCTGACGAGCGCCGCATCTGAGCAGTACCATCGGCTCCGAGCGCGGGTGGTCGTAACTTATGCGCTTGATCCCGACGGCGAAGAGTGGAATCAAACCGAGTCTCTTTTTGCAATGGCGGCCGTGAGTCCTATCAGTGATTCAACGATTTGGAGGGAGATGAGATCGCAGCTATACCGCCAATCCGAGTTGGAGTGAGAAATCAACGCTCGGACTCATGTCGTCACCACGCGCCCGCTGAACCCTTCTTGGGTGAGATGGTCATAAGCTTCCTGCGGGTGCATCTCTGATGTGCAGATCACGATGACGGCGTACGGTCCCACATTCAAGCATCGGCTCCGCCCACACCCAGCTAGGAAGTGGATAGCTGATCTCTTGCAAAACGTGCCGCTGGGATACACGGCGCCGAGAACGAACTATGAGGGGATTGTCTCGAAGGCAGAGGACATGGCGAGGAACTAGGTGCAAATGATATGACCACCAGATGGAACCGGCATTCCGCTATCAATCTTTTCGCGGCGGTCTGGCTCGTCGCGATAGTTTCTGCATGCGCCGGGGATGATGGCCCCGCTATTGGTGAACACCAAGCCAAAGCTCAGCTCGCAGAAGAAATATATCGAGATCAAGTTGAGATCTATCAGTCAAAAATTGCCCAACTGACTAATCCGACTCTCATCAAACGTGAACGCGTTCCGGTAAGGCTCGGAACCGGTGCATGGCCTGCCACGTCGATAGGTGGTGGCATTTGGGAAGTAGAAGTAACTTCCGAAAACTGGGTATACCAAGTGTTCGCTGATGGCAGGCCGTCAGCGCGGGTGCGCAACGGTACTCGGATTTACCAAACGGCGATACCACGCCCCACCCCGACACCAGTTCCGACTCCGACGGCAACGCCGACCGCCATTCCACAGGCATACGCCGCTGGCGACGCGGTATTGATAATGAGAGAAATCACTGCCAGAGAATCGGTCGCAGACTGTATCGCGGCGGGGAAGCGTCGGCAAATTGGTGTGGGAGTCGTTCTTACTTTTGAGGAATGGATCTGTGGTCAGCGGTTCGCGAAACTTCGACATTCAGATGGTTCGGTCTGGTGGCTCGAACCGAAACTATCCTGGGGTGGGGTCGTTTTCGAAAAATGAGGAGTGATGAGGATGCCCCAGGTCCGGTACGCGTTTCGTGCGACGAACGGACACCGCCGAGGAGAGTCACGTTCGAGTCCGAGGAGTTTCTGCATTTCACCGCATATATTGATCTCCGCGAATATTGGAGGTGGAATCTAGAGGGTACTCGTACGGTGGCAAGCCCATCATCGCTCGACGGCAGGAAGCGGGACTAGCGTCAATACCGCAACGCTTGAGGTAATTGCTGAGTGCCCTGAAGCCTTCGCCAGACTTGTAACGTTGCGTTATCGCTTGCACGAAGTTCGCGGGGATGACTGCTATGCGTCCCATCTCAAAATTCCCGCCACTTGCCCGACTCAAAGCAGTAAGTGCAAGCCACCTGAGCGGTACTTGGGCAAATACCGTCTGCGTGAATACATCCGTCGAAACGAAGAGATTCACGAAGAATGTGGCGCTCAATAATGTCGAACTCAACAACTGTGCTCATCCACTGGGCCGAGCTAGACGGTTCCAACGCCAGGTGCTCAACAACGTGGTCAGTCAACCAAATCTGGATCTGAACGGCTTTCTCCAAATAGCTAGCAATTGCCAGATGGTTTTGATCTCCATCTTCGGGGGGCGGTGACTCCAGGGACTCGGAATCGGCAAGCAGTAGGTGGATCATTTCTGACTTCACCAAGCGAATCTCATCGGTGAGATCGGAGGTGAGGACTTTAGCGGGGCCTCGTAGGCGCAGATCAGCGCCATCTAAAGAGACGCGCACCCCCCGATTATCCAGACGCTCCAAGAGATCGGCAGCACTCATATCGTGACCTCCTTTACACCTTCATTTTCGGTTTGTCCGGCTGACTCCCAATACGTTTCTTCGGTTAATTCGGTTAGTTCGCTAATAGTTATCCGCCACTCCTCACCGCGGCGGCCACCTGCTTCACCTGATTCTGGCTTACGTTTCTCTGCCAACAACGACGCCTCAAGTTCGATAAGAGAATCGCTAATTTCTTTACCCGGAACATGTCCACCCAGGTCCTTGTGCAACTTTGATCGATTGCATCAATCGCCATCTGCCACACTAAGAATTCGATAGACCCGCGCTGTAGTTCCGCTACCCCTATACCGTGGGCCTGCACCAATCAAACTCAATGCAATACCGGCTTAACCACGAAAGTACTCGGTCAGTTCTATTGCTAGAGCCATGGTCTCTGCGGAGATCTGCTGTGACGAAGGATCATCTGGATAGTTCAAGCAATGGATGATGAGGGAGATGCGAGCGAGCTGAAGCGGCATCTTGGCGTACACGCCCGCCATCAAGCCATTCATTTCCGCCGTAATGCTCTGATTCTTGTTGAACCAAGACTTCATCAGTTCGTGACCGTTGGCGCTTATCCGGACGGGTAACGTGCTGCTTTCGGCATGACGGAGGCGGCGAATCAAGCTCAGAAGGTCTTGGCTGGCTTCAATTGATATTTCGGCATCCGATCATCGAGCGGGTTTGACAGCCGGGACATCCCATAAGATTCGCTCCAGGAATCCATCGCGTCGACCGGCTTCAACGGCCAGTTCGCTCATCACGTCAGGCTGAACACCCCTGTGACGCATATCACGGGATGCTGAATAAACACGGAGTTGCTCATCTTGCGGTCCATCTTTATGGGCGTCCATTGAATTGACCCACCCAATTAATTCATCGCGAGAGGGCCACACCACATGATCCTTTGACGATGCGGCTTATGCCTTCAATCGTGGTGTCTGTGGAATAGAAGTGTCCAACTCAGGCGCTTCGGGTGCTGAGCTGCGTTCCTCACCATGCGAATCCTTCCAGATTTGAAGGTTGCTGCGGGGTTGATCTTGTTGCAGTTAGTACACACTCATTGCTATTGCTTGAAGCTCATCCAATGGTCCGCGAGCGGCATCATCCGTCGGAGACTTTGCGGCCCCTGGCGGGGCAACGGTGACTACCCATATCTGCGGGTATTGAATGAATCCGCGCTTCAGCTCAACGTATTGTTGATTGCCTATCGAGGCGACCCCTTCAGCCAGTGGAGCCAACGGCCCGCATGAACTCCCGTTGCGCAAACTGCCCCTCACGCAGAATCAGGTATCGGCGTGCCTTGATGGAATATCAGCCGCCACCCAGACGAACTTCGTATCCAGATTGAACTGCGTAGTGCTCGCTGTTTGCCGCTGGGGTAAGTGGCTTCAGATTCGTATGTGACCTGCGCAACGTCTGGATTCAGTGGACGAACTTTGAAGTCTCGCAATGGAATTACGGCGTCGATTTCCTGAGCAGGAACCGCTAGCGTCTCCGCTCGGGAATACGTCCGAGATGATCTGCCGAACTCGAAGAAATCGGGAGCGAGCACTTCTTCCATTCGCTGGATGTTGAAACGAACGTCGGATCGCCAGAGTCCTTCCTCAAGCTGTCTGAGATCATCGAAGTCCCGGTCGCTCATATCCATGAAGCTTCACGCCTTGATGATGGCCGAATCATAGTGCCGAACATGATAGTTGAAGGTAAGCATCCGGCCTTGTTCCAGAACCGACCACCTCGAAGTCAGAAAAACCGGAAGCGGCGTTATCGATTCAATCGTGACGTGTTCTCGGGTCGTGATATTTCTCAGCCTAATCTTCCTGGCGATTGGTGGTGTATCTGCCCGGAAATCAGGTGAAGTGTTTACAATCCCCGTTTAAGAAAGAGACGGGTTTGTAAAACCTCCATTCACGGGCACAAATCCATCAGTCACCTCCAACAAAACCTGTATCGACGCCCTGGGGAGTCGCGTTCTGGTCGCTAACATCGGAAGCCCACTCAGGCTATGCGGTTGAGTAACTCAGGCACTTCACGTTCAAAGAAAACCTTCTTCTATGGTTGGAAGATTGTTGGCGTCATGGGCACCGCTGCTGCGGTCAGCATGGGGATGGGCACGCTCAACTTTGGCCTGTTCATCAAGCCTATGGGCGATGAGCTGGGAATCGGCCGATCTACGTTTGGCTGGGCCTTCTCTGTGCGCCAGGTGGCCAGTGCTGTCAGTAGCCCGCTGATCGGCGGAATACTGGATCGATACGGCTCAAGGATTCTCCTTCCAGTTGCAGTGCTGATAACCGCGGTCGCGCTCAGTGCCCTGGCATTGATCAACGCCTCATGGCAGTTGATTGTGCTGTTTGGTGTGATGGGAATTGTGGGGCTGGCCGGCGGAGGCTCGCTGGTCACGACAGTGCCGGTCACAAAGTGGTTTGTGACAAACCGCGGCAAGGCAGTCGCATACGCTTCCCTTGGCCTCCCAATTGGCGCGCTGATATTTGTGCCACTGACACAGGTGTTCATCGACCTGTGGGGCTGGCGGATCGCGTGGGTAGTGCTGTCGACCATGGCCGCCAGCATCATCATCCCGTTGAGCCTCATCTTCCTGAGGCGGGAACCAGAGGATCTGGGCCTCTATCCAGACGGCATCGATCCAAACTTCCATGACCGTTCGGGCTCCGAATCGCCAATAGCTCCGGTAGCCCCAGAAGTCTCATGGACTGCACGCGAGGCCATGCGTTCGTACGCTTTCTGGCAGTTGGTGGCCGTATTCGGCATGGTGGCGCTGGCAGTTGGAACGGTGGGAGTACATCGAATTCCAGCATTCATGGATCGAGGACTCGATCCCACACTAGTCTCTATAGCGACCGCTCTTGACGCAGTGTTGGCGGGTGTCAGTACCTTCACCATGGGTATGCTCGTATCGAGAGTGGAGGCTCGCTACCTGGGCGCGGCCGGGTTCTCGTTTCTTGCGATAGCCAGCGTCCTGACTATCTACGCCACAACGCTCCCGATCATGTTTCTTTCGATGGCGGTGTTCGGCATGGGCATTGGCGGCATGATGTTCCTGCAGACCTACATCTGGGCCGACTACTTTGGACGCGCCCATCTGGGTCGGATCCGAGGCATCGTTATGCCCATCACCCTTATCGTCGGCGGCGCCGGCGCGCCGGTGGCCGGATACGTCCGAGACAGCACGGGCTCATACAACTCCATCTGGTGGGTTGGTGTAGTTCTTATGGTGCTTGCCGCCGCGCTGGCCTCAATTACGGTGGCACCGCGTAAGAATGACGATGGTGGAGATCTGGCGTCGGCTACCGGCCAGGGTCAAGATGAGGCGGGTTGGACGACCTAGAGAGCGGCTAGCTCCGCAACTGCTTCAATCTCCAAAACCAGTTCAGGTCTGACCAGTGCTTTGACAATCACGGAGCTACTGGCGGGCGGGTTGATTGGGAACCAGCGGTGGCGGGCCTGGTTGTATGCGGGGTAGTCATCAGCGTTCGTCAGGAACGCTGTGATCTTAAGGACGTGAGCCATGTCGCTGCCAGCTAGCTCGATGAGTTGCGACAGGCGCTCGAATATCGCATCGGCCTGGCCGACAATATCGTCCGGCGAGATGACCTCGCCATCCTCTCCAACTGCTACATGGCCGAACGTGAACACCAGATTGCCTGATCGCACCGCATTTGGGAACTTATCGCTAGATGGCCTTGGGCCGTGAAAGTACGGTTGTTTCGGCACGTATGCAACTCCCTCGCACATGCTCTTGCGATCATCGATCAGAGACCCAGACTATTGCCGGGCGGCTAGTTGCCTTGCCAGATCTCTGGCGGTGGCAAACATTACCGGGATTGACCAGAGATTGGTGGCGTCCTCTGTGGGGCCGTTGTGTACTGATACAAACGCGTTGTCGTTAGTGGTCAAGATCATCACACCGATTCCGTTCGAGTTGGCTTCTAAGATCAGCTCTCCTCGGGACGCGTTTTCAGCCTGCTCAAACTGAAAGCCTGTTGCCGCCATGGCACTCCGGATAAGTTGCAGTTGCGCCTCTGCCACACTGGGATCTTCAAACGTGAACAGACCCACCGTCATGAACGGCCCCGTGTCTTCGGCGCTCGCGTAGGTGGCGGAGCAGGCACTGAGTATGGCGGGGTTATCGGCCCGGGCGGATTCCGTGTTAGATCGGGAGTCCAATCTAAACCCTAATTCCGGTCGCTGCAGGGCGCCATCGCATGTGAACGGATCGATTTTGTCCCCGGCCAACGACACGTCCTCGACTGGAACGGGGGTATCGAACGACAGAAGATCTTCTAATGCCGATGGGGTTATCGCCAATTCCGGTGTCGGTTCAGCGGTCGACTCAAGCTCGATGTCATTGGCGCCGCCAGAGCAGGCCACCAGTCCGATCGCCACAAGTACGACAAGCAATCTCAAATTGGTCAACGTCCCTTCCGCAAGGTTCCACTCAATTCCTGCTACCACACCATAAACGACAGGAGGGACCAGAATGTTCCCACGACGGATGGAGACCATGCCGGCCCCTTCTCTGGTCGCTAGGATTCGGCCAGGTCCTTCCCGGTCAATCTCCGCCGTGATCAGCTCTCTCGACCCTGACTGGACTGTTTCATACTCAAGGTCTGATTCGTCGTATCCGCCTCGCACCAGTTGGAAGTGTGACTTCGCTGATTCCTCGTCGGTCACTATGAATAGAGCGACGATTGGGATTGGGCCTGGCTGTCCAGCCGCCATGTAGCTGGCCGTGCAGGTGTTGACAATGTTGTTGGTGGTTGCAGTTGGCGAGCGAGTATCCAGGGTGAATCCCACTTCCGGTAGAGCCAGCCCTCACCCTCACGCTCCGTTCATGTGCCGAGGCGGACAATAAATTAGTGCGGAATTTCAGGCAACGGCCATGGACGGTGGGGAGACCGATGAGAAAGGGCTCGTGATGGTTACGCTGCCGGTTCAAAGAGCACGCCGTACGGCTTTCACGTTGCCTCCAAGAGTCCTGGCGCTACTTGATATCTCGTTGAGCATATCGGGCGCCGCACTATCTCTTTTCATGATCATGCACCTTGGACTGCTGCTGACGATCCTCTTTGGCGAGGGGACGCTCGATGAACTGGCTGGATTCCTTGAGAGGTACTACCTGTTGCAGGCAGGTGCTCCATTTGTGGTGTTGCTACTGATCGCTCACGTGTTCCTCGCCGCACGTCGCACGCCATCCAGTTTTCAGCGACAGTGGACCCTCATCCAACACCTGGGTCGGACGCGCCATCCCGATACCTGGACATGGGCGTTTCAGATTCTGAGCGGCGTGGCACTGCTCGCCATTGCATCGATACACCTGTGGGTAGTGCTGACTGATCTACCCATTGAGGCTGATAAGAGCGGCCTGCGCATATTTCGCGAGTACCTGTGGCTGTACATCCCGTTCGTGGTGCTCGTGGAATCGCATATGACATTCGGCGTTTATCGTTTGGCTGTTAAGTGGTTTGGCACGGCACGAGGCAAGACTCACGTCGTTCTTGGCATCTGGACCGCCCTGCTCCTGAGCCTTGGAATCGCCGTTCTCATCTCGTTCTACCGCGTCGGCAGCGACCTGTGACCGTTCGCTCAGATTTGCTGGTCATTGGTGCCGGCCTCGCGGGGGAGCGAGTCGCCATCGAAGCGGCTTCGCGAGGAAGTGACGTCATCTTGCTTTCCCTTGTGCCACCTCGTCGGTCGCACTCCGCTGCAGCGCAGGGGGGCATGCAGGCTGCCCTGGCGAACATGGCGGCCGGCGCAGATGATTCTCCCGACGTCCATTTTGTCGACACCGTAAAGGGTTCAGACTGGGGCTGTGATCAGGATGTGGCGCGGCTGTTCACGGATTCTGCCCCCGCTGCCGTTCGTGAGACAGCGTACTGGGGCGTGCCATGGAGCCGAGTCGTGCCCGGCCGTCGGGAGATGCCGGACGGAATCTGGGTTGAAGAGTCAGAGGAAAAAGCCGGACTGATTGCCGCCCGCGCCTTTGGCGGGACACAGTCCTGGCGAGCCTGCTTTGCCTCCGATGGTACTGGTCATTCATTGATGTATGCACTGGACAATGAGGTTCTCCGACTTGGAATAGCGGTGCATGACCGGACTGAAGCGGTGTCACTAATACAGGATGGTGAGCGTTGCCATGGCGCGCTGATCCGAGACCTGCGGACCGGAGAACTACGGCCCTACCTCGCCCGCGCTACGGTCATCGCGACAGGTGGCCATGGCCGCATATATGGACACTCCACAAACGGTGTAATAAACGATGGATCAGGCATGGCGCTGGCACTCAATACCGGAGTCGTACCACTTGGGAACATGGAGTCTGTTCAATTCCATCCGACCGGTGTCGTTCCGGGAGACATCCTGGTGAGCGAAGCCTGTCGAGGTGATGGCGGGTACTTGCTGGATGCGTCCGGGCACAGGTTCATGCCTGACTATGAGCCGGAGAAGAAGGAACTCGCATCGCGCGACGTGGTGAGTCGGTGCATGATGCGTCACATTCGTCAGGGATTTGGCGTGGAGAGTCCCTACGGCAGTCATCTCTGGCTGGACCTCCGTCATCTGGGCAAAGATCACATCGAACGAAACCTGCAGGAAGTCGCGACTATCACCCGCGATTTCCTTGGCATTAACGCGGTTACGGAACTTATTCCTGTCCGTCCAACACAGCACTACAGCATGGGCGGGATCAGGACGAGTATCAAAGGCGAGGCATACGGACTTGAAGGCCTGTTCGCGGCCGGAGAAGCCGCTTGTTGGGATCTCCATGGGTTCAACCGTCTGGGAGGTAATTCAGTCGCAGAGACCATCGTTGCCGGGAAGATTGTTGGCGCCAGTGTCGCCGAATATCTCGAGTCTGATGATTCTCCCGTGAGGCAGAACGCCATCACCAAACTGGCCCATGAGTCAATAAAACAGACGGAAGCCCGAATAGTGAAGCTCAGAAATGGCGGCTCCGAGCACGCGCTCGTACTGCGGCAACGCGTGGCGGAGGTTCTGACTGAAAAAGTCGGCATCTTCAGGACCGGGTCTGAGTTAGACGAGGCGGTAATGGAATTGAGTGAGCTCCTTGATCGCTCCACTCGTCTTGGTCTTCGTTCCAGCGGAAGAGGAGCGAATCCAGAGTTGGCGGACGCCCTTCGTCTTCCGGGGATTATCCGGCTAGCCATCACCATTGCGCAGGGAGCCCAGATGAGAACCGAGAGCCGGGGCAGTCACTACCGAGAAGACTACCCGCACAGAGACGATGTGAATTGGCTCAAACGGACCCTCGCAACGTGGCCAGAAGCCGGAGAAGGACCGTCGGTTACGTATGAGCCGGTGAGGATCACCGATCTGCCTCCGGGGGACCGAGGGTATGGAGAAGGATCCAAAGAAACAGAGGGAGCGCTGTCAGATGCCTGATAGAGAGCTTCGTTTCAGGGTCTTCCGGCACAATCCTTTCGACCCGGAGTCGACTCCCCGAATGGTGCAGTTTCAACTGACTGAAACACCGCGCATGACGCTTTTTACGGCACTAACACGGATACGTGAGGAGTTGGAGCCATCACTCCAGTTCGACATCGTTTGCAGAGCGGCCGTATGTGGATCATGCGCCATCCTGGTCAACGGCAAGCCGCGACTCGCCTGTCGCACGCGGATTGAGACACTTCCAAACGACATAACCCTGATGCCACTGCCGTTCTTCAAACTCGTCGCTGATCTTTCGGTAGATACGGGCCAGTGGTTCAGAGATATGGGTACACGCGTTCAATCCTGGATAAATGCCCGTGAACCGTTCGATCCCAACGCCGAAGAAGCCCGCATGTCTAACGAAACGGCCGCTGAGATATATGAGCTTGACCGCTGCATCGAGTGTGGGTGCTGTGTCGCTGCCTGTGGGGCTGCACAGATGAACCCAGAGTACCTTGGGGCGGCGGGAATGCTTCGCATAGCACGCTTCCTCGCGGATCCCCGGGACGGGCGTCCTGAAGCAGCAGTATTCGACGTCGTGAGCACTGAGGAAGGCATCTTTGGATGCATCGGACTCGCCGCATGCGAGGACTACTGCCCCAAAGATCTTCCTCTAACCTCCCGGCTTGCATACCTGCGCCGTAAAACGGCCTTACTGGCACTTCGCAAGAGTAGTCAGGTTGAGGAATCTACGGTGGCAGATGGCTACGCCTGATCAACCCACGCCACCCCCTGATCAAGAACTACTTGAAGAGATGTTCGTCGATACAGCGGGTACCTATGACCTGATCGTGAGGTTGGCCACGCTTGGCATGGATATCTGGTGGAAGCGGCGATTGATACGCATGATTCCGCAAGACCGAACTTACGATCGAATCCTCGATCTGGGATGTGGGACCGGCATAGTCACGATGAAGCTGGCCAAGCGCTTTCCAGATGCCGAGGTTGTTGGAATCGACCTCATGCAGGAGTACGTCGACATTGCGGAAGCTAAGGCTCGCAAAAAGGGACTGAACAACGTATCACTGCGCTGCATGCGGATAGAAGTCATGGATCAGCTACCCGGCCAGTTTGACCTGGTCGTCGGCTCGTTCGTCCCTAAGCTGATTGAAATCCCAGACCTTATTAGCGGTTTGGACACGGTCATGGCGCCTGGAGGAGTGCTCGTCCTCCACGATTTCATCATCCCAACCAATCCGATGCTTCGCAAAGGTTTCACCGTTTACTGGCAGATAGTGAAACTCGGAATGAGGATATTCCCGTCCTGGCAACGGGTTTCGGAAAACCTCTTCAGAATTATCTGGGAGTCAAGTTGGAACAGCAGATTGCCAGCAGCGCTTTCATCTAACGGATTTTCAGAGCTCTACAGCGAGACACAGCCGCTGCAGGTCAGCAAAATCATCAGAGTGGTGCGGGATGTGAGTTAGCCAGTCGCGATTCGAACATCGTCGCGACTGATGTTGAAATGATCCGCCAGACAGATGGGCACTGAGATGCCAACGTGGATCGACGGTCTCAGGACTTCAAGAGGTAGATGAGCGAGCCCTTGCTTTCGCTTTCTTTGGCCCTTTTGTACTGGTACCGACGGCGCATGAGGTCTGCCACGGCTTGCTTGAGCCGCAATTGTCTTCCGCGTGCTGTCCGCTGAGGCAAGCGACCGGAAACGGCCTTCGTTTTTGGGTGTCGGGTAACCCAGATCGTGATCTTTCCGGACTTCTCAGATACGCAGGGGTGTCGCCCACCGAACACCAGAGCTTTCACAAGCCTTTTGGCGTCTCTCTGAACATCCATGGCTGTATAGCGTTTGTTCTTGATTACGCCACGGTCACCTAGAAGTCGCGCCTCGTTGGTCTCAAAGTCGTAAACCCAGCGCTGAATCCGAGCCCAACTAGATGGATGCCGCTCAATAGAGAACGACAGAAGAGGCTCTTCCCATCTTAGTTTCGAGATTCGGCGAGCCTTCCTCGGTTCCATCTTTGAACGGAATCTCGTTCTGGCCGCAGTCCACCACTCTTCCAGGAGTTCCAGAACTTCTGGCGTGGCTAAATCTGGATGCTCTTCAAGCAGGCCATAAAGCGCCGATTTAATCTCGTTTCTGTCCACTCTTCCCCTTACGCTGACTTCAACCGCTGAAGTTAGGCATTGTCAGGGCGTGGAAATCCGAGACTACTCAAACACCACCGATGCACGCCCCAGGTGCTCGACATCGATCTCGACCGCGTCACCCTTGTTCACCCAGACCGTCTGAACCAGGCTCCCAAGTAGCACGAACTCGCCAGCACAAAGGAGACTTCGGCGCCCGTTCAGGGAGTTCGCAATCCACGCCAGCGCCTCAAGCGGGTGACCAAGGATGTCGCCCCCAATACCACTGCCAACGCTCGACCCGTTGATTGACATGCCTCCAGTGATGGCCGAAAGGTCCAGCGACTGCCAGTCCGTACACGGGTTGCCCAACACAGCGCCAGCGCCAAAGAAATCATCGGCAATCAGCGTTGGGGTGCTCACACTCGGATAGTCAAGCCAGCGATCATCCACTATCTCAATCGCACACATTACTGACTCTACCGCGCCAGCGACGGTCTGCCGAGTATGCGGTGTCACATCGGCGGGCAGATCGCTAGATAGTCGCACCGCGATCTCACACTCCACACCCACATGAAGGTAGGAAGAGAAGTCGACCGATCCGCTCTCGTGGACTACAGTCGGCTCAAAGACCGCTCCAGCACACGGGTTGGGAATGCCCAGAAATTCCTGCATTATCGGAGTGGTGCAGCCAATCTTGTGACCTGCCAGCCTACCGTGCCCGGCCTCGGACAGCGTCTTGTGCAGTCGCTCCTGCACCAGATACGCCTCCACCTCATCCTCCGGCCGAATACTCTCAGCAAGCTCATCCAACCGTCGATGGCTCGTACGTGCGCGGCTAAGGTACTCGGCCGCCTGTCTTGCAGATTCAGAATTCATTGGGTCGATGCTAATCGGTGAAATGCTTCGAAACAATCAGGATGAGGTGGAGAGGCGATGGCATTGCTGCAGGCGGATCAACTTTTATACGTGCGACGTGGCAACGAAAAAGGCCCGGCGGGGAGAGCCGGGTCTTTTTGAGAGAGGCGAGAGGATCTATATCTGCACCAGGTAGAGCGTTGGGTAGATGAACACCCAGGCTACGTCCACGAAGTGCCACCACTTCACTGCGGCCTCTACCGGGTAGTAGTCGTCCGGGCCGTAGGCTCCATTTTTGCCTTTGAAGTAGATGAATCCCAGTAGCAGCACACCTGAGAATACGTGCGTCGCATGCACTCCGGTTAGCGTGAACAGTATCGTCCCGTAGCCGGTTGACGGTGGGAAGTGCTTGTAGGCCTCATGCCACTCGAAACCCACACCGCCAAGGAACAAGATCCCCATCAGCATGGTGGCGATGATGTATCGCTTGAAATTGGCCTGGTCGCCATGCTCCGCTGCAACTTCTGCCCGGTAGGCTGTCAACGAACTCACCAGCAGCAGTATGGTCAGTCCAAGTCCAAGAATCTGGCTGACGTCCTCCGGCGTCTCAAGACGGACTACGAAGAATCGACTGGATATCAGCGCCAGGAAGAACGAGGCGTCTGAGACCAGGAACAGCCACAGACCAAGCCTGTTCATTGTTCCCGTATCGAGACCCTGCGGCAGTGCCTTTCTCACAGCAGTGGTCATGCCGCATTCCTCGTGTCATCTGGCGCGTCGTCTGGGTCGGCGTCCAGCATCTCGTACCAGACTTCGGCAACGAAGGTCCAGAGCTGCTTGAAGTGCATAAAGTAGTCGATTATCAGTGCGGCTTTTATGAGAGCGACGATGCCCAACAACGTGGCCGAGAGGTTGCCCGTCATGGCGACGGCGATCGCGAACTCGATCGCCGTGAGCACGGCGAGGACCACGATCACATAGTTGCCTCGCATGAGAGCCTTGCTTTTCGTTTCAGCAGCCATGAGCGGCTATTCTCCTCAAGGATTGACAGTAGCTGATTTGCCCCTTTTCCCCCCAGGATAGGAAGTTGGAGCGCTGAGTCGTCTGATGCATCTTTCTTAGTCGCCCTCTGCCGGTGCGGGGGTTCTGGCTGGACGCTGGGATGCCTGCGCCCGTTTTCGTCCGTAGTTGTACGGGCCTTCAAACACCTCAGGCTCATGCTCAAAGTTCTCTTCCGGCGGTGGAGACGTGGTCTGCCACTCCAGCGTTGACGCATGCCACGGGTTATCGCCTGCCACATCGCCTCGGATCCAAGAATTCGCCATGTTGTAGGCAAACGGAATCATTGACAGGCCCATCAGGAACGCGAATATCGAGACCACAAAGTTGATGTCGTTAAAGGTCTCCGGGTAGACGGCCACGCGGCGGTTCATTCCCTCAACACCGGGGATGAACATGGTCAGGAACGTCATGTTGAAGAACAGGAACATTCCAGCCCAGTGGATTCGCCCAAGCGTCTCGTTGTACATCCGGCCCGTGATCTTTGGGTACCAGTAGTACAGCGCCGCCATAATGGCAAAGATCTCACCACCAACAATGGTGTAGTGGAAGTGAGCCACCACAAAGTAGGTGTCTTGCAGGTTGATATCAGTAGCCACGTCTGCCAGGAAGATGCCAGTGAGGCCGCCAATGGAGAAGTTGAAGACCATTGCCAGCGCAAACAACATTGGCGTTCTGAGCCACATTCGGCCTCGCCACATCGTCCCCAGCGCCGCTAAGAACACGATTCCGGTTGGTATTGATATCAACTCCGTAACCAGCATGAACGGGCCGTGCAAATTCTGGCCCATGCCACTGGTAAACAGGTGATGTGCCCAGACGAGGAAGCTAAGGAAGACGATGGCGAAAAAGGCCCTCACCACCCATTTGTAAGCAAATACAGGTTTGCGCGTGAAGTGGCTAATGATCTCCAGTTCCAGCCCAAACGCTGGCAGGATCATGATGTAGACAGCGGGGTGTGAGTAGAACCAGAAGACATGCTCGAACAGGATGGAACTCCCGCCTGAGAGCCCCACGCCTGCGGCATCAATTGCGGTAGGCGCAAAAAACATCATGCCTGTGGTCCGCTCAAGGATGATCATGATCAGGCCGTAGGCAACCCACTGTGTGGCGGTTAGAGAGATGATCGCCGCTGCAAACACCGACCACACGAATATCGGCAGTCTGCCCCACGTCATACCGGGCGCACGCTTGGCGATGATAGTGACCAGGAAGTTCATGCCACCAAGAATTGACGATAGCCCGAATGTCAGGAACGCGAATGCGAACAGCAACGTTCCATCAGGACCGTTTGCCGCCGTAGAAAGCGGCGGATAAGCCGTCCAGCCAGTATCGAACCCGCCAAAAAACGGGGTGAGAATTAGAAGCACCGCAACCGGCGGCACTATCCAGTAACTCAGGGCGTTAAGTCGCGGGAACGCGACATCATCTGCTCCAATCATCAGAGGCAGGACAAAGTTGGAGAAGCCGCCCATGATCGTGGCCACCGCCACGGCGATCATGATGATGCCGTGGAGGCTCATCGCGGTGTTGTACTGCTCCGCGTTCATCAAATTCTGTGAGCCGTTCGCCAACTCCACCCGCAGCAGCATCGCCAGAGCACCGGCAAGCAGGAACAGGATGACCATCGTCACCAGGTACTGAACGCCAATGACCTTGTGGTCAATGCTGAAAGAGAAGAAGCGGGATGCTCCCTTTATCTCGTTGTGGTCGGGCTTCAAGCCGAACCACTCGCGTCCCCAGTACTTCCACACACCGATTCCGAACAGCCAGCCCAACAGCGCGCCAACGTAGGCAAGCGATATCTGAACTTCAAGATTCTGTGGCGGGTCTGTGAACGTCACAAGTCCCGAAGCGAAGCCGTACCCGATGGCACCGCCAATCGCTGACCAAATAATCGCCCGTATGAGGGGCCAAAGAGCAGTAAGCATCAAATGTCCCTCTAGCTCGCCGAGTGCTCGGCCACCCAGGCGTCAAACTCGTCTTTTTCGACGACTCGGACGCGGGTAAACATGATTGCGTGATTTAGACCGCAGAGTTCAGCGCACTGCACCCGGAAATTCTGATCATGATTGAACTCACCGATTTCCGTGGTGGTGACATCCATCTTGGTGATGAGTCCCGGCACAGCGTCAATTTTCATCCGGAACGCCGGAATCCAAAACGAGTGCAGAACATCGTCAGGGCGTGCCGTGATATTGAACCGGACCAGGCTATCGACCGGTAAGACGAGCTCCGAAATTATCGACACATCAAGATCTGGATACTCATATGTCCAGACCCACTGCTGGCCGGTAACATCAACCGTTACATCGGCCACATCGTTCTGGGTCGCTCGGATATCGACGAGCCCAATCCACCCAGGAAATATGATCACTGCGATACAAAGCGCGGTGGTCCAGATGAGCCATGAATGAACCCACGTCTTGTGCGTGGTCACATACTCGGCGTCTTCAAAGTCTCCCTCGCTCCTCCGGAACTTGAGGACGGAGTAGCCCATTATGACCACAACGAGCGCCATGATCGGAATGGCGAGAATCGTCAGAATCAGAAAAGCCTCATCAATGATGTCGGCCTCGCGGCTGGCGGCGACGGGGAAGATGTTCCACAGGAGGATCAGCACTTCGCCGACCGCGGTTAAAGCTGCCCAGATAATTGCGGCAGCGATCGTGTCCTTGTTCAGGACGTTCCCTCCATGAATAAAGCTGTTGCGACCAGTCAGTCCATAAACCGGCTATCGCTCAACTCAACCAAATGCAATGCGGAGAGTTTTATCGCTCCCCACATGAGGATTGCGTGAGTACGCAGCGAATTGGGGTTTGAAGATGCAAGCTATCGCTGCCAATACGTCTCGACCAAATGGTTACGAAATGAGAATCTCGTGATGATGTTGATTTTTGTGCGGTCACACCGGTGATTTCCCCTCCGATTTGGGCTAGCGTTACCTCCGGTCCGCCGATCTCCCACCCGGATGGGCGAGTCCTCTCACGTTGACCCAATATTTCAGGAGCAGGATCGATTGCGCTTCGATAAGAAACTGATCGCCGTCACGGCGGTGCTGGCAATTACCTTTGTGGTTGCATGCAGCAGCGAAGAGACGCCATTCGCCACAACCACAGCCGTGCCGCCGACGAGTTCAGTTCCAACCGCAGCAGACGGAGCGCGCGCGGATACAACGGGTGATCCGGCCATTGGAGAAGGCGTCTTCACTTCCAATGGGTGCAGTGCATGCCATTCCACTGGCGATAACACGATCGTCGGTCCCGGCCTCGCAGGCATCGGTGTCAGGGGCGACGCAGCCTATATTGAACAGTCGGTCCGAGAACCTGGTGTAGTGGTGGTAGACGGGTTCGCCAACATCATGCCCATAACTTTCGCCAACATGTCAGGCTCAGACATGGCCAACCTCATCGCCTACCTGAAGACGCTGAATTAGCTCAAGCCCCCTTCCGATCTTCGGTCGGAATTCCAGATTCGCATGCCCCGGCAATGGCCGGGCCTATCGCGCTCAAATCTGATCTGGACCGATGGGCTGTCATCAACTAGACCACGTTCATAGCGCGGTTTATCTGTGCTTTATATCTGCAGAAACGTTTTTGTCGAACTTTCCCCATTCTCTGAGGCGGTAAACCACTCAAGACTCGCGTCAACTGACAAAGAATTCCCATTCGCCGTGTGCGGAAACTCAATGAGTGGGTAAGCCGTTCGAGCTAGATCTCATATAAGCGCGGTTACGAGCGTGTGAGTTATAGCCGCGTGGACGCCGAAGACTCCCACACTATGGGGACACGGACAGCATGACGCTGCCGTGCGATTAAAAAGGGGTAGTCCGTTGAAGCTAACTATTGGCAACAAGATCCTGGGCATTTCAGGCCTACTGTTGGGGATCGCCATTCTTGTGAGTGTTCTTGGAATTGTGAGGCTGAGCAGCCTCAGCAGCGCCATGAACTCAATGTACGAAGATCGCTTCCTGCCTGCGCAGGACCTTCGTGAGGCCTCAATTGCAGCTGAGCGCATCAACCTGCAGATGGAAGAAGCGAAGAACGCTGATAACGCCGCTGAGATGGCGTCAGATCTTCAGATAATAGACGACCTGACGGTCGCCCTAATTGGAGGGTTTGAAGGATACGCAGCCGTATCTCTCGCCGACGGTTCTAACAGAGCGATATCGGCAAACGCCACCCACGTTGACGCGCTCGCCGCGTATTCGGTGGCAAAAGAACAAATCATCGAGCTATCACTGGCGGGTGACACCGAAGGCGCAGACGATATTCACGACGGAGCGTTTGGTGATGCCATCGGAGCCTGGACAGGCCTCTTTGGCGACCTCGCCGAATTCGACCAGCAAGCAGCGGCGAAAGCGGCTTCAGATGGACTCAGCACCTACGAGAGCTCACGGATGATCTTGATCATAGTTCTGGTAGCTGCAGGTGCGATTGGGCTTGGAACATCCGCGTACGTTGGCCGGACGATCTCCAGCAACATGGCAAAGATAGCCGCCGGAGCCAACAACCTCGCCAACAACATACTTCCGCAACTGAGCACGGTTTCCGCTGCCGTAGCAGATGGTGACCTGACCAAGACGGTCAAAATTGAAATCCCTGATATTGAAGTCGACTCGACAGACGAGTTGGGCGATATGGCCCGGGTATTCAACACTGTGGGAAGTCAGGTCAGAGATGTATCTGACAGCGTCAATACGATGGTTAGTAACCTGGGTTCGCTCGTTGGACAGGTGAATCAGACAGCCGTGGGAGTTTCAAACGCAGGTGAACAACTGGCAAACGCAGCAGCACAGGCCGGTGACGGTACCAACGAAATAGCGCGTAGTGCACAGGAAGTCGCAACTGGCGCCACCTCGCAGGCCGATTCAGTTGAGACCACGGCTGGCACAGTACGTGAACTCGCCAGGGCAATCGAACAGATAGCCACGGGCAGCCAGCAACAGGCTGTAGCGGTCCAGGAAGCCACCTCGATAATGAGCCAGGTATCTGGATCAACGTCCGAAGTGACATCCTCAGCGGACGGAGCTACTACTGGTGCCGCCTCCGCGAGAGAAGCAGCGCAGGTTGGGATCAATAGGGTCAACGATAGCGTTGAGGGAATGCAGCGGATCACCGAACGGTTCTCCGTCGTCTCAGAGCGAATCGCAGACCTTGGAACTCAGTCGAACGAAATCGGCAAGATCGTCGCGGTCATTGATGACATTGCCGCCCAGACCAACCTGTTGGCGCTCAACGCAGCTATTGAAGCAGCACGAGCGGGTGATCAGGGTCGAGGTTTCGCCGTTGTGGCCGACGAGGTGAGGACACTCGCCGAGCGAGTTACAGAAGCAACCAAAGAGATCGCAAGTCTGATTGACCGAGTCCAATCCGGTGTCGAAGAGTCCGTAAAAGCGGTAGATGCCGGTAGTGAGGAAGTCTCAAAGGGATCGCAGCTTGCCAGGGAATCTGGCGAGTCGCTGGTCGAAATTCAGACCGCTGTTGATGAAGTCGTGACGCAGATCGACTCGATTCAGTCTGCTGTTACAGAAGTCCAGTCGGCGTCAAATCGGATGTCCGGGACTCTCGATGGAGTGAACAATATTGTGGAACAGAACTCGGCAGCGGCCGAGCAAATGACCGCAAGCAGCCAGAACGTGAGTGATTCAATCGAGGGCGTGTCCTCAATTAGTGAACAGAGCGCAGCGGCAGCACAGCAGATGTCAGCATCGACCGAACAGGTTGGAGCGCAGGTTCAGGAGGTCGTGACGTCCTCACAGGACTTGAGCGGCATGGCTGACAAGTTGAAGGAACTGATCGGGACTTTCCGGGTCAACGATGATCCGAAGATCGCTAGCACAAACGCCTGAGCGGTCACAGCATCACGGTTCTTTCCGTGAACTAACAGATTGATCGAGACGCCGGACCCTTTTCGGGGTCCGGCGTCTCCGCGTTCTTGCAAATCAGGCCGCTGGAGGCGTGGCCGGGACTGGTCGCCGCGCTGCTGGCGCCTCTTTTCTTGGGATCAAAACCCGGGCCATCACCAGGTAGAAAATTCCTGCTCCAGTCACCAGGTACATGGCGATCGCATACGGATTCCCGCTGTCGCTGCCAGCCATTACGCCGTGGACAAGTCCCATCGCAAACGCCGGGAAGCTGAGGTAATGGAGCCACCGCCATCTGACCGTCCCGATCCGGCGCTTGGCGAAGAAGCTTCCCACAACCAATATCACGAGGTAGGCCGACACAATTCCCATCGCAGTCGCTACCGGTCGGTATGAGGATGCCAGCGGCATTAGTAAGTCACTGAAGCTGTAGTTGATGTAATCATCAAACTTCAGGGCCGCCACGTGAACCACCGTCGCTACAATCAACAAATATGAAGTGAATATGTGGAGGTTGATCACTTCACCCTGCGGAACGTACCTCCGGAAGAGGAGTGATGACGTCGCCAACCCCAGTGCGGTCGAAGTGGCCAGAAGCAGGTATGACACGAAGCCCGCTGCTCTGGAGAGATCCCACGGAATCGTTTGACTCTGGCCTGCGATGAGCATCGCAATCCCGGCGACCACCCAGATACTCGCGATGATGATGTTTCGCCTACTCACGCGATTCTCCTTATTGGCTGGAACCTGAGCGGCCCAAAAGTGACATAGGAATCCCATTCATTTGACGTGATTCGTTGCCCGTTATTCGAGGTAAGCACGCCACTGCAGCCCGGCATGCTGTCCAGTAGCGGGATCGCAGCCTGAGTTCCAGCGATTACACATGTCTTCGCCAGCACTTCGGCCGTCTCAGTTGATGGGGCGATTACGGAAGCGGCAATCACATCGGAGGCGGACGGACTACCGGTGCAGGGATCGATGAGGTGATGATATTCACTAACCCCGTCACTCCACCGCCGCTTGTATACGCCGCTGGTGGCGATCGCCTGGTTGCTGGCATCTACTATCTCGCGATCGTTGTCTGGCGAGTATGGATCCTCAATCGATACCTGCCATCCTGGATGGGTGCTGGACGAGCGTGTGCGGATGTCTCCGCCAGCATCAATCAAAAACGCGTCATGATTCAATAGCAACTCTGACGCCCTGTCCACCGTCCATCCCTTAACAATGCCACCCAGATCCAGGCCACTCGTGCCATTGATCTGGACTGCCGACCCTTCGCAGTCTGGAGTGATTTGAAGATGATCATCCAGAGAGATGGCATCTGGCTCATGGCGGATTTTCCGAGGCTTAAAACTGCCGTATCGCTCGAACGAGCGGTCGTATCCTGCGGCCTCTAGACTCGCAAGTATCAGCGGGTTGAATACGCCAGAAGTGTGCTTCGCCCATTCAATTGCACGTCGCAGTACGCTGACCATTTCGGACGTTGGCTCGTCCAGGTAGCCGTCGCGATTCAGCTTCGACAGTTCACTGTCGGACCGGAAACGACTGAACCGTTGCTCGAACTCCTCGAACAGCCTCTCTACGCCACGGAGTGACTCGTTGGCCTCGTCTGCGTTGTTGTCCTCGACGATGACGCGGACCTCCGTTCCCATCGCATGAAAACTGCGTTCGTACTCTCTGATCTCACCCATCATGATGCTCGCGACCTCGCCTTGGGGAACGGGATTACGACCACTCGCCTCTGAGGAGCCGGGGTCGCGATCACCTGCGTCGGAGCGGGCACTGGAGTCGCCGTCGGCTGGATGATGGCGACCGTCGGAGGAACTACCGCAATCGCAGTTGCAGTGGGAGAGACTGCAGCGGTTGGAGGAGCGGCAGCAATCTCAGTTGCAGCGGGAGAGACTGCGGCCGCAGCGTCCAATGTGACACCAGGCACGCTGGACGCCGGAGCGATCGTCCCGGAGCTTACTTCTGGAAACGAATAACTCTGATTCACCTGAGGCCCTGACACAATCAACGCTGCTGCCAGTGGCACAGTCCTCCGCCCGCTCTCCACGGTCGTCTTCGGGATTCCGGTCCCAGTCGGCGTACTCCAAACGGGCTGGTCCACCGACACGGTTTCCGGAGCAGTCGGGGGATCAACGGCGACGTAAACGATCTCCGGGTCAGCTGGTTTGCGGTTTGCAAGTGCTGCAAAAGTAATTGCAAAGGTCGCAAAGGTGATGGCGGTGGCGAGTCCGCGCCACCCGCCCGGTCCGTCTTTCCTGACGTGGGAAGCTTGCTTACGCGTGTTAGTCATCATCTCGCTCGTGGTGATCATCGTCGTCGTGTTCTTCGTGCCGCTCGTGATCGTCATCGTCGTCGTCGTCGTGCTCTTCGTGTCCCTCGTGGTCATCGTCATCGACGTACGATGGAGCAAAACTTGCCGCTGGCTCCGGGCTCGTCAGGTTTGGGTCTGGAGCGGGTGATCCGTCAGGGAACAGGTAGACGAATTCTGGTTCAGTAGGAGTCGGAGCAACGTCCACGGGTTGAAGTTCCCCACTGGTAATCACTGGCTCAACATTCACCTCGGGAGACGGACCTGCGGGGGCGCTCGTAACTCTGGCAGATTCGGATGAGAATCCTCCTGACTGTGCGACGAGGGCCTCTTGCCGCTGATCCGTGGCAATGGAATGATCAGACAGCGAAGTCTGGCTCGGTGGCCTGGCATCTTCTACTTCCTGAGGCTGAGTGCCGATTAGAAGCGTGGGAGGAACCTCATTGATGGTCGCCTGAATTGCCGCCTCAGCCGTCAGCTCAACGGGCCACTGACCTGACTGAACTACCTCATTCGGGGAGGTGAATTGTGGTTCTGAAGAATCGGCGTTGCCGCCTTGAATGGTCAAGAATGCGATGGCTCCGACCACGAATGCGGTCAGCCATCCGGCAATAAGTAATCGTTCTCTCACTGACATGGTCGTCTCCATGGGCTTTCAACGTGTTTTGCATATTTCAGTACCAACATGATGCGCCATGAAAATTAGATGTTCATTTGCGGAAGATTTGAATCCTCTAATAGACAGATCCGGGAGAGATGCGAAAATTGTGAATCTATGCGTATCTTGTTGATCGAAGATGAAGAGGCACTCAGACGTGCCATTCGTCGCGTGATGACGTTTGAAGGCCATCGGCTGGAAGAGGCAGGCACAGGCCCGGACGGCCTCGCTATGGCGGTGGGCGGCGACTTCGATGTGATCATCCTGGACGTTCTGCTTCCCGGCATCGATGGCATACAGGTCTGCAAAAGCATCCGCGCCGCAGACATTTCAACTCCGGTGCTGATGCTCACCGCACTGGGCGAAGTCGACCAGCGCGTGACCGGGCTCGACGCGGGTGCTGATGACTACCTGGCCAAGCCCTTCGCATTTGAAGAGTTGTTGGCAAGGATCCGAGCGCTGGTACGGCGCGGCCAGGCAGATTCAGGTCAGCAGAACACCATTGCCTGCGGTCAGTTGACGCTCGACCTGCTCAGGCGTGAGTTGAAGATTGGAGACAGGACTGAGATTCTCACGGACACTGAGTTTCGGCTTCTGGATTTCTTGATCAGGAACGCGGGGCAGGTGATTCCAAGAGGACGCCTGCTGGATGCAGTGTGGGGATACGATTTCGAGGGTGAGTCGAACGTTGTCGATATCTACATTCATTACCTCCGAAACAAGATTGGCGCCGCCGAAGATGATTCCTTGATCCACACCGTTCGCGGCGTGGGCTACAGACTGGGCAGGTAATCCGCTGTTCTCTCGAGTCGTAATAAGGCTGACCGCCTTCAACGTGGCGGTCTTGTTGGTATTGCTTTCCGCCGTACTCATCGCTGTATTCCTGAGCGTCAAAATATCATTGGAGCGCGACACCCGAAACGACCTGAATTCCGCGACCGAATCCGCTGCGGAACTTGCATCGCATGAGTTGATAGAGGCAGCGACCCCACCAGTGCTCTCAGGGGAGGGCTCAGACCATTCGGATGACGACAGTGATGACGATGATCATGATGTGGTCCCCACGCCACCCAGTATTTCGGTTGAGCCCGAATCATCGTCCGGGGGGCTGACCCGCGTCTTCCCAATCTTCGTGATCGATACCTCAGGGGCAATTGTCTCCGGCACCACTTTGCATGACGCTGGCCTCCCTAATTTCGCCTCCGCACATAACGCTCAGTTGATGGGAGAGGATCGCCGAACGATTGACACGGACAACGGCCCTGTGGAAGTGCTCAGCCAGGCGGTAGTTGCGGATGGTGTGACCATTGGCTCCATCCAAGTTGCCGCCTCGATTTCTTCACAGCAAAGAGTGTTGTCGATACTGATGGTCGTACTGGCCATTGTCGGCGCGTCTGCCGCGGTTCTCGCCGGATTCGCCAGCTTCTTCCTCGCCCGTCGTTCCATGCAGCCAATAGAGGAGGCATTCTCCCGCCAGCGCACTTTCATAGCTGATGCAGCACATGAGCTACGAACGCCGGTGGCGGTGGTACAGGCGGACGCGGACGCCCTCGCACGTGTCCAATCAAGTCTTCCAGACGAAGACCGGGCGCTGTTGGAGGACTTGCAGCGTGAGAGCAAATTCATCGGCGATGTTGTTGGACGACTACTTCAAATAGCCAGGCTGGATGCTGGCGTACAGCCTTCAATGGCGGTCGACTTTGATCTGTCAGCCCTTGCGCAGGAAACCTCACAGGCAATGCACCGAGTCGCGGGACTGGGTGGGATCGATATCTCGTACGCGCCCGGCACCTCGCCCACATTTGTAGCTGCCGATCCCATCCAGATACGACTCGTCCTAATGTCGATTCTGGATAACGCCGTGAAGTACAACAAAGTGGATGGCGAAATAACGGTCAAGGTTTACCAATCTGGTAACGAGGGAGTCGTAGAAGTCGAGGACACAGGAGTTGGAGTCGCCCTTACAGACCTTGGCGAAGTCTTCTCAAGGTTCTACCGCGTCGACCGCGCCCGCAGCAGAGCTGATGGAGGCGTAGGCCTCGGACTCTCAATCGCCAGAGCCGTAGTTGAGTCAAACGGCGGCAACATCACCATGCAGTCAGCCGAAGGCGTTGGCACTACAGTGCGGATAGCCCTTCCCACCGCAAACGCTGCGCACTAAGTCGGAACAGCACATCCTCGGATTGAGCCATCCGGTCTGGTAAGTTAAAATCGATTTCAATGCCGGGGTGGCGGAAGGGTAGACGCGGCGGACTTAAAATCCGCTTCCGTAAAAGGAGTGCAGGTTCGATCCCTGCTCCCGGCACCATACTCAATTTGAGTTGGCGTTTATTGCAACATCAAAGTTCAAGTAACGCACCTCAAAACTGCATTCTGCTAACCAATTGCTAATACGGGCGCTCCATGGCGGGATTTTGAGTGCCTTCTTAGCCAAGAAACTCTCTGCTGCGCCCAAATTCATTTAGTATGATCCGCACTATGCCGAGTGAGTTCATTCAACAGCAGATAGATACACTCCTCGCGCAGGCCGCTGCATCTCTGGCCGAGCGCGATTGGACTGCTGTGCGTGAGATGGCAGACGCGGTGCTTGCGGTCGATCCACAAAACGGGGATGCCTCTTCGCTTATGGCGATGGCCGAGCGAGCCGCGCCCGCAGCGATAGGAGTGGACGCTACAGGTGGCGGCAATAATAATGAGCCGAATGATGTCGCTCAGATCGAAACACAGCCCACCTCATTCGCCAACGGCCGCTACGAGGCCAAAAGCCTCCTCGGCGAGGGTGGCAAAAAGAAGGTCTACCTCGCCCACGACACGACGCTAGACAGAGACGTCGCATTCGGCCTCATCAAAGCCGAGGGACTCGATGCTGACTCCCGACAACGGATCACCCGCGAAGCCCAGGCCATGGCGCGCCTTGGCGACCATCCCAATCTCATGCCGATATTTGATCTGGGTGAGGAGAACGGTCAGCCATACATGGTCCAGCCGCTCATGGTCGGCGGGGACGTCGAAGCGCTGATATCAGAGTCGGAAGATGGCCGACTATCCCTCGAAGACGCATTGCGGATCAGCGGTGAGATATGCAGCGGCCTGGAGTTCGCCCATTCCAAAGGCATCATCCATCGCGATCTGAAACCCGGCAACGTCTGGCTCACGGATAATGGCACGGTACGCATTGGAGACTACGGTCTCGCACTTTCAATAGATCGATCCCGCCTGACGCAGGAAAAGATGATGGTTGGTACCGTCTCTTACATGCCGCCCGAACAGGCGACTGGCGGTGAGGTGACGCCGAAGGCCGATCTCTATTCGCTCGGTGCAATGCTCTACGAGATGGTGACCGGCAGGCCTCCGTTCATGGGCGATGACGACATCGCCATCATTGGCCAGCACGTAAACACGCCGCCGGTGGCCCCAAGCTGGCACAACCAGTCGTTGCCTCAGACGCTGGATTCGCTCATCATGCGGCTGCTAGCGAAGGACCCTGCGGAGCGTCCCGGCAGCGCTTCGGAGGTATTGCAGGCGCTGGAAGCAATCGATCCGTCTGATGCCGCAGTCGCCCATGAAGAAGGTCAGGGATCGCTTGACTCCATGTCGGGGGGCGTCTTCGTCGGTAGGCACCGGGAGATGGACACTCTGAAGGCGACTTTTGAGGAGACACTTGGCGGCCACGGCAAGATGGTTGCGCTGGTTGGCGAGCCGGGGATCGGCAAGACCCGCACCGCACAGGAGCTGGCAACCTATGCATCTATGCGCGGCGGGCAGGTGCTCTGGGGCCGCTGCTACGAAGGTGGCGGAGCTCCTGCTTACTATCCGTGGGTTCAAGCTATCCGTAGCTACGTGAACGATAGAGATGCGGAGACGGTCCGACGCGAGATGGGCAGCACTGCGTCGGTGATTTCCGAGATCGTTCCGGATGTGAAGGAGCGACTGCCTGACGTTCAACCTCCGCCACAAGTAGACGACCCAGACTCAGCACGCTTCAGGCTGTTTGATTCGATAACCACATTCCTGAAGACAGTCTCAGGGGGGCAACCTATCGTCCTCATGCTGGAAGACCTTCATTGGTCGGACAAGCCATCCCTGCTACTGCTCGAGTTTGTGGCCCGGGAGATTGGTAACTCAAGGGT
>JABMNO010000069.1 GCA_013204555.1 Chloroflexota bacterium | reverse complement strand
CGTAGGGGCACGTTGCAACGTGCCCCTACGGATCATCTTGTATCTGAGGTGCTGCGGTGGATGGTCTACGACCGCTACTGGTCGAATTTGAACTCAGGCCCCACTGTAAATTTGGAGAACGATGCCATATTCATGGGGCGCCTGATGGAGCTTCTGGGGTCGGACGATCTGGCGGGCGCGTTCGATGAGGCGGTGAGCTATTACCTCAGTTCCATATCAGCCGGTGAGTTGGAAGCAGAATACTCGGATCGTCATCGTCAGTCGCTCACCGCCGTGGCAAACGCTGCGGAAGATCCATCGGTTGCCGAATTCGTTCGAAGCCTGTTGTTGCGGCTGGATGCGTTACTCGCTGCGTGACCAGATGGTCTCGTAGTGATCGCCACGAATCAGCGTTGCAAGCTCAGAAGACTCGTGCTGCCGTAGCTCGGCAAGAGAATGAGCCAACGCCCTGACGGCGTCTTCAGAGCCGCTCTCGCTAATACGCTCGGCCAGCTTGTCCCAGACGCCTGAGCGCACAATATTTGCAACATAACTCGGCCACGGAATCGCCACCATCTGTGTAGCTCGGGGCAAGTGTGGTCGCAATCGGCGTAGTGAACGCAGCCGTTCTTGAGGCGAGCGAGCCATTGGCAAGACTCGAACCATCGGGCCCTCTTCAGGGCCATGGCGCATGTCCACTACCAGTGCTTTTCTAAGACTTGGGAAAAAGACCGAGAAGGTCTCCGACGACTCAACGTGCCCAACGATTGCGCCAAGGTCGACTCCATAGTCCCAACTCAAGATGCTCTCCTTCGCTGTCTAAGAGACCGCAAGATCTTCAACCGCCGCCTGGAACCCTTCAAAAACCTTTTCCCAATCTCCAACTACGCCGAACCGGGCGTCTTTGAAGATATTGGCGTCCGCGTCCTTGTTCACGGCCACGATCACCCTGGAACCTGAGCACCCGGCCATATGCTGGCTGGCACCGGATATCCCAAATGTAATGTACACGTTTGGGCTCACACTTTTTCCCGTGAGTCCAACCTGGTGCGAGTGGTCAATCCACCCGGCGTCGCAAGCTGCTCTGGATGCCCCCAGCGCCCCACCAAGTGTGTCCGCAAGGGCTTGAAGCCTCTCGAATGGCTCAGGCCCTCCAAGTCCACGGCCGCCGGAGATGACGATGTCCGCGTCTTCCAACCGAACGCCTTTGCTCTCCTCTGCAACCGTCTCAACCAAACGAGCACGAATCTCGCCAACACCAGCGGGCGCGTCAAGCGATTCAATTGGCGACCGCGTATCACCGCTTGTCGACTCAAAAATATTCTGGCGAACGGTCAGCACTTGCACGCGGTCACCGGTGAACGCGTACTCGGCCAGTGCGTTGCCGCCGTAAACCGGTCTGGTTACGGCAATGCGGCCATCACTTCCGGGCCTGAGGCCAATGCAGTCCTGAGCGAACCCACCGCCAACTCGCACAGCAACACGCGGGCCTACGTTGGTGCCGAAATCAGATTTACTGAAGAGAATCACCGATGGACTGAGAGCGTTTGAAATGGCGGTGATAGTTGCCACAGGCGCTTCGAAACCACCAACCCCCATATCGGCGAGCGCCTCGTGCTGCACCGTTATTACGCGATCACCGCCAAGGCCAGCCGCTGATACCGCGGCGGCAGAAGGATCGTCGGAAACCACGGCCACAACGATCTCGTCGCCATCAGTGGCAACGGATTGGGCAGCGGCCACAAGCTCACCAGTGGACTCAGTTAGATCACGCCCGGTCAGTTCAGCTATTACTAGAAGAGTAGACATCTAAATCAAGTTCTCCTCTCGCAGTCGCAGAGCAAGTTGACGGCCAGCGTCAACCTCGTCATCGCCGCCGATGATCTCCACCCGGCGTTCGCTTTCAGGAACGAACAGGCGTGTCAGTTCCAATGACGCAGCAACGTCGCCGTCAGTCACACCAATATCGTTGAGAGACAACGTGGTCGGAGTCTTCCTGGTGGCCGCCATGATTCCCCTGAGAGTTGGATATCTTGGTTCTCCCAGTTCGTTCGTTACGGTGATCACAGCCGGGAGCGGCGAATCAACAACCTGGTAACCGTCGGTAAGTGATCGCTCAACCCGCACGCCGGAATCCGTGACCTTAATATTCCGTGCGAAGCTGATGCATGGAAAACCGAGCAGTTCTGAAAGCACGAGCGGAACATGTCCGTTGTCCCAGTCGGATGCCTGCCTGCCACACAGCACCACATCGAACGGTCCCTGCGCTTCAATCGTCTTCGCCAACACCCGCGCCGTAGCGAACGCATCGAGATTTTCCAGCGCCGGATCATCCACTAGCACCAACTCATCGGCGCCCATGGAGAGTGGTCGTTTGACCACGTCCATCACGAACTCAGATCCAACGGCGATGATGGTGATCTCAACATCTGTTCCACCAGCGGCGTCCTTGAGGAGAAGCGCAGCTTCGGTGGCGTTGAGATCGAAGCCGTTGACTACGGGCGGTGTGCCCGGTGGTGGGACAACCCGGTTTGCGGATTCGTCAACGTGAAATGCGGATGGCGGCGTGTCCGGGTCCGGTACCTGTTTCACGCAGACGGCAATTTTGGTCGCCAGAATTTCACCTCAATTTCCAGAAGCGAGTACGTCCCGGATGGACGCGCTATCTCACCGGCTGGAATCCATAGATATTCGAGTAATCGAAACTACCATCGAGCCAAAGCCTCGTCAACGCGATTACGGCAATTCGTAGATGTCGTTCCTGCAGTGGCGGTGGACTTCGTTGGTAAACTCAGCGTTGAGGTTGTTTGTTGCTCTCTCAGGTTGAATCACAGATGAGTGAAGCCGGTATCGAATTCGATGCCGGCCGTCTGTTGTTACTCCAAAAGTACGTTTCGCTGTTGATCACCGCTAATGCGAAATCAAATTTGACTGCTATCAAGGATGAGGCCGGGATCTGGGATCAACTCGTACTCCGGTCTATGCGATTCCACCCAATCATATCGTCTCTTAAGGGGGATAGCCGCGTTATAGACGTTGGTACGGGCGCCGGGATTCCGGGCATCATCTTCGCGATCATGTACCCGGACATGAGAGTCACGATGATCGACGCGACCGGCAAGAAGATTCGGTTTGTTTCTGAGGCCATCGACGCGCTCGGAATCTCAAACTCCCGGGCGATTCAGGGTCGCGCTGAGCAGATTGGCCGACACCCAGACCATCGCGAACATTATGATCTCGCGATTGCTCGCGCTGTTGGCAGTCTTACGGAGTTGGCCGAGATTCTCATCCCGTTGGTCGTGCCCCGCCGAGGCCGAGCTGCGGCGCTGAAAGGTGCCGACATCGACCAGGAGTTCAAAGACGCATCGCGGGCATCCGCAGAGGTGGGGGCGCCTAACCCTTCAACTCTCGTCGTTGCGACTCCTGGATCAAGTGACGGCGACAACCTGATCATCTGGGACAAGATTCGCCCCACGCCGCGCGCTTACCCGCGCCGAGACGGCGTGCCACACAAATCGCCACTCTTCGGCCAACATCACGTTGGAACCCGCACATAGTGGGAACCCCACAGAACGGCGAATCACCAACCTCCAACACGCCTGATCTGGCACTGCGCCGGAGGTTTTTTTCAGTCCCGACGCTTATTGGTTACACGGTCGCGATCGCTGTTCTGGCTCTCGCAGCTTCACGCGTCTTCGACATCGACTGGTCGGAAACGTGGAGACTCGTCAAGTCCACGAATCCCTGGTGGTACCTGCTTGCGCTGGTCCTTTACTACGTGAGCTTCTGGTTCCGTGGATGGCGATGGAACCTCATCGTCAAGAGCGCTGAGTTAGATCAGGAGCCGGGGGTAAAGATGCCCTCGATTATGACTTCCTCAGCCATCATCCTGATGGGTTGGTTCGCCAATTCGGTTGCGTTCATGCGGCTTGGCGATGCGTATCGCGGTTACGCTTTCTCCAAAGAGTCGGGCACACGATTCTCGGCCGTGCTTGGAACGGTTCTTGGCGAGCGGGTGCAGGACATGTTTGCCGTCCTGGTGCTTCTACTCATCGCATCTGTCGGTCTGATCTTCGCGGATACTGCCGATGCGCCTATCTGGGTGATCATTGCTGCACTAGTCCTTGTTGGCGGGCTATTCACCCTTCTGGTCATCATGAGATTTTTCGGCCACCAGTTGGCCAACCGACTACCGGAGCGGTTCCAGAGTGCCTATGAGAACTTTCACACGGGCGCATTGGCATCGTTTCAGCCACGCCACATTCCCATTCAACTGGGGCTAGGCGCGATTGGCTGGGGGCTGGAAACAGCCAGGCTCTACTTCGTCGCAGAAGGGATGGGCATTGAAGTCGGCATCACAGTTGCACTGTTCGCAGCACTCGCCAACGCCATGCTCACGACGATACCGACGCCGGGCGGATTCGGTTTCGTAGAAGGGGGACTAACGGGCGTGCTAATCCTGATGGGCCTCGGCGACACAGACGCATTCGCCCTCACGGTTGTCGATCGGACAATCAGTTGGATCAGCATCATCATCATCGGCGGTCTGCTGTTCCTGCTATGGCAGCTCTTCCGCGGACCCGGCGTGGGTGCCGCAAAGTTCCCTCAAGAAGACTCGTCGCAAACGGCCACTCCCACTTCTGACGAACCGACTGAATCAGGTTAACCGCCTAATTTCGATATCGTGAAGAACCACCGCCCATCGTGATACGATTTTTCGCGGCACATTCTGTGCATCCGGGGATGTAGCTCAGCTGGGAGAGCACCTCAATGGCATTGAGGGGGTCGGGGGTTCGAGTCCCCCCATCTCCACCAACCGGTACGATAGACAGAACTGCTGGGCCGTCAGGTTCACCTGATTCTGTTTGAGGCAAGTGATATTCGACGGTGATGGTGCCTTCATTGACCTCGATCCGTTCGATGAATGACCGCAGCGCTGTCTTTCTTTGTTGACGATCAGTGCCTTACAGAGGCGCCTTTAGGTCCTTCACGTGGCGTCTTACGACGGCTTCGGATACCTTCGACGCTGGCCCCATCGGCTGACTTTTCAGCGTGGCTATCCGCGGTTCTAGATTCTCAGCACTCAAGGTTCCCACCTCAAACGCCTCGTAGTACTTCTCAAGTCGGCTTAGAATCTGAGTGATCTCCGCGTCGACTTCTTCTGATCGAGTCGAGACCTCGGAGATTCTTCTACTGATCTCCCGGGTTACTTCCCCAACTAGCCCGGCTCCACGGTGGCCGTCGCTATGCGCCCCATCGAGCCGCTACTATCGGATGTTCCACTCATCTGGCACGTCGTTCAGCGTGAAGCTCACTTCGGCCGCCAGTTCTAGCAGCGGTGCGAACACCTCGTCGTGGATCGGGCGGGCTACCCATTCCAGCCGAAGCTCCTCACTCTTCCAGAACGAAACGACCTCATAAGCAGTCTTCGGCTTAATCGCCCCGAGAGCCCCGAGCGCTTCGTCGGAGAATGGCGTCAGGACGGCGGCGCTGATGAATCCGGGCTGTGTTGCCATGGCTGCAATCCAACGATCTCGAATTGCTGACTCAAGATCAGCCGTCTTTCCATCTTTTGGGTTTAGATAAACGTGAAGCGAAATCATTGGGATACTCCCTCCATTGTTATAGTGACACGTTGCAACGTGCCGCTACGGGATAAGTGTTCTGCCTGGCACCTTCACACGCGTGCGGTAGAGCGATGTTGACGCCGTGATGTAGAGGGTCTGGAGATCATCATCACCCCACGTAAAGTTGGCGGTGCCCTCGGGCACGTGGATGACGCCGAGGCTGATCCCATCCGACGCGAACACGTGAATGCCACCCGGCCCCGTCGTGAACAGATTCCCGGCGCTGTCGAACGTCAGACCATCTGTGTTGCCGTCGGCGTCGCCGGTGACATCTGCCCACACCGCGCCACCAGACAGTGAGCCATCAGAGGAGACATCAAACTCACGTATGTGGGCGTTTGGCGTGTCGTTTATGTACAGCTTCGACTCGTCAAGCGACAGCGATAGCCCGTTCGGCTGTGAGAAGTCAGATACGAGCAGATGCGGTCCGGTGCCGTCGGGTTCGATTCGATAGACGCCCTGCACGTCGAGCTGCTGCTCTCGTGGGAGTCCGTAGAACTCAACTCGGCCGAAAATTGGGTCGGTGAAGAAGATCGTCCCATCGCTGCGCACCACCACGTCGTTGGGGCTGTTCAACTCCAAATCGCCAGAATGGCTGGCGAGAGTCGTCAGCGACCCGTCGTGCTCCATCCGGACGACTCGGCTCGTGGCGTGCTCACAGGTGATCAGCCGACCTTCGCGGTCCCAGAAGTTGCCGTTGGCCATATTGCTGGGTTGGCGAAACGTCTCGATGCCGTTTTCAGCCGACCACTTCCGCATGATGTTGCCCGGCATGTCACTGAAGATCAGGTACTTGCCGCGGGGATCCCACATCGCGCCCTCAGTGAACTTGAATCCGGTGGCCAAACGCTCTACATCAGCGGAATCCCCGACCACATCACGAAATCGGTCATCGCGAATCTCAACACTCATCCGATATCTCCTCCCATCTGCCCGCATCGCGAAGAGCAGATTTCAAACCTGCCGCTACCGACTGAGGCCGCTTTCTATGCCCTCAGCAACCATCGCACAGCGTTGGCCTGCAGCTTTTGGACCATCGGATGTTCGTGGGACGACTTCTTGTGACCATTCGCCAGATAAACGACCCGCCCGAAACCGTATTCATGGCAGAAGCCTGATGCTGCTTCTCGGCCTTGCTTTTCCTGACTCCGCGTTAGGAGAGTTACGCGATCAATGTCAAACCAGATGAAGTGCTGCTCGTCCTCGATCTCATAAGACTCAATGCCAGCGGCAATCGGATGGTCGTGGTTGTACACGTGAACGTCGAACTTCTGGAATGGCGGGTGAAACTGCCAGTATCCACCCAGCGTGCGCCTGTAGCCGCCTTCGTGGGGGTAGTTCCAACCGGAGTTGTGCATTGGCATGAATGCGCCGCCCTGCAAGACGAAATTTTCTATCGCCTCCTCCTGATGTGGCTGCATCCACCGTACGGGCGGCTCATCGTTTCCACCCGGCCACTCCATCCCGTCACGGTGGATTACCAGCAGCTTCTTGCCCTCAAGTGCTTTTGCATCAAGTGAAGCGAAGTCTGTTGTGTACTCCACCTCAAGGCCCGCCGCCTCAATTATCTTGCCAAGCGTCGAAAACGAGTCTTCGGCGGTGTGATAGCGGTCGCCTGCCAGAAAAAATGCGTCGGCCATATTCATTAGCCCTCGTTAGATACGATTATTGAAGAGAATGCGAATTTATCACTGCAAGACGAAAACCGCGTTGTCATTCGGGGCTCAATGGCCAAGAATGACAACGCTACGCGGCACAACCGTTTAGTCGAACGCCAACGCCACTCATTAATCGACTCTATGCCCGGCGGCCCTACTCAGGCGGGTGGGTACATCTCCAGGAACTCGATCCGCTGAGACTCAATCAGCTTGCGCACTTCTGCGCCAACTGCCATGGCTTCCTTTGGAATGTTGTTCCCGGGCCGCGACGGTGACATGATCGAGTCGTCGGTCCACTGAAGGATCACCACGTTCTGCTCTCCCGGCAGTGTGTAGCCGTTGTACTGCACGGTGAAATCACTGCGGTGACCGGCTTCGTGGTAGATGGTTGCCTGCTCGTGAAGTAGTTTCGCTACGGCCCCGGCCTGGCCCGGCTGCGTCTTGAAGATTCGCCTGATGGTGTACACGTGTTTCTCCTGTGAATAAGGTTGCGGGGCGCAGCGCCTCCGCCCCTTCCATTGGTTACCGCATGAGGCCGCAAGCCTAAACGATTATGGCAATCTGTCTACCCGCTTAACGCCTTCTTCACTATCAGGTGGGCATGCGGATTCTTGCCAGAGGTATTAAGATTCTGACCCACTTGCGCACTTAATAGATATCATCGCCACGCTATTGCGCTTTCAATGCCCCTGGGAGGCCCGAACAGATGCCCGAACAAACACCCGAGCAGGAACTGTATAACCCGCCAGCGTCGTTCCAGAACTCGGCCCTCATCAGCAGCATTGAGCAGTACGAGCAGGAGTACCAACGCTCGGTTGAAGATCCTGAGGCTTTCTGGGCGGAGAAGGCGAGCGAGTTCCACTGGTTCAAGAAGTGGGATTCAGTCCGGGACTACAACTACGATCTGGACAAAGGGCCTATCTCGATCAAGTGGTTCGAGGGCGGCAAGACCAACATTGCGTACAACTGCCTCGACCGGCATCTGCCCGAGCGCGCCGACCAGCCAGCGATCCTCTGGGAAGGCAATGCTCCCGGCGAGGACCGAACCATCACTTATGGCGAGCTGCATGATCAGGTTTCAAGGTTTGCGAATGTCCTGAAATCAAAGGACGTGGGCAAGGGCGATCGGGTTTCGATATATCTCCCAATGATCCCGGAACTTGCGGTGGCCATGCTCGCTTGCGCCCGGATTGGCGCAATTCACTCGATCGTGTTTGGTGGATTCTCCGCTGATGCTCTGGCCGACAGGATTGCCGACTCAACATGCAAAACGCTGATCACCTGCAACGGCACTCACCGCGGCGAGCGACCAGTTCTGATGAAGCCTGTCGCTGACGCGGCAATGGCATCGGCTGAGGCACAGATGGGCGAACCTGTGCAGAACTGCATAGTTGTGGAGCGGGTCAAGAACGACCCCGCGATTCCGTGCGAAATGAAAGACGGACGAGACACCTGGTGGCACGATGAGCTTGCGACGGCGAGTAACGATTGCCCGTCTGAAGAGATGGATGCTGAGGACCCGTTGTTCATCCTCTACACCTCCGGCTCCACAGGCAAGCCAAAGGGCGTGCAGCACAACGTTGGCGGCTACATGGTCTACGCCGCACAGACCCACAAGTATGTTTTTGACTACCAGGACGGCGATATCTACTTCTGCACGGCCGATATCGGCTGGGTAACAGGCCACTCATACATCGTCTACGGTCCGCTCGCTAACGGCGCGACCACGCTCATGTTTGAGGGCATCCCGACGTACCCGGGACCCGATCGCTTCTGGCAGATCGTGGAGAAGTGGAAGGTCAACCAGTTCTACACCGCACCCACTGCAATCAGGGCCATCGCCCGTGAAGGCAGCGAGTGGCCGGACAAGTACCCCATGGAGTCGTTGAAACTCCTCGGCACGGTGGGTGAGCCCATCAACCCGGAGGCGTGGCGCTGGTACCACACCCATGTGGGCAAGGGACGTTGCCCCATCGTGGACACGTGGTGGCAGACGGAGACCGGCGGAATCCTGATTACTCCACTACCCGGCGCCACCCCAACCAAGCCCGGTTCAGCCACACTCCCGTACTTTGGGATCAACCCGGCAATTCTTGACCCGGAAACCGGTAAAGAAATTGAAGGCAATGGAGTAAGTGGTGTGCTCGCGATCAAGGAGCCGTGGCCGGGCCAAATGCGCACGATCTACGGCGACCACAAGCGCTTCGAGGAAACCTATTTCCAGATGTACAAGGGTTACTACTTCACCGGCGACGGAAGCACGCGTGACGAGGATGGTTACTACTGGGTGACGGGGCGAGTTGATGACGTGATCAACGTCTCAGGCCATCGCATGGGAACGGCCGAGGTGGAGAGTGCGCTGGTGCTGCACTCAAGCGTCGCGGAGGCGGCGGTCGTGGGCTACCCGCACGAGATAAAGGGCCAGGGCATCTATGCCTACGTGACGCTGAACGTTGGAGTGGAGTACTCAGACGAGCTTAAAACAGAACTGCGGAACCAGGTGCGAACCGTGATCGGCCCAATCGCCGCGCCAGACGTCATTCACTGGGCGCCAGCGTTGCCGAAGACCCGCTCCGGAAAGATCATGCGCCGCATACTGCGCAAGATCGCAACAAACGAGATCGACACCATAGGCGACACGTCCACGTTGGCGGAGCCGCAGGTGGTGGATGACTTGATCGCCGGGAAGGTTTAGGGACAAGCGTCCTTCTTCGTCGTGTGGCATCCCGCCCGCAGACAGTGGGCAGGGATGCCCACGGGACGTAAGAGCAGGCTTGTTGCTGCTCATTCTGGGAGAGGTTCGGGGTGGCGCTGCGCATCATATGACGCGTACGTTCCGCGACCGCATCCACATTAATTGCATAGCAACAGTGCTACCCATGTCCACGGTCTAATCCGTGGACATGGGTCAAGGCGATTCGGTAGCCGCCGGGCTTGCCCGGCCCGACCACGTGAACGCTCACCACCCCAGGACGTGGGGCAAAGCCCCACAGCTACCAGTACGGCAGCGGCTGACAACGGTGGTTCGTTCGCTCCTATGCCCTCGCCGCAACTTATCTTGAGATTATTCAACTTCAGGAAGATCAACATTGATTATCTCAATGTTGATATTGACTTAATTTATTGTGAAGTACATAATATGCAAAGAAGTCAATGTGTGACTTCAATAAATCAAGGCATTAGCCCCGGTAAATCAAGATTCTGGAGAACTGGATGGCCGACTGGCAGGAATTGACCCGTTTGACTCGAGGCGATGAGTTCGTGGTCGAGCGAGTCCGAATTGCCGAAAGCGGGATCGCCGTCGAAGGTGATTTCGAGCTTCCGGCGATCGCTCAGTTGAGCGCGGAAGACCAGGTATTCATCATGGCATTCGTGCGGGCTCATGGATCGATCAAAGAGATGGAGCGGGTCTTCGGAATCAGCTATCCCACGGTCAAGAACCGGCTGAATCGGATTTCTGATCGACTCCCTCTCGTTGAGATTGAAGATGCCGCTGATTCAGTCGAAATAATCGATCAACTTGGGCGCGGCGAAATTACCAGCGACGAGGCGATCAGGAGGCTGAACAAATGATTCCTCCCTCACTGTTACTGATCCGAATTGGAAGGGTTCCTATTGTCATTCCGCTGCTGTTGCTATGGCCAATTGCCCTGGCATTGCTGGCGGTAGGACTGCCGGTCAGCCTCCTCCTGCTCCTGTTTACATTCAGGCCCCGTAAAGCGTGGCTCGCCCTGGTAGCAGTGGGTTGGATCTACGCCTTCTTTACGGCGTTCCGAGGGCTAAATATCAACGTGAAAGGCAGGAACAGATGGGTACAAATCAAAGTCTTGTAGAAGAAGAAGTTCTGGTTGGAGGGAACGAAATGGAAGATGAGCGAATGAAGATCCTGAACATGCTTCAGGAAGGAAAGATCACCGCTGAGGAAGCGCGTGGCCTGCTGGACGCGGTTGGGTCCGGTGATGATCTTCGAAATGTAGGAAGATCCAGTTCGTCTCCGAAATACCTTGTCGTGAATGTGGAGCCGCGTGAGGGATCGAATGGCCACAGTGATGTGGAGCGGGTAAATATCCGCATTCCACTGGCTATCCTGCGCGCCGGGGTGAAGCTGGGTGCGCTGATACCGATTTCCGCTCACGAGCGCGTCGACGATGCGATGAATCGGCACGGAATCCACTTCGACTGGAAAAACCTGGATGACGCAGCGATTGATGGTCTGATCGACTCACTGGCGGACCTGCAGGTTGACGCGGACGGTAAGGATCACGAGGTACGCATCCGGGCTGAGTAGCGGGCAGTAGCGGCGGCCTCCCCGGCTCCTGCCCCTCTCCCATTTGGGAGTGGGCTGGAGTGAGGGAGCGCATCCTGACTAACGGCGTTTTGCAACGAAAATCATTTCGGGACTATAGGCGCCAACAGGGCTTGAATCCCAATCGCCAAACGTGCATTGGACCGAGAAACCGGAGCTCGACAATGACTGACAAATTTCCTCTTGTGTCCGGAATCGCAACTCACAAGCTGAAACCAGCTCTTCGCCGGAACGTTTGAACAGATAGTGAATCTCGTACTTCACACGGGCATCTTTGACGGCCAGTTCTTGCCACCATTCAATCGGTCCCGCTACAGGATCTTGAAGTTTTTGATGGGAGGTTTCTGTTGGCCAGTCAGCAAACAGTTCGACATCAGGGTTCCGACTTTCGAAAACTAAATGCCCACCGGGTCTCAGTGCTTTATGGATAGATGAAAGTGCTGCCTGCCAACCTGCATCATCGAGAAAAAACTGAGCCACGTGACCAGTCATGATTGCAAGGTCGGCCTGAAACGCCTCCAGTTTCTCTACGCCTCCTTCTATCCACTGCACCTGCTCGCCGCAAGGACTTTTCCGAGCGAGGCCGAGCATAGCGCTGGAAGGATCGATACCAATCAATTGATGACCCGCTTTGGCTAGCTCACAGGTCAGAAGCCCACTACCGCACCCCATATCGACAATTGTCGATGCCGAAAGTTTTGAAGCGATATCTACGTAGAACTTCTTGTACCCATCAATCGGATTTACGGTGTTGTAAATCGCTACAAGACGAGGGTCAGAAAATTCACCATAGTTGGAATAGTGTTCCATACGCTATCTTGGGCCCTAATCACATCTCATGCGCGGTTGACCACCGGCCCAGTATGAGCCATCGGCACCATAAGACGCGGTGAGGAGAAGGGCTCCGCAATTGACGCGAATATCTCTGCCAATCCCGAAATTAGAGAGCGGTTCATCAACCAGTCGAAACGATTTCGATGTCATGCCATCATTTGCATGAGGTACTCGCAGTGTCCACACGCGGCAGAAGCCCTCACGTCAATCGTTGAGCCTTATTCCTCAGCCGTGACGGTGATGATGTTTGCTGTGTTCTTCCCTGGGGCGGGCTTGACCCACGAGGTGACGCGTCCGGAGAGAGGTGCGGCACCGTCTTTTAGCCGTAGGCGCACGTTGCAACGTGCCACCACGGTGGTCTGTGATGAATCCGCCTTTGACGGCGCGGTCACACATGACGATAATCTCGCCCATATCAGGTGTGTGTATGGACCGTCGAGCTAAGCGAAGAAAAGGAACGATTCATTGGCAAAGATGACCGGCGCCCGGTTTGTGGCGGAGACGATCAAGTCGTACGGCGTGGATCACATCTTCTTTGTGCCTGCGGTGTTGTACCAACTACTTGCTGAGTTCGAGAAGGTTGGCGGGAAGGCGGTCATGGCGCACTCCGAGAAGTCGGCCGCGTACATGGCCGATGGTTATGCGAGGGCGCGCAATGGGCCTGGAGTGGCGTTTGGGCAGTCGGTTGGTGCTGTGAACCTTGCGGCTGGGCTACAGGACGCGTATCTCGCCCTGTCCCCTGTGGTCACACTCACCGGTCGCCGACAGCCAGGGTGGCGGCAACGCCACTCGTACCAGGAGATCGACCATCGCGCACCGTTTGATGCGGTGACTAAGTTCAACGCCGAGGTGGAAACCCAGGAGGAGCTGCCGATGTTGCTCCGGCAGGCGTTCCGCGCGGCAGTTACAGGTGCAACGGCGCCAACACATCTCGATCTACCGGGAATATCAGGGGCAGATTTGATGGGGGAGGGCAATTTTGAGGTCATCCCAGAACCGCGCTTCGGCAAGCAGCCACCGTTCCGTGCCCTCCCCGATCCGGCGGACATACAGGCCGTGGCGCACCTGCTTCAACAGGCGGAGCGACCGGCCATCGTTGCCGGTGGTGGAGTCACAACGTCAGGCGCCGGGGCTGAGCTGCGCGAACTCATTGAGAAACTCAACATCCCGATGGCGTTCGGTCTGAACGCCAAAGGACAGGTTCCGGACGACCACCCGCTGAACATCGGCATGGTTGGCTCATACTCTCGCTCTTCCGCGAACAAGTTCATTCGCGAGGCCGATTTCGTCCTGTACGTGGGTAGCCGAACAGGCAGCCAGGTCACTCACGACTGGAAGATTCCGGGGCCGGGAGTGAAAGTCGCCCAGATTGATGTCGAAGGTGAAGAGCTTGGTCGTAACTACCCGAACGCCGCCAGCGTGCTGGGCGATGCTCGTGAATCGCTTCGGGCGCTGATTGGCATCATGGATACCGTGGCGAGCCGAGAGCAGTGGCTGGGCAGGGTCGCGGAGATTGAGGCGGCGTGGACTGCTGAGAACCAGGAGTTCTGGGAGTCCGACGCAGTACCCATGAGGCCGGAACGTGTCTGCAAAGAAATATCGGCGGCATTGCCTGACGATGGCGTTGTCGTGATCGACACCGGTCACAACGCCATGTGGGCTGGCATGTATCTGGATATCAATAAGCCTGACCAGCAGTTCATCCGATGTGCTGGTTCGCTGGGCTGGGCATTCCCGGCGGCGATTGGTGCCAAGTACGCGGTGGGAGACCGCCCGGTTATCTGCTTCACCGGCGATGGTGGGCTCTGGTATCACTTCACTGAACTGGAAACCGCTGTCAACCACGGCCTTCCGTTTGTCACGGTGGTCAACGATAACCGGTCATTCAACCAGACTCAGGGCGGCGTGAGACGCGCCTTTGGTGATAGCGATGGCGGCGACAGCGTCTGGAAATTCACGGACGTAGACTTCGCTGCCGTAGCGCAGGAGATGGGTGCAGTGGGAATGAAGGTCACACGACCTGATGAACTTGGCGCTGCAATTGCCGAGGCCATCAAGGCCGACCGACCTGTGATTATCGACGCAAAAACTGATCCGGCGGCAATGGCGCCGCTGGCGTGGGGGTAACTAATGAAAGCTGCCGTGGTGCGAGGCAAACAACGCCTTGAGATTGAAGATGTCCCAACGCCAGTGCCGGGCCCGAGCGATGTTCTGATCAAGATCAAGTACAACGGTCTTTGCGGCTCGGACGTGCATCGGTTCCAGTATGGGGCCGCCGAAGAGGGCTCGATCATGGGCCACGAATACATCGGCGAAGTAGTTCAGACCGGCCAAAATGTGACGCTCTGGAAAGAGGGCGATCGTGTGGTCGGCGGCGGTGGACGCCCTCCTGAGCCGACTGGCAGCGTGTTCCGAAACGCCAGGTACAGCGCACAGTCTGTGGGGTTCAAGTCACCGAAGTGGGGCGGGTTTGCCGAATTCATTACCCTGCCAGAGTGGGCCCCTTCGAGGATTCCAGAAAACGTGCCAGATGAGATGGCTGTTCTCGCGGAGCCTTGCGCCATCGCCGTCCATGCGGTGCGACGGTCAGATTTCCGTGTCGGCGATGATGCCGTCGTTATGGGCGCTGGCCCAATTGGCCTGCTGGTCCAGCAGGTCCTGAAAGCTGGTGGGGCGAACAACATTTACGTGTCCGAGCCTGCACCGGCGCGCGCTGAGGCGGCGGTGAAGTTGGGCGCCACTCGGGTTTTTGACCCCGCGTCTGAGAAGGTCGTCGAGGAGATCGTTGAGCTAACGGGCGGGCTGGGCGTGCCGGTAGCATTCGATGCAGCGGCAGCGAAACCAACGCTTCAGCAGGGGCTGGAGATGGTTCAACGCGGCGGGCAGGTGCTGGTGGTCTCAATGGCATGGGTAGATGTGCCGCTACTTACGGTGGAATGGATTGGCCGCGAAGTGGAGATGAAAGCCGCCTACGGCTCGACGCCGGAAGATTGGGCAACGGTGCTTACGTTGATGGAGCGCGGCCAGATCGACCATAAACCGATGATCCCAGATGACAGTTTCATAGGCTTCGATCAGATGCAGTCATCAATGGAACGCCTGATGTCCCCGGATGAGCATATCCAGCTTGTCCTTGCACCCTGAACAAATCCGACAACACTAAAAACGCACGATGGAGATACGCACATGCCCAGAGTTTTGATCGCCGGTTGCCAGCAGGAGATTTCCAGCTTCAATCCTGTCATCTGTAATTACGGTTTCTTCACTAAGACGTGGGGTGATGAAATCGTGGACGGTAATCGGGGTCAAAACACTGAAGTGGGCGGCGCGATTGAGGCGTTGGAACAGGTTCCAGGCATGGTTCTGGTGCCTACCTACAATGCGGGCGCAGGCAGTGGCGGGCCGCTGGAGCACCAGTCGTTCCTCCGCATTGCCCATGAGTTTGAAGAAGCGATTCAGCCTCACGCAGGCAATGTGGACGGCGTGTTTTTGCACTTCCACGGCTCGATGGGGACAACCGAAGAGTTGGATCCGGAGGGTTATCTCATCGAGCGGGCACGCGCGATTCTCGGCGAAGAGATTCCATTCGTGTTCACGGGCGATATCCACGGCGTCACTACGGCAAGAATGCTCCGGCACGCAGACGGTATGGCGATTTACCACACCTACCCGCATACCGACTTCGCAGACACTGGCAGAAGAGCCGCAACGCAGCTTGTCCGCATGCTGGAAGGTGGCGTGAAACCGGTGATCGCCCGCGCTGTCGTTCCAGCGCTTGTGCGAGGCAATGAGCTGATTACCGAAACGGGTCTATTCGGCACCCAGGTCCGCTTCGCTAAATCGTTGTATGACAACCCAAAGGTTCTCAATGCTGGAATGCAGATTGGCAATCCGTTTACGGACGTTCCTGAGGTGTGCAGCCAGGCGATCGTCATCACGGATGGTGATAAAGAACTGGCGAGGGAATCTGCGTTGAAGATGGCCCGGGAGTTTTGGCCGAATCGAGCAAAAATGCAGGGCGTATTCACTGGTCTTGAGGAGTCCGTACGCGAGGCAGCGTCGCTGGATGGCCCGATTGCGTTTACGGACGCGTCGGACGCACCTTCCTCCGGCTCTCCTGGCGATAGCAACGCAATCATCGCCGAGGTAGTACGCCAGGGTCAGAGTTATTCAGTCCTCGCACCGATCGTGGACAGACCTGTTGCGGCGAAGGCGCATGAGCTTGGTATTGGCGCGACGTTCAAGTCAACTGTTGGAGGAAAGTCAGATCCACGATTCGTTCCTCTGGAGTTGGAACTTACGGTGAAGAGTTTGTACGAGGGTGACGGCTTCCCTCTGGAGACCTGGGGCGGTCATGAAGATCCGGGGCCGACAGCGGTACTCGAGGCTGGAAATTTGACCCTGGTCGTCCACTCCAACCCGATTAATTTGGTGGATCGAGCGCTTTTCTTGGCTAACGGACTCGATCCGAAGGATTTCCACGCCACGGTGGTGAAATCGCCGCACTGCGAGCCGCAGTTCTTCGATGACTACGTGACGTGCAATTTCAACGTTGACGCGCCCGGATCAACAAGCGCCAACCTGCCCACACTGGGGCATGTGAACGTGAAACGGCCGATTTACCCTCTGGACTATGACGCTGAGTACAACGGAGAGGTGGAGATTTACTCGCGAGGCTAACGTTCTGTGGGGTGAGCAGGGTTCAGTGAATCGAGGCGCCCAGCCGGCTCGTCCCAGCTGGCGTCTGGACCAGTACAGGGATGGAAGACTCGCAGATCAGGTGGTCTGCCACACTTCCGCGCACCATGCGGGTCAGGCCACGATTTCCTCGGGTCGTGATGGCCATGACTGCGTCAGTGGCAGTCAATCCAAGCATCATCAACTCATTTGCTGGAGACCCTCTCAAAAGTGAAGTCTGGACTTCTATTCCTTCGTTACCTTCTGATAGCGATACGCGATGTTGCTCCAGGTGAATTTGAGCGAGCGTCACCTCAACAGACTGTCTATCCGACTCAATAACGCGCACCAGATTGAGGCGAGCACCAAACTCTTTTGCCAGGCTCATCGCTACGGGTATTGAGGTGTCTGCCAGTTCTGAACCATCCAGCGCCACGTAGACCACTTCCACTCTCATGTATCGACCCTGCGGAGCTGCTTCACCCCTGACCGCCAGGATCGGAACGTGGGCGTTTGAGATCGTTGCGTCGGTAACGCTCCCAAGAAATCCCCTGGAAAGACCGGCGCGACCATGCGTGGCCATCACTATGAGATCAGCTTCGTAGTCGTCGCCAATCTGCAGAATTTGTTCCACCGGATCACCTCCGGCGAGTAGCACTCGAAGTCTGCTCACTCGTTCTTGAAGGGTCTCACGGAGACCAAAAAGGTATTCGGTTTGAACGGCTCCCAGATCAGCGTGGGTGTGATCCTCTTCATCATTTGAAAGATCAATCGTGGGCTGATCATCTGCAAGATCGGGAGTGACGTTCAGAACGATGAGCTCAGCGCCTGATCTTCTGGCGAACTCGGTCGCAAGCGGGAGAGCCCGTTCAGAGTGTTCCGTGCCGTCCAGAGGAACAAGAATCCTATGGAATAGGGACTCAGACTCTTGTACCAATGATTCTCGCGAGACCGGGTGGTCCTGAGTTGTATTCGACATGCCGTGCCCCTCGCTAACCTCGGACCACCAGAACCGGAACTTCGGCGTGTCGGATTACTACGTCCGTGACGCTGCCAAGTACGCCCCTGGCGATGCCAGTCCTTCCGTGAGTCGCCATCACAATGAGTCCAACGCCCTCGCGGTGCGCTATGTCTACGAGACTGTCAGCGGCGTCACCAGATGCAACCACTGTGTCGACCACGTCTATTTCATGCCTCAATTGTTTGGCCAGAGATTGGAGTTGCTGCTCTGCTATGGCGCCCTCGTGGCTCGGAGTCGTGCTCGTGTCATGAACCGATCTAACACCCGTTTGTCGCCCAATACCGGTTCCTGTGACGACGTCATCACCCTGAGCGGGAGACATATCGCCGCTGCCGACGGCGCCCAGATCTTTCACGACCGTAGCCAGCAGAATTGCTGCGCCAAACGCTTTTGCCGTCTCTGTTGCCAGTTCGAATGCGGGATTTGAAACCGATGCCGGGTTCACCGGCACCATGATTTTGGAAATCACTGGAGCCTCCTAAATTGGTATGTGAGCGCAGCGGCGATTATTCGGTGGCTGTGAGGCGCCCATGCCGGGCCTCTCCATTGCGCGGATGTTTCATCTACTGACATTACGAACAAGTGATGAAGATACCGCCATTAATTGGGCACTAAACATGAATAACCTGTGACGATTGAACTGCGTCGCCCGGTTTTGACGATGATTGCGGGTGAAGCTACCAGCCACTCATCAGTCGTCAGATCGTGACTGGAGACAATGCCAGTCGTCTTGACCGACAGGAAACATAGCCGGATCAACCCACGGACCTTGCTCAATACAGATCACCTGGAATCCAGCACGATCAAGGCTCCACGTGACCGCCGCGCCCGATGCGCCTGATCCGATCACGATCACATCAGTCTCGGACTGTCTGTGTTTCAACTGACTGTGCCCCCTGAGATTGCGATCATGACGGCCGCAGGTTACGTGCCGATCGAACTGTGTTCGATGATTGTCGGTGGATGCTATCCCGCTATCACAGATTCAGGCGTGTCAGAGCGCGTCGATCGATTCGAGGCAATCGCAGGGAGCCATGAAATCGCCGATTTTCCGACGACATTATTGTTCGCTCGATGTTCGGTCAAATCGTAAGTCGACGTGCTAGCGATCCCATTTTCGTGAAATTGATGATCATTTCTTTGCTACCTGCTCCCCTGATATGGCACAGCGTTGCGTTGGTGCAATCTGATGTAATGAGAAGGGTGTCACGGGGGCGAACTACGCATGGACGAAAGAGACTTTATTCCCTACGACGCCATTGGCATGGCTGGGGTGTCATTCAATGAATTGGAACTCAATTTCCACGCCTTCGCCCAATAAATGATTGGCGCCCCTAACGAGATAGGGGCGGTGATCACGGGTCATATGGGATTTCGTAATCTGATGGAATTCTTTCAACGACTCCTGAAAGCTGGACAAGTTCCATCCGAATCGGTGGCAGATCTAGATCGTATTGTAAAAAATGTATTCGATTGAACGAAGAACGAGATGAAATCCCCCACAGTTTCTACTTGAGCGACCGACTGTTTGGCCACCTCAGAATTTGTATCAGGTCTGCGGCGACACCAGGCCGATCAGCAATGACCAAATATTCACGGGAAAATGTCGAGAATTTGGTCCACCAAATTCTCGCCGCGAGGAGAGATGTTCTCGGCATTGCTGGCGCACCGTCGTTGCCTGAAGATGAATTGTAGTTTGTCGGGTGCAGAGCGCTCTAGAGTGGTCAACAACGCGACAGTTTGTGCGCGTCGCCGTTTCTTGTTAGCCTCCCCCAATATGAAACGTCAGAGAGTTATGTACTTGAACGCGGTCTCAAGGAGCCTGAGGGCTCCAGTCGTAGGATTCGCAATCCACGAGCCTGTGCCTTCCGATGCGCCGCAGATTGAGGCCGGAGTGGATATGCCGTATGAGACGGTTCACCACGCGATTCTGGATGGCTGGAAGGTGATCCACTTTCCAGCCCAGCGTGCCGAGGGGCATCCGGAAGCGGTTGGGGTGTATGGCTACGAGTTCATCCTGGATCAGATCGTAGACGTCGATGAGTAACCCGCACTTGCTGAGTGACCATCAGATCGCGTCTTTCATCATCAATGGCTACACCATCATCGAGCCTGAACACGCGCCGAACTACAACGAGGATATCTTCGAAGCTCTCCGGGTAATGCCAGAGAATCCGGGTGAGCACATCCCGGAAGCACTCCCCGCAATCACTGACTTGCTGGGACACCCAACGGTGGTCGGCGCCCTAACGAGCCTCCTTGGTCCGGGCTACACCCGCGACAAGGGTGGTCACATTCACATGAACCCACCGCACACCCGCGCCCAGCCGTGGCATCAGGACGAGAGGTTCGGTCGCGGCCATCAAGATCGCGACGGCGATCACATCAGGCAGGCGATGCTGATGTATTACCCACAGGATGTAACCGAGGACATGGGTCCCACAGTGATCCTGCCCGGCAGTCACCGCCGGGTCGCCAGCCCCGAGTCAATGGTCACACTGGTGAACTTGCGCGGGCAGATATTCTCGACCGTAAAGGCAGGCGCTATCGTGCTAACCCACCCCGATATCTGGCATGCCGGAACAGGCAACCGAAGTGATCGAGTTCGCTACATGGTCAAGTTCCACTTCAGCAGGACTCAGCAGAGTGCCGAGCCATCATGGAATCACGACCCCGCCAATCTCTCTGAGATTCGACTTCGACTGGACAGCGAACACCCATCGACACTCTCACGCAATGAGTACGAGACAGATCACGCCGCCCGGGTCAGAACATGGAACAACATCGCCGGAAGCGCAAAAATGCCGCTCAAATCGGAGGCGCATCTTGGTGGCCCATGGCCGGTATCAGGTGGTGCGACGACCGCTTCACGTCGGCGACGGGACGGCGTCACCGGCTAGCGCATGTGGCCTCAGCCTGCTCGCGTGTCTCTGAGGCGTGATAGATGCTGTTTGCACCACCGGTGACGAGAATGACTTTACCTCGTAGTGAGTTGTTCTCTCGTTCAGCGCTCATATCGGTGTGAGTCCTCTCCGAAATCTCGACTCGGTAACTATTCCGGCTTGTCTTCTAGCAACCATCGCAAAATGACCGATGGCTTGATTGGCGCTTCAAGAAAACGATGTCCAGTAGCGTCTGCAATGGCGTTTGGCACAGCGCCAAGTGGCGGCACTATTGGCACCTCAGCTGCGCCACGTATCCCAAACGGGTGCAGTGGGTTTGGTACTTCCACGAGGATGGCCTCGATCATAGGGAGGTCCATGGAGATCGGCATCCTGTAGTCGAGAAAACTCGGGTTCTCCATCCGGCCGTCGGCGTCGTACACGTACTCTTCGTTCAGTGCCCAACCGATGCCCTGAACCGCGCCACCCTGAACCTGTCCCTCCGCGTAGGAGGGGTGTGCAGCCTGACCAACATCCTGTAGTGCCGTATAACGAATTACGTTTGTCTTTCCGGTTTCGCGATCGATCTCGATGTCACAGATATGCACGCCATACCCGTTGGTGTCGCCCTGATGGTCAATGGACCCGGTCGACGTGACCGGACCGCCAGTCTCGTCCATCCGCCCGGCCAATTCGACAAACGGAATCGAATTCGCTGACTGACCGGTGACCGAAAATACTCCATCTTCGAACTCGACGGCGTCAGATTCACTATCAAGAACTACGGCGGCGCGCGCTTTTAGCTTTTCCACTAACTCATTCGCTGCAAGGTATGCGGCAACCCCCATCACGTTCGTGACTCGGGATCCCGCAGTGACGTCTGTGTAGCCGATGCCATCGGTATCCGGAATGACCGGTATGACCGAGTGTGCGTCGATTCCGAGGACTTCCGCCACCTGCATGGATACGGACGCACGGGTGCCACCGATGTCCTGTGAGCCTTCGGTCAGGGAGACGGTGCCATCCTTGTTGAGCGCCAGAGCCGCCGATGCCAATCCACCGGAATGCGGTGCGTAGCCAACGCCAAGTCCTCGGCCTCTCATCCAGCGGTTGTCAGACACAGGTTTTGGGCTGGCCCAGTGATCAGTCGATCTCGCTGCTTCCAGCGTCTCCACGAACCCAATACGACCGAATCTAGGTCCGTTTACGCGCTGGGTGCCTTCACGAGAAGAGTTCTTGATCCGGAAGTCAATTTTGTCCCAGCTCATGCGGTCACAAATCTCATCAATCGCCTGCTCTACAGCGAACGCGACCTGAGGCAAACCTGGTGCTCGGTAGGCATTGGTCTTCGGCCTGTTCACCAGCACGTCATAGCCGTCAGCGCGAGCATTCGGGATGTCGTAGGCGGCGAACGACGATGGCACTGCCCAGATGATTGCCGAACCCGGATATGCTCCAGCCTCAAGAGTCATCTCTACATGCGCTGAGATGAGCTTCCCATCATTGGTGACGCCGATTTTTGCGGTGACCTCACTACCCGAAGCAGGACCTGTTCCCTCGAATACGGCGGGGCGGTCCATCACCATCTTCACTGGGCGATGCACCGCTCGCGAGAGAAGAGCTGCGACGGTTGGCAGGTACGACAACGTCTTACCACCGAAACCGCCGCCAATCTCAACCGCATTTACCCTTACCCGGGATTCAGGCACTGCCAACATTGCGGCAACCTGTGTCCGGATTCCGAACATCCCCTGAGTACTGGATGAGATCGTCAGGCGGCCAGACTCATCCCATAATGCCGTTGCGTTATGCGGTTCCACATAGCCTTGATGAACCATCTGCGAGGTGGTCGTCAGTTCAACCACGAGATCAGATTTCGCAAATCCCGCGTCAATATCGCCAATACCTTCTGCAATATGACTGGCGATGTTCGAACCAATCACGATCTCACCGAAGTGATCACATTCCAAGGTCGGGTGCAGCAGTGGAGCGTCTGGTTTCATGCTGTCAGCAACATTCATCACCGCGGGCAAGATTTTGTACTCGACCTGGATGTGCTTCATCGCCTCAATTGCGATGTTGCGAGACGTCGCTGCAACCGCGGCAACCGGGTGCCCTTTGAACAGCACCTTTTCATCAGCCATGATGTGGGTTGCACCACGGCGCATCTCTTCCGAATCGTGGCGCGGGAAGTCAGCGTGCGTAATCACGCCCAGCACGCCGGGCATCTCAAGGGCATTGCGATAGTTGATCGAAACGATCTCGGCGTGGGCGTGTGGACTACGGAGCAATTCGCCCCAGACCATTCCGGGGGCGGTAACGTCCGCTCCGTAAATGGCGCGCCCGGTGACCTTGTCGAGTCCGTCGTGCCTTATTGGCCGCGTTCCAAGGACTTTATAAACACTACGTTTTGTAGGCGGCATATAGCGGCTCTAAACCGTCCGCTCCTCAAGCCAGTCGAGATCGAACTCCATTCCGAAGCCGGGTGCATCGGATGGGGTGATGTATCCGTTCTTGATGACCGGAGTTCCCGGCAGCACAACCATTTCTTCAAGTGGCACGCCGGGAGGCGCGACTCCTTCTGAGCGCTCCGCCCACGTCACTGCGGGCATAGCGTAGGCGAGATGTAGGCCGTAAGGGTAGTTGGTGCTGGCATGCGGAATGACGCTCAGGCCGTGGGCCTCCGCGAGGTGGCAGATCTTGATACCCGCGGTCAGACCGCCAACCCACTGCAGATCAGGCTGGAAGATGTCGACGAGGCCGTGGCTCGCGGCAAGTGCGAACGGCTGCATGCCGTACCAGTGTTCGCCAGTCGCAAGTGTCTGGAACGGCACACGCTCCCGGACGCGGAAGTAGCTGTCCATATCATCAGGCAGCAGATAGTCCTCCAGCCACTTTATGCGGTATGGCCTCAACGCCTCTGCCAGTCGCACGACGTATTCGGTGTTCATCGACATCCACGCGTCGACTGCGATTTCGACGTCGGGACCAACTTGCTCACGAGTCTTTGCGACGAGTTCTTCTGTGCGGTTGAGGCCGGCGAGGCCAGCGTCTGGACCCTCACGCAAGAACAGCTTGACGGCCTTGAATCCGAGTTCAAGGAACCAGGCGATGCTGTTCTCAGTGCCGTATGAGATATCGGTGTTGCTGGCGTAGCAGAAGATCTCTTTTTTCTGCGGACCGCCAATCAACTCATAGACCGGCCGGTTCAGAATTTTGCCTTTGAGATCCCAGAGAGCGTTATCGACCGCGCTGATCGCGAAGCTTGGGAGCCCCGCGGTTCCGTAAGGTGAAGATGCCCTCTGCATGACGTCCCACAGCCGCTCAGTGGCCATCACGTTCTCACCCTCAAGTAACTTGGCAAAGTGATCGTTTATCAGGCTCACCGTCGGGCCACTGTGCAGCGTCAGTCCGAATCCCCACGTGCCATCTTCGGCGGTCACGACACACGCTGTGCGCTTCCAGTCATTGCCCCAGTCGGCACGAGAGAGTTCCGGGTAGCGGCGCATCGGACTAATGAACCCGGCTGTCTGCTGTTTGGGCACACGAGGCGTAGTCGTCATCTTGGGCGTCACATCAACCGCGACTGCTCGAACTGACTTGATTTTCATGACCGTTTCCTCATCTCACGCGCAACATTCTGACGACATTACGGCACCATAGTTTGGACGACTTCTCAATGTAGCCTTTTTGCTCAGTTTGTGTGGTTGCATCAGTTGTCCCACTGAGGGTCTAAACCGTCCCCCTACTACGTAGGGGGACGGTTTAGACCCTCACTATAACGAATCAGCCTGCGCCCATTACTATGTAATGGGCGCAGGCTGATTCGAGGATTATTGACATCGCGGCGAACTCATCAGATACTTAATTCATTGAGTTTGTAAGTATGAATGGATTATTGGGAGGTCTCAAAATGGCGAAGCCGATTGAGAGTATGCCCACATTGAGCGCTAGTCAGGCCAAGCAGTTGGCCACTTATTTGGCAGAGACCAAGCCGAATCTAGAAGCGCGCGAAAAACTTCTTAGCGAAGCTCGGAGAGCAACGGCAGGACTACGGACGAAGCGCACCGACTAAGCAATAGCGCACGCTCAATTCGCAATCGGGGAAGGCAAATTGCCTTCCCTTTTCATTTAAAGTTATTCTTGCCATCAACAGAAAGATTGTGAATTAATGCCAATTGATCCCAAAGATATTGAAATTAGTGTTATTACCACAGATGTCGATATCTCTGACTTCGAATGTGGCGACAGGGAATGGGAAAGTGAAATCGCAGATTTCCTAAGAGAAAATGCCTTCGCCGAACAATCAATAGGGTTAAACAAAACGTGGGTTTTCGTCAAAGAAGCAGAATGTATCGCGTACGTAAGCCTTTTGGCGTCAAGTTTGGAGCCTGAGAAAGACGACGCCATTCCAAGCTTTGATTACCCAAATGCACCTTGCGTGATGATTGGACGACTCGGGGTAAAGACCCAATACCAGGGAGACAAACTCGGACGGATGGTTCTTGCCTGGGTTATTCAGCAAGCGTCTGATTGGCCAATAGGCGTCAGATTTCTCACGCTGCAAGTGGATTCAAAAAATAAAAGAGCGAGAGGGTTCTATGAAAAATTTCAATTCCAGCGAATTCAAGGCTTAAGTAAGGGCTCAGACCGATTCATGATGCTCGATCTCTACGCGCCAGGTGAATCTCCCACTATCGAATAGTGGCCAACGTAGGCCATATCAACTAAGCGGACACAGCGAACGGCTGGATCTTCTCGAAACCGCCGCCTACAATTGGCGTGGCTTCGATGCCTAGCCAGTCTTCCAGCATGTCTGTGTAAAGCCCTCGGAAATCGAAGTTATATGCGAGGTCGCCTTCAGTCAGGTCACTGGGATCAAGTGATGGGTACTCGCTGTAGTGACCACCTTGAACCGCGTCGCCGAGTACGAACGCCACGCCGCCGGAGCCATGGTCAGTGCCGGAGCCATTATCCTTCACGCGTCGGCCGAACTCCGAGAAGATCAGGATGGCGATCTCTTCGCTCTTCCTGTGCTCATTCAGGTCGTCCTTGAAGGCACGCAACGCTTCGGAGAGTTCCTGCCACAGGACCTTCTGTAGCGCCACTTCATTAGTGTGCGTGTCGAAACCGCCGTGGACGGTGTAGAAGATGCGAGTGCCCAGATCGGCAAAGTGAATCTGTGCGACGCCTTTCAGAGCGGTACCTATGGCGTTGGATGGGTACTCGATGGTCGATGAGTACCTTTTTGGCGCTTCCTTGAGTATGTCAGCGCCTCGGAGGGCGTCCAGGCCCGTCTTGCCCAGGTAGTCCATGACCAGGCTGCTGCCCACCCTTGGCGAGTAAATGCGACTGAACGCGTTCAGGGCCTGTTCTCTCTGGCGTTCGCCGTTGACGCCGGTCAATAGGCCGTAATCATCCAGATTGCCAACAGATGCGACTGGCACTCCGGGCGACGCAAGAGCCCGCGGGAGGCCGTGGCCAAAATTGACGGCGGTAACCGGATTATCGCCAGCGGGATCGATGGCACGAATCGCCTGCCCAAGCCAGCCCTCGTTGCCAAGCTCGTTCGGATTGGCGGTGTGCCAGATGTCCATGGAGCGGAAGTGAGAACGCACCGGGACGGGGTAGCCTACGCCGTGGATGATGGCGACGTTGCCCTCGTCATAGATGTCCTTGAAGACGCCCATGCCGGGGTTGAGTCCAAAGTTGTCATCGAGAGGAATTACATCATCCTGCTCAATCCGAATATTAGGGCGGGCGTCCTGATATCGAGGGTCCGCATACGGGACGATGCAGTTCAGATAGTCGTTTCCGCCTGAGAGTTGGACGACGACGAGTACCCGGTCTTTTTTCTGTGACATGTGGCTTTCCTCTGTCCTCTACGCTCGCTCGTAGACCTGGAAGCGGTGGCGTCCGGCCTCGACGACATAAAGCCGTCCCGAAGTGTCGACTTCAATTCCAATGGGATTCCAGAAGTAGCCCTCGACGCGGGCAGACTCCTCCCAGGGTGTTCTTGTTCCAACTTCTACAAATGGGTCGAATGTCTGACGTGCGTTTAACTCATCAGCATTGGCTGCCAGGTAATCCGCACCCCATTTGGTCACTGACGCTTCGCCGCGAAGGCTCTGCAGGAAATTGCCATTGGCATCGAAGACCTTGGCGCGCTGGTTGCCCCAATCGGCCACGTAGATGCGGCCCTCAGCGTCGATTGCTACGTCCGATGGCCTGTTTAACTGATGATCTTCAGTGCCTGATTCGCCAAATGACATGACCGGATCACCATCAAGCGTGAACTTGCTGATGCGGTCGTTGTGCCAGTCAACGACAAAGATATGGCCGTTATCGATAGCGACGCCCCATGGTGCATCGAACTGTCCGGAACCGGTTCCGGGCTCGCCAAACGTGGAGATGAACTCACCATCTGGCGTGAACTTCTGGATACGATTGTTCCACTGGTCTGAGATATAGAGATTGTCGTCTGCATCGAATGCGAGACCTGCCGGGCCGCTGAGTTGGCTGGGTTCGCTGCCCTGCTCGCCCCAGTGGCTGAGGTAGTTTCCATCAGTGTCGAAGACGGTCACCCGGTTGGTCTGCTCATCCGTAACGAATACCCGGTTCTGGCTATCGAGGGCGATACCCGTGGGAGCGATTATCTGACCCGGCTCAGTGCCGCGGCCTGAGAACTCACCGTAGAACTCATGATCAACATCGCAGATGCCGATACGCGTCCCTTTGGGGTGCATCTGGCTGCTACGACTGATGACATACAGGTGGCCATCATCACGAATCGCGATCGCGTTCGGAAGATGGAATCCGCGGCCACCAATATCGGCGCAGAAGCCAATGGTGTCCGCTATTTTCATTACCGAGGTTACTTCGGTGGTCATGATCTACCTTTGATCTGCCAAAGTGCGGCTATGCGAGTTGGTACTCTCGGGTCGAGACGATGAGTTGCAGTAACGCGGCAACCGCAGCTTCTCCGTCTCCGGTCGAAAGATCAACGTCGCCTTGTTCGGCCGCGAAATCGACCAGCACATCACGCGTCTCATGAGGCACCGACATTGGCCCCACGAGATCAACGCAGTGGTCGACCAGCAACTCAGGCGTGGGCATCACGCCTTCGAGGTCGCGTCGGAGTCGGGCGATGATCGCTTGCACGCCTGACTTGGTGGTGTCGCCAATGAGATCACATGCAAAGTTGACGCGTTCAACCACCGTGCCCGTGTTTATCCAATCGTCACCACCCTGCCAACCTTCTACGCTGGGTGGGTTGAGAAGCGCCTGTCCCATGTAGCCGCACGCCGCGGCCGAGGCGTACACATCGTAAGTTGGGCCATCGAAACCACCGGCCTGCCGAAGGGTGCCCACGACCAGTTCCACCGGGCTTTTCACCCGGGCGAAATGAGCCGACTCGTCCTTGAAGAAGTCGGACGTGAAGAGGGTTTTCAGCATCGCGCCAATGTTGTAGTCAGATTCGAAGTAGGAATCGGTGAGTAGCTGAATCGCGGCCGGGTCTTTTGGCGCCACCAGCGGCCACTGCGGGACTGGTGGTTCGTCGGCGACAAAGGAGTGATACAGAAGTCGAGCAATGAATTGCGCTGTAGCCGGCTGCTCGCAGATGATGTCGATCACATCTTCCCCGTTGAAGTTGCCGGTCTTGCCCAGGAACGTCTTCTCACCCTCATCGTGATCGTCTGGTCGGTACTCGAAATGCCAGTCGATGTAGCCATAGGGGCGTGCTGTGTTGTTGCGCATCTTCATCGCCATGTAGTCGGTGTTGGCGATAGTCCAGCCGGTGAACGCCCGGGAGCACTCCTTGATGTCTTCTTCCGTGTAGTTCCCTACGCCCATTGAGAAGAGTTCAAGAATTTCGCGTCCGTAGTTTTCGTTTATGGCCCCATTATGGTTATCCTGGTTGTCCAGCCACAGGATCATTGCAGGGTCTTTCGAGATCTGAATCAGAATCTCTCTGAAGCTGCCCATTCCGTATTTTCGGAACATATCAAGCTGACTGAGGATCGGCTTGCCCTGGATCAGCTTCGTCTGCGCTGTGGCGAACACCCGGTGCCAGAACAGCGCCACCTTCTCTTCCAGTGGGGCGTTAGTGGTCACCATGCGGTAGATCCAGTAAGACGCAGCGCTACCGTTAGTTCGGATGTCCTGAAAATCGTGGTGGTAGCGGCGAAGAATATCGTCCGGCAGGTACGAACGCTCGGCGGGCGGATGGAGCATCCCCTCAACAGTGGCGTCATAGCCGTTGGCAGCGTACGCCTCAAGTTCATCTCGTGTCGCGCCAAATCCGGCCCGCCGGAGCAGATGGGCGATGAGGGCCAGATCAGAAGTTGTTTGTGTTGTCACCATTGCGTCACCTCAGTTGCGCTGGATTTTACCGCGGGTGCGTTGTGAAGCAATGGGTTTGGTTTGGCAATTGTTCTCACGATGGAACGTTTCGAAGAATCCAAACGTTGTTAACATCACTGCGATATGAAACTAATTATTAGTGTTGTGCTGTTTGCAGTCGTCGCGATTTCCTGCTCTTCGGAAGCGACTCCGGAAGTGGAAAGCGTTGAGTACGCCTGCACCTCAACCGAAATCGAACACGACCATATCCGAGTATCTCGTGGGGTCGATCCACCCCTTCAATCGAGAACAAACGGTGCGAAATCGATTTGTGCCTTCACCGTCGATGTAGTGCAAGTCGAACTTGCCTATGAGCAGATCGGGATACCGGAACCGCGCAATCGATTTACCAGGCTGATCAACATCGACCCTCCGTCCCTGACATTGGAGTTTCCAGTCGACACTGAGCCACTTGCTGCCGATCTGAATTTGGGCACTTACCGCCGTAAAGCGTTCGCCATCACATCCGCCGATGAGAAAGTTCCATTGGACCTGGCGATGGACGGCGAGGATATTTCAATGGTTGTTGTTGAGGACCTTTTAGAAGCCCAAACCAATCTTGATACCGCACTGCAAAAGTGGCGTCGCACAAACTATCGCGACTATACGTTTACGCTGGATAGAAGTTGCTTCTGCCCGGGCGCTGGCAGGCACAACATCAAAGTAGAAAGTCGAAGAATGGCGAGCGCAACCTTCGAGGGTTCCGACCGATTACCCGGAGGCCGCCTGTTCACGATTGATGAGCTCTTTGAAGAGGTTCAGAAAGCAATCGACAGCCGGTTCTCGGAAGTAGACGTGACCTACGATGAGTCCTTTGGCTATCCGATTGCGATGTCGTTTGATATCGCCAGAAACACGGTGGATGATGAACTCAGGATGACGGCCTCGAATCTCGTTCCCGAAAATCCCTGATGCCGTGCCATCTAGTCATCCAACCGCATTCCGCGCCGCATCCAGCGCCGCGTACGTAAACTCAGCGGTCGCTCGCGGCTCATACCCCGGCGCGCCTGACTGCTGCACGCTCACCTCTGCGAACACGGGCAGGTGCTCCAGGTTGTTCGCCTTGAGCGAGGCCACGAACGCAGTCAGATCAATCGAGCCGGCTCCGGGGAGGCTGTACTGCACCTTGCCGTCCACCTTCTCGCCGTCTTTTACATGAACCATCGCAGCGTGCGGCGCGCAGAGATCGACACTGTGGCCAACGGCTGAACCCTCGACGTGGAAGTGGCTGATGTCGAGGTCTAGCTTGAGGTTGGGATGTTGCGTCTGCTTCATCATCCAGACCGCCTTCTCCGGGGTCTCGAAATCAGTCCCGGCGTGGGCCTCGATTGCGATGAGAACGTTGTGCTCGCCGGCGAGGTCCGCGAGTTCCACGAACCTGTCGCGAATTTGCTCCTTGTCCGTGTCCCAAGCGGGGGCGCTGTGACCTGCGGTTGTCGTCATGAGAATTGGTGAGTCACCCTCATGGAGTTCATGAGCCATCGCAAACTTTGCAAGCGTCTTCTCACGCTCGGCGGCCCGACTGGCCTCAGGAGCACAAACGTCTATCAGACCAAAGAAGATCGGCGATGGGAATCCCAGATCACGGGTGAGCCATGCCAGGTCACCTCGTTTTTCGGAAGAGAACTTGTGCGGAGCGGTCGGCCAATCGTCACCCAGAGCGATCTCAAGGGCTTCATAACCCACCTCTCGGATCATAGGCAACGCCTCAAAAGGGTCCATCATCTTGAGCGCGTAGGTCGAGTAGCCAAGTTCGAATGTCATTTATGGTCCTGAATTTGTTGTTAGCGATAAGGGAACTATAGCGCGGTACTGCTCGCTGTTGAGTCAGTTTGTTGCATCTGAAAGAGCGCTGCTTACCTGACATATGAATAGTGTCGAGAAATCGCTCCGCAATTCGGGACGCAAAATATCCATTCGAGGATCGCTGAAACGCTACCGACGCGACCCTCCAAATAGTCTTATCATCTCCACTCGCGGGGTGAATACCATTGGCAACATGGGAGTATCTGTTGAAAATCACGGATGTTAAGACCTACGTAACAATGCCGATTGAGGGCCTGGCGTGGCTATTTGTTGAGGTAGAAACGGACGAAGGCGTCACCGGGTTGGGCGAATGCACCGACTATTTTGCGAACCCGCATCTCGTCCGTGGAATAGAGGCCATCAAACCCCTGGTGATCGGCCAGGATCCGGCCAACATTGAGGAGATGTGGCAGAAGATCTTCCACCTGTACTCTGACCTCAACCCACGCGGCTACGTTTCGCACTTGATCAGCGCCATCGATATCGCACTGTGGGACATCAAGGGCAAGGTGCTTGGCGTGCCGATCTACCAGCTGCTTGGCGGACCTGTTCGGACGCACGTGCCGCTGTATACACATCCGGTCAGTGGGACAGTTGATGAGATTGTTGCCTCGGCAATTCGCATGAAAGACGAAGGGTTCGAGGCCACCAAGACCGATCCGTTTGCGAGGCAACAATCCGCTGGCAAAGGCTTTATGGGCGCAGATCGTGTTGAGCGCCTGTCGCGCCGAGCAATCTCCGAGGGCGTAGCGGTTATGGATGCGCTACGAGAAGCGCTGGGTGAAGACTACGAACTCATGGTTGATGCCCACGCCCGTTTCGACGTAGCAAGCGCTATCGCAATGTGCAACGCCCTTGAACATGTCGATCTCGTCTGGGTAGAAGAGCCAACGCACGTGGAGAATCATGATTCGCTGAAGCAGGTACGCCAAAATACGAACGTACCACTGTGCGTCGGGGAGCGGCATTTCACTCGATGGGACTACCTGACGATTTTGCAGCAGGGTCTGGTTGATTACGTCATGCCAGACGTTGCGTGGTGCGGCGGCATCAGCGAGCTCCGGAGGATTGCTGCGATGGCCGAACCATATTTCGTCCGCGTGAGCCCGCATGACGCTCTGGGACCAGTGAGTATTGCCGCCGGGTTCCAGACGTGCATGACCACGCCAAACCTCTATCGGCAGGAGTGCGTGTCAGACTGGTTCCCGGCGTTCGAAAAGATCATCACGCCAATGTTTGACATACACGACGGCTCGATCTGGCCTAACGATCGTCCGGGCCTGGGAATCGAACTGATTCACGAAGAAGTTGAGCGATACGCCATTGATGTGGACGATCCCCGTGCACTCCCCAGCTGGTACTCCGCTGATGAAGAGTGACGTCTACTCCTTGATAAACCACAGGGGTTAAACCACACCCTCTCACGACTTCCTCACGGTCTGGGCCGTCTTCTACCTGTGTCCGCCTGTGATCGCGATGGAAGTCGCGCTTGCAGGTATTGACGTGTTTAACGGCGCACCATGGGAGACGATCAATGTCGACAATCGCAACTCGAAGCGGCAATCACTCTGAAGAAATTGGCGTTCTCGTCGATCGCGTCGTTGAGGCCGCCGCTGATCCGCGTTACGAAGCGAATAAGAAGATGTGGACGGCCCATAACCGCCTGCAGAAGACGGACAAGACGCCGGTGTTTGTTTGCCTGAAACGGGGCAATGGTCCAAGCGCTAATCCGGTCACGTGGAGCGAGTTGATTCCCAATGAAACCCGTGTTTCAAGCGACCCTGTTGAGATGGATATTGAATTACAGCTTCGGCAGAAGCTATACAAGCACGATCACATTCCCGACGATGAAGTTCTCCTTCCCACCCTCTGGGTCAGCGCTGCCCGTCCGGGCGGGGCATCCGACGGCGGAACCAGCGCTGACTTTGAGGCCATTGATGCAACACGTACGGCTCAGCTCTGGGGTATGCCGATCAAGGAGGTCCACCCAAGCGTAGTCGGTGGCGCATACGCAGTTGAGCCGGTTATCAAAGCAGACTCAGATATGGACCAGCTCCAGGCGCCGATATTTGAAGTTGATGAGTCAGCAACCGCAGAACGCGTCGAGCATGCGTCCGAGATGGTCGATGGAAAACTCCCGGTGCGTGTGCGAACCGATGAACTGGGGTATTCACCCACCGAGATCATGATCAGCCTGATGGGAATGGAACAGGTTCTCTTTGGCGTCATTGACCGGCCTGAATTCATTCATCGGTTGATGGAGTTCATCACGAACGCCATGATCGATTACCACCAACAGAGGGAACAGGCCGGTTGCGTCGACCCTCAACAGACCTGGGGCTACCGGGTTCCGTACGAAGAGTTGCCTGTTGATGAAGACACCAGGAAGTTGAAATTCTGCTGGCCAACGGTTGCGGCACAGAGCACCGTGGGTCTCTCACCCAAGATGTACGCGGAGTTTGTCCAGCCGTACCACAACCGCCTCGCCGCAACCCTGGGTGAGAACCGGGTTTACTATCACGGTTGCGAGGACCTCACCAAGAAGATTCCCGTTATTAGAGAGTTGCCGAACCTGCGTCGATTCCACGTGTCCCCGTGGACCAACCTGGAATCGGCTGTCGATCAACTTGGCACCGATTTTGTGCTTGAGGTCGTTGGGCACCCTGACACGCTCCACGTCATGACCCGGGAACAGATGCGGGCCGACCTGGAACGCATGATGGATATCGCAGGTGACTACATCATTGATTTGAATCTGGGCGAAATCGAAACCACGTTTGGGAACCCATCTGTTCTCACCACGTGGGCAGAAGTGGCGCAGGAAGTGGTGGCTGAGCGCGATTAGCTCGTATCTGGATCAGTTAGTCCCGAGGTGCGATCGGTTGCTCCGCCAGTTCCGTTAGTTCTGTCGGTTTGGCCAGGATCAATCCCTCGTCGAACGATTCGCCGATCTCTTCGCCCGGCTGAACTACAAGGAACTCGTCTTCGCCCCACTCACCGCGCAAAAGCATATCCAGTAGCCGCGAGTCGCCAAGCAAACGTTCGAAATTCCACCCTCGGCGGTCTGCTTCGTCGCGTGCTGTCTCCTCAAACTTACCGCCGCCAATCGTTCCGGTCTCGATAAACGCGGCACGGGTGTAGTGCTTGCCCCACTCGCCCATAACTTCCATCAAATACTCGGCGTTATCCTCGCCGTACTTCTCCACGTACTCCTGCCGCAACTCTTCGGAGTTGCCAGAAAAGCTCGCGCCAATTCCGCCTCCGTCTTTGCCCTTCCGCTCAAGATAGTCGGCGCTGTACCAGTAGGTTCCCGGCTGGGCGTTGAACTCCTCAAGATATCGCTTGTGTGAGCCAAGATACAGCGCCACACAGTCGTGAACACGAGGTATCACCAGTGGGGCGTGCCTTGCTTTGAGTCCCAGGGTAGACATCCCGCAGATTCCGTAGACCATCAACACAGCGTCGCAAGAATCTGGCTCGATCAAGTCGATCTGCGCCTGAAGCTTTTTTCGGAGATTACCGGGCGCCACGTGCAGCCCCTGATCCATTAGTTGAACCGAGATTGTGGCTGACGAGGTCGCCGCTCCAGCGTAGATCGTGCGGGCCAGGGCGGAGCAGGTAAGTGCAACGTAGTGGGTCATGAAACTTCGACACCCCCGGACAGTGGTTACTGCCGACTAATCTGCAATCGTGGGCATTAGCCCAACGTACAGCATAAATTCCTGAGTTCGATGGCGTCGGTCGAAAACAGGAGTGCGTGCTCAACATTGTACTGTGCATGCTACGCGGACTCTAACTAATGGCTCGAAACGTGCCGTCTGATCCGTCACATCTAACTCACACGATCCGATAGAGAATCCCGCCATACTCGGCGTACATCCGAGATTTGTGTATCGACGACAATGCCGCCGTGCAAGAGGGCGGTCGTAGTGGCAATTCACGAATTGCCTCATATTAAACGGACCATTGGTAGGTTCGAAAACCGCCATTACCATGCCGAACGATGAAGGTAGGTAGCACCGAATGAACTCAAGAGAGCGCGTACTGAAAACACTCCGGCATGAAGAGCCAGACCGAGTCCCGCTGGATTCTGGATCATGCTCAGTGACCTCAATTGCGGCGGAACCTTACGGTGCTCTCAAACGACATCTCGGAATCACAGAGGGCTCGACAGCTATCTACGACATCATCCAACAACTGGCCATGCCGGAGCAGTGGTACCTCGATCGCTTTGAGGTGGACGTAGTCGATGTCACGCGGGCTTACTCGCTAGATACCTCTGGATGGCAGGATTGGGAGCTCAACGATGGAACGTGGGCGAAGATCCCACCATGGATTGCGCTGGAGCGGGATGGCGATGATTGGGTATGCCGGGCTGAAGATGGCACGGTTCTTGGTAGAAAGCCTGAGAGCGGCCAGTTTTTCGATCAGACGTACTACCCGATGGAAGATGTTGACCCCGCCGAGTATGCACACCCTGAGAAGTACGCAGGCAAAACTATCTGGGCCAGGCTGCCGCGTCCGCTTGCACACCTCTCCGCAGATCCAGAGTTCCCGCGCCTGTTGGGCGAGGCAGCGCGCGACCTCTACGAAAACACGGATTACGCCATCATGATGAACTCTGGCACAAGCCTGTTTGAGTCGGCTCAGTTCCTTCGACGAACCGACTATTTGCTCATGGATCTCGCAGCCGACCGTCGCAACACCGAGATATTGCTTGACCACATTCTTGAGATGAACCTCGCATCCGTGGAAAAACAACTTGATGCTGCCGGGCCATACGTGAACGTCATCAAGTTGAATGACGACCTTGGCGTACAGAATCGCCCATTCATGTCACCAGCAATGTTCCGGGAGATATTCAAGCCTAGATTCAAGGTGATGTACGACCTCATCAAAAAGAAGCGGCCTGACATTTTCATCTTCTTGCACAGTTGCGGGTCGATAGCTCCCCTCCTGCCGGACCTCATCGACATCGGACTGGACATCATCAACCCGGTTCAGACCTCGGCCGCCGATATGGACCCAGGCGTACTAAAGAGGGAGTACGGAAAAGACCTGGTCTTCTGGGGCGGCGGTGTGGACACTCAGGGTTCGTTGCCCTTCGGGACACCTGAAGATGTGGCCACGGACGTTGAAGGCAAGATCGCTGAGTTCGCACCTGGCGGCGGATTCATGTTCGCTGCCTGCCACAACATCACGCCCGGAGTACCACCTGAGAACATTGTCTCGATGTTCGATACGTACAGGCGGTTCCGCGATTATTAGGCCGTAGGTTCCGTCCGGGTACTCAACGAGGTCATCGCGTGAGAGGCGCCGACCCGAACTAAACCTTGATCAGACGATGAGCCAATTCCACGGCGGTTGCGGCGTCTTCAGCGTAGCCGTCAGCGCCAATCTTCTCGGCGAACGCAGCGGACACCGGTGCGCCGCCGATCATAACCTGGACCTCACCCCGTAACTCAGCCTCCGAGATGGCCTTGATGATGCTGCCCATGTTGTCCATCGTGGTCGTGAGCAGCGCAGACATGCAGACGATGTCTGCTTTCGTCTCCTCAATCGCCTTAACAAATGCGTCGGGTGAGACATCCACTCCCAGATCAATGACGTTGAATCCCGCTCCTTCAAGCATCATTCGAACGAGGTTCTTGCCAATGTCGTGTAGGTCCCCGAGCACCGTACCGATGACGATTGTTCCTCGGGCCTCGCTATCTGACGCAGCGATTAGAGGGCGGACAAGCTCCAGTGACGCGGTCATGGCTCGTGCGGAGATCAGTACCTCCGGCATATAGTATTCGCCGCTCTTGAAACGGGCGCCGACCACGTCCATTCCGGGGATCAGACCCTTGTCGATTATGTCGCGGGGCTCAACTCCGCCTGCCAGAGCCGCCTCTGTCCAACTCGCTGCACCGGGCGCGTCGCCCGTGATCACTTTGTCGCTGAGTTCTTGGAAATCCATAGATCACCATACTGCTGATACGTGCTGAGTAGAGCGCCGCCCCGATGACTGCACCTGCGCCAACATTGGCACAAAACTTGGTTCGGTGCGAGATATCCGGCGCGAGGTTAGCGTGAGGACTTGTTGCACCTGCGGCCTACCGCGAGCAAAATGACAGCATCAGGAAATCCAACAGAATGGGATCACTGATCAACTTGTTCGGCGCCGGATGGAGATGATCTATGCTCGCGCCCGAATTAACGGAATTGCTTGATCGACATCGCGGGTTCTGGACCCGGGAACCGGCAAGCGCTCCGCTGCTGAACGTGTCCGAGGCTGAGGACTCGCTATTCGCCCCCCTCCATGGCATCGCAATCCCGCTCGCAGACGGCACGATCCTATCCACGCAGGGCGAGGCGATCGAGGCCGATGTTATCGATCCCAAACTCATCCTGGACGTTGAAGAGTTCCCGTTACGGACCGCTAAAAACATTGGCCCCGGCCCGCAGGTCGTTGGCGATCTGCTGGTCACACGCGCTCCCCTTGGCAAGATGGTCTGGGTGGAGGCGACGCTGGGCTGTCCAGTGGTCCCGCGATTGGACACCGGTTCGATCTACTCCGAACCATGGCTCAAGGACCTGGCTGATACCGACTTGATACCCAAGACCGAAGATAACGCCTGGTACAAGCTGCTCACTGACTATGCGCATCAACTTCAAGAGGCCTCAGAGGGCCAGTACCAGGTCACGCAATCATTGCAACGCGGGCCGATCGACCTTGCTTCGGCCGTACTTGGTCACAGCGAGATGTGTTTCGCTGTATACGATGACCCGGTTGGGTTGCAGAGGCTGAACGAGAAGGCCACGGAGGCGTTCATCAAATGCGCAAAGGGGCAGCAGGCTCAGGTCACGCCACTTGAAGGTGGATACACCAACGCCTTCGGTGTATGGAGCCCCGGCACGGTGGTCAGGACGCAGTGTGATGTAGCGTCCAGCGTATCGGCCAAGACCTACGAGGAGTTCTTCTTCCCGTTCGATCGCGAAATCTGCTCGGCGTTCGATTACTCGGTATGCCACACACACTCCGGCTACCTGCACCACATGGAAGTTCTTCTGAAGGACAAGTACCCCACGGCCGTGCAAGTATCACTCGACACCGGATCAACTCCAAACACGGTCAAAACACTGATGCCGATCTTCAAGCGCGTACTTGAAGAAAAGCCACTCTTCATCATGGGTGACATGACCCGAGATGAGCTAAACATGTTGCTCGATGAATTGCCGTCTGAAGGGTTGTGCATATCGCCATGGGCGTTCAGCAGCGAAATGTAGGGAGCCGTCCGCGGTTATCATGCGACGACCAACACATTCGATTGACTGGAGGTAATCATGAAAATAGCCCGATTTGAAGTTGACGGAGCGATTCATTGCGGCGTAGTCGAAGGCGACGTAATTAACCAGATTGAAGGCGACATATTCGGTGAGTTCAAGACCACCGGAACGACTCACGCACTGCAGGCCGTAAAACTACTTGCTCCCGTGACGCCAACTCAGATGTTTGGACCCGGCGTCAACTTTGAGGCTCACCTCAAAATGGCGGCGGCAATTACCGGTAACGCCGAAATGTTACCGACGCCGGAACCGTGGCTCAAAGCGATCAGCTCCCTCAGTGGTCCCAACGATCCCATAGTTATCCCGTACGACTCGAAAGTCGGTATCGAATACGAGGGGGAGTGTCTCGCCATCATTGGCGCTACGACGCGGCGTGTCGATCCAGACGAGGCGTGGAACAGGATTCTGGGCTACACGTGCGGAAATGATGTTTCTGAGCGCGACTGGCAAGTCAATGACTTTTCCATGTGGAGAGCCAAAGGTGCGGACACCTTTGCGCCCATAGGCCCCTGGATCGAAACAGATTTCAATCCACGTGAGGGCGGAGACATGATCGTCCGCATCGATGGAAAAGAAGTGGAACGTGTCCCAACGGCAGATATGTATTTCGACTTTGGAACAATTATCAGCTTCATCAGCCAACACATAACGCTCAACCCGGGCGACATCGTCTGGTCCGGAACGTCAGGTCACCCTGAGACATTGCAGTCGGGACAGGTCGTTGATGTTGAGGTGGTAGGTATCGGAGTGCTATCAAATCCGATAGTGGCCGAACAACAGCCAGGGTAACAATTCCAGCTGTGCGAACTGGGGGAGCGATGGCTGGAATGCGTGCTTGCCCAACGCGAGATATTGAAGGCGTAAAGCGATTGGACGCCGAGAGTAGTCGTTCGTGAGACCGGGAGGACGAGCCGTTCTCTCGGTCTCTAATAGCGAGTCATATCCGCCCCATGTCCCGGAAATCTCCAGGAGTGAGGCCCCGCTTTCACCAAGAGCCGTCAGGCTGACAGTGAGCCGTGCTCTGTGCGAGCCAGCACATGATCCTGCAGCCCTTCCGGCAAGTCCACGAAGACAGCGGAGAAGCCCCATACGCGAACGATGAGCGTCCGGAACTCCGGCAAATCGGGGTTCTCACGCGCTCTGAGCAGGGTGTCCCGGTCGATGACATTCAGTTGCAGGGTGGCTGCTGAACGCATCTTGAGGAACGTAGCCAGAAGTGCCACGAACTTCTCAAAGGCGTCATCGCCTTTGACGATTGCCGAGTGCAGGGCGATATCGAACACGGAGCCATGAGATGCCCTGGTCAGGTCCACCTTGGCTACCGACCGCAGCGCCGCCGTCGGGCCATTTCTGTCCATGCCCACGGACGGCGAGAAACTGTTGGCCGTCAGTTCACCTCTACGCCTGCCGTCCGGCGAGGCTGGAGTGTCACTTTTGCGGTGAATGCCAAAGGACATGAACCCGGGCGCCCACTTGCCGCCAGGTCCCTCACCGTTGCCAGATCTCTCGTGAACGCCATCGCAGAAGTGCTCAGCGATCTCCTTCACTATCGCGTCAACGTAATCGTCGTCGTTGCCGTATTTGGCGGTTCGATTCTTGAGCCTCTGGCGGAGCGGCTCATACCCGACGAAATCGGCCTCCAGAGCGCCGCGTAGCCGTTCCCACGTCAGGACGCCGTCGTCAAAGATGAGTTTCTTGATGGCAGCAAGACCGTCCGCAGCATTACCAACTTGCGCCAGAATGCTGCCGTTGATGGCGTATCGAGCGGCCAGTGGAGAGGCTTGAGCGAGGCAATCCTCAATGCCAGCGGCAAAGAAAGGAAAGGTGATCGGCCGCGCGGGGCCCGGCTCCTCCGGCATCAACCGGTCCAGCCTGGATTTGAAGTCCGCCATCACTTCATCGAACGTTGAATAGCGTCCGTCCTCGGCATCAAGCACAAGGTCGTTGAGCACAGGCAACGCATCATGGACCCTGAACTTGATGGTGCCTTTACCACCCATAATCAGCTCGGAGCAGCCATCGTTGCAGTAGTCCCGGGCTTCCTCCAACGAGATGCCCAGCTTCACCAGTGAGGGGACGGCGACCTCATCGTTGAAAATCGCCAGCGTGTTGGCTCCCTTTGCCAGCACCCGTGCGCTAGCGCGCGTCAGACCCAGTGGGGAGCCCGAAAAGAACCTCACGTTGATCTTCGGTTCGGGCAGCATCAGCTTTCCTGACGCCTCAATGCACATGTAGGTGAGTTCGTTGGAGGCGTCACGGCCATCCGGGGTCTGCCCGGCGACGGATATATTGCGCAGGGTATCGTTATCGGCCTGGTTGGCCGCAGGAAAATGGTTGAGTTTGACGAAGAGGCACTCCAGTAGTTCCTTCGCCTCTTCATGGGTGATACGCCCCTCGTCGATGTCTCGCCGGTAGAACGGGTACATCCACTGGTCGAAGCGTCCGATGCATCCTCGCCCGCCGAAGACGCGAACGAATTGCAGAAGTTGAAGTGCTGAGTGGAAGGACGTCGGAACGCCGCTCGCCAACTCGTGGCAGATAGCAGATATGCGTTCCAACTCAGCCTGACGGGCCGGGTCGGCTTCGGTCAATGCCGAGTCCTCGGCATGCCTGGCACATCTCTCAACATACCGGCATGCGGCATCGTAGGAGATCTCCACGCCACGCAGGAAATCCCGACTCTCCGGGTCGGTCTCGACCTGAAGCTTCGCTCGTGCCTCATCTCGCATCCCGGGCAGACCTCTGGACAGCAACATGGCATGGCCCGGAGGATAGTGAGGGTCGTACTCTCCGAGGTCGATCGTTCCCTCGACCTCGGGAGTCGCCAGACAGGTACCAACGATCAATTCGTTGGGCTGAATGAACGGTTCGCTGGATTCCAGAAGACTGGCAAAATCTCGGGCATGGCCGGTCATCGTGGTCTCGCCACTGCCCGCAACGGGTCTACGGACCACCGCCACTTCGTGGGTCTTCTGCCAGTGCATGTCCCGCAAGCGATGGCTGCGGCTACCGGGTTCAAGTTCCAGACTCAGGCGTTCGCGGTCCGCCATCGGCTGCGCTAATGTCTGCATGATTTCCGTTTCCGGCGTCGGAACATGTTTCAGGGTCGCATTGACCGAGATGCGATAAGGATATGCTATTCTGCGGGTCAAATTCCATGCCATCAGACGGAGCGCCGCCGTCGGGTGGTCAGGCGATCTCGATCAGCCCGGCTGCGGGTCGCAGATTAACGGTGTGCATGACATATGGCCTTCACCCATCCTGAAACGGCCGTCATGCTGCGTACACAGGTCTCAGAGCAGACCGGCCGGGTCTTCGATATCCAGCGGTTCTCCATCCATGACGGACCAGGCATCAGGACCACGGTGTTTCTGAAGGGGTGCCCCCTTCGGTGCCTCTGGTGCCACAACCCGGAGTCGATACACCCGGATCCACTACTCTCCTTCAACCTGGAGAAATGCATCTCCTGCGGCAGTTGCGCCGAAGTATGCCCCAATAAGGCGCACGTCATGGGTGTGGAGCGGGGTCACGTTTTTCTCAGGGAGAGGTGTGACGCCATCGGCAATTGTGCCGAAGTATGCCCTTCTCGGGCACTGGAGATGGTTGGGCGGGACCTTACGGTCGATGAAGTTCTTGATCAGGCGCTGCGCGACCAGCTGTTCTACGAAACCTCCGGTGGTGGGATCACTCTCTCCGGAGGCGAGCCACTCCTCCAGATCGATTTTGCAGAGGCGCTCCTGAGAGGGGCGAAGAAGGCAGGCGTGCATACCGCGGTGGAGACAGCGGGGCACGTGACCTTTGCGCGGCTGGCTCGAGTGGCGCCGTACACCGATCTGTTCCTGTTCGACGTCAAGGACACGGACGACGCCCAGCACCGGAAAAACACAGGCGTTCCAATCAAACGCATCCAGGAAAACCTGAGCGCGCTTCACGAGACGGGCGCGTCCATACTGGTCCGTTTGCCAATCATCCCCGGACTGAACGACCGCCAGGACCATTTCGAGGAAATGGCCCGCATCATCAGACCTATGTCTGGCCTGCTGGGCGTCGAGGTCATGCCGTACCACAGCCTGGGCATCGGGAAGCGTCAGCGACTCGGGTTGGAGTCGAACAACGGCGCAGATCCAGTGCCGCCTGATCAGGAGACCGTGGTCGGCTGGGTGAAGTCTCTTCGCAAACTCGGTGTCCATGTCATCAACGAGTCGTAGACCGCTCTAAGCAGGGGCCTTCGGAAAGGATGGAGTGTGAGGCGACGCCTTCTGGTAGCTGGAGGGGCTTGCCCCTCCACGGTTACATGCATGCACGTCTACATTCGAGCGCTTGGCCGGGCAAGCCCGGCGGCTACCCGCGATACACTCCGCTCAACATCGGAGAAGCATGGAGCGTCACTATCGTGGGTGCGACGGTTCGGGCTAAGATAGCCGCCCGATGGGTTCAGCGAAGATGTCGTCGCATCTGATGCGATGCGCGGGAGGCTCAAATGACGAGATCGCCATCATATGAAACGCTCAGCCCGGCTCAGTTCCTTGACCGGAGCACCGGTGTGCACGCCGATAAGACGGCCGTGGTCTACAACGAGATCAGATACACCTATGCTCAGTTCAACGAGCGCGTTCGCAGGCTCGCCAGCGCGCTGAAGCAGGTTGGCGTTGGGAGTGGCGATAGGGTCGCCTTCTTCGTGCCCAACACACCTCCCATGCTCGAAGGCCACTACGGGCCCCTCCGACTCGGTGCTGTTCTCGTCCCAATCAACATCCGTTTGTCAGCCCGTGAAGTGGCGTACATCCTCAATCACTCCGGTGCACGGGTGCTGGTATTCGACTCGGAGTACGCCCCAACCGTTCGGCGGCTCATTGGCGAGGTGCCGGGAGTCGAAAAGTTCATCCAGGTGGTCGATACAGAGCCGAAAGCAGATGACATCGCTGGTCCCGACTACGAAGAGTTCCTGGCGGATGCCCCCGCGGGCGACCCAAGGACCGATCTCGAATCGGAACTGGACACGATCGCGATTAATTACACCTCTGGCACCACCGGCATGCCGAAAGGCGTGGAGTATCACGCCCGTGGAGCGTATCTGTCGGCGCTGGGTGAGGCGCTGGAAATTGGGATGAGTTGGCGTTCAAAGTACCTGTGGACGCTGCCAATGTTCCACTGCAATGGATGGTGCTTCACGTGGGCGGTGACCGCAGTGGGCGGCACCCACGTCTGCCTGAGGCGGGCCGATGCAGACCGCGTTTTTGGCCTCGTCAAGGACGAAGCCATCAGCCACATGTGCGCCGCTCCTACGGTTTTGACAACGCTTTACACATCGCCTCTGGCTGGCCAGGGCATGCTGTCAGGTGTTCGCATCATGACCGCGGGCGCCCCTCCGGCGCCGCAGGTGATTCGTTCCATTGAGGCGATGGGCGCTGAGGTGGAGCACACATACGGCCTGACCGAGACCTACGGGCCGATGACTATCGCCGAGGGCCAACCGACCTGGGCTGATCTAAGCGTTGAAGATCGCGCCAAAATAAAGGCCCGCCAGGGAGTTCCGTTCATAACCGGCGAGCCAGGGCTGCGCGTCGTGGACGACCAGATGAACGATGTGCCGAATGATGGCAAGACACAGGGTGAAGTGGTGATGCGCGGCAATATGGTTATGTCTGGCTACTACAACGACCCCGAAGCCACGGCCAAAGCGTTCGCTGGCGGCTGGTTCCACTCCGGCGACCTGGCGGTGAGACACCCAGATTCATACATAGAACTGCGGGACCGGGCAAAAGACGTCATCATCTCCGGCGGCGAAAACATCTCCAGCCAGGAGGTGGAAAAAGTGATCATGGAGCATCCCGGCGTCATGGAAGTTTCCGTCGTTGGTGTGCCGGATGAGAAGTGGGGTGAGGTGCCCAAGGCGTTCATCGTCAAGAACGCGGGTGCCGATGTGTCGGGTGAAGAGATTATCGAGTTCTGCCGCGACCGAATCGCTCACTTCAAAGCGCCCAAGCACGTGGAGTTCGGCGAATTACCGAAGACTGCGACCGGGAAGATCCAGAAGTACGTATTACGTGAGAAGGAGTGGGCTGGCCATGAACGACGCATCAACTGAGACTGTCCAGGTTGAGTACGAAATCTCCGACGGCGTGGGAATCCTCACGCTGAACAACCCGGCAAGGCGAAACGCTCTTTCCACGGCCGTTATGCAGGCACTGAAAGAACGATTGGACGAGATATCAGGATCACGCGAGATTCGCGTCGTGATAATCAGAGCAGAAGGGCCAGTGTTCAGTTCTGGTCATGATCTAACTGAACTTCTGGCGGGCGACCGGGAAGATAACGCAGCCATGTTTGGCCTGTGTACGTCAGTAATGGAGTCGATACGACTATTGCCACAACCGGTTATTGCCCAGGTAAGCGGCATGGCGACCGCCGCAGGCTGCCAGCTCGTGGCGTCTTGCGACCTCGCTGTAGCGGCGAAATCGGCACGATTTGCGACTCCTGGCGTTCAAATCGGGCTTTTCTGCTCGACACCCGGCGTCGCACTCGCCAGAGCAGTTCCGCGTAAAAAGGCCATGGAGATGCTCCTGACAGGCATGCCGATATCGGCGGATGAGGCGCTCCAGTTCGGGCTTGTTAGCAGAGTTGTTCTTGATGATGAGTTGGAGCAGCAAACCATCGACCTGGCACAACAGATAGCAAAGGCAAGCTCGCACACGCTGTCGGTTGGGAAGCGCGGTTTCTATGAGCAGGTAGGCCTCGATAATCCTGCCGCATATTCAGTCGCCGAGACGGTCATGACGGACAACATGCAGGCCCACGACGCTCGCGAGGGCATCGACGCGTTCCTGAAAAAACGCACTCCCGAATGGCAAGACCGCTAAGCGAGCGTCATTGCGTCAACCCTCACCGCCTCCCGATAAACCAGCCCAGTATCTGATCTTTCAAATGGGCCCGTTTGTCGGGATGGCAGGCGATGAGCCGCGGCAAACGCCGAGGTGCGGTTACCGGACTACTATCGGCAGATCGTCCCGGTTGCCCCACTCGACCCATGAGCCGTCGTACACCTTCACGGTCGGGTAACCGAGTAGCTCTTGCAATACAAACCACGAATGCGTGGCGCGCACAGCCGTCTGGCACAACGTAAAGACTACTTTGTCGCCCTGAATTCCTTCGCCTTCGTAAATCGCCTTGAGATCCGAGGCGGGGAGAAACTCGCCAGATTCGCTCACAGCTTTGTTCCAGTTCACGTTACTGGCGTCCGGGATGTGCCCACCCTGCGCTGCTCGCACGTCCTTACCGGCGAACTCATCAGGGGAGCGCGCGTCACAGACAACTTTCGAAGGATCATCGACCGAGGTGAGGACCTCTTCCCAGTTGGCGATCAACGCCAGGTTGGGGGAGTCGCTAAAGCTGTAGCTTGAGGCCGTCACAGCAGGAACTTCGGTCGACTTCGCGTAGCTATTGGCGTCCCAGTAGCCCCATGATCCATCGAGCAATCGGGTATCGTCGTGGCCGTAAACATCGAGTGCCCACAAGGCCCGTGATGACCAGAGATTGGAGTTGGAGTCATAGAAAATGACTGTGTCATCGCTCTCAATACCAATTGAGGCAAGAGCTGATGCAACGTGATCTCCCGCTGGGAGCATGCCAGGGATGCCATACTCATCTTCACCCTGGAAAGAACTGCTTGGAGTAAGCCGTACAGCACCCGGAATGTGGCCCGCTGCGAAGTCTTCCTCGCCTCGGAGATCAACGATCACTAGATCGGAGTCTTCCAGATGCGCCTTGAGCCAGTCGGCTGAGACGAGCCGTTCTGGACTGCTGTAGCCCTTCGCTTCGATAGCCGCGTTAAGAGTGCTTCCGCCGGTCTGGGCGGCTGGTGCATCCGCCTCTTCTTCATCACTTCCGCATGCCACGAAAATGGCGACGAATACAGCGAGGAGCGAGACGGTAACGAGACGTGACAAATATCCTGATCTGGTCAACATTTGATGTGTTCTTTCCGAGAGGTTCAAACTGTAATTAGTATCAAATAAACCGGTAAGTAGGCCCGCCGAATTGAGCTAGCGAGAACCCGTAATAAGTCAGGATTAGCTCATGAGGCTGCTTTCGTTAGCCTGATGCGCCACTGACCGCTGCCGGCCTCTTCTATTTCGACTTCATATCCCCGCTTCATCGCCTGTGGTGGGATGGTCGATAAGGCCGGAGGGTGATCGGTGAGCACGTCCAGCGCGAGTGTCCCAGGAAGATTCTCATCCAGTTCCTTGTTGGTGCGCATCATTGGGTACGGACATATTTCTCCACGTACGTCTAGAACCGGAATATTACCGCTCAACATGTTCCTCCTGTGGACGACTGCTACGAGGAAATAATACAACTCGCCACTCTTCATCACCAGCAACTGCCATCTTTGTGCGAACGCCCAACCGCGCTGCCTCTGCTGGGACATATTTGATGACGACTTCCTGATCGGTTAGCAGAATGATTTCTTCACCCGCCGCGGCCCTTTCTACGGCTTTCAATGCATTTTGTATGTGGCCCGGCATAGGTGTGTGACGCAGATCCATCACATTCTCATCTTCGCCATCGGTCATGGGATTCGCTTTATGACGTACGTACCTGCGAAGGCGCCACCTGCCAGCGCTGCCCCGAAAACCCAACCGGAGAGCGAAAGCGAAGGGACCGCCGAGAAGAAAGCGCCAACTGTGCAGCCCAGAGCCAACCCGGACGCGTATCCCATCAGCACTCCACCAGCCAGAGATTGGCCGTAGCGGATCTTTCGTGCTGGTAACCGAACCCGGAACTCTCCGGCCAGGAGTGCGGCGATGAGTGCACCTGGCAGCAGGCCAACGGTGATGGCAAAGGTGTGAGTGAGAAGACCGGACTCACCCGCTCGACCGGTGCACCCGCCCAGGGTAGACAGGCCCTCCATTATCGGAGCATCCAACCCGATCCATCCCATTCCCTCGATGGAAGCCCGCATCAACTCCCCGGTGACTCCGAGGGGCATGTGGATCAGATAAAGCAGCACGCCAAGGAAGCCAATAACTGCACCGCCGACGACGATTGGCCAGCCTCTCTTGAAGACCGGATCGATCACTTCCCTGACTCTCTCCGAGAAGGTCATGGCAGGAGCAACATGACGAGAAATATGAGGCGAGAAGATGCCGTTTTTGGTCTCCCACCACGTGACAGCCAGGTACACGAGACCCAGTCCAGCCATGGTCAGAACGACCCCACCTGCGTAACCCATTCCGCCTGTTGAGGGGAACCAGATTTTGGGCTCGTGGGAGATGATGTTCGTCCACCACCAGTTCCAGGTGTGTGTCATGACGCCCAGGCCGATGATCACACCAGCAATTGCGACCCAGGAAGCAACATATCCTTCGGCCATTCGGTACAGTGAGCCAGAGACGCATCCACCGGCGATCACCATCCCAAAGCCAAACATCAGCCCGGCAACGACCACCGATAGGCCGACCGGGAGCACGTGTGCTTCACCTGGAAGTCCTCCAAAATCAGGGTTGGGCACGAGCCATCTCATGATGGCGGCGAAACCGAGCGTCGCGACGGCCATTCCCACCAGGATGCCCTTCATGTTCCGACCTGATCCAAAGAGGAACAGGTCTCTGAAGGCGGACGCGAAGCAGAATCGTGAGCGCTGCAGCGTAAAACCAAACATGCTGCCCACTACCCATATCGCAGCGACTGTTTCATCCTCACGGGCAATGAGGATCGCGACGATAGCCGTGAGCACAATCGCAATCATGCCAGCGAAGGTCTGGCGCGACTTCGGTATCAGGAGGTTCCCCGCCCCGGAACCAGGAGCCTCGGCGATTATTTCAGTTGCCAATCTTCGGCCTCGCTGCTGCTGGTAACCGAACTAGTAGCCCGCCTCTGCATCATGCGCGCAGTTGGCCACAATAACGTGCATGCGGCGGCGACGCACCGTCTCATTCTCGTATCTAAGTGAAACGGCGTTGGAGTTGAAGAATTGGAGCGGCTGGCTGATCAGCACGCGGTATGACGCCAATCCATCAAACAGGTAAATGGTGCGCTTGGTGAGATTCGAACCCACGACCTCTTCCTCCGCAGGGAAGCGCTCTATCCACTGAGCTACAAGCGCGTATTGGAATTCTACCCTTTTGGGAACTGGTGCCGAGGGGGAGACTCGAACTCCCACGCCCGTAAGGGCACTACGTCCTGAACGTAGCGCGTCTACCATTTCGCCACCTCGGCAGGCACCCTCGGGCTAGCTGGTGGG
>JABMNO010000068.1 GCA_013204555.1 Chloroflexota bacterium | reverse complement strand
TCCCTTCTCTATCGATCCCTCGGTATAGATAGCACCATCGCCCGCTGACCTTTACATACGTCTCGTCCAGGTACCAGGAGAGACCGGCCCGACCCTGACGTCTTGCACGGAGATTGTTGCTGACCAACGGAGCAAAACGGAACTCCCAGACCCTGACTGTCTCATGGCTGACCTCGAATCCGCGTTCGAGGAGGAGTTCAGCAACGTCTCGAAATCCGAGTTTGTAACGGAGTCGCCACAGTACGGCTAATAGAACGACATCGGTTGGAAATTGCAGCTCGTTGAAGGGTGTTCCGGTGCGTTCATTGAACTGCCGCTTGCAGGAGTTGCAAAAATAAATCCGGTAACCCAGCGAGGTCCGGCGCTTCCTGTTGGCTACATCCTCAGACCGACAGTATGGACAGGACATTGACAGCTCCTCGTCTAGTTTCAGACGATGCTACCCTCCATGGAAACTGAGTTCTGACAGAACCGTCCCACCTTGCTCCCTCGGCGTTTGCCAAGCCCAATATTGCACGAGCGTCCATAGTCCGAGCGAGTTCGAGCCACTGAGACTTTTGGTCCCGAAGGCGAGTCGGTGACATGGTCAGTGAAAGTGATCGTTTGCTGTGGGCCTCATCATGATGTTCCACGCAAACGAGGACGAGGTTTTCTTCAGAATGATCTTTTGTCTGAGCCCATTGGATTATGTGGTGAACAACAATTGGTATGGCGGTTCGCCGGCATACGCAGCATGTCCACTTAGATTCATTAAGGACCCGGAGGAGATTGGCTCTGGGAATTGGTGGCCGAGATCCATCCTGCACGGACTCAACTTCGCTCGGATCTAGTCCGAGTGCGAATAAAGCTTCTTTGGTCAGGAGCTTCAGATCTTTCAGTGATAAGCCTTGGGAGCCCACTATTTCTATGCTCCGCGTGTTGAAGCCACGCGCCAGCAAGGCCATCTTCGTTCGCTCATTCATCCAGCGTCGAGCGATGTAGTCGCCCTCCTCCATAATTCGACGAGCCAAGCTCGCAGTTCATCGACATACTTGTGCCCCGCCAACACACAATCAATCACATCTGACTCATTGGCAATTAGACGACTCAATGCTGTTCCCTGACCGGCTGTTAAGCAGGGCGCACACGTGGCCCATGTTTTGACAGCCCCTCGCCGCGCCGTCAATCGCGCCAGTGGCTTTGAACGTCTTCATTCGTCATCATCTTCGGCACCTGGCTGACTCACGAGTTTTTCCATCCCAGCATAGTGCTTTGGGTCCTGGCTTTTCATGAGTTCAAGCAAATCTTTGAGGACTGTGTTTGCCTCGCCGAGGAGGGAAGGATCGTGCTCCGGTTCCCCGACAGCATCACCATGTGAATGTGTATGTAGAAATCGGATAATTCTTATCTTTTTTGCGTTGTCAAAATCCACATTCTCTACCTTCGCTGCGAGGTGCCCGACAATGTCCGGCTGACGGAAGGCTAAAAATGCTTCCATGAGTCGCCTCGCCATGTTCGGAAGAATGTAATTGGTCCCTAAGCTCTGGGAGGCAGGCGTCATGGCGGCATGATAAACCTGAGCAAACAGGTAGTGATACTCCGATTCAAATTTTTCAAGAAGTGGGTCAAGCGGGCGGAAATGCGCGCTGCGCTGGGTTCCATCGTGGATACATTCGAGCATGTAAAAACGAGCAGGCCTCTTACTCACATCTTTCTTGCGCTGGTCCTTGAGAAAGTGAAACCAATTTCGTACTTGACGGAAAAACGTGAAATTGTGGGTGAGAATAATTAACTGTGCGGCATCCTCGGTTCGTTCGCGGATGAAGCCGAACGCAAGAAACAGCGCGTTAGAGTCAAGACTCGACACGGGATCGTCCAGGACGACCACGCCATTTGAGAGGTCGAATCGTCGATCCCTGAGCGATTTCAGAAAATACAATAAGGCGAGCGCCGTTTCTTCCCCTTCGCTCAATGCCTCAGCCGGCACTCCATGCCGCATGATCGAGTAGCCGGAATCCTTAACCTCAAGCTTCAACTCGTCGTGACCGAGATACTCGGCGAGATCTAGGTTGAGTTGTTCGGCGGGCGGACGGTGTTCAACGATCTCTAATTCCAGTTGCGATATTGCATTTACTAGCCGCTTAGCCGTCAAATCCGCAGCATCGACAGCGGCATTTGAACGTTGAGCCGCCTTCCCCAGCTCCACAAATTCTTCAAGAGACTCGGCCACGGAGTTCGATTCCAGTTGTAGCCTTGCCTCATCCGTACGGGACTGAAACTCGTTATTTGCCTGATTGTGGCTATCGAGAACCTCGTTAAGGTCACCTACAACACCAGTATCGATTTTTGGGAGTCCGCCACCTAATACGAGATGCTCGAAAACTCGCTCCCGTTTCTTTGCCAATTCCATCAGTAATAGGTCGAGAAAGTCTTTGGTCGTGTCAAGAGCCCGACGGATCGCATCCCGGCCATTTTCATACTCTGACCTAAGATCGTCGTACAGCTCGGTGGGGGCAGGAAATATCAATTCAGAAAGGGCCTTGAGTGCAGATTGAATCTCCTCAGACTTGAGTTGGATATTCGATATGAGATTTTCGTATTCTTCGTTGAAGTGCGCTTCTAGGGCTGAGATTCGCTCCGGAGGTAGCGGCTGTTCACAGAAGAAACATCGGTCTGTTCCTCGCTCACGGTGTATCCCGAGCCCATCGTGCACCCAGCCGGACAGCGCAGGATCATCCTTCAATGTCTCAAGCGCGATGGAGGTGATAGAAGTTGAAAGTAATTCGTCCACCGCGTTTGCCAGCGGCTGCAACGCTGGCAATTCGTACGTCAATTTGCCAACGTTCGATTTGGGATTCGCCAAATGCTGAGTGAGCAGTTTTTGACGTTCCTTGTCGCCGAGTAGATGAGCAGCTGCGTCCCCGTCACTCAACATTTTCCTCGCGAGTTCAAGAAAGTTGGATTTATCGTAGTTGTTGTATTGACTAGTGCCAGCTGACCTCAGCATTTCCCTGATCACCGACGCTCCATCGATACAATATCGGTCAAGCGCTCCATCGGCTTCCCGCTTCTTCGAGCGTGCGGCGTCTAATATTGCTTGACCCGCGATTTGTTCCTCCTTGAGCCTTTCCACCTCTTTCTGTTTTTCAACGCTCGCGCTACCGACTACAAAAATCGGAGGCACGTCACCACCACTGATCGGAAAGACACTGTTTTCTATGAACTCGCGATTGAACACACGAACTGGAAGTGTTGACTGGGTGAAATCGGCCCCGACCACATCCTGGTCCGCAATAGTTAGCGTGGCCTGACCAGTGTCGGGCACTGACCGCATCTCCAATGCCCGAAATAGCCCGCTCAAAGTGGTTTTGCCGGACCCGTTCCAACCGTAGATCAAGTTGTAGCGTCCGAAGTTGGGCAACTCTACTGGCCAGGTGAAGTCATGAAAGACCCCAAATTCACGCAGACGTTTGACACGATTGATGGCAGTCAAGCTGGAAACTCCGCCCGCCCCTTGGGATGATCAAAGCAAAATTCACACTGAGTGGACCTTGCCCTGAGTATCCGGCAAAAGTGTGTGCGCTCACTAATTTTCATCGAGTAGCGTCGATGATCCAGAGAGGGGTCCATGAACCGCGTGACCAATTCAACGCATCCTGAGCCTCTGACTTCGCGTACTCTCGAGTCCTGGCCGATGTCTTGTTGGTCCCCGACGGGAGCGTCCACCATTCCCGCACCTCCATTGATATCGCTGAGTCTACCCCAATTGAGACACAGCTACGCGAAGGTGTTAGGAAATTGATTCTTATTTCCGCGTGATTCGCCGATTCCGGAAGCACACATAGAGTCATCTTTTTTAGCGTTCGCGGTCAACTTGACCGGCGTTGATCGGTTGACCGTTCAATTCCCAATACAAACTGCTCGTTGACCCTACGCGTGGCTCCGAATACTCTGGCCCGCCTCAATCGTCCATACGTACATCAGGAGGTTAGTGTCATGAGTAACGGATGGGGTGGGGCGGCATTCTTTGGAAGCCTGCTAGCAATTGGAATCTGGAAATCGCTTGGTGATGAACAGAAGGACCAGGCGAAGAAGTTTGGAAGTGACCTGCGAGACGTAATCGGCGAAAGTCTTCGGGAGCAAGAGGAACGGAAGCGGCTTGCTGAACAAGCTCTTCTCAAAGAGGCAGCTGAACGGGAGAAACGACGAGCCATCACACCACCACTTTTGCCAGTTCCGCAGAGTACTAGCCCGGTGAAGAAGAGCAAGCCTCTTTTTGACCTGAAACTCGATACAGACAAACTGTTCGGGCATTTCGAGACCGGATCCCAATGGAGCAAGCTGATCGTGCCACCCGGAGTGATCTTGATCCTCGGTAAGCGCGGTGCAGGTAAATCTGCGCTGGCCTATCGACTTTTGGAGGAGTTCCGATACCGCCTCACGCCGTATGTTGTGGCGGCTCCCTCATCGGCGAACCAACTCCTGCCAGAATGGATTGGCATCGAGAGTGAACTGGATCATGTACCACCAAATTCGATTGCTCTAATCGATGAGGCTTACTTGGGTTTCCATTCTCGTGAAAGTCAGGCCAAGGCAAGTATCGAAATGTCGAGGATCTTGAACCTATCCCGACAACGACAACTCACGCTGATCTTTGTGACGCAGGAAGCCCGTCAAGTAGACAGGAACATCGCAAGCTCGGCAGACGTAATCATTTTCAAAGAACCGAGCCCGCTTCAGTTGGAGTTCGAGCGTCGAGAACTCAAGCCGATCACCGAGAAAGCGATCCAGGCTTTTGGCGGTATCCAAAAGGACACCAAATCCTGGGCCTACGTTTACTCCCCCGATGCCGACTTCTCGGGGATGGTGCAAAGCAAGCTCCCGAGCTTCTGGACGGATCAAATGAGTCGTTCGTTCGCAAACCCAGAAGCCAAGGGAACACGGAGACCGAAGAAGCTTTCCAGAGAAGAGAAAATCCAACGGGCAAAGGAGTTGCGGTCAAACGGCTGGACTCTAACGCCGATCGCAACTGAGCTCGGGGTATCCAAGGCAACCGTCATCAACTATCTGAAGGGCTACCCGTACAAAAAGGCGAGATGATCTAGGCGGGGCTCCTGTGACACCGTCCTATCACTCAAGTCCCGGTTGAACTTGGACATAGATTCGTACACACTCCGAGAATGGTGTGACGCAGCCGTAGAGTATCGAGGCGTCGCAGGAGTGGTTCGGCGCACTGTTTGGTGTTCCTGAAAGCGGTTCTTACACTTTCACCGTGATTTGACCCACACACCGAGAGAAGAATTTTGTCGAATCTACGCATCAACTCACCATCGTCGAGGTCGATTCTTTCGGTCAGATAGATGCTGCCCCTGAGATACAACATGCCCGCGTCTCCAACCGAAAGATCAGCATTTGGCGGTTCGGCTCCGTTATGTTGAGCCCAGGCGAAAACGATTTCCCTGACGGCGTCTGGAAAAGCGGTTGTTAGGCGCGCTCCTTCAATCGGAGTCGTTAACATCACCGTGGCCTTGAACTCTTCCTCACCAGCGACAACCGCCAACTCCCCTACGTCGTGCATGGCTTGTACAAATTGATTCGCCTCAGCTCTCCAGACCCTGAATAGATCCCAGACCTCATCCCCAGAAAGATGCTCCTGCAAACTTTCCCACAGTAGAGATTCTTGGTCGGGTAGATTGGGTTTTATCTCAGACTCCTCGCTAAAGAATCCAACGAGATATGTACCCGGAGGGAAAGCCCTAACCGACTGACACAGAACTTCGATCAGGTCCAGTAAATCTGACTGGTGCGCAGCAATAGCCTGACGAATTTGATCGTTTCCATTGTCGTCAGTATTGGTCGGCGTCGGAAGCGGTTGCCTGTTCGATTTCCCGCGAGCTATTCCTGAGTTTTTGAGATACCGGGACACAGTGCTCTGATCGATGCTGTGACCAAACTTTCCCTCGACCATCACAGCAATTCGCGACGCGCTCAACTCTGGGCCGTCGGTCCCAGTCTTAATAATGAAATCCTGGATTCCTTCAGGAATTGGATTGCCGCGCTTCATGCGAATTTGACTCCCGGTGCAATTCGGAGCATTTAACCCCGATTTTAGCTTCAAATCTAACATCCATGTAGATGCAACTACTCGCTTGAAGGCAACTGCGCAAAACTTGTTCGGAAGTGAGGTCCGAGCGACGTGATGTCGGACTCAATCAAGCAACTTGGAGGATTACATGAGCGCCGCGAGTGTGCAGGAGAGCACGACCCCTCACCAGGGGGTAGGACCAGGTTCGAATCCTAGGGCGGCGCTCCAAAACCTCTCCGTCCGTCCCGTCACTTTCAAGATTGCCAAACGGATCGTCGAGCGGGAGCACTATCTTCACTCGATGCCTGGTGGTTCCCGAATCGCCCTAGGGGTGTTTTCAGGAGACCGGCTACTGGGAGTTGTAATCCTCGGGGCAGGTCCGTCAAATGGATATCAGCTAGTTCGCCCGGCGACGATGGATGATTACGCAGCGCTGACGCGCCTCTGGCTCGATGACGACCTGCCCAAGAATAGTGAAAGCCGCGTTCTGGGAGTAGTGCTTCGTCACTTGAAACGACACACCCGGATCAAGTTCCTGGTGACCTATGCCGATCCAGCCGTCGGTCATGTCGGCACGATCTACCAGGCCACGAACTGGCTGTATACAGGCCTCTCCCAGGCGGCCGCCATGCTCGATCTCGGTGATGGAATACCACGCCACTCGCGCAGTGTTGCCCACGCGTTTGGAACGCACAGTCCCGCTCACTTCGCGTCGCACGGGATCGATGTCAAACGAATCGCCCAAAGTGCAAAGCATCGCTACGTCTATTTTCTTGATCGCAACTGGACTCAGCGCCTGAACGTGCCGGTGCTCCCATATCCGAAAGCAGGGCAGGGCGATGGACATCGTTGAGATCCTAATCTCTCAGATCGAGGCCTCACAGTGGAACTCAAATGAGATGAACGACTCAGAGCGCCGGAGACTGGTCGCGTCCATGGAGCGATTTGAACTTGTCCAGCCTGTCGTAGTCCGCAAGTTGGCCCCATGCCGCTACGAGACGATAAGCGGGGCCCAGCGTCTGGCTGTGATGCTAGAACGCGGTTTCCCACATGTGCCGTGTGTCGTGGTCCAAGCAGACGATGCCAGCGCCCGACTACTGTCACAGGCGCTCAACCACATCCACGGCCACGAGAACGATGGTCTGAGGGCGGAACAGTTCCGGGAGATCATCGACTCATTCGGAGAAGGCGACTTGATCGAGCTTCTCCCAGAGACGGTGCAGAGCATCGGGGATCTTCTGTCGCTGGGCTCCGGGGATCTTGGCGAGTACATGCGGGACTGGGATGAGAAGCAGTCCGCCAGGCTTCGTCACCGTACATTTCAATTAACCGACCCGCAGGTTGAAGTCGTCATTCAGGCGATTCGGCAAGCGGCCTCTATTCTCGAAGATGTCGGTGATGTCACTGCCGGTGACGAGCCGGTCAATCCGAACGAGGCCGGGAATGCGCTTTATCTCATCTGCCAGGACTATCTGAATCAAGCCAGCGCGCCTATAGACGCGCGCTATATGGGGAAACGTAGATGAGCCAGATTAGTTGCCCGGTATGTGGCAAGCCGATAGAGGTCAAACCTGCGAAGAGAAAGTCTGGCAAGCCATCACTGATGCTGGTGTGTAGCCTATCTCCCGCACATTTCCGCGGTTTCATCAATGATCCGGATTTCGTCATGAAAGCCCTCGAAGTCTCAGAGAGGCCGGCAGGGTGATATCGGACAGCGAGCAGGCTCACGCTGATTTCGAGCCGTCGGATGAGTTGACGGGCCCCGAGGGCCGGATACAGTTGGCCGCCCCAGAAGACGACACCAACCCTGGAGGTGAGCATGACACGGCAATCGTTGAGGCATTCATTGACACTCTGGCGAGAGTCGCCCACGCGGTCGCTTCGCGTCGCCAGGACACCCACGACCAGGACGAGTAGATGAGAGCGGTCGCCTACATAAGAGTGTCAACGATCGGGCAGGTCGATGGCCATTCACTAGACGCTCAGGAACGGTTGTTCCAAGAACTTTGCGCAAATCGCGATTGGACACCGGTAGGCGTCTACCGTGAAGAGGGTAAATCTGCTCACGTCGATAGCATCAACAAGCGCCCTGTGTTCAGGCAACTTCTCGAGGACGGAGAGAAGGGTGCATTCGACGCAGTAGTCGTACACACCCTAGATCGGTGGTCCAGAAATCTCCGGGTCACGCTTGAATCCCTCGGCCGACTATCCCGCTGCGGCGTTGGTCTCGTTTCGATCACCGAGAACATCGATTACTCATCCCCGCAGGGAAAGCTCTTCACTCAGATGCTTGGCAGCTTTGCTGAGTACTTCTCAGAGTCACTCGCAAGCCACGTCAAAAAAGGCCAGAGCCAGCGGGCAATTGAAGGAAAGCATCTGGGCGGCATTCCATTCGGTTACGCGTCGTGCTGGAGCGGCAAGGACGGCCAGCGTCAGCAGCTGTGCGATCCCGAGCACCCGGGCGGTGTCCATCTGATTGAAGATGAGGCCGCCGCAGTGATGGACCTATTCAAGCGATACATCTCAGGTGCGGCGACGACTTCCAGTCTTGCCGTACTACTGAACGATCAAGGGTTCCGCACGAGGAACACCAAACGGCTCCCGGGACCAGATGGGGATCTGATCGCCGGTCCGAGACTATTTACCAACGCATCGGTCCGAACCATTCTGCACAACCCGTTTTATTCCGGATCTGTGGTTCACAGTGGTGAGCGGCTACCGGGTGCTCACGAATCAATTATCAGCGCTGACCTGTTTGAGACTGTGCAGATCACTATGAAGAAGAACTCTGGACGTTCGACGACGTTCAGCCGCGGGAAGAGCCGGACTTATCTGCTGAAAGGCATCATCCGTTGTGCAGATTGTGGGATGCCTCTCTGGGCTCAAACCTACAGGAATGGGAACAGGTATTACCGTGAACAGTATGCAACCCGCAGCCACGGCGAGTGTCCATCCCACGGCGGGTCAGTTCAATGCCACATCCCGGACAATCAAATAGGCCGGGTGATTCAGGCGATAGAGCTTGAGTCGGAGTGGCTTGATCGAGTTCTTTCGAAGATCAGTGCCCACGATGAGATCACCCGGGTACGGGAAGAGCGTGAGCGGGTCTCAGACAGGCTCAGACGGCTGGGCACGGCATACGTTGATGGCCTGTTTCCGGAACCGGAATACCGCCGACAAAAGCGCGCCCTTGAATCCCAGCTTGAATCGCTCGTGATTCCTGAGGTCGACTCAGCCGAGGAAGCTGGACGATTGGTTCAGGATCTCCCTGGGCTGTGGTCAGCAGCCAATCTGGATGAGCGCCACGATCTCGTCGTAAGGATGCTCGATGCCGTCTACTTCGATCTGAGTGATTCTAAGAGCATTATCGCCATCAAGCCAAAGGCACCGTTCAGGCCGGTTTTCGAAGTCGCTGCCGCCCGTGAGGACTCTGGTGTAATCCTTCTCCAGAACGAAAAACTCCCGGCTGGTGGGCCGGGAGTTGATGCTGATTTGTGTTCAGGGTGGAGACGGGGGAGGATTAGTCTCCCGGTCCCAAAGCCACGATAGTGGGTTCCATGATGCGCTGTCAGACGAACGACTAATCTCATTTGTTCGAGTTGACTGATCGCGATTATTTAAGTGTTTCATGTGTTTTGTGATTCCTCCCTCTTGAGGTTGGCGTCACAAATGAAACCCGTGGAAAGACCGATCATGGCGACATAAACGCATATTCATTTACGAGGGATTTGGTATAGGTATATCCAAGACAAAAGGTACACCCTCTACGCGTCCCAAGTCTCTCCCGAAATGGGAGAGGGGACAAAGCCCGGGGGCACATGCAATGTGCCGGCACGATTCATTTTCTTAGCGGTGGCGGGGTGCATGGAAGTGACCGTAGTGAGGTGTATTGCTGGATGGGACCGAAGAATTTTCGGTCACTCCGCGCAAATCTGAGGATGCGAGTTCCGAACGTCGTGTCGGGTGGATGAATGTCATCAAGGTCACAGTCGGCATAACCCCTCATATTAATCCCGGGGTCTCATTCCTCAGGGTGACAGCTATAGGAGCATCATGGGGTGGTCGCTTCCGCGATGCACACCCACTGAATGCGTCTGCCAGTTGTCCGGCCAGGACAAGTGAAATACCAACATCACGCGTCAGTTTGCGCCCCCTCGTCGGCCGCAGCGAAATGGGTGTTCCGGATGATTGCGCAGAACTCGTTACCTTCGGGGTCGGCCATGACGTACCACTCGCCGACCTCTTTGACGATGTGCTCGACTACAGATGCTCCGAGTTTCCGTAGACGTTGCACACCATTGTCCCCGCTGCGGATTCTCAGGTCGAAATGGAAGCGATTCTTGGCGACTTTGTTCTCTGGTACCTGTTGGAGATCAAGCGTTAGGCCATTGGGCAGCTCGAACACCGCCCATCCTTCTACTTCTGTCAGTATTTCCTGACCAAGGGCAGCTCCCCAAAAGGCTATTTCAAGATCAAGGTCTATTACATCCAGCGTCACGCCAACGACTTCGGCAATCGCATCCTGAGATTCTGGCTTTGTCATGGTCTGTATCTCCCCGGCATCGGATTTCGTGAAGCCTATCTTCTCTGGAGTTGGGCTGCCCCTCGTGGTGCGGGATAGAAGGCCGCACTACAACTGAATTGGATCGAACGAAGCAGGATCAACGACGGGTCGGAATTGGACACCAGGGTAAGGGCGATTCGTGAATCGCCGCTACGTGACTTTCGGATGGAGGAGTTACTCATGCCGGGTAGACCAGACAGCGCTAAACTTTCGCGACGCTATCCAACCGCATTAAGGATCGAATCTCATGCCAGAAGATACCAATCGTAGTTGGACTCTCGCTTCACGGCCCAACGGAGCCCCGAAACTAACCGACTTCGAGTTGAAGGAATCGCCAATCCCGACGCCAGGAGCTGGTGAGATTTTGATCGCCACCCGATACCACTCACTGGACCCTTACATGCGAGGCCGGATGAACCCACCAACTCCTGCCGCCTACACGGCTCCTGTGCCGGTTGGTGGGGTGATGGAGAGCGATTCGGTAGGCGAAGTGATTGCTTCGAACTCCGATCTGTTCAACGTGGGCGATATCGCGATGGGCAAGATTGGCTGGCAGGAGTACGGCGTTCTGGATGGCCGAGATGCCCGCAAGATCGACCCCGATGCAGCGCCGATATCGACTTCAGTGGGGATCCTTGGAATGCCCGGCCTTACGGCGTACTTTGGATTGTTTGACGTAGGTAATCCGATTGCTGGCGATACGGTTGTTGTTTCAGCAGCGTCAGGCGCGGTTGGCGCGGTCGTCGGGCAACTTGCGAAGATCAATGGCTGTCGGGTCATCGGGGTCGCAGGGTCGGACGAGAAGGTCAGCTATGTGGTTGATGAATTGGGATTCGACGCCGGCGTCAACTACAAGACAGAAAATGTGGCCGAAAGATTTCAGGCACTGTGCCCCGACGGCATCAACGTCTACTGGGACAACGTGGGCGGGCCAATCACTGACGCTGCGGTGGATCATCTGGCGATCGGTGGTCGTGCGGTGATCTGCGGCCAAATCGCTCTGTATAACGCCACGTCGCCACCACAGGGCCCTCGCAACATCGCACGCATGCTTCTTACGCGACGCGCAAGGATGGAAGGTTTCCTGGTGTTCCAGTTCAGCGACCGGTTCCAGGAAGGTCTGGACAGGCTGGCGATGTGGATTCGGGATGGCTCGCTCAAGTACCGGGAAGACGTCGTGGACGGCATTGAGAACTCGCCAACGGCATTTATCGGGCTTCTGAACGGAGCGAACTTCGGGAAGCTGGTTGTGAAGGTCAGTTGACGACAGAGATATCGATTCAATATTAAACGTCGCGTGGGCATCCCTCCCCACAGTAGACACTGCGGGTTGGAAGCCCGCGCGACGTCCGGAATAAATCACACGGACGTCGCCGCGGTCCTCCCGTCTTACCTACCCCAGATCTGGGCGGTCACTCTCGCTTGAACCGCCTGCGTGCGGGACCGTGGCGGCGGGAATCGCGCCCATCTTGCCGTTGTTGTAATCCTTGAAGGCCTGCTGAAGCTCTTCCTGAGTGTTCATTACGAATGGACCATACCAGGCCACTGGCTCACCAATGGGTTCGCCACCCAGAAGCACCACTTCCATGTCGGGCGATCTCGACTCCTGGTCGGCGTCCGCTTCTACCGTCAGATAGTCGCCGGGGCCGAAATGGGCCGCCTGTCCCATCTGGAATGGCAGCTTCTGTGGACCGATCTTACCTTTGCCTGCCAGGACGTACGCGAGGGCGTTGAAGTCCTTGCGCCACGGAAGCTCAACACGTGCACCGGGGCTGACGGTCGCGTGGATCATTGACATGGGGGTGTAGGTGACGCCCGGACCGGAGTTGCCATCGAACTCGCCCGCAATGACACGCAAGAGGGCGCCGCCATCATGAGAGCTGATCAAGCCGAGGTTGCTGGCGCGAATATCCTGATACCGGGGTTCGGCCCACTTCTTGGATTTTGGAAGGTTCACCCAGAGTTGAAGTCCATGAACAACTCCACCCCTGAGGACGATCTCTTCCGTTGGAGCTTCAATATGGAGAATCCCGGCGCCAGCGGTCATCCACTGAGTGTCGCCGTTGCTGATGAGTCCGCCACCGCCATGGGAGTCCTGGTGCTTGAAAACACCGTCAATCATGTAGGTGACAGTTTCAAATCCACGGTGCGGGTGCCAGGGAGTGCCTTTAGCCTCTCCCGCCAGCCACTCAACCTCGCCCATCTGGTCCAGCATGATGAACGGATCCAGATACTCCAGGGGAATACCTGAGAATGCCCGTCGCACGGGAAACCCTTCGCCCTCAAAGCCCCTGGGTGCTGTGGTGATGTTGAGAACCGGTCGCGGTAATTGCTCGATTGTTGGACGAGCTACACGCGGTAGATCGATGATGTTTTCGACCGTGACTGCGGGCATGGATGGATCCTTATGATGTTAGAGTTACTAATGTATTGTAAGCAACGTTAACTATGTTAGTTACTATTGTCAAGCTACTTACAAATAGTTAGAGACATATTCCATGGCTAGAGATGCAACCGCCGAAGTGCTGGGCGAGATCTGTCCTCATTATGAGGCAGCGTTTGAAGTGCTGGGCCGCCGTTGGACGGGCCTCATTATCACGTCACTTGTAGATGGCCCAAGAAGATTCTCCGAGATTGGCGGCGCCGTGGATGGCCTCAGCGACAGGATGCTGTCACAACGTCTGACCGAACTGGAAGAGAGCGGCATAGTCACGCGCTCGGTCGATACCGAATCCCGGCCGGTTGCCGTTACCTACAATTTGACCGCTAAAGGCCTGGCCCTGAAGCCGGCGTTCGAAGCACTGCAATCGTGGGCCGAGGAATGGATGGCGATCCCCGCGATCACCACATAGGAAATCATCCAATGGTCGTACTGCACGTCACGAATAAATAACACAGGCGTTGAACTGGTTCCTCAACGGTTACTTTGTGCGATCTCTCTGTGACCGTCTGGGCCCATATTCTGAGGTCCGTGAGTGGATCTGACCACTCAATAACAGACCTCTTGAAAGAACGCCGGACCGTGCAGCAGCTGAATTCTCAGCACAATAATTCGCAACAGGATTACGAGAACCAGGTCTCGTATGAGGTGCTGGGCCGACTAACAGTCGAGTACAACGCCATGATTCATGACCTCCACCGCCTGGCGTGGCGCACGATTCCTGTTGAGCCGGATACCGGAGTGCTCCTGACCGGCAACTACGATTTCAAAGAACTTCTCGAGTTCCTCAAGAAACTGGCCGACGCTAGGCACATAGGTGGACCCATTCGTGAGGAGCTACTAGCGATTTCATCGCTGGCGTCGTCGACCGGCAGACGTCGTGAGCAGATTATGCGGAGCCTTTACTGGGCTGACGAGAGCGTTGGGTACCTTGCGCCACATTCAGCCCGACCACTTCGACTGAAGACCATCGTAGACACAGTGCAAATCACCGGCGATGTTGTTGAATCCTTCATCAGCGAATGTAAACAGGTTCGTTCATTCGTCTGGCGGCTGCTGGTCAGGATTTCGACCGTTGCGAACAGGGTGGTAAACCTCTCAGGTATGGCGGACGACGCGGCAGCAGCCTAGACTTACGGCTCTCTATCGACGTTGACCACAAGGCATACGAGGGCTGTATGACCGCGTTTCCTAACCGTAATGATCTGACCATCCAGTTTGCTCATGTGGCTTATCCGTTGGAGGAGGAGTTCGCGAAACGGGACACCGGATTGGCGAATTTCCAGACCTGGTCCAGGGAAGACACGCTCGCCCGTATTCCAGATGCACACGTTCTGGTCATCTCAGGGTTCTGGGACAATGCTTTGCTGGATGTCGCGAGCAATCTGCGGTTCATCCAGTCGATCGGCGCCGGGTATGACCAGTTCCCACTTGATGACCTGAAGGCTCGAGGGATTCGACTGGCCTCTGCCCAGGGCGTGAACAAGAACGGTGTGAGCGAACACGCAATGTCGCTCGTTCTCGCCCTTGCCAGGAAGCTGCATGACGCTCGTGATAACCAGCGAAAGCATTTCTGGCGTCAGATGATTTCAGATATTCCCGCCCGAGAGGATGAGCTTGGCGGAAAGACTATGGGGATCATTGGCATGGGCCAGATCGGCTCGCGAGTGGCCAGGTTGGCGAAGGCGTTTGATATGCGCGTAATTGCAACCAAGCGGGACACGTCCACTTACGAGGGGCCCGCTGACGAGGTGATGCCGCCATCGGAAGTTGGCAGGTTATTCGCTGAATCGGACTGGGTAGTGTTGAACTGCCCGCTGACCGACGAAACACGAGGAATCGTGAACGCAGCCGCATTTGATGCCATGAAGCCATCTGCCTACCTGATCAACGTGGCCCGTGGCGCCTGTGTCGATGAGACGGCGTTGATCGACGCTCTGACAAACGGCAAGATCGCTGGCGCGGGTCTGGATCATTTCCTCGATGACCCACTGCCACCTGACTCACCAATCTGGGATCTGGACAACGCGATCATCACGCCACACACCGGCGGTGAGACGCAGCAGTACGAAGCGAATCTTCTGAATACGCTGTTGGAGAACGTGGGCCGTCTGGACAGCGGACGTGACGATCTGGTCAACCAGATCGTCTAGGTGTAGCTCCCATAGAGGTTGTTTACACATAAGTGGGGAACCTCACTGTTGTTGCTGTGTGAATCAAACGCAGCTCAACAGGAGGTCCCCCGATGTTGCATAGTAACGCTCGACTGACGAT
>JABMNO010000003.1 GCA_013204555.1 Chloroflexota bacterium | reverse complement strand
TCTAGCAGCTGGCTCTTCCATACTTAGGAGAAACGCAGGCCTTTCGTCGAGGACCCACCACGCCAAGTAGTGCCCGAGCTCGTGCCAGGCGACAACACCAACGGCCCCGCATGCCCAAAAGAATCTTGGGACGCCATTCTCATTCGACCAGAAGTAGATTGGACTTCCTTTCACCGGAATCCATCCGGCCAATATTACAAAAGGAGGTAACTGTTTCGCTGCTTATCGCCGTTCATCGGAAACGGACGATCCGTTTGCGCCATGCTTTTGATGCAACAGAACGTTCCGCTTTGCGAGATCAACTATGGAATGAGCCTAATCACGGTTTCGCCCGGCTTGGCAGCAGACGTTACGGAGGTATTGTCGCGACGCTCTAATACCACTAACTTGATTTCTTCGAGGCTGTCACTCAAACCGGTAAGTTTAATTCTCAGCATCTCAATTTGCTGAGACAGCCGCTCCTGAGCGGAGCTCGCTTCGCTTTTTGCCGCTTTTATCTCGCTGCGACGTTGCTCGATTTCCGATATAAGAACGTCTTCGTTCTCTAATTGGAATCGCCCGATAGCCGAGAGTTCCGACTCGACCTCTTCAACCTGCACTTCAAGCGCTTCAAAGCGGGATTTGGTGATGCCGCTTTCTTGCAGCTTCTGGGCTTGTGGGTTGACTCCATGTGCGAATTTCATGTGGCCAATGAGACCAGCGCCGTTCTTCAACACTTTGCCGCACGTATCGCACGCAACCGCTTTGCTTCCATATCCGAGTGGGTTAGGCATACTGACATTGTACTATTTCTCGACGCTATTAGCACGCTTTTTGCGTGATTATAGCCGTCATTCTGGCTGTTCGCTTTCGAAAGCGAACTCATTCAACCGAGATAGCCGGACTGTTGGAGTTCGTGACGCGTGACGGATGGTGACACTAGGATCATTCAACATGCGATTCAAATTGCGGCAAATCAACGTTGACCAAACAACGCGTCACAAAGCGTCACTCAGGCTTGAACGAGACGATTCCATGTTGAAATCCGGCAAAGTTGCGGTGACGCATCGTGTCACTCGTCTTTGATGAGTTACAGACGGTCGGTCATCAACCTGATCCCCAGGTAGCCTCTGACACTATTTGTTCGGCCGGGCTTAAATCCCCTGGCGGCCAGGTAACTGCCGAGAGCATTCTTGAGTTCCGGCCGTGCGTCTCCGCTGCTTTCGGCGATTCGTTTGTAGCTCTCATAGAGTGATGCCGTGGTCGTAAATAACCTAGGATCTGATTCTCTGACGTCGGTCACGCACTCACCGAACCACTCCAGAAACGGATCTGACTCTGCCCTAAACTGCTCATTGGCTGCAATGACAGAGTGTGGCGGAGCCAAACCCACCTCGTAGTAGTCCTGCAGACCACGTAGGCACCACTGGAAGATCCCGTCGGCTTCTGCCCGCAATTTGCCTCCAAGATGAATGTCATCTGCCGTTCCATCGAATCTGGCCAGCCAAGGAATTAGGATCATCCGATCCCAAGACCCGAAGCTCGAGTCGCGAATTACCGGTAAATGATTGGTGGCGACCATCAATGTGAACTCTGGATACCAGGTTCTGTTGCTTTGATACATGCCTCTGGCGGTGATCGCATCACCACCGCTGATTTCCTTCATCAATGCCTCGTTAATGCGCCCTGTTGCACCGGACTCAGACATCGTGACTAATCTTGCTCCTCTCAGATCGTCCAAGTCGTTTGTGGGTTGGCCGGCTTTGCGACGGGTAGTCAGCGTTTCAATCCTCGCTACACGGGCGTAGCTCCCAAAGACATAGCGGAGAATGTTGAGAAAAATCGTTTTGCCGTTCTTGCCGCTGCCCCAAAGTATCGAGATGATTCGCTCTGGGTTTCCGGATAGCAGGATGTATCCACAGAGGCGTTGGAGGAATTTGATCATCTCCTGGTCGCCACACATCACTTCGGAGGTGAATTGTTCCCAACGAGAACAGATGGCATTCGTTTCACAGTGGCTACCGGAGACATTGGTGAGCAGATTCGACCTATCGGGCTTTTGCAGTTGAACCGACTTGAGGTTGCACGGACCAGAGAGCGTATTGAATAGGTCAGGCTGGGCGTCCAGTTCTACGGGACGTACGACTTGGCCTGGCAGTGTTCGAGCAAGATCCTTCATGGCGGACAATCGTTCTCTGGACTGACTTTGGGTTGCCCACTTCTCCACTTGACTCCCTCGATCGCTTGATTTCGCGACCACTGCTTCCTGCTGGATGAGTCGCACAACCTTGATAGCGCAGTCCTCGAGAAGCGCCCACTGGTCCGGAATCCAGCGAACTTCATCCCAAGAGTAGAGTGTTTTAGTTGCGGGTTCCCAACGGTAATCACAACCGAATCCCGCCTGAAGCCTTCTCGCATTGCCCAGATCTGTGAGTTCAAATCCGCTATTCCCTTCCAACGTTTGCTCTATCTTGGCGCGAGCCACGGCTGAGTCGAGATCATCGGTCGCGAGGGAGAGCACATCCTCATCCGAGTGCCCTTGTGCAATATAGTCATCAAGGCCTTGTTTGGTCTCGTTCGGCCCTTCGGGAAGGATCAGGAATTGGACGATAGCTCCCCTACCTTCCATGAAGGCGCCGAATCGCTTCAGGGCCTTCAGAACCGATTCGTTCGTGCGGAAGTCCGAATCAAACGCTAGATAGATGCGCCTGCCATTGAAGGCGATCTCCTCAAAGTCAGCGAGAACCGTTTTCCCGCCTTTGCTATTCGTTCCCCTCCAGCCGTATACGCCATGGAGGCAAATAGTCATCAGACCAATTGACAGCGCAGCATCCGCTTTCTTTTGACCTTCGGTGATAACAAGAGGGATTGAGGGATCGTCAAGAACGGACCGAACCCGCGGATGAACGTCTAGCGCCATCTTGTGGCCGCTAGTCATCAAGTATTTCTGCGGTTTGCCGTTGTGACCCAAGGGAGGTGAATCTGGCCTCAGAACGTTGAACGTATCGCCATTGATTTTGTGCCCACGAATGACAAGACCTGATTCGATATCTTGCCGTGAGAACCCAAATCGTTTCAGATCTTCTCGGGAATCAACAGAAAAGTAGCCCCTCTCTGCGATTACGTCGTTTGCAATTCCACTCGCGCTGAGATGGGCTAGATGCTGTGACGATAGATGCCTAGTTGGGTTGATTTGATCTGACTTCGAGCTCGACACCTTGGTCATGACATCCTCCTTTAGCCAACCGCGGGAGGATCATGTCTCCCTGGGGTTCTTTATTGCATTGTTTGGATTTGCTTTCGCGACTTCTGATCAGCCAATTCCATAGCTGCTCCCAGGATTCCGACCTGGACGATGAAGCATCGAAACTCATCTTTGTGGGCCTGGTCGCGTCGGGATGAGCAAACGATTGATGTCTTCCCGTCGGAAAAGCAGCCGCCCAGCCAGCCGGATGGCCGGGATACGTCCAGCCCGCGCCCATCGCCGGACACTCTCAGGATGGACATCAAGAAAAATAGCCACTTCTTCTGTGGTGAGAAGCGCTTCACGGGTCAAATGAGTTTCTCTGTCGTGCTGATCCATGTAGTACAGTGTTGTTCAAAATAGACATGTAAGTCAGTGCCAATTCACAAAGGTTTGCTCTAGTAGGAAATCCAAAACACATAAGCGGGATCCAACCGAAGTACGAAGAGAAACGACGTTCTCGTATCTCTGATCTGGTCGATCTCTTGGCCGCGTGTGGCAAGGTCAGACTTAGCTACAAAGTATTGGCTCGCGTTGGAAGGCGGGTGCTGCCTGGTAGACCAGGTTGGCCCACTAACGATGGCCCTGTATTCAGGGAGATTTTCAGGAGGGAGATCCGACATCTTGAGTCTCCTCCGAACGACCTATTGGTAATTGAAAAATCTGTCGGAGGACACTACCGAAACGTCATATGGGATCGCCGAAGAGCAAGACGACTTAGAAGAGCCCTACCCAGACGGGCTGCAATTCAAGGCCAAGTCAAGCATGCGGGAGGAGTAAGAGCTCTCGCCGACGCGATCGACCGGGACCCCAGTCAAGTGCAACGGTGGTTGGCTGACGAGACCCCGCCGACTGAAGCCACTCTGCGGTCGTACTCGATGGAGGCAGTTGCTGCGTTGGAGGAAGGCAATCTCATTCCCACAAAGCACCCCTTGTTGATTAATCTCAATACCCAAAGCTTTGGTGAGGCCAAGTACGTACTGTTGAATCGCCTTCAGGGTTTACTCGCCGCAGGGTATGGCGCCCTGGAGGGAGCCCACATCCTTAGATTTGAATATGGCCGAACGATGTGGGGAATAAACGTTCTGTTCAAAGATCTCGTTGCTTGGGCTGAATGGGTCGCCCGCGAGGAAAATCTCCCACCTCGACACGATGTTGCCGCATCAACCGGGCAAATCTCCAAACAGAGATCGGAAGGCACATACTTTGCACAACCAGACTTCGGGTCGTTTAACGAGATCTGGTGGCAGAAGAAGCCGTTGCCTTCTAAGGAAGGCTTTTTTTGGTTCACATTGAAAGCTCAGCCCAAATGACAGCGTGCGCCATATATGCGCGGGTTTCGACAAAGGATCAAGCTGATTCTGGAACGTCGTTATCAACACAGATCGAGGCTGCACGCGACCGAGCAACACGACTCGGTTATGACATCAACGAACGGTACGTTATCTCCGAAGATCACACAGGAACGGATCTCGACCGTCCCGGACTGCAAATGTTGATTGACGGCGCTGGTTCCGGCGAATTTCAAGTCATCGTGGCTTACACACTTGATCGGTTCTACCGCCCACGAGAATCAGGAGATGAGTGGAAAGTATTCGCCATCCTAGATGGTTTGAGGAAGTCAGGCGTCGAGATCGAGTTTGTCGACTCAAGTATCCCAACGACCGGCACGCTCGCCAGCGTGATGGGATTCCTAAAAGTATGGCAGTCAGGAGAGGAGCGACGGGCGATACTTGAACGCTCAATGAGGGGCAAGCGCGCCAGGGCCGCTCAAGGGCGAATTCCTCAGGGAACTGGCCGAGGGATATTTGGCTATACCTACGATCCGAGCACGAAAACACGCGTTGTGGACGATGCGCAGGCTGAAACCGTTCGACTCATGTTTGAAATGGCGGCAAAAGGTACCTCCGCCCACGCGATATCTAAGCGCCTCACTGAGTCCGCTATACCTAGTTTCTCTGGAGGAGTCTGGCACGCATTGACGGTGCGCCGAATGATCACCAATCCCGCGTACAAGGGAGAGATGATCTACGGTCGAACGAAGCGAATCAACAATCGCGTTGTACCGCAGCCCAAGGATCAATGGATCACAATCGAAGGAGCGTGCCCCCCGATTGTTTCGCCCCAACAGTGGACTGATGCTCAGCTCGGTTTGGTATCTGCTAAACCTGATAGAGCTGCCAACCGCGGATATCTCCTGACAGGATTCACAATCTGCTTTCACTGTGGTTCTCCCCTATCCGGACACACAATGAACCGCAAATTTCGGTACTACCGCTGTCGACGGCAATTTGCCAATGCCCAGAACAAGGAAAAATGTGGGTTTCTATACCAGCGAGCTGATCAAATTGAGGAAGAAGTCTGGTCCAAAATTCTCAAGGTCCTAAGTGATCCGGACTTAGTACTGAGAGAAATGAGGCGTGGCAACTCTGGAACCGAAACGTCATTGCTTGGCCAGCAGGCCACTCTAAGATCTCGAATTGCCAGCCATCGCGACCGTGAGAACAGATTGCTCCGGTTATATGAGATCGGACAATTCGAACTTGAAGAACTTACTTCGAGGATTCAAGAAATCCAAGCCGGTCGCAGGGTTGCCCAGGACGAGTTGGATAAAGTCGATCGGCAACTAGCAGATCTAGTCGCGCTTCGAGACATGCAACCGACAATTGACACGACAATTAAAGATGTCGCTCGTAAATTGGAACATGCCGATTTTGAGCAGAAGCGTCTGGCATTTGCGGCGCTCAAAGTGCAGATCACAGTCTCATCAAGCGGTGATATCGATGTCGCTGGGGCAATTCCAATCGATGAGCCTTACACTACCATTGAACGAACATCGGCATGACTACGTGGGTGTAGTTTTCGATCTTCTCTGAGCGGATGACGCCGGGGCTGGAGGGTGTCGAGGTGCTTAGCATGACCTTGCCGTCTGGCATGACGCCAAGTACGTCCAGAAGGAATCTGGAGTCAAACGCCACTCTGCCCTCATCGCCTTCGATCATAGCTTCGATGGAGCTGTCGTTTCCGCCAACTTCCTCCGCCCGTGACTCAATCCTGATCTTGCCTGGGCCATCACCCTCACCGGGCTCGATGAACAGCTTGATGATGCCGCTTCCATCTCGAGCGAAGATCGATGCGGCACGGGTTGCCTGCATGAACGCCTTCTGATCGACCGTTGCCACGGTGCCAGATGTTGCGGGAATTAGCTTCTCGTAGTCTGGGAATGATCCCTGGACCAGTTGAGATACAACCTCAATGTTGGAGAGTCTGAAGAGCACCTGTGTGCCGGATTCGGCGACGGTGATCTCAACGTCTTCATCCTGATCGCTCAAGAGACGCTGGATCTCCTGCATGGTTTTGGCGGGCACAATGAAGCCCAGTTCGCCGTCCACCGGCTCCGAGAGCGGAGCCGTATCAACGCCAAGGCGGAAGCCATCGGCGGCAGCAAGGGTGAGGTTTTCACCGCTGATCTCTACTTTGATCCCCGTGAGAACGGGCCTGGAATCATCGCGGGCCGCTGCGAGGGCGACTCGTTCTATGGCACCACGGAGCTTGGCGGCCGAAATTTTCGCCGTTGCGCCTGAGTCGACCGTCGGAATTGGCGGGAACTCTTCGGCGTCTGTGCCATTGAAGTTCGATTTGAACGATTCACCGCACCTGAGTTTGATACCTTTCGGTGCATCAACAAGGTCGATCTCAATCTTTTCGTTTGGCAAGGAGCCAACGAACTCGGAAAGTAGCCTTGCTGGAACAGTGATAGCACCTTCCGTCTCAACCTGTGCGCCTATCCACGTGCTGATGGCGACTTCCAGGTTTGTGGCGGTGAGCTTTAGCCGTGACTGATCTGTCTCAAGAAGTACGTTCTGAGTCACCGGCAGCGTAGCCCTGGCGGGTACCGCTCTGCCAACGACCGTCAGTGCCCTTGAAAAGTTATCTTGAAGACAGGTAATCCACATGTGCGACTCGCCTCTGGCAGTTATTTCGGATATTGATCTTATTGGATGCGCTAACTACGTCAAACCTACGCGTGCGCGAGTGTTTGTATTCTGCGGTCACCAAAACGGAATATGTAGCGATTCATGTTGGCAACTTGAACCAACGAAAACGGCCACCGGAATGCGGTGGCCGTTCGATTCATGACTATCGGGACTATTCGAGCGTCTTCAGGTAGGCGATCAGGTCTTTACGGTCAGATTCCGCGAGTGAGCCAAAAATTGTCGGCATCGCATTTGGGAATCCATCCACTATGAAAGATGCTGGGTCAACAATCGAGTTCATGAGGTACTCATCGGCGCTAAGGCCGGCAACTTGGTCCCCTGCCCTCGCAAATACGCCCTTCAGTCCCGGACCCACAACCCGATTATCGCCGGTGGAATGGCATCCAGAGCATGCGTTGCTCTGGAATAGAGCCTCTCCGTTGACGGAGTCTCCCGCAGAATTATCGACTACCGGTTCGTCCGCATCATCAGATACTGGCGCCTGAGTGGGTGGAGGGGCAACTTCGCCAGCGGCGGTTGGCTCAAATTGAGGAGTCGGAATGCGAGTTGCTTCGGATACGTCAGATTTACATGCAATGCCGATCATAGCTATAAGCCCGATCGCAACCACGATTATCGAGAGTCGCCTTGAGCGCACTCCACTACCCCTCTACTAATAATGAATGGACACACACACCAATTTTTTTACCGCGTCACAATCTACCAGCGCCCTCATTAGAGGGTCAATCGAAATTGGGTCTATGAATTAGTGGTGATGCCGGCTGCAGTGGCGAGTTCACGACTCGCCTTGAACGCAGTCAATTGTGATAGAGGTGGACGCGAATCGCCGCCGGGGCGAGGGGGTGCCATCCGGCGGTGATGTGTGAGGCAGCTGTATTGGCGGGTGTTAGCTGCGGACTCGCTTGATCTCTATCTCTTCCCCGGGCTTGAGAGCTACTCGTTCCACTCGAATCTGGAACTTGAGCAGCCAGTAACCCAGATTGGATTTGCTGATTCCCAGCTGATCCGCCGTCTCCGACAAACCAAGCTCGTTCACCATCTCTGGCAGCAGGTCTTCCAATTGACGACGATGCTTGCGCTCAATCGCACGCATCTTTGTCGTTTTTCTGACCGGAGCCATCTGGGGTTCTACTTGCCTCTCTACCCTGTGCTGTGACCGGGTGTCCGCCCGTTCACAACCTGGAATTTCTGGAGCACTTGGCCCCGCCTACCGACACAAACAACGTTAGCCAATCGATTAAGCGAAAGTCAATAAGTTTTCATTGGTTTTTCTAGATTAGTACATGCTTTTTTACAATATATTTTTTGTATAAATATGAAATTCGTAAATAATTCAGTACAAATATCGAGTTATATGAGAGTCCTAAATCTCCTATTTTTCTCTTTGTTTTGTTGGAATAACTGACCAATCTGACTCCAAATCATCGTGCAGCACCAGAGAAAGTGCTCCGCTGGTTACACGGATACGGATAAATGCGGTCGCACAGGTCATGGGGTGGGCCGCTTCTCTTCTTCCTGCTGGCCTCCGATAATCAGCACTCCCCGATGACGTGACGTCCGAAGCACGCTCGCCAGATCAGATATGTGGTCACGCCCACTTTTGCGAGATCCGCCCTTCTCCGTGGATTTTGAGATTGAGAGCCACCGCAACTCCCTCCCCCGCAATTGCTGGAATTTGCGTATTCGTTGACCGTGAGTGAATGGCGTTGCTACACTCAAAGCCATAGAAGGCTGGGGTGACCCGGCCTTTTGCGCGCCACAGGAGCGCCCCGCTGCCTGTACGAAATTCATAAGCAACCACACCCCTGCCCCGCGGCTGGGAGCGAGCACCATCGAACTCGAAGCATTTCAAATACTGGGCATCGCCATAATTCAGACGGTTGAAGATGGCCTTCTGGAGTTCATAACTGAGGTTTACGACTTCATGGGCTGGGCTGGCGTGGTAGTAATGATGGCTATTGAGAGCGCTGCGATACCGCTCCCCAGTGAGATCATCATGCCACTGGCGGGCTGGAAACTGATCCTTGAGCGTGAATCCAGCGCCTGGTTTCTCATCCTGGCGGGTTTCTATGGTGCGCTGGGTAACCTGCTTGGCTCTCTTGTCGCCTACTACGTGGGTGCCAAAGGCGGCAGGCCAATCCTTGAGCGTTATGGCCGATACGTACTGATCACGCGCAAAGACCTTGATAGGGCTGATGGCTGGTTTGAGAAACGCGGAGAGCTGACAGTATTCGCTACTCGGCTTCTCCCCGTCGTCCGCACGTTCATTAGCGTGCCGGCGGGAATATCCCGGATGAACATATGGAAGTTCTCCATATACACATTTCTTGGAGCGTTCCCCTGGTCGCTGGGTCTGGCATACGGCGGCTACAAGCTTGGTGAGAACTGGGAAGATATGCGTGCGGTCTTGAGGCCATTTGATATCCCGATCATTTTGATCGTGGTTGCGCTCGTTGCCTGGTATATCCGACACAAGCTGAAAGAACTCAAGTCAGAAGCGGCAGCAGACGCGTAGTCTCCTCGTCGGTCTCGTTTCCGAGTCCTAACATGAGCAGCACCGGACAATAGTAAAATCCAGTAGGTGTGCATGCCTCCGTAGCTCAGTTGGATAGAGCGACTGACTTCTAATCAGTAGGTCACAGGTTCGAGTCCTGTCGGGGGTACCATCGCACTCTTCTACCAAGGGATGCCCGCGCCAAATCCCAAATTTACTGCAGGCTCTCGATTATGCCCGTGCAATTGGACGAATGAGAAATCGCATTGGACTAGCTCGGTTAATAAGCGATATTGACCGGCTCCCCGAATCCTGATCCAACGGTAATGTAACCATGCGTCAGGTGTGACCAGATGGTGTTTAGTACCTTCTACACCTAGATTCGATCTGGGGCCAATTCGATTGGATTTCTATTTGTACTTCATATACGAGCCATTGGTGGATTTGCTCGGCTAGTGGAGATGTCGCTTGCCATCGGGCCTGATTGGGGCGACCAATATAAACGGGGTCGCTAAATTGCATCCTCTTTCATATTGGTGATGCCCGCCGGTAAAACCGGTCCAATTTTCGGCTGCGACACGCTCGATCTATACGGCCAGCCGTCAGCGCTATCGTGGGATTCATATGACCCCCAAAGTCTCCAACGTGCCTCCTTGCCAAACTTCGCACCTGCCGTTCAGTTCCAACCATCACTTACACGTTGGGAACCCCGTCGACTTTTCTACAGCTGATCGCGTATTGGTAACGATATTCGTTGCAGACACATCTTTACAGTTGGTCCAATCAACAGACCTCTATTGCACGGTGTCAGAAGCCGGAGTAGCATCTCGTCCTCTTGGTAACACCCCCCACGCCCCACGGGCGATGAACTGATATTCGTTGCTTCGGGATCGTCGTGTAGCACGATGCAGCGCGGGTGGCACGAAATTCTGGAGAATCGGAGGGATTATTAAAGTGTCCAAACGTTTATTAGGTGGTCTGGAGCTCAAGCTCATCATTGGAGTACTGGCGCTGGCATTGTTTACGGTTGCGATTGCTTGCGGATCGGATGATGATGAAACCGCATCTCAACCAACGGCCTCCAGTTCGACCGCTACTCCTACAACTGCGACTGCACAGCCAGCCGCCACAGAGGCTCCACCAACGTCCAAATTCCAGGGCAACCTGAGACTTGGCGAAATTGTCATCGATCCTCCAGTGTTCCTGCCAAGCAAGCAGGGAACCGGTAACTCCCAGCTCCTGGGATTCTGGGGTTTCTTTGAGCCGCTGATGTACGCAAAGCACTCTGCGCCACCGGCACTCAACCTCGAGGAGTCCACCTACAACGAGGGAATCGTAGAATCCTGGGAAGTGGCGTCGGACACTGGTCAGGTGACCTTCAAGATCCGAAAGGGAGTTCAGTTCCATCACGGCTGGGGCGAACTGACCGCAGAAGACGTGGCCTGGAGCCTCAACAACGCAATGAGCGAGGGAAGCATCAACCAGCGCGCCCAGGGCGTGCAGAGATTCGCGACCGGATTCGAAGCAACCGACGCGAACACCGTTGTGATGACCGTGAAAGACGCTAAACTTGACCCTATTTGGTTCAAGATACTGTCGAACACGACACTCGGTACCCTTTGGATAACTTCAAAGAAGCAGTTTGATCAGGATGGTGAAGAGGCGGCCACCGTCAGCCCGGTGGGCACTGGACCTTTCCAGATAGAAGAGTGGGTCACTGACGACCACATCAGGGCAGTACCGGTGGACAACCACTACCGGAAAGAGGCCTCCGTCGCTTCTTTTGAAGTCATCTTGATGCCTGAACCATCGACGCGAGTGGCGGCGATAAAAACTGGCCAGATTGACGTGGCGAGGATCCCGCTGAAGCTGATCAAGGACACGGTCGCAGGCACTCCCGGTTCCAGAACTCAGGAGGTCGGACCGCCGATCAACCAGGTCGTAATGTTTGCAGGCAACTACTGGGCAGACATCGACCGAAACGACGGTTCCGACATCTACCGCAAGCGTCCGGGCTTCAAGCCCGATGAAGACCACCCGTGGATTGGTGACCCCGATGACCCCGATTCGATGGAGCGGGCCAATAATGTTCGCCGAGCTCTGCGGCTGGGAATCGACCGGCAGTTGATCGTTGACGAGATCCAATCCGGAATTGGCACGCCGCTCACGAACGTAATCAATGCGTTTCCAGGTGATCCACATTGGAGACCTGAATTCGCCATTGAATACGATGAAGCGGAAGCAAAGCGATTGTTGGTGGAGGCGGGCTATCCTGACTGTTTCTCATTCAGCATGCACGTCGCACCTGGTAAGGAATGGGACGTCGAGGTTGGCGGCGCGGTCGCACAGTTCTGGCGAGCGCTCGGATGTGATGTGACGATCGACGCCACCGACTATGGCGCAGCCCGTCCGCAGCTCGTCAATCGAGAGAAAGAGATTCCGTGGATGATCCAGTCCGGCACCAATTCAGCTCCTGACCAGTTTGGTGCAGCGTCGGTCTTCAGGCCGTCCGCTGGCTTCAACTACGGCATCGAAGTGCCAAATGAGATTAGCGAGATCGCCGAAGCAAACCAGGACCTTGCCAACACAACTTTCGAGAAGAGGGCTCAGAATAACGCCGACTGGTGGGCTTACCTGAACGAATGGAACTTGGTGGCCTCAGTCAGCACGCTTCCGACTTCGGTTGTGCTTGGACCAAAGATCACCGGATACACTCCATACATGAACGATGGACCCGAGTTTGTTGCACCCGAGACCGTCGTGATGAAACCTTAGGAACGCAGTTCAACTAATACATGTGGGGGATTGGGCGTTGCCCGTCCGTCCCCCACATTCTTCGGCGCTACCCGCACACGAAAATGAACTTCAATCGTTCGTGCATTGAAATTCAAGCACTGGGTTTGGTTAATTGAAGATCTTTATCCTCAGGCGATTCGCCGCCGCAATAGTCGTTCTGTTCCTCGCCAGCATTCTCGTATTCGCACTTTCACGAGCATCTGGGGACCCTCGCAACCTGTTCCTCAGCGAGTACACGACACAGGAGCAATGGGACCAGTGGGGACGCGACTACGGACTCGATAAACCCTATTGGCAGCAGTATCTAACTTGGTTTAAAGGTGCAGTCGTGCTCGATTTTGGCACCTCCGTGAAAGAACAAATACCCGCGACCACGGTCGTCGCCAGAAAAATCTGGCCCACACTTCAACTCGCTATCGGTGCGTACGTTTTCGCGATTTTTGTCGGTGTTCCACTTGGTGTCTTATCCGCAACGAGGCGCGGGACCACCACCGATTTGGCTGCCAGGTCGTTCGCATTGCTTGGACAAGCTATGCCCGGATTCTGGCTCGGGATAATGTTGATATTGCTCTTCGCAGTTAAATGGCAGATATTGCCAGCGGGAGGGAAAGGAAATCTGACCAGCTTGATCCTCCCATCGATAACCCTCGGTTGGTTTGCAGCGGCAGCGCTGCTTCGACTTACTAGGTCTGCGATGCTGGACGTGCTCGACTCCGAGTATGTGAAGCTTGCCAGGGCAAAGGGCGTTTCGAGAACGATGATTGTCTGGAAACACGCATTCCGGAACGCTGCTACCGTTCCCCTTACATTTGCTGGACTCTTCCTGACAGCGCTTCTGACCGGAGCGGTAGTTACAGAAACAGTGTTCGCGTGGCCCGGCCTCGGCCGACTGGCGGTTCAGGCCGTTTTTGGTACTGACTTCCCAGTGATTAGCGCCATTGTGATGCTAGCCACATCTGGATATCTATTGATGAACCTTTTCGTCGACATACTTTACGGCGTACTTGATCCTCGGATAAGGCATTCCTAGGACCCCATGGACACATCTTCTCAGAGAGATACTTACGCCGAAATCTCTTCGGACAGCCGCCTCAAAAAAGCTTGGATGATATTTCGCGGCTACCCGATCATCCCGGCAGCAATTGTTGTCCTGATAGTTACCTGTGCTATTTTCGCCCCGTTCATCGCCCGGCATGATCCACTGATTGGCGATCTTCGTGACCAAGATCGACCACCATTCTGGCAGGCGGAATCACCGATTAGCGGCAAAGAAGGACTTGCCAAATACCCCCTCGGTACAGATCCACTCGGGCGTGACATTCTGAGCCGAATAATCTGGGGCGCCCGCTATTCGATGATCATCGCCAGTGTCGTCATTGTCGCCGGTGCTGTTGGCGGAACATTCTTGGGAATGATTGCCGGCTACTTTGGCGGCCTGCCCGATGAGATGTTGATGAGGCTTGTTGATCTCACGCTCGGCGTCCCATTTATTCTGGTGGCGCTAGCCACAGTGGTCGTGTTTGGATCGAGCGTCACGCTCATCATCACACTCCTGATTTTGTTTAGCTGGAGCGGATTCGCTCGTCAGGTACGAGCGGAAACTCTCTCGCTGCGCACGACGGACTACGTAGCGCAGGCAAAAATCGCTGGCGCCTCTTCGGCTCGGATCATCACTCGTCATATCCTTCCAGGAGTGACCAGTACGGTAATGGTCGTCGCGAGCCTGAATATCGGGCAGCTCATCCTCACCGAAGCGACGCTCAGTTTCCTCGGTGTGGGAATCCCAAAACCAAGACCGGCGTGGGGCTCCATGGTCGCAGATGGGCGAGACTACATTGGAACCTCTTATTGGATGGCCCTCTTCCCGGGACTCGCTATCTTCCTCGTCGTCTTTGCCTTCAACTTCCTTGGAGACTGGATACGTGACCGACTCGATCCCCGCCTCAGGCAGCTTTAGCTCCCAGGTTTGCTGAAGTTGATACAAGCAATAATTCTCGTGACCGGCCGGAGGCTGGGAAGCAACTCTGCCAATTGATTAGTTAAAGGTTTGAAGAAGAGAGAAGCACGTTGGTGATCAAATGAAGATCGAAAAAATCGAGACATGGTTGGTTGCTCAGTGGATGACCGTCCGAGTTACCTGCGACGATGGCACTTATGGCGTAGGGGAAGGTAACTTCTGGAGCTTCGCAGAAGCGAGCGAAGCGATAGTGCAAACGATAGAAACTGACCTTCGCGGCGCTAATCCGCGTGATGTCGACCGGATCTGGAACAGGATTTATCGGAAATTCAGTTTTCGAAGCCCCGCTTTGACCGCAGCGCTGTCGGCGATCGACATGGCGCTGTGGGATATTCGAGGAAAGCGTCTCCAAGCACCTGTTTGGGATTTACTCGGGGGAAAGTATCGTGACCGGGTCCGTGCGATGCCGCTTCTCGGGGCATTTGAGCAGGGAATACCGTTGGACGAACCCGAAGGCTTCGCGGCTGCGGCTGCGGCGGTCAAAGCCGAGGGATACACCAGTTTGAAGATGACGCCTTTTCCAAAGAATTGGGGCCTCAGGGCGTATTCCGACTTGGTCAGAACCAATACGAAAATCTTTGAGGCGGTGCGTGAAGAGGTTGGCTGGGATTTCGATATAGGAATCGAGATTCACCGGAATATGGCGCCATCGGAGAGCGTAGTCTTTGCGCAAAATATCGAGCGGTTACTTCCCTATTTCTACGAAGACCCGATTGCCCCTGACAGCGTTCTCAGCATGGGTGAGGTTGGCAGACAGATCAGATTGCCGCTGGCCGCAGGAGAACGGAACAACACGATCTGGGAGTTTCGAGAATACTGCCAGCAGCCCGGCATGGCTTTTTTGAAACCCGACATCGGCTTGGCTGGCGGATTCACGCATTGCAGGAAAATTGCCGCAATGGCCGAGGGGTTCCATATCCGAATAGCTCCTCATCACTTTCTTGGCCCAATTTCAACACTCGCCCTGGCGCACATAGCGGTTGCGACACCCAATTGGGACGTAAACGAGTTCGCCCCTGAGGCCGGGACCTTCAAGGAAGACATCGTCACAAACATCACGAAAGTAATGGACGGACACTTCGTTCCACCCGACAGCCCTGGGCTCGGCACGGACATCAATGTCGAGGAGATGTTGAAGCATGGAAGGCAAATCGGAAACGGTGAGACGGCGATTCGATCAGATGGTTCAATAGCCTTGAGATAGCTCACCGTGCACAGCCTCGGCAGTACCGGTCTTGTTGACAATAAACACAGCGGTTCAGCGGTCATCGATTGAGCTATGATCGCCATTGATTATGGTTGGGAGACTACGATGACGGACAGATTGAAAGGGAAGGTCGCTATCGTCACTGGAGGCGGTGGCGGAATGGGTGGTGCCCAGGCAAGACGTTTCGCTGAAGAAGGGTCCTCTATCTGTGTAGCTGATGTGAACCTGTCCGCGGCAGAGAGCGTCGCCCAGATGATCGTGCAAAATGGAGGACACGCCGTTGCGTGCGAGTTGGATGTCCGCGATTCCACGGCATGGGCCGGGGCCGTTCAGATGACGGAGGATTCGTTTGGTCCTGTGACCACTCTATGCAATAACGCCGGTGCTAATTTCCGCGTGAGCTTTGATGATCAGACAGAGGAACAGTGGCACACGATTATTGAAATTGGTTTGACTGGCGCGTTCCTAGGCATCAAAGCCGTCGTACAGTCGATGCGTAAAGCGGGCGGCGGAGTGATTCTGAACATGGGATCGCTTGCTTCAATACGGCCGGGCGGTGGGAGCCCGGGATATGCCGCTCAAAAAATGGGCATGGTCGGGCTGACACGTGCAGCTGCGGCATCCTACTCCAAGGAGAACATCCGGTGTGTAATCATTTCTCCCGGACACGTCGACACCCCTTTCATACGTGGAGACAATTCACATAGTCCGAACAGTTGGGCGACGAGCATCGACAATCCGGACAACTATGAGCGCCGGTTGGCTGGTACCCCGTTGGGTAGGCTGCAGGTACCAGATGACATCGCCAATGCCTTCTTGTTTGCTGCGTCGGACGAGGGGTCGATGATTACCGGTTCCATGATCACCGTCGATGGCGGGAGCGCTCTGTAGAGGTTCTGTCAGAACTCAGATCTCTCACCATGGCCAAGTTGAGTTGAACCGTTATCGGACCTCCGAATTGGGCAGCCATCTCCGCCAATAGGTTCGATCAATTACTGCTGAATATCTGCCGTCTGTTTGATGCAGAAAGTCGCTCGCCATCTGATCTCTGAACCCTCAAATAGTTTCTTCACTCATCGAATGCTGTGCAGAACCGGCAGGCAGAATCGAATCGTTTGAATCCGAGCATTGGGTAGTAGCGCTGCTTGATATGCCGGTGGTTTGCTCGACACGATTGTTCAGGTACTGGTTCGTAAGATGAAGAGCCTTGTGTCCAACGATCCATTGAATGGCTTTGGCAGATGAGGATGCTTCTCCGTGGTCAGATGAAGTGACCTCTGTTCTGTCTTCTGAAGGAGACGTCGCAGAAACCATCGAGTTGAATGCTTGTTTCGCTTCTCACTGAGGGTCGAGTCCGGTAGATTTCCCTCACGATCTATCGCCCAGAAGAGATAGCACCGGTGCCCGCCGACCTTCACATACGTCTCGTCCAGGTACCAGGAACGACCTGATTTTCCTCTACGCTTCGAGCGAAGATTCCTGGCGACCAATGGCGAGAACCGGAACTCCCATACCCTTCGTGTCTCATGATTGACCTCAAATCCCCGTTGAAGTAGCAGTGTTGCTACGTCTCGAAATCCGAGTTTATATCTGAGTCACCAGAGTATAGCTAGTAAGACGCCGTCGGTTGGAAACTGAAGATCGTTGAAGGGTGTTTGGGTGTGGTCATTGAAGTTCCATCGGCATGTGCTGCAGTAGAAAGTCCGGTAGCCCTGTGAGGTCCGGCATTCCCTATACGCAACGTCCTCAAATTCACACGATGGGCAAGGCATGGGCAGATCCTCGTCCCTTTTCAGAACATTCTACCCACCATGGAACCTGAGTTCTAACGGAACCATTCCTGGTTATCGAAGGCCCATTCCCCATCCTGGAATTTCTGTTCGAGCAGTATTCCGGCGCATAGTTCAGGCAGGACCTGAACTATGCCAACGCCAAATTGACCTATAGTTTGACGTTCTGTATAGGTCAATTCAAGATGGGACTGACAGAGGGTTCTCTCCCTCTTTCAGTTGAGCATGCTCCTTATTTGAGCGAGCGCAGGTAGGCGATGATTGCCTGAATGTCCCCATCTGAGAGCGCCGGGTTTCCGCCTTTGGGCGGCATCGCCACCCCTGTCGTATTGGCGGGATCAGAAGTGTCTCGTCCAACTTTTATGAACGCGAGAAGATCCGCGTCCGACTGAGAATTAACAAATTCGGATCCTACGAGGTCTTTGCCCAAGCCAGTGATGCCCTTAGCATCTGCACCGTGGCAGGCGCTGCATCCAATGAATTCAGTCTTCCCGTCCTCAATCGATGCTGCTGGTGGCTCGGTCGCGGTTGGTTTCGCTTGCGGCACCGTGGTTGCTGCCGCGGCCGGCTGTGCAGCGCTACTCCCAGCGTCATCCCCCCCGCCACATCCAACGATAGCAATCATCAGTGCTATGGCGAATACCGGAGCCAAATACCATCTCTTGAACATCACAATGCCCTCCAACTAATTTCTTGCTGAGCCAGTCACCGAATGATCAACCAATATTCCTGGCATCGCGTCGCCAACATCGTGGCCCGGAATTGGCGCCACGCTTTCCGATCCTTCAGAGTCTTCGGTACCCTCCTGGAGATCAAGGAATGTAAAAACCGTGCCGCTGTTCAATCTCGCGAACTGTGCAGCCTCGTCATAAGCGGTGAATGCAACTACACCGTGCCCCATCGGGGTCACTATCGCATCAGAGAGAACGATAGTTGCCTCTGGTGCCTTCACCCACTCCCCTGAGTGGAAATCATGCGCCCAGTAGATCGCAACGGCTTCATCATTCGCTCGATCGTACTCAAGCATGCCACCCAGATCATCGAATAGCCTCGACGTCCCGTCAGGAAGCACATAGGCCGCGGCAAACCGCTCTTCGCTGATGAACATGTGGCACTCTGCACAAACGTCTTCGCCGTACCGAATCTCGGGCGGTTTCTCCACGTTAATCGGCGATGAGCATGAAAGCGCCAGTATCACCAGCGTCCCAACTACCAATGCAACGATATCTCCGCGCACTAAATCGCTCCCTTTCGGGAGAAGACGATATATCCAAGGGAAAATGGGACGACGACCCAGAGCGCCAGTATCCCGATGAGCAGCGGAAGGAGTCCATCGCCGTAGGTGCGTACGGCATACAGTCCTGCCGGACCAAGGACTTCAAGGTCGCCCCGGATTGTCAGTACGGCTGCCATCTTGAAAACCTGAAGTGGATTGATCAGAGCTATCGCAAATAACTCTCGAATTCCTATGTCGAGAACCACTGCGGTTCCCATAAGGCCGAGGTCGCTGGCGAACGCGAGCAGGAGCCAGAGAAACAGTGAAACACCAATCGCTGTCGCGCTCTTTTGGAGCCCCGCAGATAACAGAAGCCCTACGCTCAGACTCGCTAACGCTAACAGTATCGCTAACCCCACCAGGCCGAGGTAGTCTCCGGTATTTCCAGCTGTACCCTGCCACGCGACTATGAGCCCAGAGAACCCGAAGCCTACGGCGAGCGCACCCGCGAGGCCTGCGCCCAGGCCAATGAATTTCGCGATGAGGATCTCAAGCGTCGAAACTGGCTGAGCCATCACGTATGCGAGGGCGCCGCTTTCCCTGTCACCAGCGATTGAAAGCGCCCCGAGGGTTAGCCCCATGAGCGGCACGATCAGAATCACGAGGTTGATGAGGGTAGCAGAGGTCTTTCCAAATCCCGCCACCCCGTACGAGCCTGCGCCGGATAACGCCAGATACGAAAGTGCAGTGGCCAATCCGCCGAAACCGATCGCATACAGGGCAAACCAGCGGTTTCGAGTGGCATCACGCAGCTCTTTGATGGCTAGAACCTTTGTGATTCGTAGATCAATCGGCATCATGATCCGTCTCCTCCAAATCGAAGTCGCTTACCGGGAAACCGGCCTTCAGAAGGACCGCCAGAGCTGTAGCTTTGGAGTCCGTTGGAACCCCAACACGCACTCCCGTGTGGTTGCGCGAGGCGTTCATACCCTGTTCTGCCAGAGCGCTGACCGCAGCACTAATATTGTCGGAGCCAACCTCAATTCGCATCGAGGTGACATTCCTCGGATCACCCAGACATTCCGCAGGGATGGCGTCTTTTACGATGAGGCCTTCATCAAGCACGATGACCCTATCGGCAAGACGAAACACTTCGCCGGGCCGGTGGGAAGCGAAAATGAACGTTCGAGAATCGTCCCTAAGCTCTTCCAGAATGCGAAGAAATTCCTCCCTGGCCCCGGCGTCCAGATTTGTTGTTGGCTCATCAAGAAGCAGAACCTCGGGATTTCCGAGAAGCGCCACGGCAAGCGCGAGCCGCTGCCGTAGACCACCTGATAGTTGCCGAACCTGCTTATCGGCGTGCATCGTGAGACCCACTCGCTCCAAAAGGGCTGCACCTTCGACCGATGGCGCGCTTCTGATCTGTCGATAGAACAGCATGGTTTCGTTCACGGTCAAGTCGCTGTGGAATCCAATCTCCTGGGGAACCACACCAATACGTCGACGCCCTTCGCGGCCGTCCTTGCGCATATCGATCCCACAAATGTTGATCTCCCCTTGTGATGGGACGAGGCCCAAAATGCAGCGCAATGCCGTAGTTTTACCGGCTCCATTGGAACCCCATAAAGCGACCGATTCACCGCGCTCAATCGTGAAATTGATACCTCGAAGTGCCTCCACTTTTCCGAATCGCTTGCGCAATCCCCGGATTTCTAAGGCAGGTGAAGCATGGGAATCGGCCACGATGAGCGGACTGTGTCGTACCAGTGGCTGGAAGACAGGTGAATCGCCCCCCGATCTCCGCACCGCAGCGATCGCGCCAAAGGCGACTGCAAGCAGTCCAAACGGCGCTGCGATGGCTCCCGCCCGTGATTCACCATTGTTGAGCGACAGTCCCGGCAACGCTGCAGGAGACATCATTGGCGCAGGATCCGTGAACTTGGCTTCAGGCCGGAAGAACGGCAGGGCTCTCGCTGCGAACTCGATCGCCTGAGCCGCTGGACTGTAAGTCAATATCCTTGCCTCCGGGTGCTCTAGCGCGAGATCTTCAAACAGGTGCTCAGACTTGTAGGCGACATCACCTATGCCGTCACTGTCCGCGTCATATCCCGCGTAATCGCTCCAGTAGTTCCCCACTCCATCCACTGACCAGTTGTTGTCCATGAGGTCACCACCGCCGGCAACTTGTACTTGCTCCTGGTTATCGGCGAAGGAGTTGGCTGTGTAGTGATTATCGTGAACTGAAGGCATTATCCGCAGGCCGAAATCGTTCAGCGTGAAGACGTTGCCTTCCCATATCGTTGTCGAATCGATCTCCCGAGGTGAGTTATCAACCCATGCTCCGACGCGATTGTCAGCAAACAGATTGCGTTGAATTACGGCGTCGTCCATATCCTTGAGGCCAATCCCGTAGCCGCTTGGACCTCGATTTGCGCCAATAACGTTCTCAACCATGCTCAGCCGACGGCTATACATGAGGAACGCGCCTACGGAGTTGTTGATCAGGCGGTTGTTCTGGACGTTGGCATCGTCTGAATACATAAAGTGGAGGCCGTACCGGCCGTCCGAGATATCGTTGCCCTGGATCTGCAAACGCTCTGAATACCAGAGCACCACGTCTCGGCTTTCCTTCACGATATTGTTCTGGATAATCGTGTCAGCGCTGTACCAGACGCGAATTGCGTCTCCCCGACGGGCGATATCAAGGTCTTTGCCAACGATCCGATTGTTCCTGATGACGGAGTTCGCTGACTGCCTCAGATATATCCCGAAAAGCGACTCCGAGATTGTGTTGTCCTCTATGACCGCTCCCGGCGCCTTCTCGGCTTCGATTGCGGCGTGTTCGTGAACCAGTTGCAGCCCGGAACCCTTGATTGTGAGGCCCCTGATCTCAACATTTGGCGCGCTGATCGAGAAGACGGAACCCCGACCCTGACCGTCGATCAGTGGATCATTGAAGCCTTGAATCGAGATGCTTTTCTGAATAGAAAACTGGCCCTCGTATCGGCCTCCCCAAAGTTCGATACGCGATCCATCTTGAGCCATGTTCAGCGCCGTGCTCAGATCTGCGATCGGTGAGCCATCCAGGAACACACCTATCCTGGAATCGGTGGCAGAAGCGTCATTCGAACCGGAGCAAGCGATTATGACGAGACCAGCGATGAGCAGAAGTGGCGTCAACAGGCCTCCCATTTTCATCTTCAGGCTTCCGCCACAGGGATCGCCTCAGCGGCTCGCTCGGCCTTGACACGATCAAGCAGAGGTTTATACGCTCGGCGGTGGAGGATCAAACCCACGATCACGAGACCACTGGCACCGAACGCGATCAATAACCCCGTGTCCCAGACGGCGTTCGTATGGAACTGGGCCACTGTCCCTTGTCCAATGATGGGTGGCGTGAATGGATCAATGATGTTGCTAAACGCGGCTCCTTCATCCAGATGTGTTCCAAAATTCCACATCCAGAAAAATAGGTCGCCAAGAAATATCGCAGGCCACAGTACGGCGGGCCATGTCAGGATCAGCGCACATGGGTTATGAACATAGACTGCTCCCACGAGGAGTCCTATGACCACTCCCACCATGATGATGCTCAGCGATCGCTCAAGCTGGCCGGCCTCAGAAAGAGGTCGCATGCCGATGTAGTGGTTTAGACCATCGATCTCGTGTACATCGCCCACCATTTCGTCTACATAGACTTGAATTTCAAGCCCCTTGGGAAATTGCGGCGCTTGCATCTCCAGAGTCCAGTAGGGGAAAAAAGTCGAGATGATCAGCAGGATGCCAGCGACGCCAATGAATATGGTGGGCAACAAAAACCGTAGCGGATCTCGAAAAATCTCTTCGCGAGGCACCCTTGGGCCAAATGCCCGCTCCTTAATTTCAGCTAGCGACGTCATTCCAAATACTCACTTCTAGCTGGTCCCCGGGGAATTAACGCGGAGGGCGAGTCACTCACCCGGGGTTTGATCAATCCCCGCCTGTAACGGACAGGCGGGGGAAATCGGTCAAGTTGTGTGGCTAATCCTTCCCTGTCTAACTTCCGCTCGGCTCTACCAAGAAGTACCCGGCCATCTCAAGATGAAGCGCTGAGCAGAACTCTGTGCAGTAAAAAGGAAAGACTCCGTCGTCCGTCACATCAAACTCTGTGGTGATGGTCTCGCCTGGCTCAATGCTCAGGCTTACGTTCTTGCCCGGCATGGCAAAACCATGTGTGGCATCCAGACCACGTTCAATGTTTGTGATGTGCCAGGCCACGTGATCGCCTTCCTTCACCGTTACGTGTTCAGGTGTGAAGTGGCTACGTACAGCGGTCATGTAAACATGAACCGTGTTGCCATCTCGCTCCACTCGCTCTTCACCGGCCAGCGTCGCGGAAGGATCAATCTCGCCGGTCAGCGGGTTGAAGCCAATCTCAGGGTAGACCTCCCACGCATGGATCTTGTCAGCCTTGATGATCTGCGCGTAGTGAGGCTCACCAAATCCGACTGGCATGTCATAGATCACCGGCATCTCTTCGCCGGTGCCTTCAATGTCGAGCAACTGGAAGTTCTGCGGCAGTAATGGCCCAACGAGGTTGAACCGGTCCAACGACCACTTGTTCAAAGACACCAGGTACTTGCCATCTGGAGAGACTGTGTCGCCCTCGGCTGCAGCAATATGACCTACGTTGTAGTGAACCTGGGTCTTTGTGATCAGAGACCACTCAGGATCCGGGTTGAGGGACGCGTATGGACCACCGAGCGTCCAGCGGGCTACGGCGCTATCAAGGAACAGGCTTGTGTAGGCGTAGCCCTTGTTGTCGAACTGCGTGTGAAGCGGTCCCAGGCCAACCTCGACCTGCGCTTCAACTACATCGTCAAAAGCCAGGACGGGGACACCAAAACTGTCCGTCTCAGCAGGTCCGGCCGCGATCGCAGCAATTATTTTGTCGAACGAGTAGATCGTTACGTGGGGGTCAAGCTTTCCAGACACAACGATGTATTCGCCGCCAGGCGTTACGTCAGCCCCGTGTGGGCTCTTTGGCTCCGGGACCAGGTGCAGAATTCCGTCTGAGGCGGCAACCTCAAGAGGAATCACAGGGAAGCCCTGGATCTGGACGGTCTTACCGGCATCACGGGCGGCAATAGCCTTCTCAATGTTGAAGACGTGGAGGTAATCCATATCAGCCTGGGAAGCCCCGGCCTCAAACGGTGGATTTCCGTCCTGGTTTCCGCCGGTTGCCATCTCAGTATTGAATGATCCACATACAAACCAGCCTTCACTGACCAGTTTCCCGGCGTCACAGAGATCCTGCCAGTAAGGTGGGAGTTCAATGGCGAATGACTGGGTTGTATCTATCCGTCCGGCTGCCCGGTCAAATTTCCACATAGTCACCATGCCACGATACTTCTCCTGGTAGTCGGAGATTGGAGCGTAGTCACCGCTTAGCGGCATGGCGTACTGGCCGCCCTCAATAACCCATTCTGAGTTTGGAGTCACCATTGTGGCGCCGTGGTCGCTCAGAGTAATTGGGTTCTTGACGATCTGCTTTGTCTCGAAGTCCTTCAGCGAGATAACCGCGACACGCGCATTCGCTTTGTCATTGGTGAAAACGAACTCACCGTCATACTCACCGGCTGTCTCGGTCAGCGCCGGGTGATGAGTGTCTCCCCAGAGAACTTCATCACCGTTTACCCGTCCGCCTTCCAATACCTCTTCGGACTCGTTCGAACCTATTCCGTATCCCTGCCACGACTCCGGCGTGAATACCGCGATTGTTTTGAGCAGTCTCATAGACGGCATACCAATGACGTGAAGCTGCCCTGAATGTCCTCCAGAGGAGAACATGAGATATTCGTCCATAACGCCTGTGGGCGTGAATGTCTTCAACGCCGCCTCAATGTCGGCGTCGGATAGTCCTCTCCGTTCCGCAATGCTTTTTGCATCGCCTCCCAATTGACCCTGTGCAGATGCCGCCGGAGCAGCCGTGGGATCATCTTCATCCCCACTGCTGCAGGCGACTGCAGCAAATACTGCGACGAGGGCCATCGTCAATGCGATTGCCCAGATTTTTCTTCGATTCAGCGTTGCGATAGCAACCATCTAATGGCCTCCGTGCGCGATGCGCTTAGCCACACATTGACCCGACTCCCGGGCCCGATCTGGCGATCGTAGAAATGTCGGAAAGACTGGCTCCACGAATTCGCTTGTGGCGACTTTCACAAAGTTAAATTCCACCCGTTACAAGGCCGTTACACCGCTGGCGTTAAATCCCGATTTTTACCCCGTCACAGCCCAATCCTCACATGTTTCTCACATAAATAGGACTGCTACCCCGCCGGGACATCCGGCACAGCCGCTAACGTTTAATGTCTGATGAATCCAGGTTGCCGCCGTGGTGTGAGGCGGAGATTGGGTGGAGATATTTGGAGCGATACCTGGCCCTGATGGACGAACCAGTAATGGTGTTGGACAGGAAGCAGCGTGTCGTGCATGCAAACCAATCCACGGAACTGCTTCTGGCGACATCAGAGTGCGATTTGATTGGGCAGTCATGCTTCGATGCTGTCCCCGCAGTTGATAGCCAAACAGGTCTGCCCTGTGCAAACGGATGCCCAGTGTTCGGATCAAATCAGTATCAGTGGGCCCATTCGAGACGCCTGATGACGGGTGCGGGAACCGTTCAACAACGTCGAATCGAGTGCTTGCTGCTGAGATGCGCTGTCCCCTCACTCAACGCGACGCTTGTCTTTCTTGGCGATCGCGATGCCGATGATCCGTGGGGAAGCCCCTCAGAGATCGAAGCTACCCAGAGCGTCCTCCCTGCCCTGCTGGGCACAAGGGATGTCGATCACGCCGCCCGACTGGTTATCTCTGCCGCGGTTGAGGCCACGGGAGCCTCATCCGGGTCAATCAGGGTCGTTATCGGGGACTCCGGGAAATCAGGTCTTCTCGGTTACACACATGCCAAGGGAGAAATAACTCCGGGTTTGCATCCAGAAAACCGGCTCACTTCTCATCAGGAAACCAGCCGACTCCATCTTCCCGTACTTGAAACAACAACATCAGTGGATTCAAATTCAACTGTGTGCCTGAGCGTTTGCGTCCCCCTGTTGGCCGACGATCGTTTGTTGGGAACAATTCAAGTTGAAGGCCCAACAAACGAATTTCAGGTAGGTGCAGCGATCCGGGCGTTGTATCCCCTTGCAACACAATTAAGTGCTTTCCTGCGCTGGTCCACTGCACTATCCACGGGATTGGATACGGCAAAGCGATTAAAAATCACTTCGTTAGGCAGATTTCGGATTCAAGTTGACGATGTTGATGTTCCACACAACGCGTTTACGCGAAAGCGCGGTCTGGAACTACTGCGTCGGCTGGCCTCTACCAATCGCGGCGGATTAAGCCGCGAGGAGATTATCGAATGCCTCTGGGGGGATGCCCCACCGGCGTCTGCAAACCAGAACCTGCGAGTTGTCATTCACTCCCTCAAAAGAGCGCTTGAACCAGAGTTAGCATCGGGTATGCCGTCCGCTTTCATTGAAATCGACGGAGAACGGGTCAAATTTATTCGCGAATCTGTGGATATTGACGTTGATGAGTTTCTGGAACGGCATCAGCGGTGCCTCGCACTCGCAGACCTCGGATATCAGAAAGAAGCGATTCGGGTGGGGAGCCAGGCGGTCGATCTTTATGGCGGTCCCTTCATGGAGGATGAGGAGTACAGCGACTGGTGCATGGGGCAGCGTGCCCGACTGGCCGAGGTGTACCTTGATCTCGTTTCGCTGATCGGAAGTCTCCACGAGGAAACAGGACAACTTGAGCGAGCCATTCAGATGTATCAGCGTGCCCTGTTGATTGAGCCAGCCTTTGAGTCGGCACATCGTTCGCTCATGCGCGCGTTCGTCGCTGCGGGCAGGCAAGACGACGCGATCCGTCAGTACGCCGTATGCGCAGAATCACTCTGGACAGCGCTTGGGGTATCGCCCTCCGTCGAGACCGAGGCATTGCGGAAATCGATGAACAGAACACAGAGCGATCTGGCCGAGGCCACTGTAACGGTGACGTAACGCCATAGGTCTAAAAATGTTCGAGTCGTAGTGACAACAGCGATCCACCCGGAGGGATCGAATGTCAGATTTGCCTCGAACATCCTTCGTAATGCGTCTCTGGGTTGATGGCGTTGAGGATCCTGTTTGGAGGTTCCACGTTCACCACATTCAGTCTGGTGACGAGGCATATTTATCTACTCCAGACGAAGTCACAGAGTTCGTAGAGATCCATTCAGATACGAAAATGCCGACGATATTTCCAGTGAGATCCACAATTGGAAATAGTGCGCCAAAAGCGTAATTGATCAGGTTCGCTCTCAAGTTAACTGTTCATTCCGCTCGCTGGTAGCGAAATGACTTCCGCCTCTTCTGCAATCCCTCACACCCAGGCAAACGGATCACCTGTTCGCGGTTGAAGGCGTATCGTTGGGCACCACATTGACATCACACCCGTCACTTACGTGGCGCCGCCCATTTCTCGGATAGATCGCGCCTGAGTACCCCGACGAAATTAGAGACCGGATCAGACCCGCCAACCGGGTTTCTGGCGTCGTTTCGCTATCGAAGTTTCCGTTTCCAGTGGCCATCTGATGGGATGTTCAATTCTGGTCAGGAGATGGAAGCGCTCATCCTGTCCTGGTTTGTCCTGACAGAGACGGGCTCACCGTTCCTTGTTGGCCTGCTTGGTGCGCTGCGATTTGGTGGAACCCTTGGCGGCCCGTTTTACGGGCTACTTGGCGATCGTATGGACCGTCGCAAGCTCTTGATCACCAATCGCAGCCTGATCGCGCTGCTTGCGGTGGCAACCTTTTCACTTGCGTTCTCCGGTCAGCTAGAGGCGTGGCACACATTCGTCATCGCGTTGGTTCTGGGTGCCGGAAGGATGATGGATAACGTGATCCGCCAATCTTTGCTGGCGGACGTTGTCCCGCGGGCGACCCTGCTCAACGCCGTTGGGCTCTCCCGAACGATGCAGGATGCGGCAAAGATAACCGGTGCGGTGGCCGGCGGAGTATTACTTGCGCGTTTGGGATTCGACTCAGCTTACCTCGTGATCTTTGGGCTTTACGCATCATCAACCGTAGTTGCCCTTGGGATATCAGTGGTGGGCCAAACGACGGAAACGACAAAAGTAAAATCGCTCAGTCCCCTGGCAGACCTGCGGGTTGGAATTAACTACGTCACTCATAACGATGCCATTAAAGGCATTATGTTCCTGGCTATGCTGGTCAATCTGACCGCGTTCCCCATGACCAATGGCCTGATGCCGGTGATGGCACGCGATGTGTTCAGCACTGACGAGGAAGGGCTTGCCGCACTACTCAGCGCCGCGGCCATTGGAGCGGCACTGGGATCAGTCTCGCTCGCCGCGCTGGGACGGACCAGGCGATCTGGCAGGGTGATGCTGGTCGGAATCGTTGTATGGCATCTGGCCATGATCGTGCTGGGACAGGTCGACAATTTCGCAATTGCCCTTGGCGTCCTTGTTGTGATCGGGGCCTGTTCAAGCGCGTCGATGGTATCGATGAGCGCGTTGCTGCTTTCCACCGCGGATCACCAGTTTCGAGGCAGAGTGATGGGGGTGCGGTCACTTGCGGTTTGGACGTTGCAACCGGGGTTGCTAATCGGTGGCTACCTTGCCGGTCGCTACGATGTTGGAGTCACCTTCACGCTGGCAGGCATTCTGGGTCTGACGCTGGTCACCTTCGCAGCCATCCGCTGGCCTGGTCTGTGGCGGGACGCGCCCGGCAGCAAAGCCAATAGTTAGGGATATTGGGGTGTGCGGGGCCTGGGGACCTCATTTTCAACGCTCTACGTCGCAGATCCTATGCCTGGTTGCCCGCGTATGACCCAGACAACAGCGCACCCTTTGCAAATCTGTCCAGACCGAGCGTTGAGATATCGATGCTGCTCGCCGCCCCATCAACGATTACCTCGGCGATTAGCTCCCCTACTGCCGGGCCAAGCTTGAAGCCGTGGCCACTCCACCCCACGCAGTTGAGATAACCATCAACACCATCGACGGCACCCAGAATTGGATGCCAGTCGGGAGTTACGTCATAGAGGCTGGCGAACCCTCCCACGACCCTCGCGCTATCAGCGAAACGGGGAATTCGATGCTTGAGACGCGCCATCAGTTCAAGTTCGTATGACGCGTCGTGGGTGGAGTCGTAGTTATCTGGGTCAACGTACTCGCTCTCCTTGGGATGACCATCGCCTGCGAGGAGTCGTCCGCGATCTCGACGCCAGTATGTGCGGTCGACCCCATTCGATACGGGATACGCCGGACGGAGATCAACGTCATCCGTTTCGAGGACGAGATCTTGTTCACGCGTGACTTCAATCGGGAGGTCAATATCAACCCAGCGGGCAATGGCTGGGGACCAGGGTCCGGCCGCGTTTACCACTATGGGCGTGGAGATCGCACCTTCACTTGTGCTAACGGAAGTGACCCGACCACCCTCAGTGTCGATGCCTGTAGCTGCCACGCCTTCGACGATGTCCGTTCCACGTGACCGAGCTACCTCTGCAAGGCCTTCCGTGGTTGCGGTGGGGTCGGCATGACCACTTTTGTGCTCGATCAATGCGGATCCGATTCCATCAGGGTTTATCCCGGGGATCAATTTCTGGAGATCGTCGATCGAAAGGAAATCCGCCTCAATTCCGAAACCTCGATGGCGCTCAATGTTGCGTTCCATTTCAGCCTTCATCTCGGCTGAACCGATCTTGATCCATCCGGTCTGACTGAATACATTCGCTCGTCCAGTTCGTTCTTCGAACTCTTCAAAAATCTTGACCGAACGAACGGCCATCCGGATAATCGGATCCTGCGAGTAGTGCTGCCGCACCAGCGCCCCGGAATGGCCTGTTCCTTCAGCGGCGAGTGTCTTGCGCTCAAGGAGAACGACGTTTGTGACCCCCTTCTCGGACAGGTGGTACGCGATGCTCGCTCCCATAACGCCGCCGCCGATGATGACAACGTCCGCTGTCGATCTCATGTCAGTTTTGCCTTCTTGAAATAGGTAATCACAAGGGTTACCCCTGCGGTTGGGTAGCCACGGGGGGGCTACCTCTACAAATTGGCAGCCAGAAGGGCTACCCCTACGTCTCTAATAGATACCATCCAGATCGCCGGGCACAGAATACTGGCAATTGACCGGATGTACACCCCGGTTTAGGTACAAGAATATGGAACTGGGTATCTGGTCGGGCGCGGAGATTGGCTTTAGACTATGCCCGCTGCATTCTGCGCTCGCTGAATCGCATGCGCGGAGGTAACTGCAAAACAGACTATGTGTGGCATCGCCGGAATAATGTACAAAAACAGTGGGTCGACCAAATCGGCCCCAATCGGCGATGAGCTGGTCAAGATGCTTGAGACGATGGTCCATAGAGGCCACGATTCAGCAGGAGTTACCGTAGCCGGTGAGGCGAACGATTCCGATCTCCTGATTCGCATCTGGGTTGACAATTCAGCCCCTGTATCTGACACGGTGGCTCGGACCGAGGAAACAATCAGGCGGGCGGGCGGTGCAATCAACTCGTCGGAACTAAGTGGTTCATTCCTGAGAATCAAAGCGAACTATGAGGGAGAGATTCCGCCGCTTGCCGAGGCACTACTCAATGAACCGGGAGTTGTGCTCCACAGCATTGGCGAGGTGTCTGAAGTCATCAAAGACGTTGGCACACCAATGGTGATGGATGAGCGGCATGAGATTAGTCGCTTGACCGGCACCCACGGCGTTGGCCACGTGCGGATGGCGACTGAGAGCGTGGTGGACATCAGCCACGCCCACCCCTTCTGGGCCTATCCGTTCACCGATGTGACCGTGGTCCACAACGGCCAGTTGACGAACTATCACGGTATGAAGCGGTCTTACGAGGACCGTGGATACCACTTCCAGACAGGCAACGACTCCGAACTCATCGCCGTATACCTCGCTGAAAAACTTGAGAACGGTATCTCACTCAACGACGCTCTTGAGGAGTCACTGGACGACCTCGATGGCACGTTTACATACCTTGTGTCTACAAAAGATGGCATGGGGTACGCGAAGGACCGATGGTCAGCGAAACCACTCGTGGCGATGGAGACTGACGATGTTGTCGCTCTCGCTTCTGAGGAAGTCGCGCTCAGGAGCGTGTTCACCGAAGAGCTTGACCGGACTGAGCCTCAGGAGCGCAGGGTGATGACTTGGTCAACCTAGACGCTTCCAAGCTCTCTACACGCGAGCTAAACAACCAGATCAAAGAGTTTGCCGCCAATGGTGTGGAAACAATCACCATCGCAAACCCTGCGGCGCGTCACAACATTGCCGTTGGAATTCTTGCCGAATGCGACCTTCAGATTGAAGGAAGTGTTGGATATTACGTAGCGTCGCTCCTTGATGGTCCTCGAATCACGATCGACGGCAATGCAGGTTGGGCGCTGGGCGAGAACATGATGAGCGGATCAATCTCGCTCACGAAGAACGCCGGAGCGTCGGTTGCGGCCAGCATGCGCGGCGGCGAGATGTTTATTGGCGGGAATGCCGGTGCTCGCGCTGGAATCTCAATGAAGGGCGGCACACTCCTGATTGGGGGCGACTCCGGTTTCTTGACTGGCTTCATGATGCAGAAGGGCCGGATCATAGTCTGCGGCGATGTTGGTGATGCCGCTGGAGACTCCATGTACGAGGGAACTATCTACGTTGGCGGCGAGATCGGCTCGCTAGGAGCAGACGCGAAGATCGAAGAGTCGACTGAAGACGAGTTGATTGAGATCTGGAACATGCTTGAGGCCCGCGGTATTTCAGAGCGGCCACATTTCCGGAAAATCGTGTCCCAGAAGAATCTGTACCACTACGATGGTCGAGAGCGGCACGAGCGGCCACTTATCTAGGAGCCTGTTCAGGCGCCACAAGGGAATATCGAAACAAATGGTATTTGGCAGCAATCAAATCTGGGCACCCTGGACCGTGGAAGACATCCACGCCAAGGCAGACCTTGGCCGCTACCGCATTCGAGGCATGAGCACCCATCAGAAGGTGACTCATTTCGATGATCTCACGTTTCTTTCCACTGGCCTGACTCGATTTCCGCTTGAGGGGTACAAGGAGCAGTGCAACACGGCCGTCTCTCTTGGCGGACTGAATGCAGAGAACCCGCTTGAACTGTCAACGCCCATCTACATCACCGGCATGAGCTGGGGCGCCCTCTCGGCGAACGCGAAAACTGCACTCGGCAAGGCCGCCAGCATGATTGGTACGGCCAGTTGCACTGGCGATGGTGGAATGCTTCCCGCTGAACGCGAGGCATCCGACAAACTTATCTACCAGGTACTGCCCAGCCGATACGGCCTGAACCCAAACCACATGGCAACTGCGCAGGCTATCGAGATCGTCGTAGGACAGGGCGCCAAGCCTGGCACTGGTGGCCTCCTGATGGGCGTCAAAGTTCAGGACGACGTCGCAATCTCAAGAGACCTCCCGATCGGTGTCGACCAACGAAGCCCGGCTCGACATCCAGACTGGCTCGGACCGGATGATCTGGCTATCAAGATCGAGCAGCTTCGTGAAGCCACCAACTGGAAGGTGCCAATTCACGTGAAGCTCGGCGCGTGCCGGGTTACCGATGACGTGAAGCTCGCTGCTAAAGCTGGCGCGGACGCCATCGTTATCGACAGCATGGTGGCCGGAACAGGCGCATCCGCCGAGGTGCTGTTGGACCACAGTGGAATACCTACTGTCCCAGCCATAGTCCTGGCACGAGAAGCGCTGCGTGAGATCGGTCTGTACCGCAAGGTCAGCCTGATCGCGTCGGGTGGTATTCGCAGCGGCGCTGATGTTGCAAAGGCGCTCGCGCTTGGCGCTGATGCCTGCGCTATCGGCGTCTCGGCCCTCCTCGCTCTAAACTGCAATCGTGATATCCCGGAGGCTAACTTCGAGGAAGAGATCGGCCTTCCCGCTGGACAGTGCAACCGCTGCCACACGGGGAAGTGTCCGGTTGGCATCGCTACGCAGGATCCAGAACTCATGAAGCGACTAGACCCTGATGCAGGGGCCGAACGAGTCGCAAATTTCCTGAACTCAATGACGATGGAACTGGCATTGCTTACCCGATCGCTTGGCAAGGGTGATGTACGCAGCCTTGAGCCGGAAGACCTGGCAGCACTCACCATTGAGGCGTCAGTGATGGCTCAGATTCCACTGGTTGGCACGAACAAAGTGTTCGGTACCTAGGACGTTGAAATCCCAGAGTTGTTGGGACTAGAAAGGGCACTAAGTTGAGCACCGTACAAGACGTTCAAGGACAACTTGATCAGGACGGAATATCGTTCCTGCTCGCGCAGTTCGTGGATATCAACGGCTCAGCCAAAGTGAAGATGGTTCCCGCCAGCACATTCAGCAATATCGTGAACGATGGCGCAGGATTCGCAGGTGCAGCGCTCTACGGCATGGGTCAAGGCCCAAACTCTCACGACATGATGGCGCGCGTCGATATCGACACCTACACCCCCCTGCCCTGGCGCGATGGCACAGCGCGATTCGCATGCGATCTGTTCGTTGACGGCGAGCCGTGGATGTACTGCCCACGCCAGAACATGAAGCGAGTCCTGAACGACGTACGAGAGGCAGGCTTCTCATTCCAGGTAGGCATCGAGCCTGAGCATTTCCTGGTCACAAAAAGTGAGGATGGCTCTCTTCAGGTCTGGGATCCCAACAACGTCGATTCACTGGAAAAGCCCTGCTACGACTTCAAGGGCATCGCCAACGTCATGGACTACCTGCAGGACATGATGGAAGGGATGACCAGTCTGGGATGGGAGGTCTACCAGGCCGATCACGAGGATGGAAACGGCCAGTACGAGATCAATTTTGTCTATACGGATGCCCTGATTACCGCAGATCGATATACGTTCTTCAAGATGATGACGAGCCAGATTGCCCAGAAATATGGTGCGATAGCGACTCATATGGCGAAGCCGTTCTCTGACCGCACGGGTAGTGGAGGCCACATTCACTACCATCTCGCCGACAGTGATTCAGGCGAGAACATGTTTGTCGATGACTCTGATCCAAAGGGTCTCGGCTTGTCCAAGATGGCCTACCACTTCATCGGCGGAATACTGGCGCACGCCCCTGCGCTGACGGCTGTGATGTCCCCAACTGTGAACTGCTACAAGCGGCTACAGGTTGGAGCGGGACTCACGAGTTCCACATCTGGCTACACATGGACGCCCGCTTCGATCACATACGGCGACAACAATCGCACACAGATGATTCGTGTCGCTGGGCCAGGCAATATTGAAGATCGCACAATGTCAGCGGGGTGCAACCCGTACCTCGCATTCGCCGTTTACGTGGCTGCCGGTATGGACGGCATAGCCCGTGAACTCGATCCCGGTGAAGTCAACCGAAGCAACATGTACGATCTCAGCCTCAATGAGATCAGCCAGCGTGGCATCCGAATGCTGCCGCAGTCGCTACCTGAAGCTATCGCAGAGTTGAAGCAGGATGAGGTTGTCCAGGCTGGGCTCGGAGTGATCGCTGATGACTTCATCAAGCTGAAAGAGGCTGAGTGGTCTGAGTACCATTCACAGGTTAGCCGTTGGGAGGTCGACCGCTATCTGCAGATGTTCTAGGCGACTGTGGTAGCCAGAACCCCTGAAGCGGTTTAGCCGTGGCCTTCCTCCTGAATTGCCCCAACTGCGGGGCGCGCAACGTCTACGATTTCCGATTTGGCGGTGAGGTTCTGACGCGTCCTGCGCCTGACGCCGGGAACGAAGAGCTGACCGAGTATCTCTACTTCAAAGAAAACATGGATGGTGAGCAGCGCGAGTGGTGGAACCATTCGATGGGCTGCCGGAAGTGGTTCATCGCCACCCGGAACACTCATTCCAACGAAGTTCTTGGCACCCACTGGCCCGATGAGCCAGTCACGGGGACCGGCCAATGAGTCGCCCAAATAAACGTTTGTCTGCTGCACCGCAGGAGCTTGTAGATCGCTCCCGGCCCATCCACTTTGAATTCGAAGGCCGGAAGATTGAGGCCTATGAAGGCGACACAGTTTCGTCCGCGCTGAGCGCCGCCGGAGTGGAGATCCACAGCCGCAGCTTTAAGTATCACCGGCCACGCGGGTTACTTTGCGTTGCCGGTCGATGCCCCAACTGCCTGATGACGGTTGATGGCACACCGAATGTGCGTGCATGTACTGCATCCGTACGTGATGGAATGCAAGTCATAACGCAAAATGCATGGCCATCAACCGAGCGTGATTTCGTTTCCGTTCTCGACAGGCTCGACCGATTCCTCCCCGTCGGCTTTTACTACAAGGCCCTCCATAAGCCGAAATTCCTCTGGGAACTCGCACGCCCAATAGTCAGGCGAGTAGCTGGTCTGGGAAGCATCGATGTCGACTCGGATGGTGGACCAACGTCGAATCACACGAACCGCCACACCGATGTGGCAGTCATCGGCGGTGGACCGGCGGGCATGTTGGCCGCATCGGCTGCAGCGGATTCTGGCGCTGACGTCACTCTAATAGACGATCAGACCTTGCCAGGGGGTCATTTGCTCACTGATATCCGAGAATATTTCGACGTTCCCGACGGCCTGGGTCTTAGCACAACGACCGGCCACGAGATCGCTGCCGAATTGCGAGAACGGGTTCTCGGCCACCAGCGGATCTCCGTCCTCAGCAGCTCATCTGCATTCGGGATGTACCAGGACAATTTGCTGGCGATACAGACAGGCCGTGATTCCCTGAATCTTCGGGCAACTCATGTCGTAATGGCTACGGGCGCGTTTGAAGTGCCGCATCAGTTCCATAACAACGACCTTCCCGGCGTGATGCTAGCGAGCGGAGCACTTCGGCTGGCTCGCCTCTGGGGAATCTCCCCTGGAAAAACCGCAATCGTGACGACAAATGACGACTCTGGCTACTGGGCGGCGCTCAACCTGTCGGACGCAGGAATCGTGGTCTCCGCCATATTGGACAGTCGTGTGGTACCAGATAGCGATCTCCTGACCCTGGTTCGCACAGCTGGAATCGAAGTGCTTGCAGGGCAGACCATCAACTCGGCTCAAGGGACTAAGCGCGTCAAGTCGATTGCGACGACTTCAGCAAACGGAGAGACACGCAACATCGAATGCGATCTCATCTGCATGTCTGGCGCGTGGCAGGGAGCGAGCGGTCTACTGCTGCAATCGAGTTCTGCCGGAGTCGATCATGATGGAATAGTCAGATCCGGTGTGCCTGAGAACGTGACAATCGCAGGCGGCGTCGGAGGCGTGCACGATCTCGGCGCCCTACTGTCGCAGGCCGGACTTGCAGGCAAACGAGCCGCCGCCAAAGTTGGATTTGGCGTTCCAGACGACTTGCCCGCGATTGAAGCCGAGTTGTCCGTGTTCAAGTCACCCACCACAAGTAGTGCGGAATCTTCAGCATCTCCGATAACGCAGACGAAGAAAACGTTCGTATGTTTCTGTGAGGACGTTTCGACAAAAGATATCGCTGTCGCCGTGGAAGAGGGATTTGGAGACGTTCAGACTCTGAAGAGATATACGACGTCCACGATGGGCCCATGTCAGGGCAAGATGTGCCACAAGGCGTTCGTTGAAGTCGCTGCGCTCAATCTGGGGTTGAGTGTAAAAGATGCGGGAGCGACCACATCGCGCCCTCCGGCGCAGCCCGTCGCACTTGGCACACTGGCCGGGCAGAACCACATGCCCCGCAAGCGATCTCCACTGCACTATGTTCATGAGCAACTTGGAGCGGAGATCGTCGAGCTCGGCCCGTGGCTGCGGCCTCACAACTACGGTTCACCTCAGGATGAGGTGCTGGCGGTTCGAGAGCGTGTTGGCATCATTGATGTGAGCACACTGGGCAAGTTGGACATTCGCGGGCCAGATGCGGGGAAGCTGCTTGATCGCGTTTACACGCATCGATTCTCTAACTTGCGCGAGGGGCACATCAGGTACGGGCTTCTCTGCTCCGAAGCAGGTTCGATCATGGACGACGGCACGGTCACTCGCATGGCCGATGACCATTACTTCGTCACGACGACAACCGGAAACGTCGATGCCATCGAAGATTGGTTCAACTGGTGGATGGCTGGCACCGGGATGGATGTCTACGTCACAAACGTGACCGCAGCGTGGGGCGCGATCAACGTCGCCGGACCACGGGCTCGCGAAACGCTGGCAAAGCTGACTGACGTGGACTTGTCACCGAAGGCGTTCGATTACATGCGATCAGCGACAGGCGAAGTTGCAGGCGTTCCATCTATCTTCCTGAGAATTGGATTCGTCGGCGAAACAGGATGGGAGGTCCATTTCCCGGCCGAGTATGCAGAGCATCTGTGGAACACTGTGATGGAAGCCGGCTCCGAGTACGGCATCTCACCGTTTGGTCTTGAGGCTCAGCGCATACTGCGGCTGGAAAAAGGCCACATCATCGTCAACCAGGACACGGACGCCGTGACCGACCCGCTCGACGCCGGAATGCGGTGGGCGGTGCGCTTCGATAAGCCCGATTTCATTGGACGCGCTGGCATCGCAGCGACCCGAGACCGCGAGAGCAAGCAGTCGTTGGTTGGATTCATCGCGGATGATGGATTCGTGCCTGAGGATGGCCTTTCCATAGTTACCAATGGTCAACCCGTGGGACGGGTAACGAGTTCCCGGTTCAGTCCAACTCGTGGCGTCGGGTTCGGGCTGGCATGGGTCCCAATTGAGATGGCCGAAGACGGAACCCGCATATTTATTCAGAGTGGACGCAATGAGTGGCCCGCAACCGTGATCACCGAGCCAATATACGATCCAGAAGGATCGAGGCTGCGAGCATGATCAGTGGCCACTCCCCCGCCCGACTCAGCCCGCTGCATCACGCTCACATCTCACTGGATGCTCAGATAGGCGATATTGATGGCTGGCAGATGCCTGTCTCATACGGGGACCCTGATCGGGAAGAACTGGCAATACGCGATGCAGTCGGGATCTGCGACATCACTGGACGAACAGTCCTGCGAGTGAAATCGAGTCGCCTTGAGGGTGCTCCAGCTGTAGGGAACGTGGCGCTGAGCGATGGAGCCACTATGGCCAGGCTCACGGATGAGCAGATGCTCGTCATAGGCACTGCGGAAGCCGTTGGAGATTGGCGGGCGATATCCGCAGACGACGCGATTTCAGGTCTCCACTTGATCGATGTCACATCTGGAATAGCCAGTCTCAAAATCGCAGGTCCGAAATCTCGCGATGTCCTTGCAGCCATGACGGACATCGATCTGCGTGATCGCACGACGCCAAACCTCACATGCATCCAGGCCGGGTTCGCCGGTGTGCACGGAACGCTGCTGCGAATCGACATCGGAAGCACTCTGGCCTATGAGCTTCTTGTATCTCGTGAATTCGCCGAATATGCCTGGCACACGGCCCTCGAATCACTCCCTCAAGGAGACGTAACTCCGGTTGGCACTGAGGCGTTAGAAATCATTAGGCACAGTTCAATATGAGGCAACTTCTAACGCCAAATTCGATGTGGTCAACGCATGAACTCAAAGACCGATATGACGTCGTCATCATCGGCGCCGGAATTCATGGATTGTCGACCGCCTACTATCTCGCCAAGCGCGGAATCACCAACGTAGCAGTGCTGGACAAGGGATACGTTGGAGGTGGCGCCAGTGGACGGAATACTGCCATCATCCGGGCCAACTATCTGACGCGGGAAGGCATCCCCTTCTTCCGTGAGAGCCTGAGTCTGTACGAGGACCTGGCTCAAGAGCTAGATTTCAACCTCCTGTTTGACCAGTCTGGCCGACTCGATCTCGGCCACAGCGAGTCGGCGGTCTACGGGCTACGCATGCGCACCGGTGTCAACAAGCTACTGGGCGTGGACAGTCGAATGATTGGTCCATCTGAGATCAAAGAGCTCGTACCAGCAATTGATCTCCGGGTTGGCAAGCCATTGCCGGTGATGGGTGCGCTATATCAGTCATCAGCGGGCGTTATCAGGCACGATGCAGTTGTGTGGGGGTACGGGCGCGGCGCTGATCGTCAGGGCGTAGAGATTCATCCATTCACCGATGTCACGGGAATCGTGCGTGAGAATGGGAGCGTGGTTGGGGTGGACGTTGGGGATCGCCGCATTAGCGCAGATATTGTTATGAGCGCTACAGCTGGATGGAGTTCCAACATCGCTCGAATGGTGGATATGAAACTGCCGCTGATAACCCATCCGTTGCAAGCGTTCGTTACCGAGCCGCTAAAGCCATTCATAGACCGATCGGTTTCATCGGCGAACCTGCATGTATACGTCTACCAGACCGACCGCGGCGAGGTGGTCGTGGGAGGCGGCGTTGATCCGTATTCAAGCTACAGTCAGCGTTCCACGCTCCACACGCTTGAGGAGTTGGCGGCGAACATGCTTGAGCTGTTCCCGTTCCTGCGGGGCGTGAACGTAATGCGCCAGTGGGCGGGGCTATGCGACATGAGCCCGGACTACGCCCCCATTATGGGCGAGGTGGATGGTCTACCGGGATTCCTGCTTTCCTGCGGATGGGGCACCTGGGGATTCAAGGCCGGTCCGATTGGTGGCTACACGATGGCAGAGTTGATCGACACGGGCAAAACACCCGACCTGATCCGACCGTTCAATTTGCGCAGATTCTCACGAGGCGAATTGGTCAACGAACGCGCCGCAGCCCCGGCCGCGGCGGTTCACTAGGCGGGGTTAAAAATACTGCCCTAAATCGAGTTCTGGATGGGCTTGGCCGTATCGGGTCTGCGCCTGGCCGAATGAGTCCTGCAGTTGGATTGAGAGACCGCCGTCAACGACGAGCGGATGCCCCGTGATGAACCCGGCCTTGTCTGAACAGAGAAATGCGATGGACTCCGCAATATCATCCGGCACACCTGCGCGACCAATCGGGTACTGGGTCGTCGCGTAGTCGTAGAACTCCGGATTCTTGTCTACCATCTCCTGCCCTGCCTCGGTGACAATCCATCCGGGGCAGATGGCGTTGACCCGAATCTTCTTTGGACCAAAATCGAGCGCCATCTGACGCGTCATTCCTACGACGGCTGACTTCCCTGCTTCGTAGATCAAGTTCTCTTTGATCATCAGGAATGAATGAACTGACGCAATGTTGATGATGCTCCCGCCATCACCCGTCTTCTCCATCTCAGGCACGGCGTATTTTGCGCCGAGATACAGCGCCTTCATGAGCACAGACATTCCGCGATCCCACGCCGGTTCCTCAACGTCGACAGCGCTTCCCTTCATACCGGGATACTCCGAGCCAACGCCAAACGCGTTTTGAACAAGTATGTCCAGTCGGCCGTACTCGTCGACCGCGCGCTGGATCATCCCTTCCACGTCGGCAGTCACACCCACATCGGTGTGTAGAGCAATCGCCGTGCCGCCAGCTTCGATGATGCGCTGCCGGTTGGCCTCCGCTGCTTCATCGGCGATGTCAGCGATCACCACACTTGCGCCATCGGCAGCCAGTCTCCTGCAAGTCGCCCCACCAATGCCTAGCGCCCCGCCCGTCACCACCGCCACTTTGCCGTCGAACTGTCCCACTTTTTGAACTCCTCATTTTTAAAATCGTTGAGCGTGGCTTGACGGCGGTCGCTAAGCGACCGTCGGCCCCGACACGTGCCTAAATCCATCAACCGGAATACCGATCAGACCGCTGAAACTGCGAGACAAGCGTACTACCAGACGACGGCCGCAGAAATCTAACTCGACGCTGCCTCGCAACAATAGGGAAAGCGGGCGCCGATTGCTCGACGCCCGCTTCATGGGAGGGTTAGTGGGCGAGGGAGGACCTCCTCATCCCACCGATGACGTAGTTGTTTATGCGCCTGCTCCTACTGCCGTCGGCTCAACGGTTGGCTCTGTCGTTGGAACCGCCGTGGGCTCTTCGACTACTGTGGTGGGCTCAACCGTAGGCTCGTCGACCACGGTGTCAGTCCCAGAGGCGGAAGTGACGGCCTCTTCAAGCAGGTCGAACACCTGATCCTCAACTTCTCGCTGCTTCTCTTCAACTACTCGGCGGGCGTCTCTGATCTGGTTCTCCAGGTCTCGAGCCTGACCATGTAGTTCATTGATCTCAGACTCAAGGTCTCGGATCTGTGCCCTGATCGGGGTCAGCAGTTCGGTCTCGATCTTCCGAACTTCTTCTTCGATGGCGTTGTTGTTGCCGTCAAAGCTCTTGAAGAACTCATCCATCTCAGTCTGGATTGCGAAGTTCAGGTCATCGAGCTCGTATCGTCTGTCCTGGAGCTCGCGGTATGCAGTCTCCATCTCGTCCTGGTGCTCACGATTTACGATCTCGGCGTTCCCGTACAGGTCCTGGAGTTGGTCGTCCATCGCCCAGACCTGCTCTTCAAGCTCTCGTGTCCGGTCGTTCAACTCGTCTTCCATGTCCCGGGCACGGTCGTTCATCTGGTCAATCAGGTCGTAGTCAACGTCATTGTTGTCGTTGTACTCGTCCCAGATTCGGTCAATCTCACGGTAGAGGTCTTCGATCTGCTGGTTGATGTCCTGTGACGGGTCCTGCGAGTAGGTGTCGTTGATTTCGTCTTCCAGGTCTCGTCGACGCTCTTCCAACTCACGAACTGTGTTCTGGTACCGGGTCTCCATCTTGTCGACCTGGTCGTACAGGTCCTGCAGTCTGGAATCGTCGTGGTCTGAGGCACCGTCAAGCTGGTTGTGGAGATCGCCCAACTCGTCCTCTACGTTCTGAATCTGGTCATTCCAGAAGTTTTCCTCGTTCTGAGCATCACTTTGCAGGCCATTGATCCAATTTTCGAAGCGTCCAGACTCTACGTCCCGCTGGCTCCGCAGATCGTTCAGGCGAGCTTCTAGCTCAGCGACCAGAACGGGGTCTACGTCAATTGGGTCATCAAGTGTGGTGTCTAGTTGAGCTTTCAATTCCGCTATCTGGTCTTCGAGGTCACTCACACGCAAACTGTGACTTTCAACCGCGGCATCTCGATCTGCGTTTATCGCTTCAACCGCTGCATCAGCGTCGGCGTGAATCGCGACGACTTCAGCCTCGATATCTGTTAGTTCACTCTGAATTGCGGCTACTGCCTCAGATGAGGATGCCGTGCCGTCGTCAACCGCGGCGAGATCAACGATCAGTACTGCGATTTTGGCCACAAGGATGGCCACGTCAGCTTCCTCGTCAGCGACCAGTGCAGTGATTCGGTCGTTGGCATCTACATCTGTGGCGTTCCAGGCATCGATTTCGACTTCGATGGCAGCCTGAAGCTCGGCAATAGCCGTTTCGATCTCGGCGTTGCCGTTATCGAATACGGGGTTTGAGTTGACGTTACGTAGAGCATCCAACTCAGCTTCAACGTTGGCAATCTCGTTCTCAATATCGCTCAGCACTGAATTGCGGTCGTTCTCGACTGCGTTTACCGCTTCCCACAGACCACCAACGATTCGGTTTCGCTCGTCCTCAAGGAATTGAATCTGAGACTGAAGATCGTTGATCTGGTTCTCGATGTTCTCGCGGTCGTTGTTCGAGTCGCCTGAGTTGCGCTCTTCGTCTTCGATCTCCCGCCGGAGGTTGTCGATGTCGTTGCGACCCCATGTGTAGAGATCGTTCAGTTCGTCATTGACCCGGTTTAGCTCATCGTTTATTTCGGCGGCCTCATCATCAATGTTCCGAAAACGATCATCAGACTCCCGGTACAGATCTTCTATCTGTTGCTCAATTTCTCGGACCCGGTCATTAGCTCCTGAGTCTGACTCATTGGCTACGTTATTCAGATCGTTGATCTCGTCATAGAGGTCGTCGATAGGTCGTCGGCCCGTGCGGTACAGGTCATCCAGCTCACGTTGGAGATCGTGTCGTGCATCTTCAAGCTCACGAATCTCAGGCGACTGCCACGGGTCGTTTGAACCGTTGTTGTTACCGTCATCCAGTTCGCGCTGCTGGAGTTCCAGATCGCGATACTGATCACCAATCGCCTGGAATCGTGCGTCAAATTCGCGCTGTGCAACATTTGCTTCGCCACCCGGCGCCCACGGGTCGCTCTGCGATTCCCACATTGGCCGAATCACGGTGTCCTGAATGGTCTGCTCTTCGTTGTAGAGCTCTTGTACTTGAGCCTCCCGGGGGAAGATCTCATCGTCATATAGCTGTTGAAGCTCATCCTCAAGGGGGCGAACTTCGGTCGCTTCCAGTGCTCTCATTTCCCGGCCGGACTCGATCGCACCTCGCGCGGTTTCGGTCGCCAGGGCTTCACAGGCCGTGGCTGCCAGGAGCATTAGTCCCAGCAAGAGTGGCCCAAACAAGCGGATGTAACGTGCTCGGCGTGTGCGGTTTACTAGTGTCTTGTTCATCTCAGTCCTCCAACTTCGTCACGTCTACCGGCTTGCTTTGTTGCTGTTGACCGGCGGCGTTATGAACTACCTGAAATGATGATTCACCCTGGAGGAGGCCGGTCCTTGACGGCCAATTCGTTAAACATTCACAAAACTTTGACAACATGTGGATTGGGGGCGGTTACGGGCTGGAGGCGTGTATCACGATGGCGACACCCCCTTGATGTCATCCTGGCCGGATGCGGTTTTGGGCCGTTGCGGAAAGATCTGAAGCGGTCAAAGTGATGGGGAGGTTGATGTGGTGTGAGTGACTAGATGGTGCCTCTCACGGTTGATGGAGATTTCGGATCCTTCGACTCCGCTATCGCTGCGCTCTGGATGACATGAGGCACTGGGGCGGCCCGCACAAATGGGCGCGTTGAATTGACCTTCGGTTAGGTTCCTGTTGCTATGTGCCTCCATGGCAGATGGGGCTGTCCAGACGTATCGAGGCATCCGCATGCACGCGGTGCCTAAAGTTTTTTTGTTTTCCACACGAGACTGCCAAGAACCGCACCGGTGTCTTCGAGTCGATTGCCCTTTGGCGTTCCGACTATGAATAGAGCGGGCGTCAATCTTTGCCGATCACGCTGCGTGGCATTCGGGTATCGAGCCACCGAAGAGCGGGCAGGATGCCCGCAGTACGG
>JABMNO010000067.1 GCA_013204555.1 Chloroflexota bacterium | reverse complement strand
TGGGGAAGCCAATCAATTCCGCAGAGTTGCTATCCGCCATCATCGCTCGCGATCGAGGGGTATCAGGGGAATCGGGCGAGTATGTAGTTCGACAGAGTTAGTCTAGATTGCGAACGTCGACCGAACTCAAAGAGAATTTATACACTGATTTCGTCGGCACAGATGCTTCGGTTAGCGTAAACTGTAAATTCCACAGAATCACGTGGAACCAAAGTTACCGAGGCGTCTCAACCATGACACAACGGAAGCGAACCCCGATTTTTTTCTCCTATTCCTTTGACAAGACCCCACCGAGTTGGTCAGGAGTTTCAGACCATGAGGTTGCACAGTGGTTCGAGAAACTTCTCAAAGCGAAATTCACGGTACTGTCGGGTAACAAGGCTCAGAGCCGACCAATCGCTGACAAGATTTTCGACGCTGTCGACCGATCTCGTGGGGTGGTCGCGCTGTTCACCGGCAAGCATCACCTCAACGATGCCCCGCTGAGGTTCCTTCCGTCTAATTGGGTCCTCTGTGAATGTGCATACGCGCAAGGCAGTTTTCGTGACCCCGATTACATCGTGGCGGGCTTCAGAGAAAAGGGGGTCGCGCCTCTCGATCTGGCCTCTATTACCAGCAAGGATATGGAGATACCTGAATTCGAGCGGGATCATTTGGAAAGAGACAAGGATATATTCGTAGGCTATCTCCGCGATTTGGAGACTCGCCTGCTGTATGGGGCCTCCGGTCAACCGAGTCTCATTCCAGGACTGCCTTACGTGCAAGCGGCTTTGCACAAAATCGTGTTGATCTATCAAAACGACTTTTGCACAACCCAGAACATCAATCACATCACCATCAAAGACCCCGACGCATTCAATCATGACGGGAACCAGATTCTCCATCACATGTACAACAGCAAACGGGAGTTTCCGTCTCTAGAGTCGATGATGGAAACTTCTATAAGCCAGAGAAAGACTGCGCCGTTTTTCTACGCGATGACCGAAAAAGTGGGCAACAAGAAGCTTGGTACACCTCTCCGTGTAACCGTTGACAACCACGATGGCAAAGATGTGTTCTTCCGCGCGCTGACCTTAGACGAGAATGAGCAACTGTTGAAGCTGAAGATTAACGATACCCTGTGACGTGCCCCCCGAAAATAGGTCCAGCGATAATTAGAGTTCTCCGGGCAAAAACAGGAGGACAGCATGCGAGGGAGCAGGTTCACGGACGAGCAGATCATCGGGGTTTTGAAAGAGGCGGATGCGGGAGCGGCGACGGCTGAGCTCTGTCGGCGGCACGGGATCTCACCGGCGACGTTTTACAACTGGAAGGCGCGATTTGGTGGCATGGGCGTCAACGAGGCACGGCGGTTGCGCCAGCTTGAGGCCGAGAACGGCAAACTGAAGCAACTGCTGGCGGAATCAACACTCGACAACCACGTGCTGCGGGAGTTGCTCCGAAAAAATGGATAACGCCTGCTGCGCGACAGGAGGCTGTGCACCGCATCCAGGAGCGGTGGGACTTCAGCGAGCGTCGCGCCTGCAGGCTGATGGGCATCCATCGATCGGCGGCTCGCTATGAGCGGCACGGGAACGACGCGCCGGAACTACGGCAACGGCTCTGCACCCTTGCTGCGGAGCGGCGGCGCTTCGGCTATCGACGGTTGGGGGTATTGTTGCGGAGGGAGGGGTTCGAAGTGAACCACAAGCGGGTCTACCGGCTCTATCGGGAAGAGGGGCTGTCTGTCCGGCGCCGCAAGCGCAAGCGGGTGGCGAGCGTCGCTCGGATCCCCAGGCCCGCACCAGAGCGTCCGAACCAACGGTGGTCCATGGACTTCGTCTCTGACGCTCTGGCCAGTGGCAGGCGGATCCGGGTTTTGACCGTGATTGATGATTTCACCCGAGAGAGTCTTGCAACGGAGGTGGATACCTCGCTGCCCGGCCTGCGCGTGACGAGAGTCTTGGATCGCCTGGTCGGTGAGCGAGGTCTGCCGGAATTGATCACGGTGGATAACGGCCCCGAATTCGCGGGGAAGACCTTGGACGCCTGGGCCTATGCCCATGGGGTTCACTTGCACTTCATCGACCCCGGAAAGCCGGTGCAGAATGCGTACATCGAGAGCTTCAATGGACGGCTCCGCGACGAGTGCCTCAATGAGCACTGGTTCATGAGCCTGCCCGCAGCACGAGACATCGTCGAGGCCTGGCGGGATGACTACAATGCCGTACGGCCACATAGTGCCCTCGGCAACCGGACGCCAGAGGAGTTTGCGGAACAGATGGCTAGGAAAACACCGGTCGGACTCTAGGAATCCTTGGACCTAATACCGGGGGCAGGTCAATTCAGGAGTGGCTATGAACGCATACCGAAACGGGACGACCAATCACGGAGCCAGCGCGCCGGACATCCGAGCGATGCTTGCGGCATCGTACGAGGATGAGAAAGAGCCTTCGTCGGCGATGCTCGCGCGGGCCATGATCTTCGCCCAGGACGCGGATCGTAAGCTTGCTGAAGCGCGAACCGTGAAGGCTGAGGCCGAGCGCTTCCGCGCTGAGATGCAGAAGAACACGGTGGACCAGACCGAG
>JABMNO010000066.1 GCA_013204555.1 Chloroflexota bacterium | reverse complement strand
GTTGATCTCGTCGGCGAGAACGATGTTGGCGAAGATGGGGCCCTCGATGAAATCGAACCGGGCTGACTGCAGGTCGACCACGGACGTGCCGGTTATGTCACTTGGCATCAAGTCGGGGGTGAACTGAATTCGCTTGAAATCGCAGTCAATGGAGCGTGCCAGTGTCTTCGCCAGCAGGGTCTTCCCAACTCCGGGAAGGTCCTCAAGGAGAATGTGGCCTTCTGAGAAGAGGCCCAGCAGCGACAGTTGAACGGTGAGTCCACCTGTGACGACAACGGTGGCGATGTTGTCTGTCAGGCGCTTGACGTCACTTGAGAATTGCTGGAGTTCGTCTGATGTAACTGGCCGATGGTTCGGAGATAGGTCTGAAGATATCTGAGTCTCGTCGGCAATGTCCTGGGCAGTCGTCAACTTTGGTGCGCCTTTTCTTCCGTCTCGGGCGTGCGAGCTCGCATAGACGGGTGAAGTTCTGTTGGTCTTTACACATCCTGCGATAGATAAGCGTCCGTCACGTCGGGGCATTCCGACGAAGCGCGTGGACGAAACCACACTTCTAAAGTTGGGGGTTTACCCACACATCCGAGAATATGGGCGGGTTCGTGAGGCGAGGTTAGCGAGGCGTGGAGGAGGCGTATTTCACATCGCCGCCACCGCCAGCGTCCACGATCGTCATCCCGGAATCGAAGGGTACGCGGGAATATCCGGGATCCAGGCACGCACACCTTTATCTTCACGCGAATCTTCCATCGCCAAGTGATGGCGTTTGATCACGCGTTGCTGTTGTCGGCGGCGGTTTGCTCAGGCGCTTGATTGAAGATTCCGCCCGCGTACTGGCCGTCCAATTGGGCCATCGAGTAGACCTCTTTGGTCTCGGGCATGGCGTTGTCTTGATACGTCCTGCCGAACAGTTCGCCGTAGAAGTCCTTTGCGGCGTTCTGATCGGTAGTCGCAAGGTCGGCCCAACTAGGGTGGCCGTGGGTGTGTGAATCAACTTGGGGCATTGATATCTCCTGTGTTGGCGTGCGGGTGCACGCGTGCGCAGGCCCACGTAATCGGACTCGGAGTCTCGCAGCGAGGTGGCTAATGCAGAATCGCGCCGTGTCAGTCGTCAGCCTGGCGCGTCACGGACGGGCACCGAAAGGTCGCTATCCAATCAGGCGATTCAACAGACAAATCCGGCTTCCAGCGCGATATCATGGACAGGTTCACCAGCGCCCACCGGCGCGGACACCAGCCAGCGTAGCTCAGGGGTAGAGCAGCTGTTTCGTAAACAGCAGGTCATAGGTTCGAATCCTATCGTTGGCTCCACAAGTTCAATTCCGATACGAATTCGACCCCCGATATGGGGGTCGTTTCGCGTCCGTCGAATGGCGATTGGTCGCAGCTTTGACAGCAACCCAACCGAACTATCGGGCTTGGGTGCGGCATAGCAGAGTTGGCTAACCCAACCGCCGATGGGCTTGCGGGGGTCTTCCGTATATCGGGGTAGCGACTCGGACATTAAAACGTCAAACGGCGGACGCCCGCTCAACTCACATTAAACCGCCCAATGTGCGGTCCAAACTGGGAGCAGTAGCGCTTCTGAACGTTGGAAGCATCCGGGAATCACAGGAGATCAGACTCTCCGACTGTTGGCCGCTCAGATGCGGTGAAAATTATCAGAGCCTTAGCATTCGTTAACCGGGTGGCTTGGAGACGAGCGATGTTCTACTTCTGCTCGGCTGGCTCAGTGATAGATTTGGCTCCCATGTCCAAAGAGTTTGCTCAATTTCAGGAGATCACAATTGACATCAATCAGATCTGAAGAAAACGTTTCAACAGAAATGAGAGATGGAACCGTCCTGAAAGCAGATGTGTACAGGCCGGATGATGGTGGTCGGCACCCGGTGCTAATCCTCCGAACGCCATACTGGAAATCGCATCCCCGCTACGTCAAAACGGCTCGAATCCTGGCTGAACGGGGCTACACCGTTGTCTGCCAGGACATCCGTGGGCGATACGACTCAGAAGGCGAATTTGTATGGCTGTTCGCTGACAAATATCTCTCTAATGATGCTGAGGACGGTTACGACACCGTGGAATGGGCAGCGGAATTGCCGTATTCCGATGGTCAGGTGGGCACGTGGGGTCACTCTTACGATGGTTGGACGTCCTGGCGCATGCTGGAACTGCAACCGCCTTCACTCAAGGCGATTCATGCCAGCGGCATGGGCCCAAGATCACTTGATATAAATTTCGGGATATTTGAGGCGGGAAAAAGGCTTGAGTTTTCCTTCATGATGGCAGCAGATATGAGGCGTCGCGCAGGTGAAAAGCACGGCCCGCATCTGCCCCTTGAGGCCGTGGATCAATGGCGGGCCATTGAGCGTGGCAAGTGGATTTGGTACTTGCCTTACGACGAAATCCCTGATGGGCCGTTTTCAACCCTGACCCCACAACTGAAAAAGTTCCTCCGTGAACAACATCTTGAGGTGCGCTATCTGGACGAAGTCCACCCGCAAGTAAATATCCCTGTCGGAATGTTCACGGGGTGGTGGGATCGGGTGATTGGAACCGTGAATCAATACACCGGACTTGAGACAAACGGACCGGAGCATATGCGAGGCCAACACAGGCTGGTTGTCGGGCCATGGTCCCATATGATGACGAAGCTAAATCGAGACCTTGGCCCAATCGATTATGGTCCCCAGGCAGAAGAAACCTGGGAAAACCTGATACTCCGCTGGTATGACTACCAGTTCAAGAATATTGACGATGGTATTGGGTCCGAGCCCGGAGTCAAGCTGTTCATTCTCGGCGCAAACGAATGGACATACGAAAACGAATGGCCTTTGCAGCGTGCCGAGAGTGTTCCGTTCTACCTGCATTCCCATGGCGGTGCTAACACCCCGTGGGGCGACGGATCGCTCTCCCACGATCGGCCCTCCTCCGAGCGCCCAGATCACTACTCTTACGACCCGCGGGATCCTGTGATGAGCGTTATGGACCTTGATGCACAGGCAATCCCCCGGGACCAAAAGCCCCTGGACGGGCGACCGGACATATTGATGTACCACACCGATGTGTTCGAATCGCCCACACGATTCATCGGACCCGTCGTGCTTGAACTCTGGGCAGAATCCGACGCGCCAGATACCGATTGGACTGCAAAATTGGTGCTGGTCAACGAAAACGGTCTGGCAGTAAACCTTACGTACGGGATCATGCGCGCCCGGTATCGCAATGGATATGACCAAGAGGAATTCCTGGAGCCCGGGGTACCGTGCAAGTACACGATTACGCTCAACCCGGTTGGAATTGAAATCCAGCCCGGACAGCGGTTAAGACTTGATGTATCAAGTTCTGATTTTCCGTTTTTTGACAGGAATCACAACACGGGAAAGGATTTCTGGTCAGATAGCGAACTCAGAGTAGCGAAGCAAACGGTGTTCCACGAGTCTGAGATGCCATCTCGACTACTCATGCCTCTGGTCGGAAGGCGCTAGTCACCGAGCGCGTCAGGGTTATGCAGTGGGGGCCGCAAGCTGCCTACCAGCTCAGGCATGCAGATCGGGAAGGTGAGGAGCATATGCGCTGTTCGCAGTCGGGAACGAAGACGTGCGAGTTGCCGCCAGCGCGGTGGCTGTCCGCGTGGGGGCGAAGCACGACTTTAAGCTCCAGAACACCGTGAAATCATCGACCGTGCTACATCAGAATTCTTCAAGGCAATTCCAATCCGCGGTCGTATAGCACCGGCGTTGCCTGAGCTCTGGGGAATGTCGGCGTAAAGGAGATCGATAATGCCAGATCTGGAAGTTCGGCGATTGGGACGCACGGAAATGAAACCAAAGGCGCTTGGATTGGGTTGTGGGCATCTGGGTTATCCAGAGCGACCCGATGAGGAAGCGGTGGCAACGGTCCGTGAGGCTATTGAGCGGGGAATCAATTTCGTCGATACGTCGCCGTATTACGGCGTCAGTGAGTATCGTGTCGGTCTGGCATTGGCTGGTGGATGGCGAGGCAAGGTGTACCTCCAGACCAAGGTGGGCTCACATCCACGATTCCTTCGCGATTTTTCAAAGGACGCGACAACATGGAGCATGGAGAACAGCTTCAAGCAGCTTCAGACCGACTACGTGGACTCAGTTCTGATTCACGGTCCGCGCTACGACATTGAAGCACCGCTAGGCGAGTGCCTGGATGTGCCGGTCGATTGGAAGGCACACGGACGCATCGGCCACATTGGCATTGGAGTGCGACAGCCTGAGTTTCACCAACGAGCAATCGAAACCGGCGAAATAGATCTCGTTTTGTCGTATCTGGACTACACCTTGCTCTCTCAATCAGCCGCCGGCACGACGATTCCTATGGCTCTGAAGAATGACGTTGGTATCTTTCTGGGTAGCCCACTAGGCGGATCAATGCTGGCCGGTCAAGAACCGGAACTACAGGGTTCAGACGAGCTGGACCTGGACCAAGATGAACCGCTTCCGCCAGCGGTAGTGGGTAGCACGTTTGACCCCACGGTCATACCGCGAGCACATCGGATCTGGGCGTGGTGCAACGAGCGAAACTTGAACATCCGAGACCTGGCAATGCAGTTCGTTATCAACGCTCCGGTTGAAGGCAACGGCATCGTCCTCTCCGGCCCGGCCAACCTGCAGGAATTTGACGAAGTGTACGCAAGCGCCACAACGGAGGTGCCGGAAGCTGTGTGGCAGGATTTTGAGGCTGAGTTTCGGGTGAGGGTTTAATCAGGGATCTCCCGTTTCGGTCGGTTCAAGCCTGATACCTGCTGATGGCGGCTGGAACATGCAACATGCCCGGTCGACGATTCGTCAGTTGCTCGATATGCAGCTCTGGATCGACCGTGGGCTCGCCGCCCTCACCCGCCGCTGGCCAAGCGTGACCTCGCCACCTCAGGGGACGCCGAAGCGCCACTTGCCTGCGGCACCACGAGGCGATGCTCGTAGGCAAAGACCACCAGTTGTGCGCGGTCTCGCATTTCCAGTTTGGAGAAGACTCTTTTCACGTGGGTTTTTACGGTGCCTTCTGAGATGAAGAGTTCTTCTGCGATGTCGGCGTTGGTGTCGCCGTGTGCCATTAGCATGAAGACTTCCTGCTCTCGGGCCGTTAGTTCGCCGATTGCGGCCGTGTTGGGGGCGTCTTCATGGGCCATCTCCGGTGGATCTGAAAGCAGGGTGAGGACTGGTGGAGGCACTGCGGCAATCGCTGGCCTGAGGGGAATAATCGGCGTCGGCATTGAAGGCGCTGGCGACTCAGTCCTGACGCTCGCTCCGGATTCTCGATCCGCACCGGCCTCATCGGCCAGGTCGGTTACGACTCTTCCCGGTCTCAGAGTATCGTCGCCGGTTGTGGTCGGCGCGAGTCGGCTAGAGACTCGTGATGAGCGGGAGCCAAGCATGAGGCTGGCCCACCAGCCGTGGATTGACGAGAAGACGATGATCAGGTGTGAGGCGACGAAGAAGCCCAATATGCCGATGGGGGTGAGTTGTAGCGCCTCCGTTGGCGTCGATATGTCTGGGGTGTAACCGAAGATGGTCCCAAACTCGAGTGCGTCGTCGCTGAACATTTGTATCACTGGGGCAAATGTGAACGCGCCTGAGACCGCGTAGACGACCACGAGTGAGACGAAAGCGGCGATGCCGATTGGGAACTGGGCGACGAGGTAGAAGAGGCCGGTCCACGTAGTTGGGTCGATTAGTCGGACCTTTATCTGCGAACGGACGTTGCTGACGCCTTCAATCCTGGACGGAGGGCGCCTGATTGATGCGCCTGTCACCCGAGAGGTAATGAACGCTTCCAGGTCACCGAGCCAGCGTGAGATGAAGAGTGTGGGAATCAGTACGACCGGCCCGACGATGGTCCAGATGAGTGACCCGCCAACCGCAAATGTGACGACAAAGAAAACGAAGTATCCGATACCGAGCGGGAACATGAGGAGCATGTGCGCGGCCCGCAGATAGGTGCGGAAATCGACCACCGGTCGGAAGACTTTTCCGAGCGGTCCCCGGCTTGATGGATAGGCTGTGGCGAATGGGTTCTGTGTGTTTGTCATGCCGTCAGTTTCGAGCGAGTATGGCCCAAATACGTCTCCCCGCAGGGGTATTTTAGGCGCGAGAGCACAATTGAGAAGGTCACCCGTCGGGATGATGGTTGATGTGATGCATCATCACCCTGGCCTTCCATTCGAGTAGCCTTTGGACAGGTTCTCAGTGGGAGAAGGGGGAAGCGTGGAGTCATTTCCAATCCAGAGATGAGTCCGAACGGCGGTTTTGAGTTACGTCAGTTCCGAACGCGCTCTACCTGAACGTTGGATGCTCTCACTTCGCAGGGCCTGATCGCCATCCTTTTCCACCTCACAAGTGACCGGCATGGTGGAAATCTAGGATCGCTTGCCGCTAGCGTAGGGGGTACTTGATTAGAGGCCTTACAGCACTAAACCGGCAAGACTCTCAACGCCTACTTAAGGTCCATGACTCCGTCGAGTTGGGCGGGGAGCGTGCGCTTTAGAAGCAGCACCGCTCCTGATGAGGGTTTCACCTGGATTGTGAACTCATCTTTGGTAGTCAGGACTGTGTTCGATGAGGTCATGCCGCCAGAGCTCATGTAGGTGGTGGATGATGCCGATGAGATTGATGAGACGGCGTTGTTACGGTTGAGCAGCCACACGGTTATCTCTGCCTTCTCGTTTTCATCGAGAATATCGTCACTGTCGTTATTGCCCAGCCAGGTTATGGACCAGGGCACGTCGCTCAATTGCTGAATGCTATCTGAGTATGAAATCACGGTTACGGACTCTGCGCCGGTTGAGACGTCCGGGTCGGTCCCGCTGTCGTTGGCGGTGTAGTCCGGGGTCAGGTCTACCGGCTGACCAGCGACTGCGTTTGTAAGGACGAACGACACTTTATAGACGGTTGAGGTGGAATCCGGCAGCGTCGCTTTGTAGGCGATCATGCTACCGCGCGGCTCGAGGGAACTTTGAGCCTCTTCGATACCAGCGAATACCGTCTCTTTGCTCCTCTCCGAAGCAAATATGCCTGTTGAGAGCACGGTGAATGCGAAGACTGAAGCCACAACCACGAACGAGATAAGGATAATGGCCGTCTCAAGCCCTGTGATCCCCAATTGGCGATCATAGCCCTTACGTCGATGTTTCATCGCTGCGTATACCCCCGCTGCATTGTGTGAGTTGAATAGGCGACAGATGAAAAGGCCACGCGTTCAACTCGAAGATCTCAGTCCCTCTTCTCCTTTTTTTATCTCAGGTGCATCGGCTCCGTGAGATGGGCCGACTCCAAACTATCTCGCGTGTTAACCCACAGATATATCCCGAGTGTTCCTCCCGCGCCCACGTAGGCTGGGCGAAGCCTCTGACCAAAACTACTGATTCGTGTCAATGTCGAAAACGGTGCATCACACACGTTCGGCTGCTACTCTGCCTGAATGCCAAACAAAACTTCCATTGAAATAGCCCAGTCCGACTTCCTACTCTTTATCGATCGCGCCTTTGATGGCATGCGGAAAATCATTGAAGAGCTTGGCGATGATCTCGCGAATCAAAAACCGGATATCCCCGGTGCGAACTCCCCGTATGCGATCGCCATTCACTGCATTGGCGTGGTGAACCACTGGGTAGGCAACTCCATTGCCGGCAGGGGCATCATTCGAGATCGCGATGGTGAGTTCACTGCGACTGGAACGCACCAGGAGATAGCGGTTGCGATCATTGCGTGCCGTGATCGCCTGGCTGAAGACCTCGGCAGAGTCGATGGGCTTGCACGACTTGCAGCGGCGCCACCAGCCTCATACAACCCGGCGGGCGGCCCATCTGAGTGGACGCAGGGAGCAGCGATAATTCACGCCTACGAAGAGTTGTCTCAGCACTACGGGCAGATGGAACTCACGCGGGATATTTTGGTGGCGCAACGGCCGTAGCGTGTTGAACATTGTTGACCGCACTCGCCCGGCTTCCGTTCCCATCCTGAGCAGGTCGAAGAGTGGCAGCGGAACCCGACCAAAATAGCGTGGCTCAGATTCTCGAGGCTATTAATAAAAAACAGCCCCGACTTGCGCCGGGGCCATTGAAATGTCATTCGGGCGCGACTACTTGCCGTGAGCCTTCTTCCACTCTTCGTATTCAGGGCGAGCTTCGTCCTTGAGCGGATAGTAGCGTCGGAGGTCGCCTCCAGCAGCCAGCTTCTCGCGTGAGAACACTTCCCACTCGGAATGCTCCGAAGCGCTGTCTGCCAACTGCTCAGCAAGCGCGATTGGCACGACTACAGCACCATCGTCGTCGGCAACGATGATGTCGCCGGGCATTACGAGCACGTTGGCGCAGGCGACCGGCTCATTGACGGCGAACGGCATGATATTGGTCTGGGTGTGGAAGTTAGGGGTCACTCCTCGCAGCCAGAATCCCAGGTCAAGGCCCTTCGCCTCAGGCCAATCACGGATGCAGCCGTCGATGACAGCACCCAGACCGCCCTTGCCCATGAAATATGTGAGCATCATCTCGCCAAAAATACCGCTATTCATATCGCCTCTTGCGTCAACAACAATCACGTCGCCGGGCTGTGTGTTGTAGAGCGCGTGGCGGTGCAGCTGCATCTCAGGCTCAACGTACTCGGCATCCGGGTACAGGTCCTCACGTTTGGGCATGAACTGAAGAGTCAGGGCAGGGCCAACGATCTTTTTGCCAGGGGTGAACGCGGTGGGGCCTTGAATGAACGGATTGCGCACGCCCATCCGTTTTAGCTCTCCGGCACAGGTGGCGGAGCCGACACCTTCAAACTTATCGATGAGGACTTTGCTGGGGCGTTGGATATCGTGGGTTGTGACCATTGTTATTCCCTATGTGTGCGGGGCAGGCAAGTTTCAAACCTGCCGCGGCCGTATGAATATGGCGAGGACAAGACCGAGCGCTGAGAATAGCACAGGAAGGTGCTTCTGGGCGGCGCTGGTCCGTCCAGAAGCACCTTCCCTTCAATGACAGGCTCAGGAGAACGAGGGGACTACCTGAGCAAACGTGGGATCGAGGTCAGTTCAGCTTAGGGTCCGTGTAGGTTTCGGGACCGTCGTACTGGCCAGGCTGGAGCTCCCGGAACGTTTTTCGGTAGACCTGCACCCGGTATCGGCCGGAGTCCAGCACGTACAGTCTGAATTGATCGTCGACGACGACGGCGCTGGGTTTCATGAGGCGTTTCTCTCTATCGAGATCAACAATATGGTCTCGCCACTGAAGCATGTCCGGGTTAGCCATGAGTTTATCTGCGCCGCGCTCGGTCATGACCGCGTCGCCAACAAACTGTTCCAGGAATAACCCGCGTGGGTTGTAGTGGAGTACGCGGTCATTGCCGCGGTCGCAGATGTATATGTCGCCGTGGGCATCAACAGCGACATCACTGGGGCGGTTCAAGTGGCGTTCCTCTACATCGTTCGGCCCGATTATCTGCAGCAGCTCACCGGACTGTGTGAAACGCTGGATGCGGTCGTTCCGCCAGTCAGCGACAAGTAGCGTCTCGTTGATGGGATCGAATCCGATACCCCACGGGTGATCAAGTTGCCCCGGTGCTGATCCGACCTCGCCGAATCCACTCACATAAGCTCCGTCGATGGTGAACTTCTGAATCCGTGAGTTCCTGGTGTTGACCACCCACAGGTTGCCATCGGTAGGATCAACGTGAATTCCAGACGGTGCGTTGAACTGCCCCGGACCATCACCTGATTCACCCCAGTAACCCAGCGTCTCGCCATCAGATGTATATCGGACGACCACATTTGTGTGTTCATCAGTGCCGTAGAAGTTCCCATTGCCATCAGATGCAAACCCCACCGGCGATGGCAGCTTCTCCTCGCCCATGATCTCGCGCTCGCCGTCCGGCATTGGCCAGATATCTGGCTTGAACTGATCGTCGAGGTCGCACACTGCGATTCTGACTCGACCGGAAGGGGAGCCCACATGCTTGTTGATGACATAGATAAGCCCATCTCGGTCGAGAGCCACGTCGATCGCTCCATATAATCCATCGACCAGGAGACGCTGGCCGACCGACGTCTCAAACCTGTGGCCCATCCTGAGGAGCATGGGGTAGTCGCCTTCTATCTCTTTCGTCAGAGTAGATGGAGTGTCCAGAATGCCCGTCATCTCAGGCCGCCCCAGCCAACAATCCCTGAAACCGCTCAAAGTTCCCGTTCACAATCTGCTCGGGTGCTATACCGAACCAGCCTTCGAGAATCGTCGAGTAGATCGACCGGAAGTCGTTGTTGAACTGCATATCGCCCGATATATGGTCCTCTGGCGCGAGCGATGGGTACTCGGCATACATGCCTCCGTTGACGCTATCGCCAATCAGGAATGCACCACCTCCGGAGCCGTGGTCGGTTCCATTTCCGTTGTCTCGGATGCGGCGGCCAAACTCGGAGAACACCAGCATGATCACTTCTTCACCCTGATCATGCGACTTGAGATCATCGAAGAAGTCGCTGATAGCTCTTGACGCATCCTTTAGCAATCCCTTGTGGGTGGCGATCTGTGCCCCGTGAACGTCGTAGCCACCTTGCTGCGCGTAAAAGATGCGGGAGCCGATATCGGCGAGGTGCACCTGTGCGATCCCTCTGAGACTCTGGCCCAGAGCGTCATCGGCGTATTCAACGTTGGAGGTATAGCGCTCCGGCGCCACTTTGAGCATGTCGGCGCCCGTGAGGGCGTCGATACCGGTCTGGCCAATGTGATTCATCACCACACTTGCTTCCTCAAACTCCTCTGGAACATACATGCGGGTGAAGGCGTTGACCGCCTTCCGCTGCTTGTTGCCAGAGAGTGAGGTCAGCAGTCCGTATCCCTCCAGATGGGCCACCGAAATCGCGGGGGTGCCTGAGAGGTACATCGCGCGCGGCAGACCCTGGCCAAAACTTACGCCGGTACATACGTTTTGCTTCTGTGGATCCAACTCCCGGATAGACCTGCCGAGCCAGCCCTCGGCGATTACCGCCGACGGCTCTGCCGTGTGCCAGATGTCCATTGACCTGAAATGTGAACGATCTGGTTCCGGGTAGCCAACGCCAGCGATGATGGCCACGTCGCCCGATTTGTACATGTCACCAATCTCAGGCATCGAAGGGTGGAACCCGTAGTCGTCATCAATCTTGAGGACATCCGAGTCTGCGATTCCGACGGTATTCCGGAAGTCTTTATAAAACGGGTTCGAGTACGGGATGACCGTGTTCAGGAAATCGTTACCTCCGGAAAGTTGGACCACAACCAGCACAGTATCTCGTTTTGTGGATTCGGTTGTCATCATGCCTCTCTTTGGAATCGAATGGTGACGGTCATCGTGTCAGCGCTCTATGCAAACTGGAACTCTTTAGACGCTGACAACATCTGGAGCACCTCTATCGCTATTTCCGTGAAATCTGGATTTGAGGAGCCGCCAGCGCACGGGATGTCATGGTGCAGTTCGAGCTCTTTCGTTAAGACACGTCGCGAGCGGTCTTCGAGATTCAACTGGCCAAGCTCATAGTTGCACCGATCGATGAGTTCATCTGGTGTCAGTGAAAGATCAGCGCCGGGGAGCCTGTCGATAATACTGCGCACACCGGGTGCATCGAGGTTGCCAAGTCGATCTGCGGAGAAGTTCACTCTCTCTATTAAGAAGGCCGAATCGATCCATTCAAACCCCGTATGCCATCCCTCAACGGTTGGCGGATTCAACAACTCTTGTCCCATAGCAAGAGTCGCTGCCTCCAGACTGGCCAGGCCAAACTCGTACTCGCTTGTATGCTCACCAGTGAGCTTGATTACGCCGACTACATGCTCCGCAGGACTCTTTACCCTTGCGTAGCCTGCGTCCTTAAAGAAGTCTGAATGGAACAGTGCCCTCATGACATCTCGGAGTTCATGACCGGACTCAAAGTAGACGCTAGCCAGGTAGTCGATAGCCTCTTGATTTGGAGTATCGGAGACGAAGTAACGGTAGATGTTGCTCGCCACGAACTGGCCGGTGGCCGGATGACGCACGATTATGTCGATGATGTCCTCGCCACCGAACGAGCCTGTTTCACCCAGGAAGGTTTTGACGTCCGGATCGTGATCATGGGACCGGTAGACGTAATTTGTGTCGTACCAACCGTTTGGATAACGCGGGATAGTCTGGTCAATGGTCCAACCTGTAAAGGCTCGTGCGCACGCGCGGACGTCTTCCTCTGTGTAGTTGCCACGACCCATGCTGAATAGTTCCAGCAGTTCGCGACCGAAATTTTCATTGACAGCATCTGAATGGTTTGTCTGTTGGTCCAGCCACCAGATCATCGCAGGGCTAAGGGCAAGCTCTAGCAAAAGTGTCCGAAAGTTTCCCAGACAGTTATCCCTGAGCATCTCCAGGTGGTCGCCCATCATGGGAGAGTTATTGACCTTTGAGCGTCCTGTGGCAAATCGAGCGTGCCACATCAACGTCATTTTCTCTTCCAGCGGGCGCTCAGAATTGATCATTCGATAGATCCACCGCTTGGAGAACCATTTCACAGACTCTTCGTCGGCGTGATCCTGGTGGTATCGCTCAAGCAGGTCTTCGACAGGACGCGGTTGCTGCTCGAATCCCAGAAGACCCTCGACGACATTGTCATATCCGATTTCAGCGAGTCGCTCGGTTTCACTGGCGGAGGCGCCAAATCCAGCCCGCCTCATCAAATGGCCCACAAGGCCAACGTCGGTCGCCGCTCTGGTTGCCAAAGTCTCTTCTTTACCTCTCGTAATAACACGCTTTACTCGGGAAGCCCTTCATTAAGGGATCGTGTCAGCGAGCCATTATGTACCCAGTTAGCTAAATTGTGCCTAACACTTGGCAGTGCAGGGCCATGGAGTACACGCCATTCCAACTGGGACAAGGCTAATTTGAAACCTTTAGATGAACGTCTCAATCGTAGGTCGCTCCTATTACATCGTAGAGACGCCCCAGAATCGATGTAGAGCGTTTTTACGAGTAAACAGGCCTAATCCTCTACCCGGAACTCTTCCGGCCCTTTACCCGCAATAGTTCGATTTTGAACTGGAAAATGGCCTCCAAACAGGCAATTCAGGGCCCGTTTCAAGGTAAATACAGCGCCTGCCTCTCCTGGCGCCCCTTAGCTGCTAGTTAATAGGCGAAGTCACTAAGTTGTAGCGCCCGGAAAAGTTGTTTATTCCGACCGTACGCGCCAAATCAATTGCCGCTATGCAAAATTTTTACTTGGCGCACGAAATGCAATATTTGAGCCGATTCTGGGCTTGTGCAATTCGATTATCTGATCGCGCTGTTTTCACGGGCCTGGACCGCGTTCAGGCTTCAGAGATAACGCCTGATAGGCCTTAGACCTCCCTCCGCCGTACCCCTCCTTCCCAATCGCTGATTCGCGCTTTTCATTTCGGGATTCTGAGCGCGTGCCGAGTTAATGGCGAAAAAGGGGTCTGGATCGGCCGCTATTTTTGATGATATGGAATTCATTGATCCATACTCCAGCGTATTTGCTATTACTAGCACTACACTGGAGTATGCTCATAATTTTTATTTAGTTATGATCTTTGCTCAATCATGTAGGGATCTAGTTTATATTTCCCTAGTTGCGTCTCGAGTATACTCAAAGAGGTACATATAGAACCTCGAACAGTCGCTCATGGCCGTAAGTGGCGGCATGACAATCAACAAGCATGGGGTTATGCAGATCAGCCAGTTGAGTGTCTCCCTCATGCGTAGATGTCCTCTCCGTCGATCCTCAGGCGATTTGAGCTTCCAGAACGTCGATTTTTTATTCAAATTTTTAGTGTTTGCGTCTGGTTGATATCGAGCGCCTTGGGAATATTGGTTATATGCCCTCCCATGAACGTACTTCCCACCTTGTCCGAATAGTCTCTGTATCTGCTTCAAATCGATGTTTTTAGTCTCAACGCGGACCTTATTGAAGCACCTGCGACACATGAGGGTTATGAGATCAAATTGATACCGGATCTGCCGTTTCCTTCGCCCTCATCCGAAGATGGGTTCTCAGGAGGCAGCGAAATCAGATTCTGAAGGCTTGCCCTTATTGATTTCTCACAACCCGCGCTACTGCCCTATAATCCAGACTCCAATTTCCAAGGGCCTCGATCGAAATCGGGACATGGATTCGGCACTTAAGTGAAATGGCATATTTTCGTATGGCAACGAATATCTCGAAAGACGTGTTGATGCTCATGCTTGAGCGGATGTGGCGTATACGCCATTTCGAACTCAAAGTGATCGACGTGTATGGCGCGGGCGAGTTCGTAGGCGCTGCCCATCCTTATATAGGAGAGGAGGCCGTCGCGGTCGGAGCGTGCGCTGCGTTAAAGGACACCGACTACATTGCAGGCAATCACCGCTCTCACGGCCACCCGATAGCCAAGGGCGCCAATCTCAACAAGGCCATGGCGGAGATTTACGGGCGGATTGACGGCTATTGCAAGGGCAAAGGCGGCTCAATGCACCTCGCGGACTTCTCTGTGGGTATCCTTGGCGAATCAGGGATTCTTGCTTCCTCAGTCCCCGTGGCCACCGGCGCAGGTCTGGCGGCCAAGATTCAAGGGAAAGATTTCGTTTCCATGGTCTTCTTCGGCGATGGCGCCTCGAACCAGGGTGCGTGTCACGAATCGATGAACCTGGCATCTGTATGGAAACTCCCCGTCATCTTTGTCTGCGAGAACAATCAGTACGCAGTAACGACGTCTTACAAGGACACGGTGTCCGTCGACCATATCTCCGACAGAGCCCAGGCCTACAACATGCCTGGTGTGCTGGTTGATGGGCAGGATGCCATCGCCATGTACGAGGCGACAGCTCAAGCCGTTGCCCGCGCTCGCAATGGAGACGGCCCAACCCTTATCGAAGCGCTTACCTACCGATACGAAGACCACTCACTGGGATTGGACAAGATTCGGAAGTCTGAGTACAGAGAGCAATCAGAGATCGACGAGTGGCGCCAGCGCGACCCGCTCGATATTCTCACCAAGAACATTGTCGATACTGGCACCGCCAGTCAGGACGAGTGCGATGCGATCAGCGCAAAGGCGAGCGCTGCTGTCGATGAAGCAACTGAGTTCGCCCGCAATAGTCCGTTCCCTGACGAGTCAGAACTTTACGAAGATATGTTCTCCGGCGAGATGCCGATTCCGTGAACGCTCCCCCAAAACCACAAAGGGAAAGCAGGTTTGAAACCTGCTTTTGCGATCTGAAACAAAGTGTCCACCTCAACAGAAATATGGGAAGTAACTAATGGCTGACAAATTTTTCATGCAGGGACTGAGCATGGGAATCTCCGAGGAGATGCGCCGGGACCCTAAGGTGTTCTTCATGGGCGAAGATATCAGGGCGAGCGTGTACGGCGCCGCTGCGGGGATCTACGATGAGTTTGGTGATGACAGGGTGCTCAACACTCCCCTGTCGGAGAACGGCTTCTTCGGTGCGGCGGTTGGCGCTGCAGCGGTCGGAATGCGGCCTGTTGTGGAGACACTCACAAGTTTCATGTGGGTTGGCATGGACCAACTGGTCTCCCAGGCTGCCAAGATGCGGTACATGTTTGGCGGCCAGGCAACCTTGCCAGTGGTCTACCGAGCTGTGATGTATTACGGCGGAGGTTCCGCCGCTCACCACTCAGACCGTTCATACCCCGTGTTTATGAACATCGGTGGCCTCAAGGTCGTGACGCCCGCCACCCCTGCGGATGCGAAGGGGCTGATGAAGACGGCAATTCGCGATGACAACCCTGTCATCATCTTCGAGGACGGCACCCTTCTGGGCACAAGGGGCGATGTCCCAGATGATCCAGACTTCACGGTGCCGTTTGGCGTGGCGAACATTCTTCGGGCTGGAACAGATGTGACGGTGGTCGCGATTGCTGGCTCCGTGCCCCACGCGCTCGCCGCAGCTGAAGATATGGCGAAAGAGGGCGTGTCCGTAGAGGTAGTAGACCCGCGTACGCTCGTCCCACTGGACAAAGACACCATTCTGAACTCGGTCGGTAAAACCGGGCGTCTGGTTGTCGCTGACCCTGCTGCAAAGGTTTGTAGCGCGGCCAGTGAGATCATGTCGATCGTAGGAGAGGAAGCGTTCTGGGACCTTCAAGCGCCGATGCAGAAGGTGGCCTCCAAGCAGGTCCACATCCCGTTCTCCCCTGCCCTTGAGCCGTTTGTTTACCCCACAAAAGACGGCATCATTGAGGCGATCAAGAAAACGATGAACTAGCAATCCTGCCCCTGTAAACGCTCCATTCACGGGCGACAGAGGCAAGATTGAAAATTGACGGTAGGGGCACGTTGCAACGTGTCCCTACCGATATCCGTCCCAACTCGATTGCGGTGTGACGACTACCAGTTTCAGGAGAATTGATGGCTCCCCACGATAATGTGAAGGCTCTGACCTTTGACCTCTTTGGAACGGTTCTAGACCTTGGCGGGAGTCTCACTCCCTATATAGCGACATTCCTGGCGGCAAAGGGCTCAGACGTCGATCCTGACGCGTTCTGGGCGCAGTGGCGGTATCGCCAGAGGATTGAGCAGTATCAGGACAGTCTGGTCCAGATGGGCCACAGCGGTTATCTGGAGACGGCCCAGAAGGGCTTCGTGTACGTCTGCGGCCTGAATGGCGTCACTGTGAGCCGAGAAGAGGCCGATGAGTTCATGCAGGCGTGGCAGAACTTGCAGCCGTTCCCGGACGTACTGCCAAATCTTCCGAAGCTGGCGTCGCGTTACAAGTTGGTCGCCCTGTCAAACGGTAATCGATGGTTCCTTGATCACCTTGTCGCCAACCAGATCAAGTGGGATTTCGACGACATTATTTCTGTGGACGAGTTCGGTCGTTTCAAACCACACCCGTCGGTCTACCGTGGAGCGGCGCGCAACCTGGGACTGGAAGTCGGCGAAATCATGATGATCTCGTCAAACTCATTCGATGTGATGGGCGCCCGCATGTGCGGCAACCGCGGATCGTTCGTAAATCGGTACAAGTTGCCGTTCGAGGATACGACGTACGTTCCTGACTATACCGTGTCAGACTTTGCGGAGCTTGCTAAGGCGATCGTCTAACGCCCACTCTAGCCCAGGTAGCGAGCGTCCAACGGTGTCTCTTTGTATTCGTCGCTGACTCGTTCAACGCGGTAGGCGCGGCGGTCTGGGTCCTGCGTGACGATCTCGTGGAGGTCGTCGCCGATGTAGTGGAGGGCGCACCCATCATCGGTGGCGATTCCGGGGGACACTTCGCCTGTGCGGATCTGTTCACGGTAGGTCGTTGGACGATCCGGGTGTGAGCCGTAGTGAGTGGAGTTGCTGCCTTTGAGCAGTCCAACACATTTCAACGACGTCAGACCTTCCGGTATCGAGTCTGTGATGCAGTCGTCGAACCAACAGATCGAGCCTGCGCTGGTGCCGGAGAGCACGATCCCCGCCTCCCACGCCTCGCGCATGATGTCGCCGAAGCCCCATTCGTTCCAAATCGCCATCAGATTTTTTGTGTTGCCACCGCCGACGTAGATGATGTCGTGTCGAAGCACGAATGATCGAATGTCCTTCTGGGGCGGTGAATACAGGCTCAGATGAGATGTCTCGCAGTCATGCCGACCGAATTCCTTATAGAACTCCACGGTGTTGTGTGCTGCGTCTCCGGTGGCAGTGCCTACGTAGCAGACCTTGGGTCGTGCTGCGGGTGAGAGCGTCAGAAGGTGTTCACGGAGAAGTGGGCGTTGCCATTGTGGGAGAAAGAAGTCGCCGCCGATGCCGAAAATTTGCTTGTCCAACGCCACTTCTCCTTAGTTCAGGTCAACCCAGTCCGGGAAAGCTCGTCCGGATCATACTTCGTTGTACCGAAAACAATCGGTCTGATGATCGTTGACCATGCCGGTGGCTTGCATGAAGGCGTAGCAGATGGTGGAGCCAATAAACTTAACCTGCTTATCCGGTTTATTGACATGACCACTACATCTAGTGCCTTGTGAGCGCCGGGTTCTTGTGGCTAAATGTCCCTTTGTAAAGTCCTTCATACGTTGGCCCTTCGGATTTATCCGCGAGTCCTAGAATTGTCTGGAACGCCGCCTGTAAATTTCCCCTGCGGTTGTATCTGAAGGCGAACTCATTCAGATACGCCTGTAGATGCTTCTGGCTGACTCTGCCGTGGTGTGTACCCAGCAGCCATGTCTTCATATTTGAGACTGCCCTGTGGAAGTGCGGCAGCACAGAATCAGGATCATCGCCTAACATCCTTGTGGACTGGATGCTGTGTATGAATCCTCCCTCATAGAGGCCATTATAGGAAGGTGAGCCATCTGTAATGACTTCGGAGCCACGCTCCACATTGTCTGTAATGAATTTGAGTACACTACCAGCATTAGCAGAGCCGATCTTCTTGAGTCGGATTCTGGCTGGCTTGCCATTACGCAATTCGACCGCCCCTATCACCAGAGCCTTACCTGTACCACGGCCGCGCTTGCCCGGCACAGGGCCACCTATGTAGGTCTCGTCTACCTCAACAACGCCACGAAGTTTCTCCCTGGCTGGATTGACCATTGCAGCACGTAGTTTGTGGAGCATGTTGAAGGCTGTTTCATAGCGACCAATACCCAATTGCGCCTGTAGTTGGACGGCTGATATACCCCGTTTATCTGTGACCATTAGATATGCCGCCCAGAGCCACGTACAGAGTGGTTGGCGAGTGCGATGCATTACCGTCCCGGCTGTAGCAGAGTGAATCTTGCGGCAGTTCTTGCAACGTAATGTCCACTTGCCAACGTAGGCGTAAGCCCCATCATGTCCACACTTTTCACACATGAAGCCCTCAGGCCATCTAGAGTCGATGATGTACTGGAAACACGCTTCTTCGTCAGAGAAGCGACGGACGAACTCCGGGAACGATTTGGGGAAGGTAGGTCTAGGCATGTTAGTCCAAGTAGGCTCTTGTGCTAGTAAAGAACTCCATTGGATGGTTGTTGACATTCGCCTGTATACGTACGTCTAGGTTCACCTGCCGCTCTTGTCCAATCCTCAACCTATTGACTGATCCTAAGGCTTGGTCTGTCAAATGCACAATTATTCGCTGTGAATCATTTGTGGATTGGCGACGTTTCAGTCTTACATGGCTAACGAGCGGTAGGTTATTTCCCTCTTCTGGACTACTAACGCCAACCTGACCCCGGATATGGCTAATCTCAACATCCACATATGACGTGTTTTGCCATCTTAGCCCGAGTCGTATGTAACTCTTTGGGCCACCATTGGGGTCTGGGTTCATCTCTGGGGCTTCAATAGATAGCTTGATTGCTTCATATGGATTACTGAGTAATCTAAGGGTGTCTCTGATGGCAGCTAGCACGGATGCACCACCTTGTCTAATATTTTTCCAGTTGGAAGCTGTGTATCCCAACACAGCACCGAGAGCAGCGGCAATCGCTGCCCATGCGACAGAGTCCGCAGTGAGGAAAGTGATAATTCCCACTGTAATTGCGAGAAAGGTAGAAACCACAAGCGGATGTTCAGAGATTGTGTTGAGCACGAAAATGTATCCCCCGGTTCGGTATGAATCGGGTGAACACTACATCTTGTGGTCGTGTCAGTCAAACGGATAAGCATGTATCTCTAAGTCCGGGAAGGTGATAGCCCCGGTTAACCGATCACCAGCGATCTCATGGCGAAATCGCGATCCCTGTTATCTCCGATATCCGCTGTGCGCCGCGTTCCTGCGCCCATGGATCCGACCAGGGATATGCGTCTCGCGGCAATAGATCAGGGTCAATGCCGGGCAATATGGCGGCCAGGCCACTGACGTATCCCTTGAAGGTTCGCAGTACCTGGTAGTACTGCAGACGCTCCTCATCCAGTTCGCCGCGCTCGCGATACGCCGCTGCATAGGCGTCGGTGAATCCGGTGAGCAGCGGGCGAGCCTCAGGCATGATGGCGCCGGCAATGATACCCATGAGGGTCACGGTAACCGCCACGTCATATTCAGGGTCCCCAAACGCGCCTCCGGGCCAGTCGATGACGCCTGAGACTTTGCCGTCATCCATCATTACGTTGAAAGGTTGAAAGTCGCCGTGGCAGACAACGAGAGTGTCGCGCTCAGAGGGTCGATTTTCGTTTAGCCAGTCCACGGTCGGAGCGAGATGCGTCAGCCCGGGCTGTTCTACGTACTTGTCCAATCGACTGTAGTGGTTCCAGATGGTGTACCACTCCGTGGAAACACCGCTGAAACTCAGCTCATCCTGAACCGGCTGCGTGGGGATGGTGTGGAGGCGCGCTTGGATGTGGGCAAGACGCGGTATTTCGGCCATGAAGTCGGCATCCGGCGCCACAAAGTGTTCGCCCAGAGCGTGTCCGGGAACTCTCGCCATAATGTTGAAGCACTGACCAGCAAGACCGGGCGGCTCAGCGATCAGAAATACACGTGGCACCGGGTATCCAAGAGCTGCCAACGCATTCTGGAAGGCCGCTTCCTTCTTGCCTTGCCGATTGTCCCGTCCCTGCCTGAAGAGCCGAAGAATCAGGGGCCCGGATAGCTCATCCGGGGCATTGGCAAGCTGGAATCCATAGGTGAGCGTCTCATGGCCGCCGGTAATCGTCTCAGGAGCTATCGCGAACTCAACGTTGCTATTCAGTTCAGCCTTGATCCATGGGAGTAGAAGAACGCCAACCGTCGTAGCGTTGGAAAGATCGAAATTCTGATCAGGTGACAACGGAACTGTCCCTTCATCGGATATGGATAGACAGGGCGCCAATTACGTATTTTACGGCGTGGTCGGGTCTGCCCATCGGCGTTGCACACAAAAAGGACCGGGGGGAACCGGTCCTTTTCATTACTAGCCGATATTCTGTTGTCGGTTCCCGGACCACCGTGTGTGGAGTTATCTCCTCGTGGCTGCCAAGCGTTCCTCAACATTGGAGGGGCTTCAGCTATTCGCCCTGGGTGTCGGTGGGAAACCCGGTGAGACCTGTGCTGCCTGGCAACGATCCTGTTGATCGTCCCAGGCCGGCTAGAGGCTCTTTCCAGGCGTGGAACAATACGTGTAAACGGACCATTTCCTCACCTCCTCCGGATTCCGACTTGTTACCTATCTCCAGTGGGTTCCCTCTCCTTGGAACCCCGTCCCCTTGGGGGACATTTACAAGATATCAGATGAGATTCACCAGATACATTCATATATTCACATTTATGTGACGTTTACATGTTAAATATCGTCACACAATGTGTGAAATCGGTGTAGCTACGTTGTAAAGAAGTGAATAATCGTCGGATGGTCACGCGATCCTCATTGCAATATGCGGGGGCGTGAGAGTTTCGTGTGTGAGCGAAATCTTTGTGCGAATTACCTGCCACGTCCCCCAGCGGGAAAAGCTTCAATGTCATCCAGGGCGAGGTCGCTTTGGACCGGAGTCTTAGGATCAGACGCATGCGTCTGAGCGCGACATCTCATGGAAACTGCCTTGATTCCTGCCCGGCGAATCGATGATGTCACGCCAAATAACGCGTTTCGCGAACGACCGATTCAGATCCTTCGACTTCGGCCCGGAGCCGCCTTCGCTCTGGATGACATGGCATTCGTTCATGTTGGCATGGCCTCGGGTCAGGATCACGCGTTAATGGCAATACTCGAGTCCATGTGCGGGAGTGATGCGGGCGCCGCCTAGAACACCGCCACCGGATTGCACGGAGAGCCCGTCCCATTCGGAATCCGCAGTGGCAGGATGTTGATGAGAAACTCCCAGCGGTTTCGCTCCTGGCACGCGATTGAAAGACCCTCCAGGTTGGCGTTATCCAGAATCCAGATGCCCATAGCCACTATCCCAACCTGGTGGAACGGATTCGTGAATCGCTCGTATCCGGTTGGCTGCACATCGTTGCCGGTGTCGGAACCAGAGACGGCCACACCGCGCTCGTGCAACAGTGGAAGAATCTCCGGCAATGGCCCGGACGAACTCGTTGGTGGCAGTGGCCCGCTCTCCAGAATGGTTTTGTACTGACCTGTGCGCATCAGCAGCACATCCCCAGGTTCTATCGTGAACCCGCATCGCTCCTCGGCCGCGGCGATGTCATCCAGCGTGACGCCATCTCCCGGTTCAATGTGATCGATGCCTCTCAGATACGGCACGTCTACCAGCACTCCACGACTCACGATCCCTTTGTGGGCGACGTCTATCGACTCCTTGAGGGCACCTTGAGCGGCGGTGATGAGCGTTGAGGGGTGGCCGTTGTACATGCTGCCGTCCCAAAAGAAGTGAGCAGGGGAGTCCAGATGGGTTACGGAATGGCCGTGAAAGACCAGACCAAAATAGTCCATAGCGACTTGCTTGTCTGGCCCGCCGTCACCGGGTCGATAGCCTTCTCCGGTTGAAACCATGAAGTGCTGCGGTGGGCGGGGCGAATGCTCACCAGCGGTGTAGTCGATGGGGCGTGCGCAGGTAACCGTTTCACCGTCCTGCACTAACGCTGTCGCTGCCTTGGTCTTGGCAGCCGACAGGTGATTCAGCGTGCCAAGCTCATCATCGTCGCCCCAGCGGCCCCAGTTGGATAGCGACTTCATGTAGTCAAGCACCTGATCTTGACCGGGGCGGTTTGAGGCCATGGGACATTTCTCCGAATGATTTAGGCGAGGATGAACGGTGCCACATGGTACAATCCGCCCGCTTTTCTCGGGCGAATATCGCTGTAAAACTACCAGCAATATAGCCTGGATTCCACACCTCCAAAACTCCCTTCTTGCTAATTGAAAGGCGTCATGACAGACAGCGCACAGCGGCGGGCCTACATTGCCGCGCAAATTGAGTCGATCCACCACAACCTGCGGTTTCTTGAGGCAGTGGTGACGCAGCCGATCGGTCTTACAACAGATCTGAAAACTCTGCGCGAATCGGTACTCGCCATTGGCGCCAGAGAAGAGCGGGATCGGCAGGCGTTTAGCGATGTGATCGAACGCGGGAAGAATCCTCAACCGGCTGGACTCATTGCAGCGGAGGTTGTTTCTTCCACCCTTCAGCTTCTGGAGATACTTACCCCGGAAGTGACGGAAGGACTCCATGCCCCGTGGGTCGAAGGTGCTGTAAAAGTTCTTGAACGCATTGGTCTTCGTCTCGGTGAGGATGTCCGCAGGCGCCACGCCGAAAACCTGCGAGGCGGCCTGTATGTGATTGTCGACCCCGAGCACACGAATGGTCGCTCGACGGTTGAGGTGGCGCAAGCCGCGATTGATGGCGGGGCAGCAGCGGTGCAATTGCGAGACAAGGTGTCGGATAAGGCAGTTCTGATTTCCGATGCCCGGCAGATCGCCGATATCTGTGCTGCGAAAAACCGGATCTTCATTGCCAACGATGATGCTGACGTGGCGCAGCTAAGCAATGCAACCGGCCTCCACGTTGGCCAGAAAGACATGTCCATCGCAGACGCTCGGTCGATTCTGTCGAGCGCCCAACTCATCGGTCAATCGAACGCCACATTTGAGGAAGCGATTGCATCCGAGTCTGATTCCGCTGACTACGTAGCGGTAGGCGCGATCTATAACACCGCCACGAAATCGAACACGCGTCCTGCCGGTCTTGACACGCTACGACGTGCGTCGGAAGTGGTGAGAGTGCCGGTTGTGGCAATTGGCGGCATCAATAAGGAGAACATTGGCGCAGTGCTTGAAGCTGGCGCAGACTCGGTCTGCGTCGTAACCGCTGTAACCATGGCAAGCGATCCGAAAGCCGCCGCTGCTCAGCTGGCGGACATGATCGACGAGACCAGATAAGTGGTAGATCGCGACGAACGTGATCTGAAGGCGATCGTGGCGGCGGCGCGAGAGCAGTTCGATGTTGCCCATGCTGATCGAGAGCAGGCAGTCAGAGCAGCCCGTCTCACCATCCAACTCTCTTCACGTGCAATCCGCGCCGCACACCGCGGGGAAATGGAAGAGGCGCGCAATCTGGCGAGACAGGCGGGTGAGGAGATACTTCCCGCGTCGAAGCTAACTAGAGAACGCCGCGAGTTCTTCGACTCTGGACTTCTCCACGACGCAGAGAAGGAGTACGTCGAGGCGAATCTCACCATCGCCGCTCTATTGAATGAGTCAATTCCATCTCCCGATGAGTTAGGCGTTGGGCCTGCTCCCTATATGAATGGCCTTGCGGAGGCTGCCAGCGAACTCCGACGGTCGATCCTTGACAGCCTGCGGGGTGGGGACCTGGAGACAGCCGAGCGACTTCTTGAGTTCATGGACATGGTCTATTCGGAGTTGATATCGCTTGACTATCCGGATGCCGTCACAAGAGGTCTCCGGCGGACGACGGATCAGTTTCGTGCCGTACTTGAACGGACTCGCAGTGATCTAACCGTTGCCGCTCGCCAACTTGCGCTGGAAGAGCGACTGCGGCAAGTGGCCGATAGCCTGGAGTAGGCTCGCTGTGGGATCCGGGTACCCCCGGTGTCGGACCGGGTATCCACTAGGGGCACCCCTACGATGCTGAGATAGCGGTTGCGGCCAGGTATACGGCGCCACACGTCGACCAAAAGCCCGAGACACTCGCCATCCCGCATCCGAGACCACAAGCTCTCGCACAGTTGTAATTAGTAACGCGGAAGGCAAAGCCCCCATACAGTCATCCCGGACGTGCAGGGCTTGGCCGGAGCGATCCTGGATCTCAGCGTCGATTATTGCAACGGTCAATAAATATGGAGCAATCAGACGCCGCGTGTGGACTGGCGACAACTACCCTCATCCCATTACGTGGCTGAGATCCCGGATCACCTACAGGAGCCCGAAGTGACATTTTATTGGAGGGCGTGTGGGGTGGCGATTCGGGGGTCCGCGTCGATATTCGTAATTTCAGCCACTGTTTTTCATTGACTCCGTGCAGGTGCGCTGATAGTTTTTTTGACGGGACTTTGCATACGCCGCTCGGGCGTGTCCTGTTCTTACGAGCCTTCCCAGCGGGAAGGTTCTTTCGCGGAGGGGAAATCTAATGGAGTCACTTATCATCGCCCTTGCGGGTGGTGGATTGGCGCTACTGACGGCGGTCGCGCTCGCCTGGCACGTAACACGCCAGGATCAAGGCAATGAAACGGTTCGCGAGATTGGCGATCTGATCAAGGAAGGCGCAATGGCCTTCCTGAAGCGGGAGTACATGATTCTCGCCGTCTTCGTGGTCGTGGTCTTTATCATTCTTGCGTTGTTCATCGACTACAACATTCTTGATAAGAAGAGCCTGGAGACTGGCGGTTACGGTGGCTTCGGAATCGATTCTGAAGGTCCATGGACTGCCCTTTCATATCTGGCCGGCGCCATTGGTTCCGCTCTCGCCGGATTTATTGGCATGAGCATCGCAGTTCGGGCCAACACCCGAACTGCTACTGCGGCAGCCGTAAGTCTGAACAGTGGATTGCGGGTCGCGTTCAGCGCTGGCTCCGTGATGGGCATGACAGTCGTAGGAATCGGTATCCTCGGCATCACGGCACTCTGGATGATATTTCGGGACCCGGCCATCGTTGCCGGATTCGGATTCGGTGCATCGTCAATCGCCCTGTTTGCCAGGGTGGGTGGCGGCATCTTCACGAAGGCCGCTGACGTTGGAGCAGACCTCGTTGGCAAGATCGAAGCTGGCATTCCCGAGGACGACCCTCGCAACCCGGCAACAATCGCTGACAACGTTGGAGACAACGTGGGTGACGTTGCAGGAATGGGTGCGGATCTGTTTGAGTCCTACGTTGGCTCCATGATCTCGGCTCTTGCACTCGCCACGCTGGCGGCCGGAACGACTATCTTCGCAACCGACGCGTGGGTGGCTGATTTTGATAGCCAACTATTCGTACTGCCAATGCTGGTAGGTGGAATTGGAATTGCTGCTTCGATCATTGGGACCTTCCTTGTTCGGGCACCGGAAGGTGCTGGAATGTCGAGGTTGCTATGGACCATTCGTACCGGCATCTTTGGCGCTGGTGGACTGGCACTGATCGGCACCGGGATTGCGATTGCAGCGCTTGACCTAGATTTCAAGCTGTTCTGGGTGGTTGTTACAGGACTCGTCGCAGGACAGGTGATCGGAACCGCGACGGAGTACTTCACTTCCTACGAGAACAAGCCGGTTCAGTGGATAGCGTCACAGTCGCCCACTGGCGCTGCCTCAGTGATCATCGCTGGAGTGGCCATCGGAATGTTCAGCACCGTGATCCCGGCGGCATCGGTTATCGCAGCGATCTACATCTCTAACGAGCTTGCAGGCGTCTACGGAATCGCCCTCGCAGCCGTTGGAATGCTTTCCACGCTGGGTATCACGCTCGCCACGGACGCATACGGTCCTGTGGCGGACAACGCTGGTGGAATTGCGGAGCAAGCGCACCTTGACCCTGAAGTACGCGAGCGTACCGACGCACTTGATGCTCTTGGTAACACCACAGCCGCCACCGGAAAGGGTTTCGCAATTGGTTCAGCCGTACTGACGGCCCTCGCGCTGATGGTCGCTTACGGTGAAGTTGCTGAAGTCGACGTCTTCAGGCTAGACGATCCTGATCTCACCATTGGACTGATGATTGGTGGAGTCCTGCCGTTCCTGTTTGCCGGACTCACTATGAAAGCCGTTGGCGATGCCGCTAACTCCATGATCGAAGAGGTACGACGGCAGTTCCGGGAGATTCCGGGATTGCGAGAAGGCCTGCCGGGTGTGAAGCCGGATGCGGCCCGCGCTGTGGATATCTCCACACAGGGATCGCTCAAGGCGATGATCCTTCCCGGACTGATTGCAGTCATTTCGCCAGTTCTTGTCGGTGCCGTTCTCGGCCCGGAAGTCCTTGGCGGATTGCTACTTGGCTCAATCGTTACCGGTTTCTTCCTCGCGGTCTTCATGGCCAATGCGGGTGGAGCATGGGATAACGCGAAGAAGTACGTCGAACTGGGCAACTACGGTGGCAAGGGCTCAGACGCTCACGCAGCCGCGGTTACTGGCGACACGGTTGGTGACCCATTCAAGGACACCTCTGGTCCAGCGTTGAACATTCTGCTCAAGCTGATGGCCGTGGTATCCCTGATCTTCGGACCGCTCTTTATTTAGGGCGCCACGCAAAGATACATACGCAGAAGTGGCCCCAAAACTGGGGCCACTTTTCTTTTTGGCGGGAAATGTTGGCCCCGGGAATCAACTTGCTCGTCGAGCATGAAATCGTCGTAGGGGTGGCGGCGATAGCTGCACCCCGTGTAGCGCCTACACACATGCTCTTTTGATGCACTGCAACCTCATCCCAAAGACGTCGCGTTGGTTGCGACATTCGCTTCCAAATCCGGGGCGCATCTACCCCAGACGCCCCTACGATATCGGTGCGGGATGAGGAACGTGGTGAGAGTGCATGGCCACTTTTTGAACCTCCGAGGACTCTTGCACGTCGAACCAATTAGCACCGTGCGCCGGACACAGTGCCATTCGATCGTGTACTCCAGCCAACCCGGATGTGGATTTGAAATTCCGACGAATCTTTTTGCAAGCCATCGTCGGCAATTGGGCAGCTACGGAGGCGGCCACACGGCCGCCTCCGTGTTTCACCCGTTCCCTCTGGCTTCTTCTGATGTCCCGATCAGTTGGCCGCTACGCTTGCGCGCCGGCTTGCGAGGGGAGGGCGATAAATAACTAGATGTTTGGGCCGGAAGAACGGACCTCTTCGACCTTGGTGAACGCTTCTTGTAGTTCTGCGAGCCAGTCGGCTTGCTGTTTTCGGACGTATTTGACGCACCACGCCAGTGCATCGCTCCGGTTACGGGCCACTCCCGCGGTAACGAGCGTGTCCAGGGTCTCCCGCTCCGGAAGGCGTAGTCGGCTCATCACCGGAACTCCGAGGTGGGTGAATAGCACGCGTTGATCACCGATACCGGCGCCCCACGAAACTTTTCGGCCAAACAACGTCTCAGCTTCATCAGCAATCTTCATTCGTTCATCGCGAGTCGCCTCACGGAACTCGTTGACGGCCTGGGCCCGTGCGAGCTTGACCGCGTCCTCGTCCGAGGCATCCTCAACCTGAGGGTCTGCGAGGTCGCCTGTCACAAGGATTTCGTCGCGGTCCGAGATGATCTCCAGGTTTGATTCGAACCAGTCGCCTGGTATCCGGTCTGTGAAAAACCGTTGTGCTTCGTTACTCATTGGCCCATCCAATTACATGATTACAAAATTACGAGTGAGGAAAGTATAACGAATGTTCTCAAACGCAGCAATACAGCTTCTTATCTAGTAATGTGGCCGATGGCCCTTATTCGGCATCTAAGTCCACGGACTGAATTAGACACGTCGGGAGGCGGCCATGGCAGTAAAGAAAAGTGTGAAACCAAGCCAGATCAAAACGTTCTCCATTGAGAACCTGAGATACTTATTTGGCGTTTCGGAGCCGGAGAGAGATTGGCCGCAGTCGATCGCATGGGCGATCGTGACAACAGCGGTGATGCTCACATTTGCCGTTGTTGTGAACCAGTGGATAGGACGCACGATTCACTGGGATTGGGTTGTTATGTTTGGTTCGATAGCATTTATAGGTCTGAGCGTTGGACGAAAAGCCCGAATCCTCTAAGAGGAGGGCGACAGAAGGAGTTATGTGCAGTTGAGGCCAATCGCAGATATTGCCGGTGATCTGGGACTTACACTCGCGGATATTGAGCCGTACGGGCACGATAAAGCGAAGATCCCATTTGAGTCGTTCCCAACCAGGGAAAAGCCCGGGAAGCTAATCGTCGTTACCGCAATCACCCCTACTCCTGCGGGTGAAGGCAAATCTACAACGGCCGTTGGTCTTACGCAGGGTCTTGGAAAGATTGGCAAGAACGTTGTGCTGACCCTGAGACAGCCATCTCTGGGTCCATTGTTTGGCCGTAAGGGCGGTGGCACCGGTGGCGGAAAGTCCGTCGTTCAGCCGGCCAGCGATATAAATCTGCATTTCACGGGTGATTTCCACGCTATGGAGTCCGCCCACAACTTCCTGGCTGCGATGACTGACAACGCATCGCGAGCCGGAACGCTGCCGGCCGATGGCATTACATGGCGTCGTGTTACTGACGCAGAAGATCGCGGTCTTCGGAACATTGCCCAGGGCCTTGGAGCAACCGGCGACGGGCCTGTCAGACAGACTGGGTTTGACATATCGGCGGCATCAGAAATTATGGCGATCCTGGCTCTTGCCAGTGATTACGGCGACCTGCGGGACCGGCTTGGCGACATAGTGGTTGGCTGGACTCGTGAAAATACCCCGGTTCGGGCGGGAGATATTGGCGCGGTGGGCTCAATGATGGTGCTGCTCAAAGACGCCTTGAAGCCCAATCTTGCCCAGACGAATGAAGGGCAGCCGACGATTGTTCACATGGGGCCATTCGGAAATATCGCTCATGGCTGCTCATCGATAGTCGCAGACGTGCTCGCGACTAACGCCGCTGACTACGTGATTACCGAGGCCGGATTTGGTGCCGACCTTGGATTTGAGAAGTTCATGGATATCAAGGTCCGGCAGGGTGGTCCAAAACCTTCCGCGGCGGTGGTCGTCTGCACCATCAGGGGGCTGAAGTGGCATGGTGGTATTGAGATGAAAGATCTCACTACGCCAAACGTGCCAGCGCTGCAGGAAGGCGCAGCCAACCTGAAGCATGCCATTGGCGTGGTCAAGAAGTTCGGGCTGCCCGTGGTCGTCGCCATCAACCGGTTCCCGGATGACACCATCCTGGAGGTCGAAGCGGCGCGGCAGGTTGCGATGGAATCGGGCGCGCTCGCAGCCGTTGAAGCGAAGGGATTCTCTGAGGGTGGCGATGGAATGATCGAACTGGCGGAGGCGGTAGTGAGCGCCACTGAGCAGCCAGCTAACGTCGAGTTGCTCTACGAAGACGATGCATCAACTTTCGACAAAGTTGACTCGCTCGCAAAAGGCCTCTATCGCGCCGATGAAGTCACATGGGGTCCAATGACCAGGACTACGACGCGTCGATTTGAGAACAACGGTTGGCATTTCCCAATCTGCATGGCCAAGACTCACCTCTCGGTTTCTGCAGATCCCACGCTGCGTGGAGCGCCGACAGGCCATAGTCTCCACGTTAGAGAAGTGAGGGTATCGGCGGGCGCCAGGCAGTTCGTGGTGCTAGCCGGAGACATCATCACGCTTCCCGGATTGCCGTCTAAACCAAACGCCTTTGATATCGACCTGATGCCAAACGGTGACGTAGTGGGGCTGCTCGGTACGTGATTTGAACCTATAATCGTCATCATGGATGCCACTACTCAATCATCGACGGTTTCAGAAGCCCTGTTAGAAGTTAACGGGACTCCGGTTCCGTACTCCGAGGGTGGCAGGGTTCTTGGCGCGCTCAGAGAGGCTGGGTATGATGTTCCCACGCTCTGTTATGAGTCGCGTCTTGATCCCCAGGGCACTTGCCGGATGTGCCTAGTGGACGTCGAGGTCGATGGGCGCGTTACACAGGTCGCATCGTGCACCGCGTTCCAGCAGCCGGGCATGAAGGTCACGACGCACTCAGATGAGTTGAAGCAGTATCGGCGGACGATTCTGGATATGCTGCTATCGGAGACCGGGCCGCAGGCAGAATGTCCAAAGTGTCTATCGTTCAAGACATGTGATTTTCACTCAGCGACCGATGAGTACGAGGCTGACGCAGGCTGGCTGAAGCCAATCGCTCCCCGCGCAAAGGCGCTGGATCCCAATCCGTTCATTCAGCGTGACTATGATTTCTGTATTGGCTGTTTCCGTTGTACCAACGTGTGTAACGACTGGGAGATGGCTGGCGCGATCACCGTTGATGGCCGATCACAAAACTCGAAAATCTTCTCGTTCTTTGATAACGAGCTTCTGCAAAGTCCGTGTACGTTTTGTGGTCAGTGCATCAATACTTGCCCAACGGGCGCGCTCACTGACAAGAAAATCGTTGGCAAGACGGTTGCAGAAAAGCTCGAGCGCACGAAGACGATCTGTCCGTACTGTGGAGTCGGCTGTGGAATCCAGCTTCTCACGCAAGATGGCGAACTGAAGGGTTCGGAACCAGACTTCACCGCGCCGTCTCAGGGATCTCTCTGCGTCAAGGGACAGTTTGGCTCATGGGACTTTGTGAAGAGCGCAGATCGGCTGACTACGCCTCTGATTCGGAAAAACGGGGAACTCCAACCCGCAAGCTGGGATGAAGCAATATCTCTAGTCGCGTCGAAGTTTGAGCACTACAAAGATACCGATGGTCCTGATTCGCTTGTTCTGTGGGCTTCCGCTCGGGTCACGTCCGAGTCGAACTACCTGATGCAGAAGTTCGCAAGAGTGGCGGTGGGGACGAACAACATCGATAACTGTTCTCGTACCTGACATGCTCCAACGGTCGCCGGTCTGGCGGTCATGGTAGGTAAGGGTGCGATGAGTAACTCCATTGAGGAGCTCGCCGACACCGACTATCTGCTTGTACTTGGCTCTAACACCACCGAAACTCATCCGGTGATCGCCCTCCGCATGAAAAAAGCGGTTCGCAAGGGAGCGAAACTCACCGTTGTAGATCCACGCAAGATTGAGCTCACCAGGTGGGCGACGCGCCACATGCAACCGAAGATTGGCACCGACATAGCGCTGCTAAACGCTATGTGCCACGTGATCATCAAAGAGGGCCTCTACGACCAGTCGTATATCGATAGCAAGACTGAAGGTTTTGACGGGCTTGCGGCCCACCTGGACATGTATACGCCGGAGTACGCAGCGCGTGTGACCGGAGTGCCAGCGCAGGACATTATTGATACAGCGCGTGAGTATGCCGAGGCATCGCCAAAAGCAGCAGTTTGCTACACGCTTGGGATCACTGAACACTCGTGCGGCTCACACAACGTCCAGGCGGTCTCAAACCTGGCAATGCTTTGCGGTAACTTCGGTAAGCCAAGCGCTGGCGTCAACCCACTACGGGGCCAGAACAATGTGCAGGGCGCGAGTGATATGGGTGCGCTGCCGACTGATCTTCCGGGTTACCAGAAGGTAGAGCGACCGGGAGTGCGAGAGAAGTTCGAGGCGGCGTGGGGATTTCCATTGCCAAAACGACGGGGCATTACCAAAATCACCGCCCTCGATCAGATGCTTCGAGGTCGAGTGAAAGCTCTATACGTGATGGGCGAGAACTCCATCGCATCAGACGCCCACGCTAATCACACCAGGCGAGCGATTGAGGCGTGCGAGTTCGTTGTGGTGCAGGACATATTCCTTACGGACACCGCCGAACTCGCCGATGTTGTTCTGCCAGCCGCGGCTTTCGCCGAATCTGAGGGGACGTTTGCGAACAGCGAACGGCGGGTTCAGCGAGTTAGGCAGGCTGTTGCGCCGCCCGGTGAGGCGCGAGAGGACTGGCGCATTCTCCTTGATCTGTTTGAGGCGATGGGTTATCCGCAGACGATGACCACCGCATCAGAGGTGTGGGATGAGATCGCTAGCGTAGCGCCAATTCTCGCCGGCATCAGTTACGAGCGGCTCGACACCGAAGGCGGAATACAGTGGCCGTGTCCGACTCCTGACCACCCCGGGACCATGTACCTGCACAAGGAAGAGTTCGAAACGGGTGGCGGGATTCCGGGATTTTTCGCGCCTGTCGATCATATTGCTCCCGCTGAGGAACCAGATGAGGAGTATCCATACGTGCTCACGACCGGGCGACGGCGCTCTACGTATCACACGGGTACGCAGACGGGACGAGCCGAGGGCTTCGAACTGCTTGTCCCGCACGAGTGGGCGGAGATCAGCCCCCAAGATGCCGAGTACCTGGGCGTTGAGGATGAGGAAGTCATTGAGGTTGCGACCAGACGCGGCGTTGTGACGGTCCATGCGAAGGTGACTGATAGATCGCCCGCTGGCACGATATTCATGAGCTTTGCGTTCCCGGAGTCGACGATGACGAACGTCCTGACGAGCGATGCATACGATTTCATCACCGAGACGCCAGAATTCAAGGCTTGCGCCGTGAAGGTGACAAAGCTCGCGGTGGCTGAGATGGCGGTTCCTGCGGCTGATTAATCAGCGGTTGTTCCGGCATTAAGATGGTTTGGAGAGAAACCAGACCACTGAAAGGACCGGGATGAAGAGTCGCTGGGATAACGATGCTGCACGGGAGTTCACAGATGATCCTCTGGCACTGCGTGCATACTCGTCGAGGCTACTTGGTGCGGATCCCAATCTAGTACTTCACGGCGGCGGGAACACCTCCGTCAAGTTGCCCGTTGAGAACCTTCATGGTGAGTCGGAAGAAATTCTCTATGTGAAGGGTAGCGGCTGGGATCTGGCCGATATCGAACCGCCCGGATTCGCTCCGCTTCGGCTTGATGCCGTCCGCCGTCTGGCGGGGCTTGATTCCCTCGATGATACGAACATGATGAGATCGCTGCGTGCGGCGTCCATCAATCCCGACGCGCCGAATCCGTCAGTTGAAACGATCACGCATGCGCTGATACCTCACCAGTGGGTTGATCACACCCATGCTGACGCCATCGTGACCATCAGCAACACACCCAATGGCGATGCCCGGTTGCTTGAGGTTCTGGGCGATGAGGTTTTGATAGTTCCATATGCAATGCCGGGATTCATCCTGGCCAAACTTGTTGCTGAGTTGGTAGCCGGAGTCGACTGGTCACGTCTGGATGGCATGATTTTGATGAACCACGGGGTATTCACGTTTGGTAATACCGCGCAGGAGAGCTATGAGCGGATGATCGCGCTCGTGACCAGGGCTGAGTGCGTTGTTTCGCAACATTCAGGCTCTATCGCCACTGCACAGGGCGATCCGCCGGATCTCAAGCAATTGGCCGAACTGCGTCGGGCTGTTTCGACTGCAGCAGGTTTCCCGCAGGTGGCGCGTGTCGACTCATCTGATGAAGCCGTTGGCTTTTCGTTGCGTGACGATGTATCCGAAATTGCCACCCGAGGTGGTCTCACGCCGGACCACGTGATTCATACGAAACCCTCCCCCATGGTTCTGTCTGGCGATGTTGAGAGCGATATCGCTGACTTCCAGCGGGAGTATAAAAGCTATTTCGGCAGATACAGCGCTGCCGATCACCAGATATTGGATGCTGCGCCTCGTTGGGCCGTGTGGCGGGGTGTTGGAACTGTGTCGTTTGGCCCGAACGCTGGTCGTGCGAGTGTTGTGGCAGACATTGCAGGCCACAACATCACAGCGGCACAGATCGCCGATTCGATCGATGCGTGGCAGCCGCTCGGACCTCAGGACCTGTTCGACGTCGAGTACTGGGTGCTTGAGCAGGCCAAGTTGAAGCGAATCGTAAGTTCGCCGCCGCTGCAAGGCAAGATCGCGCTGGTGACAGGAGCCGCCAGTGGGATTGGCGCAGCGTGTGTGTGCGCGCTGAGGTCACAGGGCGCCGCAGTCGCGTGTTTGGATATTGATGGCGGTGTTATCGAACAGTATTTGGGCGTTGACACCATCGGTATTCAGTGCGATGTGACCAGCTCGGCGGATGTAGACGTGGCTGTGGACGCGACAATCGGGAGATTCGGAGGCTTGGATATCGTCATCTCCAATGCGGGAACCTTCCCGGCCGGCATGAACATCGAAGAGATGGACGATGACACCTGGACGAAAGTGGTCGACGTAAACATGTCTGGCCACATGCGGGTTATCCGTGCCGCAACACCGTATTTGAAATTCGGCATCGACCCTGCGATTGTTGCGATCGCCTCAAAAAACGTCCCTGCTCCCGGTCCTGGCGCCGCGGCGTACTCCGCCGCGAAGGCAGGCCTTACGCAGTTGGCGCGTGTGGCAGCACTTGAACTGGGGGAGCTCGGGGTACGAGTAAACGTGCTTCATCCCAATGCGGTGTTCGACACAGGCATTTGGACGGAAGAAGTCCTGCAGAACAGGGCAGACCACTACGGCATCACTGTGGATCAGTACAAGACCAACAACGTCCTAGGCGTAGAAGTTACATCGAAGGACGTAGCAAATCTTGCCGTCGCAATGGCAGGCCCGCTATTCAGCCGAACCACGGGAGCACAGCTACCTGTGGACGGCGGAAACGATCGGGTAATTTAGACGGGCATCGTTCGGCCTACGTGGGCGCGGACTACTGCTGCTCGATCGGCGTCGTAGCCGGAGAGCCTGACGCCGTCGTTGTATTGCTGGACTTCCTGACCTTCTTCGAATCCTTCAAGGAATTTGATTCCGTTGGCTGCGCACGCTGCTCGGACGCGCTCTCGAGCCGCTGCCAGCCTTGGGTGACGGCCTTCGCCTTCCCATCGGTCGATGCCCATGGACATTGCCATGTCGCCGGGACCCCACTCTGCGAATGCGATGCCGGGAATCGATAGCGTGGCTTCTACCGAGTTGAGTGCTCGGATGTTTTCGATCTTGAGGCCCAGGATGAGCTCGCCATCGGGGTTGAGTGGCCATGGGTCGGCCTTATCGACGTATCCGTCGTTATCGGTGCCCCAGATTCCTGCGGGGACGCCCTGACCGCCGACTCCGCGTGTGCCAACGCCCAGTCCTTCACCAACGCCCGCGAGGTTGCGAGGGAACCGGCAGACCTCGACGAATGCTCTCACGGCTGCGGGATTTTCCGCGTGACAGAGAAGAATTCCGTGGACCCCGCGGCCAAGAATCTGCCGGAACTGCCAGGTGTTGATTCGGATGGCATCTTCACTTTCGCCAATCACCGGCGCCTCTACTATGACCGTGGGAGTCCGGTGGCCTGAGCGGGTAGGACCGGCGTCGACCAGGCCTTTCATGAACTGATCAAGGCCAGGCATATCGAATGCGCCGTGCTCCATGCCGATGTTTATGTAGTCGGCTTCAGTAGCGGCCTGCGCTTTTCCGTTCTCATATGTGAGTTCGAAGCCAGTGTGACCGCCGTAGTAGAAGACAGGCTGGTCCTGAGCAAGAAGTTCAATTGCGCGATTGATTCGTGGCATGCGGCTGGATCTCCAGTGTGTATGAGAATAGGTGACTGGAGCGTTTTATCACCCAAAGGGATAGTTCGCCAACCCGTGGCGCTCGACTATCGGTGTGAGATCCGGCTAAACAGCAGCGGCTGTTGGTGTGACCATGGAGCGGAAGATGACAGCGCCGTCGTCTCCACCCAGCAACTCTTCAACCGATCGCTCGGGGTGGGGCATCATGCCCAGGACATTGCCGCGTTCATTGATGATGCCGGCAATGTTGTTGGCGGAGCCGTTTGGGTTGGACTCGGCCGTGGCGTTCCCATCTTCGTCTACGTACCTGAACACGATACGGCCGGTGCGTTCCAACATTTCCAGAGTCTCTGCGTCAGCCTGGTAATTTCCCTCGCCATGGGATATTGGAACTCGCAGTACCTGTTTGGCGGAAGCGAGATGGGTGAATGGTGTGTTGGTGGTTTCGGCGCGTAAGTCGACCCATTTGCATCGGAACTCGAGATGCTCATTTCTGGTGAGGACTCCGGGAAGAAGTCCTGCTTCACACAGAATCTGGAATCCGTTGCAAATACCGATGACGGGCTTGCCGGCCTCAGCAAATGCTTTGACCGACTCCATTACAGGTGAAAATCGGGCTATGGCGCCACACCGCAGGTAGTCGCCGTAGGAGAAGCCTCCGGGAACCACCACCGCATCGAAGCGGTCGAGATCGGTTTCTTTGTGCCAGACATATTCAGCGTCATGCCCAATCACGTCAGTAAAGGCGCGATGGCAGTCGACTTCCGACCATGTTCCCGGGAATACAAGAATAGCGACGTTCATATTGAACTATCCTAACGCGAATGGCGAGTCTGGATAGTCACCGCCGGAGGAATCACAGCCCGTCTTTATCGGGCCGGTTCCACGACCAGTAATCCATATTTTTCCAGCGATGCCATTACCGGACCGTCATATGCCACGCCGCGTCGTTCTTCCACCGCCAGTCCAGCCGGGTTGTAAACGGTGACATCGATCAACTCGCCGGGAGTGAATGGCAAATTGAGGCTTACATCGCTGTGGTCGTACGCAAGTGCGAAGGTCTGCCTACCTGAGTAGAGGTGTACATAGGCAGGCTTTTCAAGCACACGATTACCGCTGGTTGACCTGGCGATTGCTTCGCTCATGGCGAACGTGAACCCCTCGTGATGGATCTGGCTGACCATCCACATGTGGAGTCCGTTTCCGTCAGTGACCAGATAGGGGGCCATCTTCTCCTCAAGGCCTCCAGAGCCCTGCACCCGGAGAGGGGCGGAAAACACAATGTTGGATGTTGGAACTTCTGCTACGTCTATGAAGTTCGCCGTTTGGCCGATCCGGGTCACATCACCGAACGGAGTCAGGATCGCCACCTGCCCGGCAATTGAGCCAGTGAGGGGCGTTATTGGGACGGCCATTCCGTCTGCAGTTACTTCTCCTGCTGAATCTAGAGCCCATGAGGTGAGGAGCGAGGTCCGGTACTCCTCGTCCGGGCCGAAACTGGGGTTGGCGTACGGGAAGCGGGCCGGGAGTCCCATTGATGTCCTCAAGTCGGACCAGATTCCTTTCTCCGGGATTCCGTAGATTGGGTGGATGAATACGGGCCTGTCGGTTGTGGCGCTTGAGACCACTCCATGGAGACGTGGATCTATGTCCTGTTGGGCGTTCCAGTACGGGAATCCATAGGCAAATTCTTCGCCCGTCTCCTCATTGCCTCCAGCGGTAAGGATGTAAGTGAGGGAAACGTCCCCGCCGGTCCATGGCTCATCGAATGTGAGAACAGTCTGATATCCAGCCGCTTGCAACGCGTCATCGACAAGGCCAAGTTGGACGTCTCGGATAAGTTCGTAGAATTCGGCAGTGCTAATTCCGTCATCCTCACCGAACACAGGCAGGTCGACTATTACATTTGCGATGGGCAGATTCTGAGACGGTATGGGATGGGAGAGAATTCGCTCCCTGACGCGAGCTGCGAGGCCTGGTGTGGAGACGGCACTGACTGATGCAGACAGATCCGCAGCAAATTCGATGGTATCAATGCCCTGTCGATTCGTTGCTACCAGCAGCAGGTTGGTCCACAGGTCGGTAGTGCAATTAGGAGCTGCGGAACCGTCGGAAAACGTTGGAGCGTCCAACTCTACGTGCAGCGATCCGGAGCCGTCATCGTTGTACACGTCGGCGATCGAAAGTGAGGTGTTGCACGGGTAAGGAACGTAGGCTCCTACAACAACGGCAGTATCGATATCATCACCGGAGGCGCGAGCACGTGCAAACACTGAGGCATTGGTATTTCCAATGATCGCGCAGGCTGAATGCAGGTAGACAAGCGCATCTCCGGCGGCAGTTTTGTCAGGGTAAAACGAGTAGTAATAGCCGGTCCACAGATCGCCAATCTCAGCGCCTGTGTGTTTGTATGGGATGCCACGTGAGGCGAGATGCTCTGCAATCCGGTTGTCGTAATCGAGCGGATACGCTTCAGCGGATATTCTCACCGCTCCAGCGTCAATAACATCATCGATAAACGTGATTACTTGATCGATAGTCGGAATGGGCAAGAGCCCAGCGAGTACGAGCTCGTCTTCCCCGCCACCGATGCCAGATTCCTGGGCGCGATTGATGATGTGAGCGATGGATTCGACATTGCCGGTTACGGCTATACCGTTGGCTTTCGCCGCGGACACGATGCTCTGAAATACGCCGGGGATGGTGTGGTATCTGAGGTAGGCGTCCAGTTCGTCGATCTTGAGATCGTTCTCCGGATCTTTCCCCTCATACTGGCCGTTGTAATTGACATTCTTATGGCGCAACGGCGCCAGAGCGGCGCTTTCCAGAAATACATCGCCGAACCCGGCTACCGTAGGGACTTCAACTGACTGGTATCCCTGTCCCGCCAACCACTCCATGTTTCTGAAAATAAGAGCCTCAAAAGAAATTCCATCAACCAGCGGCTCCATGGCCGCGGTTGGGGAATCCCCAAACTCTTGTTCAATGGCGATGTCAAAGACTTCCTGCCCCGTAGTCAGGTCAGTGAAGATGATGTCAATGAGACTGAAGATTTCGGGACCGCCTGTGGCGGCCGCTCCGCCCGGCAGTGGGCTCGTTACAGCCGAGACAGTTGGATTGCTCTTGGGCTGTACAGAAACGGAGGTAGCGGTAGCTTCACCGGGGTCAGATGCGGTGGAATCTGTATTCGGGGTTATGGTGACAGAAGGCTGGCCAGGTTCAGAGATTACGGGGTCTGAGTCAGGAGACGTAGTTGGGGCCTTGGATTCTTCTTCATCCTCGTCCTGTTCCGTGGAATCGGGATCAAAGAAATTGTCGTCATCGTCTCCGCCTGAAGAACAGGCGATCAGTCCCACCATCGCAAGGGAGATCAACAACACCAGAAACGGCCACCACGACCGCCTGGTGATGGGACGAACGAAATTCAAGGAGATTCTCCCGATAGGAAATTAATATGTGTCAGTGCGTGGCCCGATTCTATCTATGTCTGGAGCGGAGTAGTTGGGGGATCGGAAAATAGCGGTTAATCAAAAAAGCGCCCACTTACGGGTGGACGCTAGTTCGACAACTGCCATGGGCAGCGAGGCTACATGTTTTTGCGCTGAGCCTTTACGCTCTTGCGCTTCTTGGCTGCGGCCTTCTTCTTGCGGATGATGCTGGGGGGGGTGAAATACATCGACCGTCGAGCTTGGGAGACGATTCCCTCTTCCTGCACGCGCTTGTTAAAACGCTTCAGGAGCTGCTCGAACCCCTCACCTTCCTGCGATCGTGCCTCTGCCAATAAAAATACCTCTTGCCTGGACAGGTTTCAAACCTGCCTCTACCGATTCATTGAAAAATAATGCGAGTCGCTAAGTTTACGTAGTTACGGCCCTGCTGGTCAAATAAATTTACGCTCAATAACCGGGGTTATGCATTGCTTAGCAGGACTTCCGTGTAGATAACGCGGAAGCCAGCCTTCTCCGTGTTTCGTTGAGACGTGGTGCCGGGGGCTGTCATCCCAGCGGCAAGATCGCACCCATTAGCGGCGGCGTATGCCACTCTGGCGTTGAGTAGGGCGGCGTGGACACCGCGGCTCCTGAACTTCGGCAACGTGGCCGCTGTTGAAAGGGTGGCCACCTGATCGTGCATTGCCATTGAGGCGACCGCAGCCACTTCTCCGTTGATCATAGCGAAGAACTCGGTGCTCGAAGGTCGATGGAACATTGTCGCGGCCATTCTTCGGTTTGCAGAAGGAAGATCGCCAAAGGCCGTTTCAACAGCGCTCGACCACTCTTCGCTCTGGCTGGCGTTGGCAGTGACGACTTCAACCGTGCCAGCTTCTATTTCTGCATTAGCGTCCGATGGCTCCAATGTGCGAACCAACATGTTTCCAAAACTGGACACGCGAAAAGATCGTTTGCCCAATCCTTCGAGAAATGACGGGTCAGCGAACGGGTTTACCCACACGGTCGTGGGTACGTTGTGCTGTTTGTAGAAATCCACGAGGTGATCCAGATCTCGATCAAGCACGGGCCCGCGCATTCCAAGACCACTTGCCAGCGAGAGCGGGGAGTCCGCTCCAGCCCACACGGCGATACCGCTGTCGACACGCTCAGCAGATGCATCGACATCCGAGAACTGTTCACGGCAGGCGGCGCCACACTCCATACCCATAGCGACATCGACACGTTCGAGTCGCTGAGCAAGGCCTATATTGACGTAAAGCATGGTTCAGTACCTATCCTGCCGCGGATTCGAGGCTATTGATGGCGTTTTCGATTCGTTCGATGGTTCTGTCTCGACCAAGCGCGACCATCGTGTCAAAAAGGGGTGGGGCGACTTTTCGCGCAGTCGTGGCGACTCTGATGGAGCCGAACAGCGCTCCAATTTTTACGTCCAGCTCCACGGCAAGTGCCCTGAATCGAACTTCCAGTGGCTCAGGCTCGAACGGCTCAAAATCTCGGATGATGTTCAACGATGTTTCCAGCGCCGAGGCAGTGGACGCCGCGTCCATCTTCTTTTGAATCAGCTCTTCTGGAGTTGGATTAATGGCGTCTTCGAAGAAAAGATCGATGGCCTCCGGCGCCTCTGCGAGCGTTTTCATACGCTCCTGCGTCATGGCAATTAGCGGACGAACACGCGCTGCCTCGATGGGGCGCGGTGCATGAGCTGGCAGACCGGATTCCAGAAACGGAATAGCCAGGTCTACGAGTTCATCGACAGTGATCTGCCTGATGTACGTGCCATTCATCCACTCTAACTTTGAGCGATCGAACAGTGCGGGCGCTTCCTTTACTCGGTCGAGCGAAAACTTCGCAATTGTCTCCTCGCGTGACATCACTTCCAGATCGTTGCCCGGTGACCAGCCGAGCAGTGCAAGGAAGTTGAAGATCGCACCCGAAAGGTAACCTGCATCTCTGAAATCGAGTGCTGACGCCGCCCCGTGACGCTTACTCAACTTCGTCCGGTCTTCCGCCAGTATTACGGGAAGGTGGGCGTAGACCGGCCTTGGAATCTCCAGTCCTTCGTAGATCAGCAAGTGACGCGGCACGGACGGCAACCACTCCTCACCGCGCAACACGTGGGTGATCTTCATGTCATCGTCGTCGACGATGTGGGCGAGGTGATAGGTAGGGAAGCCATCTGACTTCTGGATCACGAAGTCGGAGATGTCCTGATACTTGATAGAAACGTTTCCGCGAACTTCATCGCTGAAGTTGGCGGTGCGTCCCCTTGGGACCATCAGCCGCACGACGATAGGGTTGCCTGCGGCGCGTGAGTCGGCCAGCTCTTGCGGATCTCGCGTCCTGCAGTGGCCGTCGTATCCTGGCGCCTGTTTGGTTGCCCGTTGCCGTTCACGAACGCGCTCCAAGCGCTCTGGCGTACAGTCGCATTCGTAGGCGAGACCCTTTTTGATGAGCCTGTTCGCCGCATCGGCGTAGATGCCGGACTCAACGCGTTCGGACTGGACGTATGAGCCGTGTGGGCCACCGATATCTGGCCCTTCGTCCCACTCCAGACCGACCCATCGCAGCGACTCATAGATTTTGTCTATGGAGCCTTCTACAAGACGATTTCGGTCGGTATCTTCCAGCCTCAGGATGAACTGACCGCCCGTGTTGCGAGCGAGCAGATAGTCGAAGAGTGCAGTGCGCACTCCGCCTATGTGGAGATCACCGGTTGGGCTGGGCGCGAAACGGACCCTTACGGGTCCGCCGGAATAAGCTGAACTGTTCTCTGGCATACGAAAAGATTAGCACGCTGCCAGCGTTTTCATGTGATCGCTCGCACCAATTTCATTTTGACGTTGGCTGAGCCGCTTCAGCTTGTTCCAGGGATGGTTCGCCGGCGACGATCATGAGCAGCGATGGCAATACAACCAGCGATGCGATTAACGCCAGGGCAATCATGATGGCCGTCAAGAAGCCGTACGAGGAAAACAGCGGCATTGGTGCGAATCCCAGGATTGCAAACCCAACGATGCTTGATGTGGCGGATGCTGCGAGCGCAATGCCCGTCCCCTTCGTTGCCTTTGCCAGCGCCTCAGAGCGGGAGGAACTTCTACGTAACTCTTCTCGGAAACGCTCCGTCATGTGGATTGAGAAGTCGATTCCAACACCGATGGAAATGGCGCCGATGGTTGCGGTGACGAAGTTGAACGCGAATCCCCCCAGATACATGATTGCGTAGAGCCACGCCACGACCAGGCCGATTGGGATGACCGTGACGACGGCATATCGAACAGAGCGCATCACAAGGAGTAGCAGGATTAGCGCACCCGCCGCGGCGATTGGAATAGAACGTTGCAGAGTTTTGGTCGTCGCCTCTAGCTGGGCCTGTCGCGCGAATGGTGAGCCGGTGAATGATGCGAACGAGATCGTGGGTTCTGCTCGAAGCTGTACGAGGTCGATCTCAAGCCGGTCCGCCGCTGCTTTGACGACCTCCTGCCGCCGAGTTCCGGGAATTCCGACCACAAGTATCGTTGTAATTTCCTCAGGTTTCTTGAAGTCGACAACTTCAGTGACCTGCGACGCGGTCAGCGCGAGCGTTTCGCTATCAAGAGGGACGCCGTTGGCCACGGCGTAGGCGAGGACCGCTGTCTGGCTCTCACGCGTGTCCGGGAACCCATCGCCGTTAGCGTCAATGACAGGGACACCGGTCGATGCCTCCACCTGGCCGCGGGCGAAATCGTTTTCAGTGAGTCGTCGGGATATCGTGATGATCGATTCATACAGGTTAGGCTCGCCATTTGATTCGCGGGCGACGTAGGGATTGTCGGCCAGGCTATTGATGAAACGGTCGGTGGCAAGAATCGCAGCCGGATCTGTGAAATCACCCTGCAGGTAGATGATGGCGGGTTCTCCGTCGCGTTCCGCAACATGCTCATCCAGCTTATCCAGGGAGACCACGAAGTCGGAATCGGACGCGAAGAAGTCTTTTACGTCGAATGTGGCTTCTAGCTTCATCGCGAACACTACCGCGATCGCAGTGATCGCTAGCGATACGGGGATCACTGCGTATCGCCAGTCGGCCAGCGTGGTGACGAACGTCACTAGCGGGCCACCAGACGTTTCTGCCGGATCATCGTCCGTCACCTGTCCCTGCGATTTTTCATCTTCCTGCGTTGTGTCACGCTTGCGAGCTGCGAACCACAGAGGAACAGCGAGATAAGCGACGATCGTGAGTATAAGAATTCCGACTTCCATCCCCGGAGGCGCAGCGCCCGCCGCGACGATGAAAACCACCGATGTACCTGCGAGCAGAGCGACGGTGAAGCCCTTACCCATGTTCAACATCGAACGCAGTCTGCCCGATGGGGTCGCCCTTGTCCCAATAATCTGCTGGATCTCCATCATCGAGAGCGGCACGATCACTCCGAGCACAATGAAGGATGAAGCGACAGCGATGGCTGCAGCGACGCCGAACTGAATCACCCCATCGATGCCTGACGATACGTTTGCAAGGAACGCCAGGCTGTCCGATGCCATCGCCAGTGCGAGAGCGCCAGTTACGCCGCTGAGTCCAATTACCAACGCCCGTCGTGGTCCGATTCCGGGCCGACTCTCTTCTTCGTATCGTTTCAGTGCGTGTACGGAGAAATCGACACCGAGAGAGATCATGGCCACCGGCACGATGAATTCGATGATGAGTCCGCCCTCAAGTTGGATCAGGTTGGATATGCCCTTTAGCCAGATCATCAAGATTGCGAGGCCCACACCAGTCAGCACCATCGACCAGTAGGATCGGAGGGCGACTCCTACGACGATGACGGCCGCGATCACCGTGAACATGATGAAGATACCGGCTATGCTGCCCTCATCCTCACTCTCCAGCGAGACGTCGATGGCGATGCCCCATGCCTGATATTTGAGTTCATCACCGCGGAGAAGTTCCTGGATATTGCGGTTGAACGCCTCTTTGTCCAGAACCGTCTGATCGGCGCCCAATCCAATTTGCTGGGTTCCACCGCCTAACTTCAGGTTGTCAGAGATCGTAAAAGTGATGAATGCTGGGGAAACCCACCAATCAATCTCCTGCCCAAACACCGTTCGTTTTTCACTGGTGGCCTGGATTGAGAGTGATTCGCGCAATCCGGTGGACGCCGGATTCGTGAATAGTTGATAGATGACGAACTTCACCTGCTCATCGGTGGCTGCCGCCAGGTTTTCAGGGAGCTGCGGCACCGCTCGAAACACCTCGTCTACGGCGTCTGCAAGTGAGTCGATGCCATATACCGTTCGATTGGTTTCTGGATCGAATCTGCGGATCAGGTACGGCTGGACGGGTAAGCCTTCAGGCGCTAATTCGCCGCGTTCATCCGCTTCCCGCAATAGCTGGCTATTCGTAAGTACTTCCAAAAGCCCATCACGGGTAAGGATGTCGCCAGTGCGCGATTCGAATAGCCAGCCCGAAGCGTGTATCTCCGACTCAAATCGCTCGTCGACATCATCCTGAAGGTCGAAAACCTGCCCCGAGGGGTTTTGTGACGCTTCTCCCTCGGGTGCCATTGTGTAAAAGGGGATTAGAAGGAGGAGGGTGAGGATTAGCACCCCGCCGATGAGTTTTCGGGAATTTCCGACGGCGAAATCTGCAAAGCGGTCGGCGGGGCCTGATTTCGTTTGCCGGCTAGTCATTTTGAACTTCCAATCGTTGAGTCAGTGAATTTCCACGAATAATCGGCGTCTGCGTTCTTGAGCAGGGCGATAGCTTCATCTGCCCACTCGATATTGGCCCGGGCGTGCGATATTCCCAGGCCGGTTGTGAGAAATGTGAAGAGGGTGCCGGGTTCGCCGCCGCAATTCTGCCGGGTCTGTTCGAGGAGTTCGATGAATTCAATCGAAGATGACCGGTAGCCCTCGACTTCAGCGATCAACTCCTCCCTGTCCATGTGCTTCCCAAAGAAGATCTTTAGCAAAAAGTGACTCTTGACCACGTCATTTGATGTGGAGGCATAGGTAAGCCAATTCCGCAGTGCAGCGAGGCCTTCATCCGTAATGCGATAGAGCCGCTTATCCGGGCGATCGTCCTGCACAACTTCACGTTCCTCGGCATACCCGAGGTCTGACAGTCGGCGAAGTTCGGTGTAGATCTGGCTGCGAACGGGGCTGCCGAAGAAGTGGCCAACGCTCTGGTCCGCCAGTTGCTTGAGATCGTACCCGGACATTTCCCCGAAGCTGAGGAGTCCGAGAATCACGTATGAATTCTTCGGAAGTGACGTTGAAGTGGTCACCGTTAGTCCTTATAGAAATAGGCGAGTTTAGAATAGAACTAAAAGGACTATATCTATTTGGCATAAAAGCGTCAAGCTGGGACCAACCCTTTGGGGGCGCTGTACGCGCTGGCGTTACCCGGCCTTGCAGTGGGGAGGGTTATGCGTCGGATCGAACCGGTATCGCCGTACGTGGTGTCGTGGGGCAAGCCCCACCGCTACCTGGGCCGCCAGGTCCGACGCAGATGTTGTCGCGTCGCGTGGGCATCCCTGCACGTAGGAGTAAGCGGGTAGCCGCCGGGCTTGCCCGGCCCAACGGCGATTGGTGTTATGCGTCGCATCGAACCGGTATGGCCGTGCGTGGTGTCGTGGGGCAAGCCCCACCGCTACCTGGGCCGGCGGGTCCGGCGCAGATGTCGCCGCGTCGCGTGGGCATCCCTGTACGTAGGAGTAAGCGGGTAGCCGCCGGGCTTGCCCGGCCTTGCGGTGGTTGAGGGTATGCGTTGCATCGAACCGGTATCGCCGTGCGTGAGGTTGTGGGGCAAGCCCCACCGCTACCTGGGCCGGTAGGTCCGACGCAGATGTTGTCGCGTCGCGAGGGCATCCCCGCACGTAGGAGTAAGCGGGTAGCCGCCGGGCTTGCCCGGCCTTGCGGTGGTTGAGGGTTATGCGTCGCATCGAACCGGTATGGCCGTGCGCGGTGTCGTGGGGTGTGAGACGGTTCCGACTCAGGCGGCGCGTGCTTTCGCTAGCCCGGCCACCAGATTGTCTGGCAGTTCGGACTCCACCGTGACCTCATCGTTAGTGATCGGGTGGTGGAACTGGAGGCGGGAGGCGTGAAGGAACTGGCGGGGCAGATCGAAGGCGGCTTTTCCGTAGACGGGATCACCAGCTACCGGGAAGTCGATCGACTCCAGGTGGACTCGGATCTGGTGAGTGCGGCCGGTTTCCAGTTCCACCAACAGCAGGGCCGACGACGCGAATTGCTCAACGACTTCATATTTCGTTCGAGCTTCGCGGCCATCTCGGGAAGCCATCATGCGCATGGGGAGTCTGTTATCTCGGCCTATTGGCGCGTCGATGATACCGATCGTCGGCTCCACATGGCCCAGCACCAGCGCTGTGTAGATCCTGGTGACTTCGTGGTCTCGGATCATTTCGGTGAGTCGGACGTAACTCTCTGGTGTTCTCGCAACAACCATGAGGCCTGAGGTGTCGCGGTCCAGCCGATGCACGATACCGGGGCGGTCTGGCTCGCCAACGTCGGCAATTTCGGGGTAGCGGTGAAGGAGGCCATTCACCAGTGTGTCATCTTTGTGACCGGCGCCGGGATGTACCGTGAGGCCAGCCGGTTTGTCGATTACTAGCAGGTGTTCATCCTCGACAGCGACATTGAACGGGATATCAGCCGGACCGGCCACTTCCGACACCGCATCCGGCGCGTCCACGGTGATCTGACACGTATCACGCAATCGGAGAGATGGCGTGGTTGATGGCGAGCCATCTACGGTTACCAGGCCTCCGCGAATCCATGCCTGGATTTCACCGCGACTGTGACCGGTGATCAGACTCGCAAGGATAGCGTCAAGTCGCAGCTGATCAGGGTGATCGGCTGGATCAAAATCGAACTTCTGACCCGGCGCGGCACCTATCCTGCGTCCTCCGATGACGGGAGGTCACTTGACGCGGTCTGTTCTTGTTCGGGGGCGTTGCGGTCAAAGTTGGGAGATAGTTTTTCGGGGAAGAGCACGGTGAGAATGGCGAGTGTTGCGATGCCGACCGTGATGGACGAATCAGCGATATTAAAGATGGGCCATGGCCCCACATCGATGAAGTCGACAACGAAGCCGAGTCGCACACGGTCGATCAGGTTGCCGATTGCGCCGCCGATCATCATCCCGATAGCGATTCGGACCACGATGCTCCGTATCCCACCACCTCGGAAGAAGTAGATCAACATCGCTACGGCGATGAAGGAGACGATGGTGAGTACGAATCCTTGGTCCTGGAACAGGCCGAACGCGGTGCCACTGTTGCGGGCGTACGTTGCCCTGAAGAACCCGTTATCGGGCCAGGACTCTCCACGTGCGAGATTGGAAGTGATGATCGCCTTGGTTATCTGATCGGTCAGTAGCGCGGCGGCGATAACGATCCACACGATTGAGTCGCCGTACCAGGTTCGTGGTTTTTCGGCGGCAATAACGTGCGCTGAAGCTTCAGCATCGATGGGTGAAGGTGATTCGTGGTCGGGTGGGAGTTCTGAGGAGATGGTTGATACCTGCCGTGGGGCTGGGTGGGCGAGTTGTTCTCAATGTTACGTGTATACGAGTGCGGTGTCGCGTCAGGCTCACCGGGTCAGTTGTTGGGCCAGAAACTTAGCGGAGGCTTTCGCCACCTGATCTGACGTATAGCTGAAGTTATGGTCGGCATCGCTGATGGTCTCATACCGGATCTCATCGTCGAGTTGTCTGACCACGTCCTCTAACTCGCTCGGATTCACCAGCTTGTCGGCAGTGCCAATGATGATCTGTCGCGCCTGATCGCAGTCGCCAATCACAGAACGCGTCACGGCGTTCACGGGTGGAGCTACAAGGGAAATCGCTGCGACATGATCTAGCTCGGGCAAGGTTCTAAGAATTGACGCCGCGCCAAATGAGAATCCCGCCACGCCAATGCGCTTGCTACTTACCAAATCCCACTCGCCGATGGCCTTTGTCGTGTGGACGATCTCACGGGCTGCGGATGTTAGAAGGCCTTCGGTTTCTTGCGTCGACACTGTGAAGTTGAACCTTAGCGACATGATTCCGAGTTCAGCCAACTCACGGCAAATTCCGTAGACAACCGGGTGGTCAGCATTGCCGCCAAGCAGAGGGTGAGGGTGCGCTACAACTACGCCTGCCATGGGCGGTCGCATGTTTTCAGGACCACACATGATGCCGTCTATTGCAGCCTCACCGAAGCCGATTTCGATTCGTGTTTGTCTCAATAGCCTTCATTTCATTGCTAGAATCGCTACGCTAATCCCGATTATCCGATTTCACGCCCAGTTCGCCAATACAGGTGGTCCCAATGATTCGAGTTGATTTACGCAGCGATACCGTTAGTCACCCCTCACCCGAGATGCGGAAGGCCATGGCCGAAGCTGAGGTGGGCGATGACGTCTATGGAGATGACCCCACCGTAAACCGGCTGCAGGATTTGGCGGCGGAGAAGCTGGGCAAAGAGGCCGGGCTCTTTGTTAGCTCAGGGACGCAGGGAAATCTTGTGGCGATGCTTGCTCACTGCCAGAGAGGCGATGCGGTCGCGCTTGGCGAGCTATCGCACATCTACAACAGCGAAGCCGGAGGAACGTCGGTTCTGGGCGGCATCGCGATGGTTGTGCTGCCTAATGAAAAGTCTGGCGCGATTCCTGCTGACGCGATTCGTGCTGCTGGTGCGCCGGGCGATTATCACAAGTCTCCTGTAACAGTGTTCGCTTTCGAGAACACTCAGAACAATGCTGGCGGCACGGCCATAACTCCCGACCAGACCGCTGTGATGGTAGAGGCGGCCACCGATCTTGGTTTGAAAGTTCACATGGACGGTGCGCGTATTTTCAATGCCTCGGTGGCGTTGAATTTAGATCCGAAAGAGCTGACCGAGGGTGTGGATAGCATCACTTTCTGTCTTTCGAAAGGTCTTGCATGCCCAATCGGATCGGTCCTTGTTGGGAGTAAAGGTTTCATTGAAGAGGCCGACCGGTGGCGCAAGATGCTGGGTGGTGGAATGCGCCAGGTTGGTATCGTCGCAGCGGCAGGCGTAGTCGCGCTCAATAGCATGATCGACCGAATGGCTGAAGACCACGCCAACGCGCGAAAGCTTGCCGAGGGATTGGCTGAGTATCCTGAGGTTGAGATTGATCTGCACGCTGTTCAGACAAACATCGTCCGATTCAGCGTTCCGTCCGGAGTGGGCATGCCGTTCGCCGCTGCGATGTACGAAGAGGGTGTCTACATGAACCCTGGAGACACGTCTCTTCGACTGGTTCCTCACTATGGCATCGATAGCGAAGATATCGACTTCACCCTGTTGGCGGTGCAGAAGGCGATGGCCGCGGCGACTAGCTAGTCACCGGATGAGATAGATGCGAGGGCCGATCTACCAGTGCTTTGAACAGTCTGAGTACCAGGCGCGTCTGGACGCGCTCCGTGAACGGATGGTTGATCGAGGCGTGGATGTTTTGGTCACGACGACGCCGGAGAACGTCTTTTACCTGAGCGGGTATCAGACTCCCGGCTACTACTTCTTCCTTGGCCTGATCGTCTTCCAGGACCGCGAGCCGGTTCTGATCCCTCCCCCGCATGAGGAGTCGTTGGTGCCCGCGTACTCGTGGGTGGACGAGTACCGAATCAACGCTGACACATCGAGCAGTATTGAGACCACGTCGACGGTCATCAAGGAACTCGGGTACGGCAAGGGAGTGGTTGCGCTGGAGCTGGGTGCATGGTTCCTGACGGCCAACGACGTCGATGAGTTTGCTGGCTACCTGCCCGATGCGAAACTAGTTGACTCAGATGGTCTCGTAGAGGCTGGTCGGCTGATCAAGTCTGATGCGGAGTTGGCCCATATGAGATCAGCGGCTAAGGTTGCGGCAACGGCGATGCAGGCCGGAATAGACGCTATAGAGATCGGCGTGCGTGAACGCGATATCGCTGCAGCGGTCTACCAGGCGCAGATTTCAGCGGGTGGCGAATACAGCGGACTGCCGGCGTTCGTGACGTCGGGAGAACGGTCGATGATGGTTCATGCATCGTGGTCTGATCGCGTTGTTGCGGATGGCGAGGTGGTGTTTCTGGAGGTGCCGGGTTCAGTGAATCGGTATCACGTGGCCCACTCTCGGGCGGCCATCGCAGGAGATCCATCGGACCTCCTGCTCAAGGGCGTTGAGGTCAATTCAGGTGCGCTTCAGTTGGCGAAAGATCTGATCAAGCCGGGTGTTGATATTGCGGAAGTGTTTGGCGAAGTGAAGCGGTCAATCGACGAGTCCGACGTTCCGTACAAGCAGGGCAGACGCATCGCGTATGGCATTGGGACAGCATTCCCGCCGGATTGGGGAGAGGGCCACATCATCAGTATCAACGCTGACGAACACCGCGAGTTTCGGTCCGGGATGGTCTTTCACATCATCACAACGATGCGGCTGCTCGGTATTGGCGCCATTGGATGCAGCGACACGGTGGCCGTCACCCGGTCTGGCTCTGAGACGCTCACCGGTGGTGTGCCAATTGATCTTTACAGACGTTAGCGATTACTGAGAGAGAGAGAAGGAGACCCCATGGCTTTTTACCTGGTTGCAGAGATTGAGGTGCACGACCCGGTGGGCTACGAGGAGTATCGAGCCCTGGTCGCACCAATCATTGAGAAGTTCGGCGGCCGTTACGTTGTGCGTGGTGGTGAGGTGCTGGCAGGCGAGGGTGGCTGGGAGCCTGAGCGCGTCGTGATCCTGGAGTTCCCGAGCCATGAAGTCGCAACCGCGTGGGCGACATCTGAAGAGTACGCGCCGGTGGCTGAGATACGCCACAGATGCGCGACGTCACGAAGCTTTGGCGTTGAAGGCTACCAGGCATAGGTTCCTAGACTTCTGGATGGGGCGAGGGCCGCGGTGGCGAAATCAGAGCAACCCCCTCACCCTAGCCCTCTTCCGAAATGGGAGAGGGGACTGATCACGCCAGCCGCGAGATGCCCTCATCCAAGCCCTCTTCTGGGTGGAGAAGGGTTGGGCTAGGTCATCCTCTGGCGCGCGAGGGGTAGGACGTCGTTGGCGATGCGGTGGGCTTCTTCTACGTGGGGGTAGCCGGAGAGGATGAATTCGTCGATTCCGAGATCCCAGTAGGCCCGGAGTTCATTAGCGACCTGATCTGGTGTACCGACTATTGCGGTGCCGCAGTTAACACGCACGGTTGAGATACCGTTCCAGAGTCGTTCGCCGATGCGGTGATCCTGGTAGCTTGCTGTTTGCGCCCGCACTCCCACCATGGAGCTTCCAGTGGTGAGGTTGCCTCGCTGTTCCTGAACCAGGGGTTCGGCCTTCGACATTAGCTCATCAGCCGCCGCCCATGCATCCTCCTCGGTGTCCCTGACTATGAGGTGAGTGCGCAGTGCGAATATTGGATCGCGTCCCGCGTCCTCGAACTGCTCGATGGTTCGCTCGATCAGAGCTGAGGTTGCCTCCAAAGGTTGGATCCACATTGAAAGTGCATCTGCCTGGCGTCCGGCAAGGCCGAGCGCACTGGGGCTTGCACCACCAACGTAGAAGCGAGGATTGCCGTTTACGGGGCTGGGTGAGACGAGTGCATCCTCTAGAACGATGTGATCTGAGACCAACGTAACTTTCTCCGGCGCCGCCCACAGTTGCTTCATTGCGATCATGAGCTCTTCCGCCACGGCATAACGCTCGGCATGGTCGATATCGATGCCGAACTTTTCAAACTCGCCTTGAATCCCGCCTGGTACGACGTTGAGATTGATTCGGCCGCCTGAGATGTTGTCCAATGAAGAAGCCATTTGGGCGAACAGGCCAGGGTTTATGAATCCGGGCCGGACGGCGATCAGGAATCCGATACGTGAAGTCGCCGCTACCAGGGCCGCTGCTGTTGTCCACGTCTCAGCTAACGGTGAGTGCTCTTCAAATAGGCCGTTGACGAATCGAGTAGGTATCAGGAGTGTGTCATATCCGCACTCCTCCGCGGTTTGAGCAACCTTCTTGAGGTAGTCAAACGTTGGTGGTCGTTCTGGACGAAGAGTACCGATGTGCTCGCCATCGCCATCGATGGGGATGAACCAGCCGAATTTTGGACTGGGTCGCTGCGACGAGTTCATTAAGACTCCTGCTAAAGATGAGGTGTCAGGCTTCAATCCTGCCACTCCCAAATAATGGTAAATGTGCGTCCAGTGAATTGTGCATTGGATACAGCTTGACGGCAACTGCCGTGGGGCAGCCGTCCTGCTAAACTTCCGCGCCACTAAGACATCACTAAGACCTCGTTTGGAGAAGCTGGTTGACTACCGAGTACATTGCCGCCCCCGGGACACCAGAACTTGAGCTTGAGACCCCCGCACTCGTTATAGACATAGATGTGGCGGAGTCGAACATCGAGCGACTTCAACAGTGGGGGCGCGATAACAATATGGACATCCGTCCTCACTCGAAGACTCACAAGACGCCTTTTTTCGCGCGAAAACAGATTGAGGCAGGGGCTATTGGAGTTTGCTGCGCCAAGGTGGGCGAAGCTGAGGTGATGGTAGCGGCCGGGATCAAGGACATCATGATCACCAATCAGATCATTGGTGAACAGAAGCTCCGCAGACTCGCATCCCTTGCGGGAGAGGCCAATCTGGTTGTGGCTGTGGAGAGTGAGGGAAACACCCGGCAGATGTCTGAAATTATGACCGCTGCAGGCGTGGAGATCGGCGTCATTGTTGAGGTCAACACGGGCATGAACCGCTGTGGAACTGCACCGGGTGAGGAGACGATCGTTCTTTCAAAGATGATCGACGCACTTCCTGGATTGCGTTACGACGGCATGATGGGCTACGAGGGCCACGTGGTAGCCAACCGCGACGAGGCGGAACGTCGTGCCGGTGCACTGGCCTCCGCGACTACGCTGGTGGATACAGCAGAACAGACTCGCGCAGCGGGGCTCGATGTGAAGATCGTCAGCGCTGCTGGAACGGGTACGTACAACATCACCGGCAAGGTCGACGGCATCACAGACCTGCAGTGCGGCAGTTACATCTTCATGGACGGCGATTACCTTGGGGTGTTCGATGATTTCGACCCGGCTCTAAGCGTCCTAACAACCGTGATCAGTGTTCAGGATGGGTACGTGGTCACTGATACCGGAAAGAAGTCGATCAGCGAGGACCGTGGACTTCCCGATGTTGTTGAGCCTTCGGGTGGAACTGTCGTGAGCCTCTCTGAAGAGCACTGCAAGATCGAGGTAACCGGCGACGCGGCAAAGTTGCGGGTGGGCGATCGCGTGAGACTGCGCCCGACGCATGGCGACACGACGATCAACATGCACTCGCACTACTTCCTGATCCGCGACGGCAAGCTGGAGACGGCGCTTGAAATCTCCGGCAGAGGGCGGGTGCGCTAGATGAAAAGGGCCATGAAGAAGGGCGCAGGGCGAGGAGCGATGGCGTTTGTCGCAGTCCCTGCAATTGCGATTATGGTTGCAGCGGTTGGAGCAATCATTATTCTTGCCATTCCGTTGGCGTTGTTTGGCGCGCTTGTGGGAGCGGTGCTTGGGCCTGTGTTTTCGTTGTTCGGTGGGCGTGACCGGAACTAGTCCGACGGTTCAAGCGATGTTGATCACAGGCTGATACGAATTGTCATAGCGGATGTTCTTGGGTGAGCCGGAAGCAGGTGGCTCGCGGAGCCATGGTCCGGTGACGTTTAGTTTCATGCCGATTTGCGTATGTGATGGATGCTGGCCGTCCGTATTAGATTGAGTTCGCGTGCCTGGGGTCCGGATATCTCCGCGGAGCCTCCGATTCCGGGATGACGCAGCGCAGCTGGTAGGTGGAGGGGTGTCGACTACGCTTCTGGCGTGATGCGTGAAATGACTTCGGATTCGGTGAAGTTCGGAAGCCATTCGAGCCATGACGGGAACCACCAGTTCCATTTGCCAAGCAGTTTCATGCTTGCGGGAACGAGCATCGATCGGATGAGCGTGGCGTCCAGGAAGATGGCGATGGCCATGCCGAACCCCATCTGCTCGAACATGACGAGGCTGCCGCTGGCGAAGCCAATGAAGACGGCCACCATGATGAGCGAAGCTCCGGTGATAAGCCGACCGGTTGAACTGAGACCAAATGCCACCGCCGCTGTGTTGTCACCGGTACGATCGAAATGCTCTCGAATTCGACTGAGCATGAAGACGTGGTAGTCCATCGATAGGCCGAAGAGTACCGCGAACAAGAACAGCGGTACCCATGCCTCGATGGTGACAACTTTGTGGAACCCGAAGAACGAATTCAGGACGCCCTTCTCGAATACGAGAACCATCAGGCCATAGGCGGCACCAACCGAGAGCAGGTTCATGATGATTGCCTTGATGGGCACTATCAGGGACCTGAAAGCCAGCGTCAACAACACAAAACTCAGAATCAGAACAAAGGGGATGACCACCGGCATTGCGTCGTTCGTGGTGTCCAGGTAGTCCACGGTTTCGGCGCTATCTCCAGTTACCAGGACCTCAGCATTAACGCCAGCGAACGCAGCGGGGATGAGGTCATTTCTCAAGTCTCTTACAGCATCAAGGACGGGGTCAGCTTTGACGTGCCCGCCCGCGACAGTGAATTCAAGGGTTTTGATGTTTCCATCTTTGTTGTCTGTGCCCTGTATTTCACCAAATCTTGGATCACTACTAATGGCGGCTTCCAACGCGGTAATTCCAGCTTGGACCGAAGGTGAAGTGATATCGCCTGAGATCACCACGAGAGTTGATTCGACCAGTCCGGCGTTGAAGTCGCGCTGAAGAGCCTCGTAGCCGTTTCTGGCTTCAAGATCGTCCGGGAATGTATCTACGCCGGCCACGCCGATATGCATTGTGGTCACTGGAATTGCTGCCGCTACAAGGATTCCGACGGAGAAGATGATCGCGACTACCGGATAGCGCATTACGATGGTGGACACGGCAATCCAGAATCCCTGCTCTGAGTTCTGGTCCCCCGCAAAAATCCTTGAAATTATTGGTAATCGGAGACTGTTCACGTGGTCTCCAATGAGGGCCAAGAGCGCAGGCATCAATGTCAATGTGGCGATAATTGAAACAAACACGACGATGATCGCGCCGGTGCCAAGGCTGATGAAGATGTCATGCGGGATCAATAACAGGCCGAAGAGAGAGAGAATCACCGTTACGCCGCTGAATAGCACCGATCTGCCTGCTGTAGCGCTGGAGATTCGGATTGCGACATCTTTTGCGTTGCCCCTGGATCGCTCCTCTCGAAATCTGGCCACGATAAACAACGTGTAATCGATTCCGACGGCCAGTCCCATCATGAAGACCATGTTCACAAGGAAGATCGATTGCTCGAAGGCCAGTCCTGCGACGGACGTGATGCCCAGCGCTACTATGATGGCAAAGATCGCGATCAGGAGCGGTAGTGCGGCAGCGACGAGGGCGCCGAACACCAGGATGAGAACGATTATGGCCATGGGAAGGCCAAACATTAGCTCGCCCTCCTGGAGGTCTTTCGAAGAGAGATCTCCGAATTCGAGATCAGCCGTCGCCTCGCCTGTCACGGTGACATTGAATCGCTGATCAGTCCGAGATTCCCGTATGACGCCCAGCACGTTATTCCAGTGATCGTAGTTATTGGCACTGACCGGGATGATCGTGGCATGACGATCTTCTGACACAAGTGATTGCTCACCAGATGCGTAATAATTGGTGCTTTGCCACACCATTGAGCGGCCGAGGAGCGTGATGTTAGTGGTCAAATTCTCGACGAATCCGCGGAACTCGGCCTCATCGACGGTCAGGCTCTCGGAACGAACGATGATCACATCGCCATCTCCGGCGCCTGCACGGACGTTATTGACGCTGACTCCGTTCACTTCTCCGCCATCGAATCCGCTCCGCCAGGCATCATCCACAGAGAGATTCTCGTCGCCTTTGATTACTCGACCCAACGCTGCCCACAACGGCCTCGTGCCGAGTTCGATATCGGGGAAGTGCTCCACTGAAACGGCGGTTGTATGGCGATCGAGAGTGACCAGCCTGTCGTCCCCGGTCGAGTAGAAATCCGAAACGCTTAACAGTGACTCCTCATCGAGCGCGGAGATTGAGTCGAGGACGCTCGCCACAGTCGCCTCAAATGCAGCGTCGTCTACGGTCAACATCTTCGAGCTCAGGATCACCAGTTCGGTGCTGGGCTGCAATTCCGAGCCTGACTGGAAGCCTGCTCGAACGAGGTCCCAGGCCCGTTCCGACTCTGGATTGTTGGTCAGTTCGGCATCAGTTGTGAGGGCATCACCAAGAAGCGTCATGATTAGGGAAACAGACACTACGACCGCAAGAATCCATGCGCCAACAGTGATCCATGGCCGTTTGATGCTGATCGCAGCGATGGCTTCCGTTGACACTGTTCCCCGCATGGCTCTCACAACTCCTCATTCAAGGTGTCAATTTCGCCGACGATTTGACGAATTTTAGCGGCTGGTCGTGATGTTCATGTGAGTGGATATTTGGTCAGTCGTGCAAGCTCACAGCGTCAATTGCCAGCACTCCAACTTCAAGAACATCTGGTGGCGGTGGTACGAGATCGCCATCGGGGGAGAGCAGACCATCGCCAGATTCGAGTTGTTCTCGGGTGAACCACTGCCAGCCGGGTAGTGGCTGTTGGTCGGGGTCAGCGAGGGTAGTGAAGTAGATCATGTCGATGTGCTGATGGAAGCCGTCGACGGGGTCGTCGATATCCTCGACGAGGATCGTCACCGGTGGTTGGACCTGAGCGGGGTCATTGAAATGAAACGGACCCGGTCCACCGGACGGGAGAACTGTAACGTCCAGTCCGGTCTCCTCTTTTGCTTCGCGAATCATCGCCTGAACGGGGTCTTCGTTCTCCTCAATGTGGCCACCCGGCGGGAGCCAGAGTCTTAGCTTATTGTGCCAGTGGAGGAGGATTGATGTCTCATTGGCAACGTATCCAGTAGCGGTGAAATGGCGTCGGATATTTTCTGTCATGCGGAGAAGCATAGACCGCGCAGGATCAGAAAGTGGGACAAAAGAGGGGCGTTAAAAGCAGATGGGACCACCGGGCTGGCCCACCCGCTTGAGGCGGGTCGGCCGGGTGGCCCCATCCGTTGGAGGTGCATTACCTCAGCATAACGGGCGCCCTGCTAATGCAGTGCACCTCCGGTTAAACAGCTATACAAAACTTCTGCCCCTCCTTTCTACATCTCCACCCCGTAAGACGGGCAGGCAACGTCCGGAGCTTAGCGTCAAATCAAAGCCTGTCAGCGGTGATTATAACGCCCCGAACTTGCCGCGGCATCCGGGCAGGCCCACAATTCGCATCAAATCGACCTTTCAGACAGCTATGACGAGATGAATTTATGCAGGACATAAAAATCGCGATGGTGCAGATGCGAAGCATCGTGGGAAACCCTGAGCACAACATCAACGTGATCCGTGATTTTGTGACTGAAGCAGCAACAAAAGATGTCGATATCGTCTGCTTTCCCGAATTAGGCATCACCGGGTATAACGCTGGCGATACGAGCAATCCAGAACCCGAGTCGATTCCGGGTCCAAGCACCGATCTTTTGTGCGAAATCGCATCAACTTCAGGGATCATGTTCCTGGCGGGACTACTGGAGCGTGACGAAAGCGGCATCGTCTACAACACGCAGATCGTGTTCGGACCCGGTGGCATCGGAGGTTTTTATCGCAAGACGCATGTGCCGACGACTGAGATCGGGACGTGGTGCGACGGTGGTGATCTGCCGGTCTTCACTCATGAGAAAGCTCGATTTGGAATCGAAATCTGCTACGACTCGCACTTCCCGGAAGTGAGTACTGCCTTGGCTTCTAAAGGGGCAGAGATCATCTTTTTACCGCATGCCTCAGGCGGTGAGACGCCAGAGGAAAAGTACGCCCGATGGATGAGATATGTGCCAGCGCGTGCTTACGATAACGGTGTGTTTGTGGCGATCTGCAACCAGGTAGGTGACAACGGGGCAGGGAGGACGTTCACTGGAGTCACGTTTGTGTGCGATCCCCGTGGCGAGGTAATAGCGCGGACTGAGCACGGAGATAGCGATGAGATGGTTATCGTGGATTTGAAGGCCGAATCTCTTGCCGAATCGCGGCGGGAACCTGAAACGTTTTTCAGGCACTTCCGGCGACCAGAGATATATAAGTCGTGGGGCCTATGACTATGTGTTACGTATTACGTCTCTGAATCTCTCAATATTACGTATTGATTCAAATCAAAACGCGGTCTATACTCGCCACGCGAAGTCAGGAATACCTTCTTTGTGGAGGAACATTATGGACAGACGACGAGTTCGTGACCGACACACGTGGGCCAATGAGCGCGGGCAGTATTTGACGGGATTCATTGTGATCGCATTGATGATTGTCGCCATAGTTGTTTCAGGAATAGTCGGCTAGATCAAATCTCGTTCCGTTGTCCGAATGCGGATGATGTGCCGATGATCGGAATCCCCCACCTACATGTCATCCCGGACGCGGGTAGGTGATCCGGGATCTCAGCGTCGATATCGGGCACGCGTGATCAACCGCAACCGATCCGGGGATCGCCGCGTTCGCTGCGCATGTTGTGTGTGCCTGAATCCCGGATATCTCCACAGAGCCTCCGATTCCGGGACGACGGTTGTGTTGGGATATCGTTTGCGTTTTCGGGACGGTGAGTCAGATAGCAGTGACTCTGTTAATCGGGATGGATGTCGGCGCGTGTTCCGCTTGATAGAACTGCGGTGTTGACCACGCAGTAGGGGCGGCGACCTGTGAGAACGCGTGCGGCGTCTCGGGCGGCGCTGCGGCGGATGCGTTCCCAGCCGCCGGGGGATGAGCCTGCTACGTGTGGGGTGACGATCACGTTGTTGAAATCGAAGAGTGGGTTGTCGTCGCCTTGCGGCTCAGATTCGAATACATCGATTGCAGCGCCCGCGATTTCTTCGTTTCGTAGCGCTTGAACCAGATCGGCCTCGCTGACGATTCCGCCCCGGCCGGTGTTGATCAGGAACGCAGACGACTTCATTCGCCGCAACACGTCCGCATTGAACTTGTTGTGGGTCTCTTCTTTGAACGGGGCGTGGATGGAGATGAAATCAGACGTTCCCACAAGCTCGTCGAATTCGACCATCCGCACGTTGTCTTCGAGATCGGCCCAGTGGCCCACGTACGGGTCATGGACGATCACGTTCATTCGGAGTGCGTTGGCCTTGCGCGCGAATGCCCGCCCAATGTGTCCGAAGCCAAATACGCCTACGGTCTCGCCCCAGATCTGAGAGCAGGCCTCCCGCGACCACAACTCATTCCACTTGCCAGCGCGCGTTCCGGGGTTCAATACGTACAGGCGGCGAGCCAGGAACAGCATGAGGGACAGTGCGTGGTTTGAGACCTCTTCGGACGTAGCTCCGGCCGCGTTGCAGACGATGATCCCTGCTTCGGTCGTCGCATCGAGGTCCACACCTTCATAGCCGTGGCCGAGCCGCACGATGATCTTGCAGTTGTCGAGCGTGTTGATCACGGACTTGGGCATTGGCAGGCTGGAATTCAGAATTACGTCCGCACCGGCAACGGCCTCGATGACTTCGCCCTCGGAATCCACCCCAACGGAGACGATCTCGACGTCCAGCTCACCAAGCTCATCAGCCTCGTATACCGGATCGATCCGCTGGTTCTTTTCGATTATGACAACTTTGAATTTGGGCACGAGCGTCTCCAGTTAGAACCAGTTGGCCTTATCGACGAGATTGCGGAGGGGCCTGCCTTCGGCGAAGCGCCTTGCGTTGTCCATGAGTACCTCAGTGCGACGCTCCTCCAGATATGGACCGAAGGCAGCGACGTGTGGCGTCAAAAGAACGTTGGGCATTGCCCAGAGTGGGTGGTCTGATGGCAGAGGTTCCTTCTCATACACATCCAGGCCAGCGCCCCTGATCTCGCCTTTACGTAGCGCATCCACAAGATCATCGAGCTTTACAGTCATGCCGCGGCCGATGTTGATGAGGAAGGCTGACTTTTTCATCAGTTTGAACTTGTCGGCGCCCATCAGTCCCTCTGTTTCAGGTGTGTGTGGGATTGTCATGATTACGAAGTCAGCCTCAGGCAGAACATCATCGAGTTCGTCGGGTCGCACCATTTTTGACACGCCTTCAGGAACGTCCTCGCGACGGGCGTCCACAGCGATCACGTTCATGCCGAAATGGGCGCAGTGACGGGCGGCTTCGCCACCGATTCCTCCAACACCCATGATTACAGCGGTGGCTTCCGGCAGGTAGACGGTGCCAGGGTCTGTGTGGTTCCAGACTCGGCGTGCCTGATTCGGGAGATAGGCATGGAATCCGCGGGCGAACATGAGCACGAAGCCCATGATGAACATTGAGATGTGGTCGTTGTATATCTCACGGAAATTTGTGATCTGGACCGGGTGGGCGATGAGGTCATCGTAGTAGTAGCCAGCATTCGGTGCGGCGGCAGGCGCCTGTAGCCATTTGAGTTGCCCGGCGTTGGCAAGCAGATGTTGCGGAATCTCCCCGAATGCTGCGTCGGCGTCGACGAGTTCTCGACCGGCTTCCTCTTCGGTCTCGGGCACGACAACGGTGTAGTCAGGAATTGAGTCCATCATGAGCGCGGCCCAGTCTCGGGTACGGTCGGTCTGCGGCGGCATGATTACGAATTTGTGAGCCATTGTGAGTCCTTTTTTGTTGTTGGTCAGATACGGATGGAACAGATTTCATTCAGCGAACGCACCTGTTCGGCTCAGAACATCAATTACCTTGACAAGCTCCCCTGTTAGGAAGCTTTCAATCTTCGACCGAACAGTGTCGTCAATGTCACTCTCTTCGGGGACTGTGCCCTGGTGATTCCATAGGCGCTTAACATAGATTCGGGCAAAACGTGGTCCTGGATTCGAACCGACAGTGAATGGTGGTTTGTGGTCCTTTGCGAATTGGATTATGGAGTCTCGCTCAACTTGGTCAGACCATGGCTGGACTTCCACGACCACAGAAAGTGCTGAGCCTTCGTTTGCGAACCAGAACTTCACCAAGCGATGGTATTCCGCCGCACGCTCATCTTCTGGGATCACGTCTAGCAAGACGGTCGGCGTGAAACGAACCTCCCCTCGAGTTGAAGGTTCGGGCGACAACCTTTCTGATGACTCAACCAGACCCATCAACGAAGCATAGATCTCATCTCGGAAATTCGGGCGATGTTCCACGATAAATTCAATGGCTTCTCTATGGGATGAATATAGGCGTCTCGCCAACGCGACAACTTTGGATGAGTCAGTCATGAAATGGTCCCTCACAGTCCTCAGATATTGATCTAGGAACATTCTCGGTTCGTCTGCGATGGCAGAGCGATGGAGAGTCACAAGCCGATCTACCACTGAATATATCAAGTCGTATCCAACGCTGATCCATCTCGAATCTGACGCTTCATCTCGGCCAACGCTCAAAAAAATGAACAGTTTCGAGTGATCTGGATAGTTGTCCTCGACCCAGTCCGCGTATCGTCCAAGTTGTCCCGAGTGCTCCTCCGCTCCCACTTTGTTTTCAATCGCACATACGAATTTATTTTTTTGATCCGAGATCAGTATGTCAATGTGGGCCCGCTCAGTTTCAACCAATGCTCCTGTCATAGACCAGGCGTCAATCTCGATCGGCGATGGGGGATTCTGATTGGATTTGATCTTCTCATCTGGGAGCGCTACAACTTGTTTCACGAAATCTGATAGGACGCGGTCTTGAAGCCCATGAGCTCCCTGTGGGTCCAGAAGCCATGCTAGCGCGGCTGAATGACGTATCTCGGCATCAACTATCTTCAAAATGGAGAAAATGTTGAAGCGTTCTAGTTCACTTTCGAGAAGATCAAAATCATTGTTCCCGAGGATCAATGCCTCAAGTTTTGGGCGGATATTTTCTAGATTGGAAGTCATTTCAAGAGGTCGAAGTGTACTCCGTGTTCGGCGCAAGCCGATTCGAACCAGTCGATTACTTCTGGATGCAGCGGTATACCGTTGGCGCGACGGTCGAGGTCGGCCTCGGCTTCAGGAACGCCGGCGTATATGACGCGTTCCTTGCCACGGGCGGGCCGCAGGTTGCGTAGCGCACGCAGGTAGTCATCCATGGCGGACTTGAATTCGGCGACGTCTATAAATGCGTCGATGGAGTAGGCGGCTACAAAGTGGTTGTTGTGTCCGCGAGGGGCGATGACTCCCGCGGGACTGCCGTTCAGCAGTCCCCCGAGAATGTCCACTACAACGGCCATCGAATAGGCCTTGTGCGAACCGAGCTCACGCGTGCTGCCAGCGGGTAGCAGCTTGAAATTTTCAGGTACGTCGACGCGCTCAAGGATTGGGACGCCTTCATCGTCGGCAATCCATCCCGGTTCGATTTTGGTTCCCAATCTGCGCGCAAGGCCGATTTTGTTGTTGGCGACCATACTCATCGCAGCATCAAAAACGAATGGTGGTTCCTCGCCCGCAGGAGCGGCAACGGCGATGGGATTGGTTCCCATCCCGTTCTCCGCCGAATCCGTGACGAGAACGGAAGGGCCGCAGGCGGTCATGCACTGACCGATCATATCATGCGGAATGGCTTTCATAGCGTGGTATGCCGCCATCCCCAGATGACGCCCATTGCCCATCGAAACGAGCCCGGCGCCAGTTTCACGCGCCTTGTCTATTGCGATATCCATAGCCTTCTGAGCAAGAATCGTACCCAGGCCTTCGTCGCAATCGATGGTGGCGCATGACGCTGTTTCGCGGGTAATTTTCCAGTTCGGTCGCGGGTTGATCTGTCCGCTGGTAAAGCCGGAGATATAGGAACGGAGCATGTTTGAAACGCCATGTGTTTCAACCGCTCGGAGGTCAGCCGAAACGAGGGCGTCAGCGCATAGCACAGCGTCATCATTTGGGACGCCTACTCGCGTTAGCAGCACGGTCACAGCGGTGTGCAGCGCCACGTGATCTACGCGGACTGCGATGTCCTCAGGAACGTGGAATTGTTCAAGCAATTTATTTCTTTCTATGACCGCGGGAAGGGGGCGGCTACAATCCTGCTATACGTCATTCAAGAAGTCTTTCAGTGGAGATCGCGGGCGAATTTTAGCAGCGAGGCCTCTCCTGGGTGGCAGTTGTCGAACCAAGTTTTCGGCGATTGTTACCGTCTATGACGTGCATCTTTCCTGCAAGCCGATAAACTGCGGACGAAACGAGCTCTTGAGAACACCACATGGAAATTGGGCCTTTTGACATAGAGATGCCAGATCCGCCGCTGCGGGATCCCCACGCTGTTGTAATGCTCAGACCGTGGATAAACGTGGGCAATGTGGGATCGGTTGTTCTGGGTCGTCTTAAGAATATGTTTGACGGTCAGGAGATTGGTCGGCTACGCAGACCGGGCTACTTCTACGATTTCACCCGGTACCGACCTGAGATGAAGATGGTTGATGGTGAACGCCACATCACGGTGCCGAACACGGTGGTGCTTTCAGCTCGTAGGGAGGAAGCTCCTGACCTCGTCCTGATTCACCTGATGGAGCCTCACTCAAACTCGGAAGAGTACAACGAGGCTGTCCTTGAGCTTCTGAAGCGGATGGGGGTGACCTCATACGTCTCAATTGGAAGTATGTACGACTCCGTACCCCATACCAGGCCGCTTGCGGTTTCCGGAACACTAAAGGGATGGGATGTTGAGCCGAATCTTGGCGGGTTCACGCCGAGCCGGAGCAACTATGAGGGGCCGACCAGCATGACGGGCCAGATAGCCCAGATGGCGCAGGATAATGGGATGGCTACGCTGAGTCTGATGGTGCGCCTGCCACTCTATTTGCAACTGGACAATGATTTCTCAGGCAGCGCTCGAGTTGTTGAGATTCTCAGTCCGCTGTACGGGTTGGGCGATGCAAGCGCAGAGCGAGAGCTTGGGAAGCAACAGTATTCCCAGGTTGCTCCGGCTCTGATGAAGGATCCCCAGTTGGCAACTCTGGTCAAGCGCCTGGAAGTTGAGTGGGATGAGAAGAACGGAGTCCCACCTGAGGACTCAGATGGCGAGATACAGCTTTCTCCAGAGATTGAGCGGTTCCTGGAGGAGTTGGGTCAGCGCCCGGAAGGCGACGGCTCAGGCGGCGAGTAGCCGGTGAAGCTTCCCGGTAGGCCTCCAGGGAGTTCAGGGTTCAGGATCTAGCGGGAACGGCTCAGGCCTACCGAGGTGGTAACCCTGGGCGTACTCCACACCGATTTCGCCGAGAAACGTGAGTGTCTCTTCATCCTGTACAAACTCGGCAACCACTTCTAAACCAATCGCGTGCGCCAGATCGCAGATCGCTTTCGCGAATCCGCGATCATGTTCATCATGAGCGAGCGTCTGAACGAGGCTCCCATCCAGCTTCAGGTGGTGGAACGGAAGGGTTCGTATCTGTTTGAGAGATGTTGTACCGCTGCCGAAATCATCGATTGCTACGCGATATCCGGCGTTAGCAAGACGATTTACGAACGCGACTGCGTGACTTCCACTGCGCTGCGTCGCAGTCTCCGTGATCTCAAATACGATGTCTGCCGGGTTGATGCCCAGTTCCGTTCCGATTGATATGGCGTACTCGGCCATCTCGATTCCAACAGAACGTGATGAGACGTTGATGGTTAGTACGATCCCTTGCCCGGAGTCTGAGAGCTTTTTGGAGCGGTGCAGGGCGGCAGCGATGACACGTTCGTCAATCTGCTGGATAAGGTCCAGGGACTCCGCCTCAGCGATGAACTCAGCCGGGTTCATGATCTTCCCATCGGCGTTTTTAATTCTGACAAGAACCTCGTACATTTCGATTTTTCGGCTCGCTACGCCATAAATCGGCTGTCTGTACAGAGTTAGCCGGTGGTTCGTCAGTGCGTCCAGAATGGCCCGGCGTTTCTGCTGGAGCGCGGTGACAACATCCCGGCCACCCTGGCTGTGGTCGTATAGCACCACCTGGTTCCGGCCCGCGTCCTTAGCCTGGTACAGGGCAATATCAGCGAATGACGTCAGGTCTTCTACGCTGGCGTCTTCGACGGGGAAACTTGCAACGCCGGCACTTGCAGAAATCTGCACCAGATCGCCTCTTGCGGTGATCGAAACGTCTGAGACGATCGAAACGAGTTCGGCCGTTTTCGAGTAGGCGTCCTCCGCCGTTGCGTCATAGAGAATGACATTGAACTCGTCCCCCCCGACGCGTGCTATGAGGTCCGAGCTTCGCAGCGATTGATCAAGCCTGGCTCCAACTGCGCGAATTAACTCGTCGCCCACAGAGTGTCCATGCGTGTCGTTGACTAGTTTGAACGCATCCAGGTCCAGAAATACGAGCGCATGTTTAGCGCCTGTTCTTTTTGCCGATCTGTTTGCCTGATCGAGCAGTATTCCCAACTGATAGCGATTTGGAAGGCCGGTAAGGGTATCTGTGGTGGCGAGCCTCTGTAGCTCATCCTCCGCCTCTTTGCGGGCGGCGATATCTCGCATTGAAATGCTCACGCCGCGTAGCGAGCCGTTACGGTGGAAGTTGGCAACCACTAAGGTCTCGACAGGAATCAACCTCTCTTCGCGGTCGATCACGTTTAGTTCCCCAGACCACGGATGCCCACCCACAGCGGTAGGTATTCCACTGTTTATGAGCGAATCAGAACTTGCCTGATCGAGAAGATCCTTAATGTTCAGGCCATGGTCAGAGACGTAAGTTTCCGGAAGATTCAGGACTTGTCGGCCAGATGGGTTCACATATTCAACATGGCCTTCAATGCTCGCTCGCAAAATGATGTCAGGGCTGGTCTCAACTATGGCAGCGAGATTAGAGACGGTCTCGAGCAGGAAAGAGTTATCGAGGCTCGGTCCCAGCTGGTTTGCCACGATGCGGAGAAGGTCAACTTCTGCCTCGTCGAAACCGATCTCTGATGTGCGTCGGAGGGTGAGAATGCCAACAGCAGCCTCGTCGGTGAGAAGTGGCACGGTTACGGATGATTTGAGTCCAAGACTGGCGATCTGGCCACCCGGGTCTGGATCTTCTGGGTCGCCTGAACTGTTCGTGACATCCGTGACGATTCGGCCTAGCCCAATCGCCTGAGTGGCTGTGATGGTCCGATCGGTCGGCAGCGGCAATTTACTTCCGACGCCGTATGCGACTCCCCCACTAAATTCACCGCTTGTGTGGTCGACGGTGCGCACTACACCTCTGTCGAATGAGATGTGCCTCTGGAGGGTCTCCAGGAATGTCAGACCGAGATCCTCAACTCCAAGACCAGATACTCCGATACGAGAGATATCGCGCAGAAGCTCCATCTCGTTTGTGGGAGTCGATTCAGGCATAGCGAAGATTGGGTCTATTCATGATGGCTATTAGGGACGACTGGCTCGTAAGAGAATCGGAGCCACGAATTCAGAACCAGACTAAACCATCACCCGGAATGTCGTCTGAGGCGTATTCAAGTCGTTGTCGGTAAATCGATTCATTCTCAGAGACGTGATGTCGATGCTTGTGGCCGCCCCTTCAAGCATCAACTCGGCCATTACCGTGCCAACCGCCGGCGAGAGTTTGTAGCCGTGTCCGCTGAAGCCCGTGCAGATATACATACCCTGAATTCCATCTACCGCATCTATGATGGGGTGAGAGTCCGGTGTCTCTGTGTAGAGGCCCGCGTAGCCGTGGGTGTATTCGGCGTCTTCAATCGCAGGAATTCGTGCCGCTAATCGAGACCAGACGTCTGAGAGGTAGTCCATTGATGCACCGCTGCGATAGTCGTCCGGATCGGCATCATGGACCACATTTCCGTTGCCGACCAGTGTCAGATCAGCTGCCTCCGGCCGGAAGTAGGTGAGATTCGCCATGTCTGCGCCGCCGGGATGGAACGGAATTGTTTCCAGATTCCGTTTCAGTAGGAAGACCTCATGACGGGTCGCTCTCAGGGGCAGATCAATTCCATGCTCGGTCATGAATTTCGCAGACCACGGACCCGTGGCCACTATGACGTTCCCGCAATTGATCGTCTCGCCGTCGACAACCAGGGACTCGACGCGGTCGTTGACCACGTTGACGCTGGTGACTTTCTTCTCAAGTTCCGCCTCAGCGCCCAGTGCTCGGGCAGCGGTGACCCATCCAATGGCTGAGCCGGATGGGTCGCCGTACCCGGACTCTGGCTCGTATGCGACGGTCTCATCATCCCCAACCACGAATGATGGAGCGATTTCGAGAGCTTCATCTCTGGAAATCAGTGAGACGTTTACACCGCAGGATTTCTGCATCGTGATGTTTGATTCAAACGTTTCCCGGTACTCAGGACTGGAGAATGCCATGAACCCGGTCAGAGTCCACCCTGCATCACCGTGGCCAATCACGTCAGACCAGTTGCGCCACGTATCGAGCGATTCCCAGGAGAGGCGAGTATTCACCTCGGTGGAGTAATGCATTCGGATTACGCCAGAGGAGCGGCCGGTGGAGCCGAAGCCCAGCGTGCCCTGTTCAAGCAGCAGTGCGGAGCCCGCACCACGATTCGCAAGCTGGTAAAGGATGCTGGCGCCCATCACGCCACCGCCAATCACGACGTAATCGAAACTTCTTGTCATGTTTAGAGATGCCCTCGATGTTCAGGAAATGATCTGGCCTATGCTATGGCATCTGATGAGTTGTGACGCAACGATTGACCGTTGCACGGTGGAGTGACAACGCTCGTGTGTGGGGCCTATCTATGTATTGCGACATCGGGGTGTCTCAACTTGCGGATGTGGGTGGCAGTTGGGGCGAAAATGTTACGCGGTCCGCTGGGGAGGGCACATGCAATGTGCCCCTACGCGGTGGACGACAGTAATTGCGGATGTGGTTGATTGGGAGGAGCCGATATCGCGCTGGAATGTCTCCACGTTCCTCCATTCAGGCGTCTATTGATGGTGTGGATACCGGATGAGCCATTGGACATTGGCGCAGACGCGAAAGCGGCCCGACAAGCCGGGCCGCAAACGTTGTTGTAAAACTTAGAACTTCTTGACTTCTATTCCGGCGTTTTCCTCAACGAAGTGGAGGATGCCACTGTGATCTTCTTTGCCGTAGCCCTTCTCTACAAGTGAGGTGAGGACTTGCTGCAAGTTGGCGGTAACCGGGAGAGGTATGCCCAGATCGCGGGCAGTTTCCATGGCGTTGTTGATGTCTTTTTGGTGCAATTCAATCCGGAATCCGGCAGTGAAGTTGCGTTCGAACATCATTGGGCCTTTGGCGTTCATTACGTTGCTACCGGCGAGGCCGCCCTTGATTGCATTGAACACGGTCTCAGGATTCACGCCTGCTTTGGTTGCCAGAGCGAGGGCTTCTGCAAGGCCGTGGATGTTTGCGCCAACGACGATCTGGTTGGCCAGTTTTGTTACGTTGCCTGCGCCGACATCACCGCACAGCACGGATGACTTTCCAACGATATCGAACAGCGGCTTGGCGCGCTCGAACAGATCGGCCTTTCCGCCGACCATGATCGCGAGATCGCCTGAGATGGCGAACGGCTCTCCACCGGAGACAGGTGCGTCAATGAATCCAACGCCTGCCTTTTCACACGCCTCGCCAATTCGCTGCGAAACACCGGGGGCAATGGAACTCATATCAATGATGAGGTCGCCCGGCGAGGCGCCCTCCAGTGCGCCGCCCTCACCAGCGATGGCGGCCTCTGCCTGAGGACCATCCTGGACCATGGTGACAACGATGTCAGATTTAGAGGCGACTTCCGCACACGATGATGCAGCGCTTCCGCCGGCGTCGACTACCGGCTGGATTGCTGCCGGGAATACGTCAAAGGCAGTTACTTCGTGCCCGGCGTTTATCAAATTAATGGCCATTGGCCGACCCATGATTCCAAGGCCGATGAAGCCTACCTTTGTCATTTCTTTTCCTCCTGCAGATATTTGAAACGCTTAGATCGCGCATGTTCGCGCTGATCTGTTGGCAAACAGTGATTTGAAGTGGTCAGGATACTACGCAGCGCTTGTGTTGAGGGCGGTTGGGCGCCCTTCGAGCCCTTCGTCCGGGCTCGGAAATGCGCCTCAGGAAACCCTCCCTCGTATGACCCTCTACTCGTCGTCTTTCCAGAACCGTTCTTCTGTGTATGCGTAGCCGGTGTCCGCCAACTTCTCCCGCAGGTCTTCGATCATTCCGGGATGACCGCAAGCGTATACAAGCGTGTCTTTCGTCGGGATGTCGGTGTCGGACAGGTAGTCGAGCACGAGGTTGTTGATGCGGCCCTTAGCCCCCGTCCAGGAACTGTTGCGAGGATCATCTGGTCTGCTAACGGATGGGACGAACGTTATCTCTGGATGTAATTTCTCCAGCGCAAGAATCTCTTCGTCGTACCCAAACTCGTCGAGATAGGAAGCTCCCTCTAGTAGATAGAACCGATCTCCACCACGAGGTGAGTTCTCAAGGTAAGTACGGAGCATGCTGACGAAAGGCGTGACGCCGGTGACGGTGGAGACCATCACGTGATTCTTATATTCCGGGTTAAAGACGAACAGGCCTTTGGCGCGTGGGCGGATCGTGACCGTGTCGCCAACCTTGAGTTCGTGGAGCAGCGGAGTTAGCTCACCGTATGGAAGCGGGATGTACTCCACAAATAGCTCAATCTCATCTTCGCTGGGGGCCGATGCGATTGAGTAGGGGCGCTCTATCCCATCAACACCAATCGTGCAGTACTGACCCGGCTTAAATGGAAAGCGGTCAGCCGGCGCGAGCCAGAGTTTGAATAGCTCGTCGGTTAGATCGACTCGGCGGGTAATAGTCGCCGACGAAAACCGGCCTTTGAGTATTGGATCCGTTTGCTGTGTCATATCCCCTCTGAATGGTCGCCAAGCGTCGTGACATCGATATGTCGTGCAAATAGTACCGGCATTTGGCAACGAAAGTCGTGTCCCTCAGCGAAAGACCGTACTCAAATGGCAGGATTCCAAGCACGCTGCGGTTGTAAACTCCGGTCAGAAACAAGTTGATATTTCTGATGATGCCCATTTAGATCATCGAACGTGAGGATTAGGAATATGCCCAGGCACTCTCAAGGCGTCGCATACAGTTTGACGATGCGGGCCGAGTACGAAAACGTCCCCGGAATGCTGGGCAAAATTACCTCTGTGATTGGCGGCGCTGAAGGCAGCATTGACGCGCTAGACGTGGTTTCAGTGCGTCACGGTCACATGACGCGTGACGTCACGGTTCTTGCATCAGATGTGGATCACGGCAACTCCATCTTGCAAGCAGTACGCGCAATGGACGGCGTCAAGATAATCAACGTATCTGATCCAACATTCCTCGCTCACTTGCAGGGCAAGATTGAAGTCGCCAGCCGGGTTCCGGTAGAAACGCGCAACGATCTTTCTATGGCATACACGCCGGGAGTTGGCCGCGTGTGCATGGCAATTTATGATGAGCCCGAGGCTGTGTGGTCTCTCACGAGCAAAGCGCACACGGTTGCGGTGGTGACGGACGGGACGGCGGTGCTTGGACTGGGCGATATTGGCCCCGAAGCTGCGATGCCAGTCATGGAAGGCAAGGCAGTCCTCTTCAAGGAATTTGGTGGCGTTGACGCCTGGCCGATCTGTCTCAATACCAAGGATGTAGACGAAATAGTCAATGTCGTTAAGGCGATCTCTCCCGGGTTTGGTGGGATAAATCTCGAGGACATAAGCGCACCTCGCTGCTTCGAGATTGAGGAGCGGTTGCAGCAAGAGTTAGATATTCCGGTGTTTCACGATGACCAGCATGGAACCGCGGTCGTTGTACTGGCTGGTCTTATCAACGCTCTGAAAGTTGTTGACAAGAAGCCGGAGGATATTCGTGTAGTTCTGGCGGGCGTGGGTGCGGCCGGTACGGCGTGCGCCAAGGTGTTGATGCGGTATGGCGTCAAGGACATCGTTGGATTCGATCGCGGTGGTGCGCTTTCGAAGGAGCGAGATTTTTCAGATAACAAGTACAAGAAATGGTTCGCAGAAAACACCAATCCAAGAAATCTCAGCGGAGACATGCGCGAGTGCATGACGGGCGCAGACTTCTTTCTTGGACTTGCCGGTCCCGGACTACTCAGCAGCGATGATGTGGCTGTGATGGCGGACGATGCGATTGTCTTCGCTCTTGCGAATCCCACTCCTGAGATATACCCGGAAGAGGTGACTCCGAACGTACGGGTAATGGCCACCGGCCGTAGCGACTATCCAAATCAGATCAACAATGTTCTTTGCTTCCCAGGCCTTTTTAGAGGCGTTCTGGACGTTAGGGCAAGTGAGGTCAATGAGCAGATGATTGTTAGCGCTGCTCAGGCGATAGCTGGCTCCATACCCGAAGACAATCTCAGCGAAGACTTCATTATTCCGAACGTATTCGACAAGTCGGTGCCGCGTCGCATTGCACGTGATGTTGCTGCGGCGGCACATGAAACTGGGGTCGCTCGGCGATCACGTCGTCGTGATACTCGGACGTACTCCCCATTCAAGATCCGGTAGTAACAAGCTAAACTCCCCAAACAGATGACGTGAGGCAGGTTTGAAACCTGCCTCTACCAATTACAGAACAGTGCCAGTTGGCACATGGCAAGAGATAGTTGCATAGGCCGGGGTGAGACTCCCCGGTGTGAGTGAATGGCAAAATCTTCTGACGTCGTAGTCATGGGTGGCGGGGTGGTTGGGTGTGCTGCCGCCTACTATCTTGCGGGTGAGGGGCTCTCGGTCACCGTTATTGAACGCGACTCTGTGGCTAGCCACGCTTCAGGATTCGCCTACGGTGGACTTACGCCTGTGATGGGTGTTTTCATCGATGACCCTCTTGTGCCGCTCTCGAGATATGCCGATGAACTTCACGCCGAACTCGCAGAGACGCTCCCGGCCGATACGGGGGTGGATACCGAGTACCGAGACAAGCCGAGCCTGACTCTTGCTACCAGCGTGGATGAAATCCCAGAGATCAAGATGCTCTACGACTGGCTCGCTAAGAACCATTCGGCAGATGTGGACTGGCTTGAGGGGAATGAACTTCTCTCTGAGGAGCCCAGAATCAACCCGGAGATTCCGGCCGGGATGTACACAGATTTATCTCACGAAGTGGAGCCGTATAAATTCACCCTCGCGCTGGCGACAGGCGCTGAACAGCGTGGCGTTGAATTCGTGAACGCTGAGGTCACCGGATTCAGATTTGGTGGCGATGGCGGCATTGAGGGCGTTGACACGACTGGTGAGTCGATCGATACCGAGGACGTAGTGGTTGCTATCGGGCCGTGGTCAGCCGTCGCAGGGGAGTGGGCGGGGGTAAAAATCCCCATATCACCTCTGAAGGGACAAATATTGAGACTCGCCGCGCCGGGGGAACCGCTCGCGATATCAATGTCATGGAAAGGCAATTACGCGACCACGAAGCCAGATAGGCTCATCTGGGCAGGCACTACTGAGGAAGAGGCCGGGTTCGATGAGAGTCTGACCACTGATGGCCGAAATCAGATCATGGAATCGTTGGTCTGCGTGCTTCCGTATCTGGCGGACGCACGTCTATCTCGACAGACGGCGTGTCTGAGGCCCGTCGCACCAGACGGACTTCCAATACTCGGGGCGGTCGGGGGCATTCCCGGCCTTTGGATTGCAACCGGAACCGGACGCAAAGGAATCTTGCTGGGACCGGGTATGGGGCATGTGATCTCCGATCTCATCGTTGGGAAGGCTCCGTCGATCGATGTCTGGCCACTGTCGCTCGACAGATTCTCGGAGTAGACGGATTCGCTCGTTCCGACTGCCAGATATCGCCAGTAAGGTTCTGCGAGGAACTCAGCTTCAGCTAGAGCTTGAGCCATCAGATGGCCTCAAGCTATCACCGGTGCTAACGAAGATTGAAACGTCATCGATAGATTCACGCGTCGCTGAAGTTCTCTCAAACCATGAGCCAGAACTGAGTTTGCCAGCAGTGAAGGTCTCAAGCCGAATGCGGCGGACGCTTGGCTCCTACCACCAGAAGAAGAAACAGATAACGGTTGGCGCGCATCTGTTGGCGTCCGGAACGGGTGCGGAGATTGACGAGATTCTTCTGCATGAGGTGGCCCACGCCATCGCTCATCACAGGTTTCCGAAGTCAAGTGCTCACGGCAGGGAGTTCAAGTCGATCTGCATCGAACTGGGCGTACCTCCAACCCGGACGGTCAAGTTCCCGGTAGATGAGTGGCTCAAAAATGAACGTATAGCGTACGAGTGCGATTCATGCGGCCACACCTCCCTCCGCAAGCGCAAACTCCACTCGATCCGGGGAGACTGCGGCCACAAGTTCGCGCCGAAAAGCGGCTACCTGGTCGCTGTCTCCAATCAGCGCCCGCCGATGATTCTTGGGGTTGTTGGGCTGGAGTGGCGTCGATAGCTCAGGGCTCTAATCAAAGCCCTGGATTTGCTCAGCATTGGTGACGACGCTACTTAATATGATTTAGTATCCCCCACTATGCACTCTGAGCGCGTGCAGCGGCGAATTGACGATCTTCTTGATCAGGCAGAGCAAGCCGTATCGAGTCGAGATTGGTCTGCCGTGCGTGAATTGGCAAACGCTGTACTAGCGGTCGATCCCGAGAACGGCGACGCGTCGTCTTTCATGGCGATGGCTGAGCGGGCCGCTCCCGCCGCAGCAGGTGCCACTGTCCCAACCGGGAGTGATGAACGCCAAACTGAGACTCCAGAAGAGTTATTTTCATCAGTCACAGGCGCGATTCCAACCTCGTTTGCAAACGGCCGTTACGAGGTCAAAAGTCTGCTTGGCGAGGGCGGCAAGAAGCGGGTGTATCTGGCGCACGACACCACGTTGGACCGAGACGTCGCATTCGGGCTCATCAAGGCTGAGGGTCTGGATGCTGAGTCTCGCCAACGCATCACTCGTGAAGCGCAAGCCATGGCCCGCCTGGGAGACCACCCCAACCT
>JABMNO010000065.1 GCA_013204555.1 Chloroflexota bacterium | reverse complement strand
GTCACGGTCACCGCTACGGACGACGAGGGTGCCGCGACGAGCGACACGCTTGTTGTAACCGTCAATAACGTAGCCCCGACAGTGGACGCGGGCGTCGATCAGACCGCTGATGAAGGTTCAGTGGTCTCGCTGGCTCCGTCAACGTTCAACGATCTTGGAACCGCTGACACCCACACCGCCACGATTAACTGGGGCGATGAAACGACGATTGATGTTGGAGCGATCACAGAAGCTCCGTTCGGTCCTCCAGGCTCAACCGCCGGTGCGGATGGCACGGTCTCTGGCTCACATGTGTACGCCGACAACGGTGTCTACACCGTAACGGTCACCGTTACGGACGATGAGAGTGCAGCGACAAGCGACACACTTGTGGTCACCGTCAATAACGTGGCACCAACAGTGAACGCGGGGGCAGACCAGACCGCCGACGAAGGGTCCGTGGTCACACTGCCACTTGCCGGGTTCAGCGATCTCGGTACGCTCGATACGCACACTGCCACCATTACGTGGGGCGATGGGACGCCGACTGACGTTGGAGTCGTCACCGAAGCACCATTCGGTCCTCCGGGTTCAACGTCTGGTGCCAGCGGCATCGTAGCCGGCTCTCACGTCTACGCCGACAACGGCATCTACACCGTGACCCTCACCGTCACAGACGATGACGGAGCGACCACGGCTGACATAAAGGTCGTGACGGTTTACAACGTTGCGCCATCCGTGAACGCAGGGCTCGATCAGAACGCCAACGAAGGTTCAGTGGTCTCGCTGACCCCATCGACGTTCAATGATCTCGGAACTGCTGACACTCACACCGCCACCATCAACTGGGGCGATGGAACTACGATTGATGTTGGAGCAGTTTCAGAGTCACCGTTTGGTCCTCCTGGCTCCACAGCGGGCGCGAACGGCACGGTCTCAGGCTCACACGTGTACGCCGACAACGGTATCTACACCGTCACGGTCACCGTTACAGACGATGATAATGCTGCGACGAGCGACACGGTTGTGGTCACCGTCACCAACGTCACACCAACCATGGACGCTGGCGTCGATCAGACCACTGATGAAGGTTCAGTGGTCTCGCTGGCCCCATCAACGTTCAACGATCTTGGAACCGCTGACACTCACACCGCCACCATCAACTGGGGCGATGGCACGACGATTGATGTTGGAGCGATCACCGAGGCTCCGTTCGGTCCTCCAGGTTCGACTGCAGGGGCCGATGGCACCGTCGATGGCTCTCACATATACGCCGACAACGGCGTCTACATCGTCACGGTCACTGTTACAGACGATGAGAGTGCTGCGACGAGCGACACGCTTGTGGTCACCGTCAACAACGTCGTACCTGCGGTGGTCGCAGGCGTGGACGTTGAGTTCGTGATCCATGATGTGGTGAGCGTTGACGCTGGAACGTTCTCGGACCCGGGATTCGACAGATTCGTTTCGGGGACTCTGGAAGACTTCACCGCTACGATCGATTGGGGTGAAGGCCCGGTCGAGTCGCTGGTCGTAACCGAAATCCCAGGCTCGGACGGCGTACTCACAACTGGTTCTCTTACCGCCGGCAGCCATGTGTTCCTGTTCCCCGGAAATTACACGGCCACCGTTACGATCACAGATGATGACGGTGGCGTTACCTCAGACACGTTGCAAATCGTGATACTCGGCGCTCGTGACTTGAAAGCACGGGCGATAGGACTCCTCGAGCCATTCGCTTCAGAATCAAAAGAGATAAGAAAAGCGATTGACGACATTAGTGAGTCGCTCGACCCTCAGTACTGGCTAAATGACGTGTACTTGACTACCAAAAAGGGACATCGGATCTTCTCCGAAGAGAAGCAGGCTGTGAGTCATCTTCTTGAGCTCCTCAGCGAGTTGGATGACGATCATGGCGACCACAAGGCCAAAGGTGAGGACCGAGACCGCGACGATGAGTCGACGTTATCAGCGGCCGCCCTGGCGGCGGTGACTGAAGCCGTTGACCTTCTGGTGAATGCCGACCGGGTACTCGCAATCAGCCAGATCGTACTTGCCGAAACAACTGAGCCCACAAATGCCAAAGATCTGAAGAAGTTCCTGAGAGAGATAGAGAAGGCTCACGAAGAGTTGGCCAAAGGCGACCTGGAACGCGACGCAGGCAAGCTCTCCAAGGCGATTGATCGTTACCGAGAGGCCTGGGAGCACGCTCTCAAGGCGACTGAGATAGACCTACACGACGATATCGAGGACGCAGAAGACGCAGGCGCTGCCGCCCACGATTCACAAGACGACGATCCGAAGGGCTCGCGAAAAGGCAAGGGCAAGTAAGCCCAGCGGTGGCGTGAGGTCGGAACGTTGCGACCGTAAGTTTCAGACGATGCTACCCTCCATGGAAACTGAGTCCTGATGGAACCCGTTGCATGAGGTCACTCACCGCCAAACAAGACACCCACGCCCGCAACGTTGCCAGCGGCATGACGCAAACAGGCGCATACAGCGCCAGTTACGACGCTATAGGCATGCACCAAGAGATGGTTTACATAGAGGCCAGCCGCTTAGCAGCGAACCCCAAGATCGCCCTACGGTCCTACGGATCGAATCGTTACGGGAGGCCAAGTGGCGGGCGGAGAATCTGACGCGCGAATCGCTGATACACGAGGTAGTCGAGAGTAGTCAGCGCGCCATGGAAGCGGGAGAGGTACGCGGGTAGATACGGGGGCTGGAAGTCGCGGGCAAGTTGCTTGGGATGTTTTAGGGCGGCGGAATCCGACTGGAACGCCACTGCCATATCCTGCTGGACAAGATCACCGGGTACTGCCTGTTGTCGGTGCTGACGATGCAAACAAAGGCGTTGGCGCAGTTAGAAGCAGATGGCGGTTTGCCTGACTGCCAACGCAACGTAGCATGATCTCGTTAGGATGATCTAAGAACGAATCAAGAGAAGCGCCGCGTGGGAGGTGTGTTGTGGCGGAACCTGTGGCGGTCCTCGATGTTGCCGCGTACATCCTTGATAAGACTGGCCCACTGACGACTTGGAAGCTTCAGAAACTCTGCTATTACAGTCAGGCTTGGTCGCTAGTCTGGGACGAAAAGCCGCTGTTTAGAGAACGCCTCGAAGCATGGGCGAATGGCCCTGTTGTACCTGCGTTATACGAGCGCCATAAAGGGGTCTTGCGCATCGCTACGATGCGCCGAGGGAACCCAGAAAAGTTGACCACCGATCAACGGGAAACAATTGATGCTGTCCTCGAAGCGTACGGTAACAAGACAAGCCAATGGCTAAGTGATCTCACTCACCAAGAAGCGCCCTGGCGTCGCGCCCGGAAAAGGGCCGGTCTGAGTGAGGGAGAGCGCGGAAATGCCCAGATAAGGGCAGCGGACATGGCTGAATACTATGAAAGCATCTAGTGCGGCGTAGAGTGCGGCGAAAACAAACCAGGCGCGCTCGGCGGCAGGAATCGGCACTAGTGGCTAGTCTGGCCAAGGCAGCGGACTTGTCAAGCCGAAGTTGGAGGCGACCGCCGAAATATCCCGCACGCTGACGACACCATCCGCGTTCAAATCCACGATACGACCGAGTCCGTCGGCACGATCAATTACACTTTCGCCGAATGATGCCACGACGGCACTAATATCGAGGATTGTGACGGCGTTGTCATGATCGACCAATCCAGCGCGAAGCTCAACGTTCCCCATATTTGGGCCGACCGCTGAAATGAAACCTGATCCCCATTCGGACACTTGGACGGTTAGAAAACCGGGTGCGGTAATCCAGACCGAATATGGTGCCCCTCGTAATCCCGTGAAGCTGTACCGGAGGTCTGCCGAAAGTGGCGGCGGCGGATATGCAGGACCATCACGATGGGCCACCGATGCGACCGGGCGAATTTCGTGGACCGCGGAGGTTGCCGAGATTCCTTGAAGTGAGACGCTCCCGGCAATTGCTCGGGGCACGAAAAGCTCTACCAGATTACTTGTCGCCGACGGACCTATTCCGGCAGCATTCACCGCGTAGACTGAGAACGAGTAGCTTGGGGCGAGCAGCGAATCGAATCTTGTGCTAGTCGCGGTCGTGGTTGAAACCCTTCCTTCGGGCTCTGAAACGACCCGGTAATGGAGAACAGACGACCCTCCATCATCCTGTGGAGCCGCCCAAGAAACATCTGCTCCGATTTGACCTACTGTGGCAGCGATGCAACATCCGCGCGCCTCAACCGAAGTGGGCGGTCCAGGAAGGCTGGAAACCGTAACGGCGTTGGATGGAGCCGGAGAAGTGTTGGCCCCGATCACGGTCGGTGCGGCCGGCAGGAATACAAGAACTACTGGCGATCACGACGACTAAGACCACGCGTTTGAAGACAAAAAGCATGTCCGTGAGATGTCCCTATGAATTAGCCACCCAAGAATACAAGATATTCGATTAGCTGCTACGTTGGCCAACTCTACCTCACCCATGAATGCGACGGGCGCGATGCCAAAGGCCTGATTCTTGGCAATCTGTGTGCGAGCGGAGGTCAAGGGCTTGCCCACACGCCCATACGGTGGCAGACCTAACACCGCTCTGCGGCAGGAAGCGGGCGAGGCATCGATAGATAGCGACAGCCGCCACCGGGAGAGCTTCGGTATCCTTCGCCCGCCTTGTGACGTTGCGAAAGTTGACCTTGTCCCCGAAAATCGCGCCAACCTAAGTGTTAGTTTTCTGGGATGATTCCGGCCTCATACAGAGGAGATTCATTCCATGAAGAGATCGAGGTTTACGCGAGAGCAGATCGCGTTTGCCTTGCGGCAGGCAGAGTCTGGGACATCGGTTGGCGAAGTGTGCCGCAAGTTGGGCATATCTGAGAACACGTTCTACCGATGGAAGCGGAAGTTCGAAGGTCTCGGAGTTGCTGAGATCAGGCGTCTGCGGCAGCTTGAGGATGAGAACCGCAGGCTCAAGTCCGCCTGAGGTGCAGTAGCTGACTTGGCCCTGGACAAGGAGATGCTCCAGGACGTGTTGCGAAAAAAACTCTGCAACATCTCGAACTCCAAGCTTGTATTCCCGACGTCAGAGCACAGCGAGTAAGACGATGTCGGTCGGGAATTGGAGATCATTGAACGGTGTACCTGAACGTTCGTTGAAACG
>JABMNO010000064.1 GCA_013204555.1 Chloroflexota bacterium | reverse complement strand
TGACTTTACCCGATCTCATTCAGGAAGGCAACATCGGCCTAATCAAAGCTGTTGAGAAATTTGACCTTCACCGGGGCTACAAATTCAGCACCTATGCCACCTGGTGGATTCGCCAGGCTCTGACCCGAGCCATAGCCGACCAGGCCCGCACCATTCGTATCCCGGTCCACATGGTTGAGACGATTAACAAGTTGCTCCGTGTGAGCCGTCGTCTTGTACAGGAATACGGCCGAGAGCCAACATCTGAAGAGATTGGTCGCGACATGGAAGTGTCGGCTGAGAAGGTCCGTGAGATCCTCAAGATCTCACAGGAGCCCGTCTCGCTGGAGACTCCCATTGGCGAAGAGGAAGACTCTCACCTTGGGGACTTTATTCCCGACCAGCAGGCACTGGGGCCAGCCGAGGCCGCTTCGTACCACCTGCTAAAAGAGCAGGTGGATGATGTGCTTGGCACACTGATCCAGCGCGAACGTCGAGTTCTTCAGCTTCGATTTGGACTTGAGGACGGACGCAGCCGCACACTGGAGGAGGTTGGACGAGAGTTCAGCGTTACTCGTGAGCGCATCAGGCAGATCGAGGCGAAGGCTTTACGTAAGCTCCGCCACCCAACTCGGTCACGCAAGCTCCGAGACTTCCTGGAATCAGCACCTGCCGCACGAGCAGCACCTGCCGTGCGGGCACATTAGAAGATAAAGCTAAGAGGCCTTCGAGTAATCGGGGGCTTCTTTGTTTTTGGGGCGCGGCGATCGGCAGATGGTTGTGGCAAAATCTGATATTGAACGACGTATTGATACTCCACCGGCCAGTTCAGGAGTCGATGAATGCCGGAAGCGCCAGATCTTCAGGTAATACTTGAGTACTTGCAGCCGCGCCTGTTGGGACGATCGATCACAGGCGCCAGAGAGACACGGCCTCTGGTGCTGCGCAATCTGACTGGCGAGAGGTTCTCAGAGGACATTGCTGGCCGATCGATATCTGGAATGACTCGGCATGGGAAGTTGCTGTTTATCGAGCTGTCAGATGATCGCGTAGTGCTGATCAACCCGATGCTCACCGGCGGACTGCGCTACACCGAGCCAGACGAGAAGCTTCTGAAGTCGGTCACCGTCACGTTCGACATCGACGATGGGCGCCAGCTGAGGTACTTCGATCAGAAGCGGATGGGGATGGTCTACTACCTGCGCCCAGACCAGGTGAACGAGACGCCGCGGGTGGAGGAGCAAGGTCCAGACGTGCTGGACGCGCCGTTATCCATTGAAGATTTCCGAGCGGCACTCCGGCCGTTCCGAGGCGAGATAAAGGGCATCCTGACTCGTGGAAGACTCGTTTCTGGAGTGGGGAATGCCTATGCCGATGAGATTCTCCATGCGGCAAGGATTCACCCCTACAAGAAGAAGGCAGCGCTTTCTGGTGAGGAAGTAGTGCGACTCCACGATGCGGTATTTCGTGTTCCACAGGAGGCACTGATCCTTCTCCGAGAGAAAATAGGGGAGAAGATCCACAAGAAGGAAAGGCGCTATTTGAACGTTCACGGCAAGGGCGGCAAGCCATGCCCGGTGTGCTCGTATGAGATCTCGGCAATTACAGCGAATCAGCGCGTGACTAATTTTTGTAGGAAGTGCCAGCCTGGACTACTCGTCAGAAATTAGTTGTGAAGAAAGTAGTTGATAATAAAAAGCATACGAATGTTGATATCGCTGAAGAAACCCTGCTAAGATTGTTGTGGAGCGAACTTAGATTCTTATGCCAGACCTGCTTCTTCTAACATCTTCTGAGACGGTGTCTCTGATCAGGGACATCCTCATAATCGTCTTTATTGTTCTGGCGATCATCAGCCTGGCGTTTGTACTCGTCTACGGGGTCCTGATCCTCCGAAAGCTGAACCGGCTGCTGGACAAGCTTGAGAATCTGGCTACCAGTGCGGAAGGCGTTCTTGAAACGCTGCAGGGGGTTGGTGGTTCGATCAGGCCGATCAGCGCGATCACGAGCGTAGGTGGATTCGCTGCCCGCATGGTTCGGAAAGTCTGGGGTTAGTCATCCCACAGGAGATTTAGATGGCAGAAAACAACGGTGGTGGAGCTGGCTTCTGGACCGGAGTTCTGGTTGGGGGAATTGTGGGTGCGGTTGCCGGTGTGTTGTTTGCGCCGAAATCGGGTGAGGATACGCGTGCGCTCATTGGGGAGAAGACCGGTGAGTGGCGGGACAGGGCTGAAGAGCTGGCGGAATCGACGCGGGACCGGGTCCACTCCGCAATGGATGAAGGTCGATCAGCCGCCACGAGGGCGCGTGGAGAGTCGCTGATTCTCGAGGATGACGACTTCAGCGACCCTGTTTAGGATACTGGAATGATTGGTAAGGCTGGCATAGCCGGGTACGAGCCAAGAATCTTTAGCTCTGAGGAAATCTCAGCCAGATCCGATAGAGCTGCGGCGACCGAGTCATCGGTCCTGTGGCCGGCAATGTCTGCCAGGAAGATGTAGGTGCCGAGCGACTCACCGGTGGGTCGCGACTCGATTTTTGAGAGGTTGATTCCACGGTTTGAGAACAGGCCCAGCGCCTGATAGAGCGTTCCGGGGGCATCTGATGAGAACCAGAACGCCAGAGACGTTTTGTCGCGCCCGGTGGGCGTATGGTCGGAGTGTCCAAGCACGGCAAATCTCGTGAAGTTGGACTTTCCGTCCTCAATCCCTCGCTCGATCACGGTTGCGTGATGAATCTCAGCGGCCCGGTATGGCGCAATAGCGGCGGCTGGCTCTTCGCTCAGCAGCATGTCAGATACAGAACCCGCGGTTGATAGAGACGCTACAAGATCGACGCCAGGGAATTTTCTTGCCAGATAAGCCCGGCATTGTCCCAGCGCCTGCGGGTGCGAGTAAATCCGAGTGATCTTCTGCAGGTTCATGTCCGGCTCGCTGATCAAGCACTGCTCCACGGGTATCGCAAGTTCGTATTTGATCCGTGACTTTTCGGCTGTGATCAGAAAATCGAGTACCGGAATTATCGAGCCGAAAAGACTGTTTTCGATGGGTACGATTCCCTCGTCTATTTCGCCGATTTCGACGGCATCGGCAACTTCAGAAATCGACGCTATCGGGACCATTTCAGCTTTGGCGCAATAGGTCAGTGCTGCCTGCTCACTGAATGTGCCTTCAGGCCCAAGGTATCCAAGTGTCATGGCCATCAGCTATCTCATTTCTGTGAGGGTTTCGTAGAGGGAATCTGTGGTCTCTACCGGACTCACGGCGATGATCTCATCTTCTGGTTGGAGCACAGTTTGAGCAGTCGCCACTTCTGTATGACCATTGGCGCTAATGACGAGTGATATGAGGCTTCCGTAGGGCACGTTCACTTCTCGTAATGGAAGGCCTGCCACGGCACCGCCTGCCGGGATCTTGATTCCCACGATTTCCTTGCTGCGCCCTGTTACCGGCATCAGTCGGACGAGTGGGTGCGCTGGAAGGGCTCCTGCGATTCTCGAGAGAATGAGGTCTGTGGAAGATACGACATCATCGATCCCTGCTGTTTCAAACAAGGAGACGTGGTCTGGATTCTGAACAACAGCAGCGGTTTTTGGCACGTTGAATCGCGTTTTCGCAAGCTGGCATGCGGCAAGGTTGTCCTCATCGCGTCCCGTGGTCGCAATAAATACCGAAGCTCTCGCCACTCCGGCATCGGACAGCGTAGCGAGTCTCGTCGCATCACCGTGGCCCGCTATGCTTCCAAGAGTGTTACGCAGTTGGTTAACAATCTGCTCATCGATATCGATCACGTAGACCTCGTGGCCACCGGAGATCAGCGAATCAGCAAGGCGTCCACCTAGACGGCCACCACCTGCAATAACGACGTACATTTACTTGATCCTTCTGCGTCCAAGCGTCTGGAAAACGACTGACGTCACATTTCCCGGTTGAGCGACTCGACTATCTCTGACACCGCGTTTTCGGTGGGGCAGTAGATTTCATAACCCAGCGCAGAGTACATCTCTCCGAGTGACGGGTCTTTTACTCTGATTATGATCTGCTTGGTGTCGAATATGGCCCGTACTTTTTGAGCGGCAAGTGCGTTGATGGTGTCCTGTCCGGTAAGGGCAACGAAAAGATCGGCATCCTCTACCTCGGCTCGCGCCAGTATGGAAAACAGGGTTCCGTCGCCTTCGATAACGGATACAGCTCCTGAGTCGAGGTGCGAAGGAGTGAGCCGGGAGAAGTTTGATTGTTCCAGATCTATGACGGATACGCGATCTCCCTCGGCGGCGAGAGAAGACGCGATGGCAGACCCAGTTCTACCGCAACCAAGAATCACGACACGCATGATTAAGGTGTAGTCGGGCGGCTCAGGACAGACCGCCTGGCGTCGCTGTGATGCCAGGGGCGGCTGACCGGCGACCGCGGTGGCGTGGAGGAGCTTCTCGTCTCAGTACGACGAGACATGGGGCATGTTCAAGGATGAAGGGAATGTCCCTGCCAAGGGAAAAACCACCATGTTCCCGAGGGAAATGAGAGCCGATTACAAGGGCGTCAACTTCACGCGATATCACTTCGGATACCACCGCAGGGCCGATCTCTCTGGCCTGGACCATGTGAGCGTCAAATTCGTTTTTGGGAAGGTGCACGAAATCTTCTGTGCCCCGTAATATGTCCTCGCCTTTAGCCGCTGCCGGACCAATTTCAGCGTCGACGGGTAGGCTGCGGTCGACCTCAATTACGTAGAGCACGTGCAGGCGGCCTTTTACTGGTCGGACCAGGTCGGCCGCATGCGCCAGAACACCTTCATCAGACGGGTTACCTGTCACCACTGCCAGAACCTTATTGAACGCGACACCTCGTTGGAGCGATTCAGTTGGGGACTGCCTTGATCGCTGTGGGATCGTAATGAGATTGCGCATCATGTGGCGCTTATCCTCCCAACAAGCTCATCCCGGCCCACCACGACCATCACATCACCGTTCGCAAGCCGATCTTCGCCGTCCGGGCTAAGCGTGATGTCATCGCCTCGCTTCAGGGCCAGCACAGCTACGCCGTACTTGTCGCGCACGCCTGTGAAGCCACTTTCCTTCAATGTCATGTTGACGAACCGGTCTGGAACTCGAATTCTTGAAATTCCGAATGCGGATGTGAGTTCCATGTACTCCTGGGCTTCGGGCGTAAACAGCATGTGGGCCAGCCGGGTACCACTCTCTGCCTCTGGCTGAATCACTTTGTTGCAGCCAATACGTTCCAGCGTGTTGGCATGAAGCTCATTGTTTGCGCGGGAGACGATATACGGGATTCCGATTGTTTTGAACAACACGGAAACCATGATGTTGGCTTGGACGTTTGTTCCAATGGCCACGATTGCTACATCATAGTTGTGGATACCCAACTCACGCAGGACGTTTTCGTTGGTGGCGTCACCGCGGACGGGGTGCGTAACTTCGCCAGTCAGATCTTGCACAAGTTGCTCGTCCTGGTCGATCGCCAAAACGTCGTGCCCAAGCTGATACAAAGTACGAGCGACCTCAGAACCTAGACGGCCCAAGCCCACTACCGCGACTAATTTCTTGCCCTGAAAATTTGCTTGCATAGTGAAGAAGATTACCCGATAGCGTGTACTTATCCGGTACCGGATTTACCTAGCCTATTCTAACCCGCTCCTCAGCGAATCGGTAGGGTTCAACCTCTTCTCTTCCTTGCATCAGCAGGGCAAGTGAAAGCGGTCCAAATCTACCCATAAACATAGCTGCGATTATGATCCCACGGCCCCAGTCCGATAGCGCTCCTGTGATGCCTGTGGATAGTCCTACGGTTCCGAACGCTGAAACGGCTTCAAACAGGATGTCCCCAAGTGGTTGATCCTCAATCGCCGCCAGAGCAAATGTCAATGCAAATACTGCCGCAATAGCTACCGCACCTACAACCAGCGCCTGTCGCACGACATGTTGCGGAATCGATCTCCCGAAGACCTGTGTGTGGACACGGTTCTTCAACGTCCCGAATATCGCCAGGATAATTACTGCGAACGTTCCAATCTTGATGCCACCAGCAGCTGAGGCTGAAGCACCGCCAATGAACATCAGCGCCACTGTACTCAACTTTGTGGCCTCCTGCGTCTCGCCCCAGTCGATCACGGTGAAGCCCGCAGTTCTGGCCACGACCGATTGGAAAGCGGCGTCTGCAATCTTTTCGCCGGTCGGTCTTTCGGCAAGTGTTCCTGCCCGATCGTATTCGAGAGCGAATACAAGAGCAGCTCCGGCCAGTAGCAGAGCGACTGTTCCGACAAGAATCAATTTCGCGTCGATAGAAAGACGGCTGAGTCGGCGCACGGTGATGAGCTCATACATCACCAGGTAGCCGAGGCCACCCAGAATGATGAGACCACTAAGTACGGCCAGTATGAAATAGTCCCCGGAAAACGCCGTAACGCTTTCGCCTTCTATCTTGTCCGGCGGGAAAATGCTGAAACCTGCGTTGTTAAAAGCAGATGCAGAATGGAATACAGCCTGCCACAGAGCTTCACCGGCTGATATTCCATTCCAGAGAGTGCCGAATACGTACCATCGCAGGAACATGGCTACGGCACCGATCGCCTGGAGTAGAACCGCGGTTAGCACGATGTTGCGAACAAGAACCGGTAGCCCTCCAAGTTGAGATACGCCCAGGCCTGACCTGATTGCCAGTTGGTTTTGTAACCCAATTCGCTGTCCCATGAGGATGAGCAGAAAAGCAGCGGACGTCATGAATCCCAACCCACCAAGAAATAGGAGGACGGCGATCACCCCCTCGCCGAATCCGCTCCAAAATGTTGGGGTGTCTACAACCACAAGGCCAGTGACCGTAATTGCTGAGACCGCCGTAAACAGAGCTGTCATGAAGTCCGGTGAATCGCCGTCTGTCGTCGAGATCGGCAGCCACAACAGGAGTGAGCCGAGTACAGCCAGCGCGACGAATCCGTACACGATGATCATTGGAGACGCGATGCCACGAACAGGGACGCCGCGACGTCTCAGGTGGATCTGGACGGGTGCGATCTCAGCCTGGCGCGGGCGACGAACTATGACATCACCGGGGCGTGGTTGCCAGGGAGGTTGCAAGCGGCCTCTCATTTGTACTGGGTAGGGCGGTGTGATGGAGGCGAAATTCCTCCAGAAGCGGAAAGGCGTCGCCCATCCATTTCTATTCAACCCCGTCATTCTAAACAGGTGACCAATCCGCGAATACAGGATTCCCCCATTCTTGCAGTCATGAAGGCATATCTGGAAAATGGGATAAGACCGCGTCGAAGAATGCCGTCAACTGTGAGACGTACCTCATGCCCAACGCTGTTCCAAGCCTGCTATTTCATCTTGGTGTGGACTTCATCAAGATGTGCGCCAGCGCGTTTAACGAGTTTCTGAGCAAGAACGGCCCATACATGGCCGCAGCCATCTCGTTCTACTCAATCTTCTCCATGTTTCCGCTGCTACTTGCAGTGCTGGCGATATTCGGGTTCCTGCTCAACTCCGCTGAGTTGCAACGTCAACTTGTTGATGAGATTCCCAGGCAGTGGCCCACGGTGGATGCCCAGCTGGTTCAAACCGTATTGAATCGCGTGAACGATGGCAAGATCATCACAAGTGTCATGGCTACCGTTGGTCTTGTCTGGACGTCGATGACCGTTTTTGGCGCCATACGCAAGAGCACAAACCTCATCTGGGGGATACAGCGGACCCGACCGTTCCTGCAGGAGCGGATGATCGACTTCACGCTGATGCTTGGCGCATCACTGCTGCTTGTGACGTCTGTATTTACGACAACTGTGCTCAGTTTCTTCCAGGAAATATTTACGGTCCTTGCACCAGAATCACCACCGAGTAGTGACGACTTCTGGAGCAGAGTGGCGATCTCAATTCCGCCGATTACGATGTTCGTGACGTTCCTGATCATCTACACGTGGCTGCCGTATACCCGTGTCAAATTGCGAGAGTCATGGTTACCTGCTCTGCTCGCATCGCTTGCATTCAACATTTCCGCAGTGGTCTTTGTCCAGTGGCTGCGGGAGTTCCCCGCCTATAAGGACGTATACGGTGGCATTAGCGCCGTCATAGCATTCATGGCCTGGGTATACGTCTCATCCATCATCATGCTGGTTGGCGCCATGTTTACCCGTCGCTATGCGGCATTCCTGTCAGCCTATGATCAGCGTAGAAAATTACGGCAGCTTCACAGCAGTCTGGAGAGAATCCGCTCACAGCCAGTCGTTCTGGCCCCGATTCCGGTCGGAGACTAGATCGTCGAGTCGCCAAACTCCATCGTCACCGGTGGTAGCGGAGCATCATCGTGCAACAGTTCCGGGATTTCATTGAGCGGTTTACGGGCCGAAACCTGCAGTCTGAAATCGCCGATATCGGCGACGCAATGGAGGCGATGCAGCGGGGCATTGCCGCCTTCGAATCTGGTCGATATAAAAACGCCATCGAAATCTTCACAAAAGTGATTGAAGCAGCCCCCAACACCGCGGGCGTCTACCAGCATCGAGGCTCTGCCTATGCGGAGCTGGGGCGACATGACGAGGCGATCGTGGACTATGACGTATCAATTCGTCTCAATCCGTCGTATCCCGACACGTACCTTGATCGCGGCAACTCATATCACGCCCGAGACGAGTTCGGAAAAGCGCTCAAGGACTATACCGAGGCGCTCAGACTCAATCCCAGATTTGCCGAAGCATTCGCTAATCGCGCCGCTACTCACGTCCTACTAGGCGATGAGCGGTCTGCCAGTGAAGATATCCAGGAAGCCTACTCGCTGGGCGTCGACCGCGCCGCGCTTGATGCGCTGATTGATGGAGCGCGGAAGCAGGCGAAATAGGGGCTGGCTCATTCCCTGCGCGACCTTCACCTCTAATACGGATGAGACTCTCATAGGTTTTTCGTGGTCATAAGAAAGATCATGCTAGTATCCACTCGTTAATCAGCGTGGTTCAAACGTGATCATTGATTTCTTTCTAGAAACTCGTGGGTTTGAGTCTGCACATACTGACCGGTGACTGGAATTCGGTGTCGGACGGAAAACCCGAAACGTAACTTCGGGGGTTCAGATGCTTATCGGAATGCGGAACTGGTATCGCGATCGGCTGATAATCGCGATTGCTGGCACCACAGCGGTGGTCGCCGCATTATTTATTACGCAGGCCGCCTTGGGCGCTACAACGCCGGCTGTCACGTTTGGGCAGACATCAATTGGCCTCGGAACCGGCGGTTCCACGGTCATCGACATTGATGTTGCCGGTGTTCCCGCTGGCGTTGACGGGATTCAGGTCAACATCCAGCACAGCAGCAGATTCTCTGTGACAAATCCTCTGTGCGCGGGGATCTTCACCGGGGCGGTGCTGACCGCGCCCGTGTCGGTGACCGGCGGGACGCTGATTGGCTGTGCTTTCCTCGCCGCTGACATATCGACTGGTGATGGGACGGCGATGACGTTCCAGTTGAACCGTCTGTCATCAGGAGACGAGACGATTCGGATGGCTACAACCGGATCGTTCGCGACTAAGTTTGCTGATGATGGTTCTCCAATTAATCCGGCTCTCACTAACAACGTTGATGTCCGCTCGGGGTTCAGCCTCAGTGGCGTGCTGAATCTGCAGGTGCGGTCTGACGCAGAAGCGTATGGCGTGGCGCACGTGACAATAATTCCGGGTGGCCAGACCGCCAGTATTGGCGCTGATGGGAGTTACACGTTCAGCAATATCGACCCTGGAACGTACTCGCTGTTCGCCAACGCCCACGGCTTCCTGACCAATCAGATCGACGGGGTGGCGGTCTCTTCGGGTGATGTAGTGGTTCCACAGACCACGTTGCGCGTTGGAGACGTAAACGGCGATGGTGCAGTGAGCATCCTGGATATTTCCGCGGTAGCGTCCAACTTTGGGGTGGGGGAGCCGCGGGCGTGGACGTCCGGCGGAGCCGCACCCAACACCAGTATTCCAATTCCCGGAACCGCTACCCCGGCCGCTGGCGCCGCGACGGCAACTGCAACGCCGACGCCCGCTCCAGTTACTCCTCCCACTCCTCAAAGTGGTTCAGGCGTCGCGTTGGTAGCTATTCAATCGGTTGGGGACGAAAATGGGTTCAATGAGGCTCAATCGCCCGATTTCTTGAAGAATTGGGGCGTCACCGAGACGATGTTTTTGCGGAATCCAGCTACTGATGCGACTGAACCGTGGATTGGTCAGAGTTGGACCCTCACCGGCCTAACTTCCGCCACTATCGATATCAACACTTCGGCCGTGTTCCGTTGGCTAAACGACTTTGACGTTGTTGAAACATTTGGCAGCGTTGGGGCGGAGGACGTCGCCTGGTCCATGAACAACGCGAATGCTTGCGTCAACTCTTCGTCGATTCATGGGCAGGCCGGTGATTTCTGTGGACTTTGGGGTGCATGGTCAGTAGTGGATGCCGACACGGTGGGTTTTGATTTCAATTTCTTTGATTCGACCTGGGCATCCGAATTCCTTAACGAGTCGGGACAGGCGCTTTCCATCTTTTCTGCTCAAGTTCTGCGTGACCATAGTGGCACGGTCGATATCGGTGCAGGTACTGTGACTGGCGTGACTGCAGCGACGTTTGCCCGTGCCAATATTGTAGGAACAGGCCCATATCTTGTTGAGGAGTGGTTCGCGAACGATCGTGCATCACTGGTGGATGCTGAGGTCGTCGGTGCCGCCGCACATTGGAAGCACAACCCTTCTGCTGACCGCATAACGTTTCTACAGGTGCCGGACCCAGCCATACGCTCCACGCTGCTTTCAACTGGAGCGGTAGATGTGGCCAGGTTGGACCTTGCCGATCTCAAGCAATTCACTGATGGAGGATTCCTGACGACAGGAACCGGCAACGATGAGCAACTTGGCATCTTCTTTGCAGGGAACCTGTGGGAGACAGCGTCTGCTGTGACCGGGGATCCGCTGGACCGGCCCACTCTCATCCATGATCTTGCGTGGATAAGTAAGTCCCAGGCTGAAGATGCAGCCGATTTTGAGGAAGCGAAATCAATCCGGAACGCCCTCGCCAGAGCGTACGACAGAGAAGCCATAAATGATTCGCTGCTTGGAAGTCAGGGACATCGCGTAGATGTGATGTACGTGCCAAGCTCGCATTCACGCTTCAACACCGCCGAGTGGTCTTATGCCTATGATCCGTCGCTGGCTACCCAGATCATCAGGGGTGAGAACAGCACATGGCCAGTCACTGGCAACTACAGGAAGGATCAAGTCACTTCAGAGCAACAAGGATTGCTGAACAACAATGCTTTCTCAGTTAGCCTCTACGCGCAGGGCTCGGGTGGTGGTCTTGGGCTCGGTGGCGATGTGACCGATGCTGTTGCCGGATACTGGGCGGACATAGGTCTGCAAGTCTTCGTTATGAAGATGTCGTACGTGACCTTCAGACCAACGATTGTCAGTCGTTCGAACACCCATCCTTGGGTCACCGCTTGTGACAAGGGCCGAGAAGGCTGGCCCTGGCACACTCCAAAAGGATTGGTTCAGACGAGTCTGACTCGAGGTGGGTTTAGCTGTGGATTCGAAATCCCATTCATCCTGACTAACTACCTGGCGACGACCGTCGAACCGGACGAAGCAACACGCAACTCACTCATAGACGACTACGTGGACTACGTACATGACCAGGCCCTACAGCCAGGGATTGTGGCCGTGCCCAATTTGTGGGGAATGAACCCGAACAAGGTCTCCAGTTGGGACATGGGACGATCAAGCAGCGATGACCTGGGTCGGGCCTGGAACTTGGTGCTGAACTAGATCTGGTAATGGGCGGGAGTCCCGCCCATTACCAAGGTCCGGTTATTTGGTCGAATCAGACGCTCGGGCTAGCCGCATTACTGAGCGTGCAGCAAGCGCGGCGTATCCGATTGCGATCAGAACTACGCCCACGATAGTGCTTGATTCCTCAGCGAATGCAACGCCGACGCCAAACAGGACCACGAACGCTACGAGTTGCAACGGTAGGATCGGCAGCCACGTCTCAGCCAGCGCCTTAAGCGGCAGACGTCGGCTACTGTTGGCGTACACAATCATCACAACACCGCTCGCCAGGAAGTAGGCGGCGAGTTCTAGCGTGAACCAGAGTCGCCACCCCGACGTGAACGAGATGAACGTGATGAGCACGACGGCGGTGGCGAGTTGGGCGACGCCATCAAGACTTTTGGACGCGGGTTCAGACGTAAGGGTCATCGGCCGCTAGCCGATATGTTGTTCAAGTGCATAGCGATTCGATGCGAGTCGGACCTGTGGCGTTGCGGCGGGTCACCGAATGGCGGACTCGCGGACTGGCATCGTTCTCGAAGCAATGGGGCTGTGGGCAGGGATGCTCACGCGACGGGATGGCGTGGGAGCGTGGAGTGTTCACGGGCAGCTCGCCCGTGATCACAATGTGAAACCTATATCCAGTGAATCGCTTCGCCGTAGGTGTCCAGGGCCGCTTCCTTGATTCCCTCAGAGAGCGTGGGGTGGGCGTGGACCGTCTGGCCGATCTCTCTAGGCGTGCCTTCCAGCATCTTCACAGCGCTGATCTCTGCAAGGAACTCCGTTACGTCTGGCCCAACCAGTGCCGCACCCAGGATGTCGCCTGAACTCTTGTCGGAGATGATCTTGGTGAAGCCGTCAATGTGGCCCCCCGCAATTGCTTTGCCAACCGCGCGCCAAGGGACCTTGCCAATCTCAACTTCGTAGCCCTGCTCCCTGGCCTGTGTTTCAGTGAGGCCTACCCCAGCCACCTGCGGCTCGCAGTACACAGCGCGCGGCATGTTGGTGTAATCCAGCGGCTCCGGGTCGCGCCCGGCAATGGCCTCGGCGGCGACTACACCCTGAGCGAATGCGACGTGGGCAAGGAGCATCTTCCCGGTTACGTCGCCAACGGCATACACGCCGGGCGCAGAGGTCTGCATGCGATCATCAATCTCAATGAAGCCTCGTCCGTCCAGGCTCACGCCTGCTGACTCAAGGCCCAGGCCATCTGTATTGGGTTGCACACCCACACCAAGAAGCACCTTGTCGCACTCAAACTCGGAATCTTCTCCATTGGCGTGGTACTTGATTACCATGCCGTCGCCGCGCTCTTCAGCCCCACTGACCCGGGCGCTGGTTACGAACTTGATTCCTTGCTTCTTGAACGCCCGTTCAAGTTCCACCGACACATCTTCATCCTCTGTAGGGACGAGGTGGGGCAGCATCTCAAATATGGTGACTTCAGCGCCGTATGCGCGGAAGAAGTAGGCGAACTCAACGCCGATGGCTCCGCCACCGATGATGCCAATCGCCTTTGGCGCCACACGGGTCTCAAGGGCCTGTCGACTTGTGATGATCTTTTCGCCGTCGATTTCCAGTCCTGGCAGGCTGCGAGGTCGAGCTCCAGTTGACAGCACAATGTTCTTCGCTGTGAGCGTCGTCCCATCGTCTATGGAAACCGTCGTGGCGCTGGTAAGTGATGCTGCGCCACGGAAAACTTCAACCTTGTTCTGTTTCAGCAGGTAGCTGACGCCCTGTACAAGTTGCCCGGAGACCTTGCGTGAACGGTCGATAGCTTTTGAAATATCAGCAGAAAAATTATCGAACGAAATACCCCAATCCGCGGCATTGGAAAGAGTGTTCACCAGTTCAGCGTTCTTTAATAGGGACTTGCTTGGAATACAGCCCCAGTTGAGGCACACCCCGCCGATTCCAGCAATGCCAGTGCCGTCGTCTTTCTCAACTACCGCCGTTTTGAGGCCAAGTTGAGCGCCACGGATTGCTGCGTGATAGCCACCAGGGCCCGCGCCTATTACAACAAGGTCAAAATTAGTTTCTGGCATTAATGGTTCTCCGGGAGTTGATATCTGCTGTAACTACAGTCTGATGCGAGACGGTTGATTTCGGAAGAGTCGATTTTATACGTGAGACCCTCGGAGTGAACAATCGCGGCGGCATCCGGCCGGCGCCACGCAGGAAAGATTGGTGAGGGTAAAGATTTGGTGAATTACTGGGTATAAATGCGCAGTCCGTGATGGCGAGAACTCCCCCTACAGACAACAATCGAAAGAATTAGTGTTTTTGTCACTAAATGTTTATTGCGCAGATAACTCACATGGAGTATCTTTCGGAGGCTTGGGGAGGAATATGCTCCCCGGGAGACCCGCGTGTGGCTGCGTGCTTGTTTGAATCTGGGACTTGCAGAGGTGACCAGACCAGACGAATAACGCAGGGATTTGTGACAACGAGATTGACGACGATCAAGCAGGGAGATCTGTCAGTACATGAGCACTGAAACCGCAAGGCTAGTCCACAGGACAATCCCAAAAAGCTGGATAGGGACGCTCGCGTTTCTGTTACTGCTTGCAGCGGTGCTCGCACCGCTATCGGTTGTCCTTGCCAGCAACGGTGGTGCTCCTTCCGCTACAAGCCACGAATCTTCTACGTCCACAATTACGTTCTTTCAGGACGCCTCTGTAAATATCGATAGCGTCGGCGGCACGGCGACAACTGGTATTCAAGCTGGTCTTGGCAGTGAATACGCTGACGGCACAGTGACCCCCGTTCCGGCTGGTGTTCAGGGACCGGTCAACATCACGCAGGCCCCTGGCGGCACGCTAATGGACTTTGGTGACGCTCCTGACGGAGTAGAGGGTGCTATTTACCCCTCATTGCTCGCTAACGATGGGCCGCGCCACATTGATTTCAACGCACTGCACTTTGGAAAAAATGTCGACGGTGAGGCCGACTCGAAGCAGGTAAATAAAGACAACGGTGACGACGGAACGCCAGGCAACAATCCGCTTACCCTGAAAGTCAAGAATGGTTCAAACTCCACTCAAAGTGGTTTCGTCAATGTTCTGGTTGACTTCAATCGGAACGGCGCATGGGACTCAGAGGATGAGTGGGTTCTCGCCGATGCCGCTATTGTGGATCTCCCTGCGAACGCGTCAACGACGATCACCGTCTTTGGACTCGATTTATCTGATGAAGATGACGTCTGGTTCCGCTACACGGTGAGTGAAGTGCGTCTGCAGAACACGCTGGGCACCAAGAGTGCGACCATCTTCTGGGACGGAAGCTGGCCGACAGCATTCCTTATTGGCGAGACGTCCGACAAGAAGACCGGCTCAGGTGATGGTGGAGACCACGATCCGACAGTGTCTGGATTCCACAACTCGTCGCTTTCAGATGGTCATGACTCGTTCCAGTCCGCTGCCCATGACGCGTTTCTTTCTAACGCCGGGCATGATCCGTTGGACTCATTTGCTCACCTGGCCCAGACGTCTGCTACACACGAATCAGGCGTGTCAGCCAGTGGTCACAGCCCGTACTTCTCTGACTTCCATGGGACAGTCAATTCGGTGCTTCACCGCCCCTCAATTTCACAGGCTGGCCACGATCCTCTGATCTCCTCTCAACCGCATGATGCGAATACGTCGAAGACCTTCTCGCACAACGCCCTTCTCTCAGCGACTGGTCACGATCCATTTGATTCGAACCAGCACAGTTCCACGGAATCAGCTCTGCACAGCACAGCGATTTCACAGTTTGGACATCTGCCTAGCGATTCGGTACAGCACAATACCTCGATATCGAGCTCCCACGACACTGCCGTGAGCGCATTGAGAGATGCTGGGCACTCACCGACTATTTCGGGACTCCATGATTCTGAAGATTCCGCGGCGCACGACCCAACCCAGTCCGCGTCTGGTCATGACCCGTTTGAGTCCGCATCGCACGACGCTGAAGACTCCTCGGCGCACAACGCGACGGATTCAGCCTCAGGCCACGAGTCGGCTAAGTCTTTACTACACAGTCCGACTCTTTCTGCTTCCCATGATTCAGACGTATCAAAGATTCATGACCCAACAAAGTCCGGGACACACGACTCTGCGCAGTCCGGATCGCACAATATCCTGCTTTCGGAGCTCGAAAACGAAGGTCACGATTCGCTCTTCTCGGCGTCACTGAACCACGTTCAGGAAACCTCACAACTGCACCTCGCGTTCAACTCCCAGACACACAGCGCATTTGACTCTGGATCTGGTCACGATCCACAGATCTCACTTGGTCACGACACGTTCTTCTCGTCAAAGCACAATTCGACGACATCTGCCATTCACGATGGATTTAGCTCGACGGAGCACGACGCAGTTGCCTCCCAGGGTGGTTCTCACGACGGGTCAGAGTCTGATATTCACAATGGAACCAACTCTGGTTTCCACGACGCGGAGGATTCTGAGTTCGATTCCCACAGTTCGGAAGACTCTAGCGGCCACGACTCGTACTTCTCTGAACTGCACGACGGCACGGCCTCTGACTTCCATGATGGTTTTATCTCAAACGTAGGTCACTCACAGTCGACGTCCGACTCTGGTCACGACCCTGCACGATCGAGTGGTCATGACTCGTTCCTATCGCAGAACCACAACGCGTCCACGTCCGCTATCCACGATGGGTTCCAGTCAACTAACCATGAGTCAACGGTGTCTCAAGGTGGAACGCACTCTGCGGCCAAATCAACCGGTGGGCACGACTCGTTCCTTTCCGGGCATCACGTTGCAGGCGACTCAGCTTTGCATGACGGACTGTTCTCTGATTTTCACGACACGATAATCTCCGCTACCCATGACCCAGAGGTTTCGTTCGGTCATGATGCGTTCTTCTCAGAGAACCATTTCCCGAGTACGTCAGATGTCCATGATGGCGCGTTCACCAACGTTCACGAGGCTTCCGAATCAAATGAAGGAAACCACAAGCCGATCGATTCGACCGGCCACGATCCGTACCTGTCGAAGGCTCATGATTTCAAGACATCGGACGTCCATGACGGTCTCTACTCTGATTCGCATAGCAGTACGGTTTCGTCCGGTGGCCACAGGGTGGTTCTCTCAAGCGGTCACGACGAATTCTTCTCCGAACTCCACGATGGCACAGACTCTAATGTTCATGATGGATTCCGGTCGATCAACCACCAGGCGGTCGAGTCAAAAGGCGGTACGCATGATGGCAGCGCGTCTAACGTTCACGATGGAGTCAGTTCTGGATTCCACGACGCGGTGCTCTCTGAACTAGACCAGCATGATCCCATTGAATCTCTGGGCCACGACTCGTTCCTGTCAAACCGTCACGACTCCGGTACTTCCGCCATTCACGATGGCGTCTTCTCTGGTACACACGACGTTCAGTTCTCTCGGGGTGGTGAGCACGACGGATCGGCTTCCAGCGAGCACAACGGACGCGACTCCGGTTTCCATGATGCTAGCGAGTCACAACGGCAGTCTCACAACGCAATCAAGTCAACCGGTCACAGCGCAGCGTCGTCCAAGGGCCATAACCCATCGACCTCGGACATACATGATGGTGTCTACTCGGATACAGGCCACGCCGCATCGCTGTCTCAGGGCGGGACGCACCAGGCGACGTCATCTCAGCTTCACAACGGAATCGACTCTAACTTCCACGACGCCGTCAAGTCGAAATATGAGTCTCACTCCTCCGCAAAATCAAACCGCCATGACGCGTTCTTGTCGGATGCTCACGTAGCGTCGACATCGGCGATTCATGACGGACTTTTCTCAAGTGATCACTCCCAGGCTATTTCGCAGGGTGGTCATGACGTTTCCATCTCCACGGGGCATGATTCATTCTTCTCCCGGAACCACGATGGTGTGACGTCTGCCGTCCATGATGGAGCGATCTCAGGCTTCCACGACTTCGTGGAATCCCAGGGTGGCGGACACGATGGCAGTGCGTCTCAACTCCACAATGGGTATGACTCTAACTTCCATGCGGCGTTCGAATCTGAGTTCAACACTCACGCGCCAATAGACTCGGTCTTCCATGACCCGTTCCTTTCTGAGGAGCACGATCCCAAGACCTCTGACGTACATGATGGTCTCTACTCTGGTATCCACAGTAAAGCTACGTCTCAGGGCGGCCATAACGTTGTGGACTCAACAGGTCACGACGCGTTCTCATCGGGTAATCACGACTCTGCGAACTCCAACGTCCACGATGGCTTCGGAAGTAAGTTCCACGAAGATAGCGTGTCGAGAGGCGGAGCGCACGATGGCTCTCTCTCGGATGTCCATGATGGAATCCGGTCTGGCTTCCATGATGCAGCATTCTCGATTCACGACGCCACAGCCTCATCTGGTCACGACCCGTTCCTGTCTCGAAATCACGTGGCGACTTCATCAGGGATTCACGATGGATCTCTTTCCAACACCCACAAGCCAGCACAGTCTTCCGGCGGTCATGAGCCACTGCGTTCAATTGGGCATGACTCATTCACGTCTGGAAACCACGACCCGGACACATCAGACATTCACGACGGCTTTGGAAGCAGATTCCACGACGATAGATTCTCCCGTGGTGATGATCAGGAACACGATGGTTCGACCTCAGCAATCCACGATGGAAACTACTCTGGATTCCACAATGCGACGTTCTCGATCCACGACCCGATCGCGTCCATTGGACACGACGCCAGGATCTCTAAAGGCCACGTAGCAACATCGTCTGCGTTGCATGACGTGATTTTCACGAACTTCCATCGGCCAGCGGTTTCCGATACGGGGCACGACTTCTCTGACTCTTCCGGTATTGATGAGGAATCAATTAGTAACCACGACTCGGATAACTCCAACATTCACGATGGATTCCGTTCTAATGTGCATGACTCCCAACTCTCCAGGGGTGGGGCGCATGATGGCTTGGGCTCAAATGTCCACAATGGGCTGGACTCAAACTTCCATGATGAGCGAGATTCATTCTTCACGGCGCACGATGCCCGTGATTCAAACGGGCATGACCCGTACATTTCCGACTTCCACGTATCGACGTCGTCGGCGATTCACGATGGTCTCTACTCAGACATCCACTCGCCGGACGTGTCTTCAAGGCATGACCCTGCCAAGTCATTTGGTCATGACGCGTTGTTGTCTAATGGACACGATTCTGAAAGCTCCGACGTACATGATGGAGCCTACTCGGGCGTTCACAAGGCGAGTATTTCCGACGCAGGATTCCATGATGCAATCAGGTCAACGGGTCATGACCCGTTGGAATCCAGATCTCACGTGGCGACCAGTTCCTCGATTCATGACGGCCTGTTCTCCAACTCACACGAGCCAAACAAGTCGAAGTTCGGCAAGCACGACCCAACCGCATCCAACGCGCACTCGGCGGCGAGTTCCGCTGAGCATGACCCGGTGAGGTCTGCTGGTGGCAGGCACGACGCGTTTGACTCATTTGGTCATGATGCGTTCTTCTCAGAGAAGCACTTGCCTCTGACTTCAGAGGTCCATGACGGCGCGTTCTCCACAGTGCACGACGTGGCGATCTCAAGCGGTGGTCTGCACCGACCGGAAGAGTCGGTTTCACACGACCCGTTACTCTCAAGTAACCACGATTCGGCTACGTCGATTGTGCACGATGGAATCTTCTCCTTCGCCCACAACACGACGCAGTCACAGGGTGGGCATGATGTGACGATTTCTATCGGTCACGACGCCTTCTTCTCAGAGAACCACGACGCGAATACGTCGTTCATTCATGACGGTTTGTTTAGTAAATTCCACTCACCGGACATTTCAGAATTCGGTGGACACAACCCGGAGGCCTCACGGGCGCATGACGTGATCGCTTCCGCGATTCACAAGCCAGTCACATCGACCGGTGGAGCTCACAGAGCATCCGAATCAAACAGTCATGACCCGTTCTTCTCCCGTGGTCATGACCCGGAGACGAGTTGGATTCACGATGGATTCTTCTCCGAATACCACAACCCTGACGTGTCACGATTTGGTGGTCATAACCCGATCGCATCCGACGATCACGATCCGCTCGCTTCAGCGGTTCACGACGCGGTGATCTCCTCAGGTGGTGGGCACGAGCCTTCAGAGTCATTTGGTCATGATCCATTCTTCTCAGAAAACCATGACACAGAAACCAGTTGGATTCATGATGGCTCTCTATCCGGCTATCACGACCCGGATGACTCGCAGTCTAGTTCGCACGCTCCGCAAGATTCGTTTGGGCACGATTCGTTCCTATCAAAGCAGCACGATCCGGCAACCAGCTGGATTCATGATGGTGCGGTCTCTAACTACCACAACCCTGACCAGTCCAAGTGGGGCAACCACAACCCAAGTCTGTCCGACGCACACACTTCTACGAGTTCAGCTCTGCATGACCCGGTGAGATCCTCTGGTGGCGCACACCGTCCAGCACAGTCTCTTGGACATGACGCGTTCCTGTCTGAGAACCATGACGCTGACACAAGCTGGATTCATGATGGAAGCTTCTCGGACTACCACGACCCTGCGATCTCGGCCACAGGCCATGACGCATTCAGGTCGTTCGGTCATGATCCATTCCTGTCTCGTCAGCACGACCCGAAGACTTCATGGATTCATGATGGAATCTTCTCTAACTACCACGACCCGGTGATTTCCGATTTTGGTGGGCACAACCCGGTTGAATCAGCGAACCATGACACGATTTTGTCAACGATTCATCAACCACTGATATCGAGTGGTGGCGCGCACCAGGTCAACCTCTCATTAGGCCACTCGGCGTTCTTCTCCGAGCAGCACGATGTGGCGACGTCATGGATCCACGACGGTGCGCTGTCCGTGTACCACGACCCGGGTTTGTCCCAGGGCGGAGTACACAAGCCGAGCGAATCGGTCTTCCACGACCCGTTCCTTTCGGAGCAACACGACCCTAAGACGAGTTTCATCCACGATGGAATCTTCTCGAAGTTCCACGAGCCGACGCTTTCGGTCGGTGGAACACACCGGGCCAATGTTTCATTGGGCCATGACGCGTTCTTCTCAGAGAACCATGACTCAGCGACGTCGTTCTCCCACGATGGTTCACTATCGAGATGGCACGATCCAGCGTTATCGTCGGGTGGTGGTCACAACGCAGCGGTCTCGACCGCTCATGATGGCTTCTTCTCTGAGGAGCACGATCCGCGGACGACGTGGTTCCATGACGGCGCAATAAGCGGTTGGCATGACCCGTTGTTGTCGGTAGGAACAGGCCACGATGGTTCAACGTCGCAGTTCAATGGCCACGACCCAATCGCTTCGTTTGGACATGACCCGTTGTTCTCGATTGAACACGACACATTGACTTCAAACGTTCACGACGGAATCGCATCGAGATTGCACGATCCTGACCTGTCAGGGCTGCACTTCTCAGCGATATCTGTAGGTCACGACGTGCCGTTCAGCCGTGTACATGTACCGTCAACATCGAGCATCCCGCCAGCCGTCTATGCGACGACGACGGATATTGTCGTCGACAGCGACGGAGACGTGACAGTGGGCGATGGAGCGACCTCGACGCCATCAAGCATTGATGCGACTTCGACAGCACTAACGAGTTTCCAGCCGGTTGGGCATAGCCCGACCAGCACACAGCCGTTTATTCTGTCTGAGTTGCCCGCACACGTGATTCTGTTCGATAACGATGCTGACGGAATTGTGTCAGCTGGAGATGACCTTGTATTGGATGTAAATAAGAACGGCGTCTACGATGTAGCTACCGATAAAGTGATACTGGACGTGAACAACAGTCTGGTAAACACGGAACCCGCAGTCTGTTCCTTGAATTCCGTTGGTGACCTGTTGAGCATCTTCTTCAGAGACTTCAATGGAAATGGCTACTATGACCTTGGTGAAGACATCATCATTGACGGAAATGGTGATCGCTTTTTCAATGAGAGCGGACCGCCACAGCCGTACGTAAACCCGTAGGCCGGGACAAATGAAAGATGTTGTCCCGTGCCTTCGGAACGATTCCCAGACGCCATATAAGCTATTGAAAGAGTGTTAATGAGCCGAAATTCACGGCCGAGATTTTTTGGTCGGGGGATATTCGCTCTCTCACTGGTGCTGATAATGGCATGCACGACCAGTAACGAGCCTGTAAATACCGCAACGGCGGGCGCAACTCCTCAGTTGGAGGCGACCGTCGCGTTATTTGAGAACGTCCCTACTCCGACAGCGATACCTGAACCGACAGCTACTCCGGCACCAACTCCAACCCCCACAAATGACTCCACGCTGCCGAGCGTTCCAGTCGATAGTGGTCTTGATGTGGTGTTTGCGGATGAACCTGATCAGTACCTGCTGTTTAACCAGAGGATTATTGAGGGAATCTCATCATTCGACCTGGACATAACCAACGTTGATGAGGTCTTCAAGCACATCTTCAACAGGTTGCCTGATGAGGTGATCGTCTACCCATCAGAGAACTACTACTACTTCGTGCTCTACGCCGAAGAGCGTCAGTTCTGGGGCAACATCCGCCTCCCGGCCGGGGCTCGTGATGATGGTGAACTCTCGTTCGCGTATTTCGAGTTTGAAGAGTTCCCGGTGGGGCAGAGAGACGGAATCACCCGTTCCAAGTTCTTCAATGAACCGGACGGCGTCTTCGTTCGCAAAGTCGAACCGTATGCTTACAACGTTGAGTTTCAAGGGAAGACCGTCAAATTTAAGTTCCATGAGCTCCGTCAGGATCGCCCGCAGACATTCCCACTGGGTATCGGTGAGACATTTATCCAACGTACATTTGATGAGTCTGGTCTCCAGTTCTTCCTGTTGTTCAACCGGGTAGAGAATTACTTCTTCTGGGTTTTGAATGAAGAAGAAGTGATTCCAGACACGTTGAACCCACTTGTAGGGCACGAAGATGATGTGCTGCTGGCGAAGAAGAGTGGATTCGCGTTCTATGTTGATCAGGCGCACGGTAACCGGAAAGTCCTGGCTGCGATACGGCGGCTTTCCGTGAACCGGAATGACTACTACGATGGTCCATTCGACCAACTCGCCGATAACTATGCTGATGAGACTAACGTTTCTGAGTACATGCAGCGGGCTTTCCCTGGTCTCCGCAACCGTATCGATAAATTCGGCTATTACCTGGATCAGACTCGGCCACTGCGTGTGGCGATCTCGACTTACTACACGTACTTGAGTTCTTCTGATCTGAACCAGTTCATGACGCGGTTGAAAGCAGCTCCAGATCCATACTTCTTCGCATCGCGGGGCGGAGTGGTCCCGACGCCATTTGTGCCGACGCCGATACCGGCTACAGCGGTTCCTGAGCCAACCGTCGTGTCCGAGCCGACCGCGGTTCCGCCCACAGCCACACCCGAACCGACCGCCGTTCCCGAGCCAACTGCAGAACCGACTGTAGAACCAACAGTTGAGCCGACCGCGGTTCCAGCGGCATAGGGCGGACGACTAGAGCACGATGTCCACAGCAACGCGAAAGCCAGAGTCGATCTCAGCACGAGCTGAGTCGGCTTTGTCGCGATCAACTGCGACGGCAGGCGCCGTGAAGACGCCAGTTGCTGCAGAGTTGCGGGAACCAGATCTGGTGTCCATCGTTATGCCAGCGCTGAACGAAGAAGCGGCAATTGGCGAGACAATCGCAAATGTGCCGGTTCACGAGTTCGAGAAGCGGGGTTTCCGCGTTGAGATAGTTGTAGTCGACAATGGCTCAACCGATCGCACTGCTGAGATTGCCACAGATGTTGGCGCCCGTGTTATATCAGAGGATAAGCGTGGCTACGGCAATGCTTACAGGCGTGGCTTCAAAGAAGCCCGTGGTGCGTTTATCTGCACTATGGATGCCGACAGCACTTACCCATCTGACGTGATGCCCGAACTGGTCAGTCGACTGCATGATGATGAACTAGACTTCATAAACACGAACAGACTCACGCTCATGACCAATGGTGTGATGAGCAAGCGGAATAAGATTGGTAATGCCCTTCTTACTGGCTTGACTCGTGTTTTGTTCCGTCATCCGTTCAAGGACTCGCAGTCGGGGATGTGGGTGTTCCGGGCGGAGCTACTGGACCGCATGAATCTAAAAGCTGGCGGCATGGCGCTCTCACAAGAGATCAAGCTGGAAGCTGGATCCAGGCTCAAGGCCCGATGCGCTGAAGTGCCGATTACGTACAGATACCGCGTTGGTGACTCCAAGCTGAACGTCTGGCGGGATGGCATCATCAACCTGCTGCACTTGGCACGTCGACGGCTATCCTGAACAACTGACCGCCAGGATCTGCAATGCGCATCCTGATGCTGACTGATTACTTTCCGCCGCACTCAGGTGGCGGTGTTGAAGTCGTAGTCGACCAGTTGAGCCGCGGGATGGTGGATCGCGGTCACCATGTCAGTGTGCTAACCCTCCGAACCAGAGGCGGCGAACGCCGAGAAGAGCGCTGCAACCTCAGAATAACCCGCGTTCCGGCTGTCGATCTCACTGGAATCGTAGGCGTGCAATTCGCTGTGTCGGTACTTGCGATTCCCGCTCTTATATCGCAGCTACGTAGTTTCAAGCCTGATCTGATTCACGTCCACAACCTTTTCTTCCGGAACTCAGAAGCCGCAGCGCTGGTTGCCAGGTTCAGCTCCACACCCATGCTGCTGACGCTCCATCTCGGTGACATGGGAGGTGGCCCATCAGCAGTGAAAGCATTGACGGCGCTTTACGAAAAGACAGTTGGCCGATGCATAGTGAGGGCGGCCGATCAGATCACTGGCGTTTCAGAGGCAGTCGCCTCGCATGCCGGTACTCTTGGCGCCAATCCAGCCTCGGTCCAGGTGATACCAAACGGTGTTGATACGGCGGTGTTCTCTCCCGCTGAGAGTGTGCCGGAAATACCAACTGTGTTGGCGGTGGGCAGGCTCGTCCCCAACAAAGGGATGGATACGCTAGTAAAGTCTGTTCCAGAAGTTCTCTCGAAGGTCCCAGAAGCAAGATTCGTGATCGCCGGCGACGGGCCAATGAACTCAAGCCTGCGCAAACTTGCTACAAGTCTTGGGGTCGAAGATTCGGTAGAGTTTCTGGGACACCGGTCGGACGTTCCAGATCTTTTGCGGGCTGCCAGCGTGTTCACGCGTCCTTCAACATTGGAAGGGATGCCACTGACCGTTCTGGAAGCAATGGCCACAGGACTGCCAGTTGTTGCTACGCCGGTAGGTGGCACGCCAGAATTGATTACTGATGGACAGAACGGTTACCTAACGCCAGTTGGTGACTCCCAGACGCTGGCGAGAGCAATCGTAGATATTCTGAGCGATCGCGAGCGAGCAGCGGCGATGGGGCAACGGAATCTAACTAAGGTGCGGGATGAGTACACGTGGGAGCGAGTGGTCGACCGTACAGAGACCCTGTATTGCGAGATGGTAGGCGGCAGAGTTGACGGTTAATGTGGGTGTGATTGGCGCTGGATGGGTCGCGACAGATCGCCACCTACCGGCCCTGAAGAAGGCAAAGAACGCCAACGTAACGGCTGTGTTTGACCGCAGTCCCGATCGGGCGAATGTCGCTGCCCGGAAGTACGGAGCGACTGCATTTCACTCCAGTGTGGACGAGCTTTTGGCTCAACCCATCGATACGGTCGTTATCTGCACCCCACCTCAGTCGCACTTTGAGTTGATCACGCAGTGCCTGAGCGCCGGGAAGCACGTCCTGGTGGAGAAGCCATTCACCGTGATTGCCGCGGACGGTGAAAAAGTTGCGGCGCAGGCGCGCGAGGCAGGATTGACCGTCTCGCCCTCCCACAATTTCCTTTACGCCAACTCCACCAGACGCGCACGCGAGATGGTCGAGTCTGGTCGGGCCGGAGCCGTGATCTCAGCATCCGGAGTCCAGCTCAGTAGTTGGAGTCGGCGACTACCAACCTGGTACGAAGATCTCCCCGGTGGCCTGTTCTTTGACGAAGCTCCGCACTTGCTCTATCTGATGCGGGATTTCGTGGGAGAACTGGACGTGGTGAGCGCATGGCGCGACCAGCGCAACTCACCCAGCGGCCAGCCGGTCGAACGGACCGAGGCTCAGTTGGTGGGCGAGCGGGGCGACGCAACGCTATCAATGACAACAGGCGCTCCACTGTCGGAGTGGTACGTCGGCCTCATCTGCGAGAAGAAAATTCTGATCATCGATCTTTTCCGAGACATCCTGATCGATCTGCCCGCCGAAACGGCTCACAATCGAAGAGATGTAGTGGGCGTGAGTCTTCGGACAACGCTCCAGCATTGGGGCGGGACGATTTCATCGGGTTTGAGAGTTCTAGGCGGCAAAGGCGACTACGGACACGGAAGACTCGTATCTCAGTTCATTGATGCTGTTGATGGGGACGCATCCCCTCCAACTACCGCAGAAGACGGAACCAGAGTGGTGCAACTGATGGAATCGATTCTCGCGAAGGCTGAATGACAGAAAGATGAACTCAAGAGCGGACGAATCTTCGTCTTCGGTTGGCGACGCATTTAACCGACGTTTAAAGAACCTGACGGCGGAATCCGCCAGTTCTTCGGGAATCTGGGTGCTACTGGGAGTTCTGTTTCTGGTGGCGGTGTACCGATGGGCGCAGTTCACCAACTTCGCAGCGCCTCCGGGCTCCGACGGCGGCCAGTGGCTGGCATTTGGCCACCAGATGCTGACCGGAGACGATATCAAGGCAGGCTTAGACCAGTACCCTCCCATCATTCCATTTGGTGTTGGGGTGCTTGCGCGCATCGTTGGCGCAATGCTCTCGCTCAAACTGATCGGTTTCGCATCCTCGCTGTTGGTGGCGGTGCCGCTCTACTTCCTTTTTAGACGCATACTGCCCTGGCGGCTGGCCGTTGGCCTCGCAGTGTTGCCAACGCTCTCGCCGTACCACGCTGAAGTGCTGTCATTTGGGGGGTATCCGCAACTGGCGGGCACCGGATTCCTGTTGATGACGCTGGTGGCGTTGGGCCAGGGGATAGAACAACGGAATAGTCGCTGGCTACTCGCAGCCGGACTTCTCACCGGCCTCACAGTGGCGACGCATGCAATGGCCGTGGTGGGACTCGCCATCGCAGTGCCCGTGGTGGTGATACTGGCTCAGTGGAGGATCTACGGGGCAAGTGGTGGGAGACAGCGGATCAACCTGACGCCACTACTTTGGTGGGTGGTCCCGGGCGTCCTTCTGGCGCTGCCAATGGTCTTTGTGTACTCATCTTATTTTCTGGAATCGGGCCAGGCTCCATCCGGGACACCGGGTCTGACATACGGGCAGCTTTTCGATTTCTTCGACACAGGGTGGCGGTGGGAGTCGATATTCTGGCTTGCCGCATCGATTGTGTCTATCGGCGTATTTGTCTCCCGGATCAAGATACGTGGTGCCGTGTTCGAGGTTGCCGTAGCGCTTTCGTTGCTCGCGATCGTTGGTATTCTTGGCCTGCTGGAACTCCGATTCCTGGAGTTGATGGAAGTGGCGCTCGTGCTCTGGCTGGGGATTGCCAGCAGCTGGGCTTATAAGCGATGGTCATCGAATCAGTCTGGACTGAGGACGCTCGCGCTATTTGGCGCGTTTCTTGCGGTACTGCTGATGCTGGCCCTTGGTCATCGCCGCACCCTGATCGCGGGCGACTGGTACCGGGTGCTGGATCATCAGGTAGTTGGCGGCTTGGATTGGTTGAGAGTTAACGGTGACGCAAACGGTCGGGCAGTATCATCGCGGGCGATACGGGGCCACAATTTCGGTTGGTGGATTGAGGGATACACCCATATCCAGGCCTATAGCGCCACAGAAGAATTCTTGATTTTCGAGGAAGAGCAGCGCCAGGGCAGGCAAGCAAATCGTCTCATCGACAGTGCTGTCACCAGAGCCGAAGTCGAGTCGATAGTGGCGCAGGAAAACATCCAGTACATCTTCCTGGACAACCAGATTGTGCCAGAGCCTCCCGCAGGCCTGATTGAGGCGGGATTCAGCATTGCGTACGAGAACGACCGTGTCACAGTCCTTGGTCGGATGGGGGCGTCCGCACCATGACAGTGAACGCATACTCCCAGCGAGGCCACAGGTTACTTCGACTCACAACAGTGGTCGGTATTATCGTCTCCGCCATCGCCTTGATCGTTGTTCTCGGAGATCTCGATGGCGCGGGAAGCAAGCTGGCAGACGTCCGATGGACGCCGCTCACGGTGATGATTCTCGTCGCGATCGCAAGCTACTCCGTGAGATTCGCCAGATGGCACAGGCTCTTGTCCATCGCAGCGGACGTCACAGGCGGTCGTTGGAGATCATTCGTCGCTTTCGCTACGGGAGGCTTGCTGATTTTTACGCCCGGAAGGGTAGGGGAGGCGGCCAAGAGCGTTTACGCCCGGGAGTTGAGCGGTATTCCAATGAGTTCCAGCCTTCCGGTGATCCTTGCCGAACGCATCAATGACGTGGCGGTGATGTTGCTTCTGGCAGTAGTTGGCCTTCTGCTGTTTGGAGCCACAGGCGAACTTTCAGCGCTGCTGATGGGACTGGCAGCACTGGTCGCGGTTGCTCTGGGTCTATTCGTGCTATTCCGACTTGTCATCAAAAACGTTTCCGGACCAGGACCATTTGGCATATACCAGTTTGTGAGTAGGTCACGATCTTCTGTGGTCTCCATGCTGGGTCGAAGAGCGTTGACCGAGAACGTCATCTTTGGGCTGATCGCGTGGCTTCTTGAGGTAGTGGTCTTTTATCTCGCCATGGTTGCCGTAGGAGAGCCGTGGAGTGTTGAATCCGCACTGATAGCACTGGCGATCTACCCGGCGGCATCGCTGGCAGGTGCCCTATCTATGTTGCCCGCCGGAATTGGCGTCACAGAAGGTGGGCTCGCCGGGTTGGCCGTGGCGATTGGTGGGATTGATGGTGACGTTGCACTGGCAGCCACCGTACTTGCGAGGGCGGTAATTCTCGGTACGGTAGTCCTCATCGGACTTACCATGCTCCCTGTACCATCTCGTCTACAACGGTCGACGCGTCTCGTCGATCAGGCATCAACCCGGCAATCATGATGGACCCATTTCAATGATCCTCAGATCCATCGTCTACCGGTTTAACCGGCCGGAAGCGCGCAGGCGAGTAGCAGTCTACGCGTTTGTCGCTATCGTCGCCGGGTTGATGGCGTGGACCATCGCTGGAGGTCTGCGTGCTCGCTCTGCTGCGAATGAACTTGTCGCACTATCGGATGAAATCTTCGCCACTGGTGAAAACGGAGAGATTGACGCCGACAGGCTGGAGCGGATAGCCGCCGCAATCAAGGAGGCCGACTCCGAACTCCGCGGTCTTGGAGCGTGGATCCTGCCGTACAGGATCGCTGGACCGGTGATGCGAATCGTTCCGAGTCGCGGTGGCGACGCAAGCGAAATGGCAGACCTGGTGGACTACGCCATTGATCTGGTAAACGCGGCTGAACCCATAAGTGATCTGGCGGCTGACCTGACTGTGGACGGCCTCCCATCATCGATTTCCGACCTTGATGCGATTCTGGATACATTCGAGGCGTCTGACGGGCTGATCGAAGCAGCTGAGGAGGCCGTAGCAGTTGCCGCCAAACAGCGAACAGAGATCGATCATGGACGCCTCTCAGGGGATGTCAGATCAAGGATAGAGACTGCTGATCGGTTATTCGAGACGCTTGAGGCCGCCGTAACGCTGGCTGCAACCGTCAGAAAAAGCGTTGAGTATGTTCAGGTCATTAGATCTGAGGGCGGAGCGCTGATTGACCTTGCTGACGGCTCAGGCGTCTCAGCAGCATTATCGCTGGGTACGGACCTGCTTGAATCGGAGGACGCGATCGCTGCCGCATCCAAGGAAGTGATTTCTCTTGTCCGCGGAGTTCGCTCAGAGATCGAGGTCGTGCAGCCGTTGGTGCCTATCACGATGGCAGAAGTAGACCAGTGGCTCGAGTTTGGCAGCGAACTGATTGATGACGTGGACGGAATCGCAAAATCGCTACAGGCCGTGCAGGAGTTGGCAGGAGCTGGATTTGCTGAAGATCCTGAGGAGGCGGTGCAGTTAGGCATCGAAATAACAGGTCTGATAGATCGCTCAAAATCGCTTGAAGTGCTGGTAAGCGAGCCACCTGAATTGCGTGGTCTCCCCGAGATTCCTGAACGGGTACCCGAGCTGATCAAAGACCTCGGTGTGGCTGGCGCCTACCTGCAGGAGTTCTTGGGATTCAACGGGCCTCGGGTCCATCTCGTACTTGCACAAGATGAGGAAGAGCTTCGCCCGTCAGGAGGATTTCTCGGAGCGGTCTGGCAGCTAAACATGGAAAATGGCCGTCTGGTTTCGAGGGAATTCACAAGCAGCTACGACGTAGATGGGGCTCTTGGGCCAAGATCCTGGGGTTCTGCCCCGGAGACATTCACGTTAGGACTTGGCTCCCAGGTGATCCCATTTCGCGACCTCAACTGGTACGTCGATTTCCCGTTTGCGGCTGAACGTCTGAGAAAAAGCTACACGACTCACGTGAAAGTCAGGCCGAGCACGATCGTGACCATCAATCAGTCTGTCATGGCCAAGGTAATTGATGGGATTGGCCCGATCGAGGTTGGAGAAGGGGCGCAGAAGCAGGCACTGGATGGCGAAGCCGCACGAGACTATTTAAGGGCTGGAGTCACAATGACCGGACAAGATATCCCCGCGACATGGGATGAACAGAGATACGCATCGTTTCTTCTCGGCAACGCCTTGTTGGAGTCACTGACCGGCGGAGGGTCAGCAAATCCAGGTGCACTGGTTCAGGCGCTGGTGGAAGCAGCAAATTCCGGTGAAATGCGAATTTCGACGCGCAACATTGATTCCGTGCAACTGTTCCGAAAACTGGGCTGGGATGGAGGCTTGACGCAATACGAACACGACGGTTTTTATGTGGTTGAGAGCAGCGCATATGCACCCAAGATTAGCCATCTGATCGGTCGATCGTTCGATTACACAACGATCCTGGATGCCTCTGGTACGGCGTTTGCCACGCTGGACCTGGAATATGAGAATCCAGTAAGTGGAATCGGAGAGGATTGCCGACAGGCGCCACAGGCTGAGGGTGAGAGTTGCTACTGGATGATCTCAAGGGTGCTCATTCCAACTGCTGCTGAGGTGACATCCCTGCCGGATCTGCCGGCTCCGTCCGGATCAATAGCATCCACCGTAGAGCGGACTCCTGCGAATACGGCCCGGACGTTTGCGGGAGCCGATGATCTTCCCTTCCGGGTACAAGAGATTTCTGGTCTGACCGTGGTCGAGCCGAAAAACTCGACCAAAATAGGCATGAGCTATCAACTGCCCAACGCGGCGATTCAAGGTACCGACGGTGTGTGGCGCTATGACTTGAAAGTCCGTCGACAACCCGGAACGGGCTCACCGCGCGTCAATGTGACTGTCGAACTGCCCGGCGGGTTCTGCATCGTTGGCTCGGAGCCAGACCTCTCGGTGTCCCACTCTGGATTTCATTACTCGTTTGACCTCAACTCGGACAAGGTAATCACCATCTGGTACGGCACCGACGAGCAGGTATGCTCAGATCAGGCCGCCCAGACCGACTAGCTCAATGACCATGGGGGACCACCGGGACCTTCATGATCTCTTCGGCGAAGATGAGTTCGCCATCGTAGATCGCCTTCACGTCTCCGATTCCCTTTTCCATCGGACCGTGCTGCGACAGGTGAGGACCAATGTGAGCTAGCGCCAGCTTCTTGATACCAGCCGCCTGAGCCATTCGTGCTGCACCCTTGGTTCCACACTGTCCGGGCGCCTCGCCATCAGCGTCCATGATGTCCTGGTCGTCCCAGCACATGCTGAACATCACGTCAGCGTCTTTGGCCAGATTAATGACAGACTCGCACGGCTGCGTGTCGCCAGTGAACACAACGCTTCCCTCATCGGAATCGAATCGATACGCAAGAGAGTCGAGATACGGCTGTACGTGTTCCGCTGGGGCTGCGGTGACCTGCCAGTCAGATCCCTGGTATACGAGACCGGGACCAACGTCCTTCGCATCGATATCCGGCTTAGGTCGAGGTAGCTTGCCGCCTCGATTTACGTGGATCTTCTGACTCAGGGGATGATTTACTCTAGCGAGCCAGTCATGGGCGAAAATACCTTTCTTCTCGTCCATGATCCCTTCAGTAATGAACTCAGTAAGGCGCGGGCCAATCACTTCGAGCTTATTCTCTTTGCCTATGGACTGATCCCAGCGGCTGAGCAAGAAGCAGGGATAGTCGATGTCGTGATCAAAATGGTGGTGCGAGAAGAACAGCTGATCGATCTCCGTTGGGAACAATCCAGCCTTGACGAGCTTATGAGTTGCTGCTGGACCGCAGTCAAACATCATGCTTCGCCCATCTTTCATCTTCAGCGCGTAGGCGGTTCCGAATCGCTCAGCGGTAGGAGTCGGGGTGCCCGCGCCCAGTACGTATACGTCAACCAATGGATGTTCCTTTGCTCGATCTTTATCAGGTGCTCAGATGGACTTTGGCAGTCGAGTAGGTCGGCTCACCAATTCGCCGTTGCAGTTGGGGCAAACGTTGTTGAAAGACCCGTTACAGTCCGGGCACCACGTGCACTCGTAACTGCAAATGAACGCAGCAGCTGCATGGTCAAGCTGGTTGCCACATCGCTCACACTTTGTTCGCATCTCAAGGGCCAACGTCATTACCTCGGTTGCTGAATATACAGTACGACCGGGCAATTTACGCACCTCGGCCCAGGCCTCCGTGCTAGAGTCTCGAAGAATGTCAGGCCCATCGTAAACATGGGGCTTGGAATGCGAAGTAAAAAGTTATCAACCAAACACATGATAGAAAGACGCCACGTATGGACTGGCAAATAATTGACCGTTTTCTTATTGGAGAATCGTGGGTCGACTCACAAATCGGACGCCATCTCCGCAACCTCTGCATTGATATCGGCCCACGTTGGGCGGGAACTCCGCCGGAGCGTAAAGCTGCGGAGTACATTCGTGATGCTATGTCCGCGAACGGCCTCAAGAGTGCGATGCTTGAGGAGTTCCCACTGAATACATGGTCATACGACTCAGCATCCCTATCGGTTGCTGGGACAAGCATCCAACTGGATATCCTCCCCTTCAACCACTGCGCCGCGATCGACGTTGAGTCGCCACTTATAGACGTGGGATTTGGAACTGACCGTGAGATCGCCGCCCTACGAGCCCAACTCAGCGGGGCGGTAGTCCTAATGAATCTGGCGTTCGAGCAGTTTGCTGTACCAGTGCACCATGGTGCACGTCTTCAGGCCATCTCCGATGCCGGAACTGCGGGCGCAATAGTAATTGAGACCAAAGACGGTCGCCGCATGGAATATCACAACGGCGCCGATTGGCGATTGCCCGGATACCAGCCCGGTGCTCTGCCAACCGTCGCAACCTCACGTGAACACGGGGCCGTCCTACGTGCAGCCGCCAGAGACAACGCGAGTGTAAGACTCCAGGTGGACTCACGCCGATTCAAGGCCACCGGGACCAACACCGTCACTGATCTCGTTGGCGATCGATGGCCTGAAGAGACACTCGTCCTCGCCGGCCACCACGATACCGTCATCGACGCGCCCGGGGGCAATGACAACGCCTCAGGCACGGTGACCGTGATGGAGGTCGCCAGGGTGATGCAGTCAATGGTCGACGAACTTGGCGTACGCCCCGGCCGAACGATTCGATTCGCGACTTGGAGCGCTGAAGAGCAAGGTCTACAGGGCGCATACGCTCATGTGGCGAAACATTGGCCCACTGGCGCCAGTGGCGCCGCTGCGCCGTTGCCCCGCCTCAATATCAATCTCGATGAGCTTTCCACCTCCAGTGTAAAAGGGCTCGTCCTGACGTTCCCACACCTCCGTGATCTAGTGCAGGAGCAGCTCGACAATATGGGCGGCGACTACCGGTGCCACGTGATGGCGCAGATGGACGCCAATTCAGACCACTTTCCGTTCGCGAGGCGTGGAATAGACGCGTCGATTTGCTGGCGATGGCGATTCGCCCAGCGCCACCCAGACTCCGAATTCCACCATGAACCCGGTGACACAATCGACAAGGTCCGCCCGCGTGAACTCCACGAGTATGTGGCATTCCTGGCGCGCCTGTTGCTCAGGCTGTCGCTGGTGGACCCACAGGATTGGCCGGAGAACCCGAACACACCGGAGTCAATCGAGCAGCGCCTACGTGATGAGATTGCTCAGGTGGTGCGAGTGAATTGACGAAATCCCCCGGATTCTCAAGAAGTGAGTTGGCGAAGGCCCTCGAATTCGAAGGATACGGACGGAAATCTGCGCCCTATTGGTTCCTTGGAATAGAAGAGGGAGGCGGATCAATTGAGGAATTGACTGAACGGGTGAGACTGTTCGATCCGGTCGAAGATCTGTTGTCGGCTCACCAGAAATTGGGATTAGAAGGGACGATGCGTCGGCATGTTCCAACGTGGCGGGTGATGTCGAAGATCGTGATGGCACTGGAAGGCAGACTCGAGTGGCAGCAAGCAACTACTGCGCGAGAGTACCAAGCAACAGAATTGGGGCGGGTGAATGGGGATACTTTCTTGACAGAGCTCATGCCACTTCCTTCTCCTTCCACCGCGGACTGGCCGTATGAATTGATCTTCCCAACGCGAAGTCAGTACTTCGCTGAAGTGCGGCCTCGACGAATTGAGTGGCTTCGTTCGGAAGTATCAGCGTCCCACCCAGACATCATTGTCTGCTACGGGAAAGGGAACTGGCACCATCATCAAGAAATCTTCAGCGACGTGGTTTTCATGCCTGAATTAAATGAGAAAATCCGCGTCGGAGAACGTGGTGACACGACAATCCTGTTGTTGCCGTTCCTCTCCTACGATTTGGTTACGACGGAACTCATTGCCAACATCGCCGATATGTTTGGCAATGGGCAAATGGCGGGGTGATCGCCTAACCCAGTATCTCTGTCAGCCTCCGTGCAACTTCATCTATCTCCCACTCCTCGCAAAGTCTCACATCCAGTCGCACAACCTGAGGATCTGAACCGGTCATTGCAGCGATTGACGGTTCACCAGACTCAAGTTCCGCAAGGACATCGTCAGCGGTTTTTCCGGACTCTGCAGGAATGTCCACCAACACGGTTGGGTAGAGACGTCCCGCGTGGTCAGGATCTTGTAGCGTGACTTCGGCAGGAATAGCACCGTCGATCTGACCGAACAGGCGCTCGGCATGTTGCCGTTGATCGCTGATCAGCGCTTCTTCATCTTCGGTCGCGAACATTTCGAGCGCGGTGACCAGCCCAACGACCTCCTCTTTGCTCACCTTCGTAACCCGCCCAATGCCTTGCGTGGGAGTTGATTGCATCATTGCGGCCTCAATCAGGTCCGCCCGTCCGGCAAGGATGCCAGAACCCTGCGGCCCACGAAGACCTTTACCGCCCGAGAACGTAACGAGCGCAGCACCCGCATCGATGTATCGCCACAGATGCCGCTTGGGAGGCAAGTTATTGCTATTGTCCACGAGGACCGGTACATCATGTCGATCTGCGATCTCTACAACCTGCTCAACGGTAAGATTTCCGCCTATCTCTCCGGTACCCCAGTAGACCATCGCCGTTTTGTCCGTAAACGCGGATTCAAACTCATCTGCGGTGGTCACAGTGCCATCACCAACTTCCACAAACGTGATCCCAGTTGTCTTCACGGCGTGTGCGTAGCCGTAGTGCGCATACTCAGTGCCATCATCCCCAAGCCTCCGGCCAAACCTCTCAGCAATCACTTCGCTCTTCATGCCGTTGAGCTGGGGAAGCTGCATCATCTTCGCCGGGTCCTTGCCCGTCAGCACTGCGGCAGTTCCCACCAGAATCGCGGCAGCGCACCCTGACACAACCAATCCAGCTTCGGCGTGGGTATGGCGGGCAATCACCTCCCCAGCCGCTTTCTGCAGCGATGGCATAATCACGTGATGAGCCGCTGCCGCTCGCATGGCATCGAGGACTTCTTCACGTATCAATGTCCCGCCCACACGCGTGTGGTGGCAGGTGGCGTTGATTACCGGGCGAAGACCCAGAGCCGCGTACGGGTTGGAGGAGTAATCAGAGATAGACGGCAATTTGACCACCAGAGATGCAAGCTGTTTTGACCCGACGAGACTATACCGCAAGCGGTCAACACGCGATTGTTGTACTCTCCCGCCACGACATCACTTGATATCGATGGTGTTTCCGTCAATGAAAGTCGGGTAAGTTCTAAACTCGCCCCAACCGGACCTGGAGATGAACATGGCTTACGAGATAGAGATGATCGCCGACTTCCGGACCAGAGTCGGTGAAGGGCCGGTCTGGGACCCAAAACGTCAGATTCTGAACTGGACTGATATCCAGACAGGCCGGTTATTCGAGTACGATCCCGCCACCGGCGTCAGCCGAAGCATCTATCGGGGCGAGTACATCGGTGGCTATGCCAATAATCGGCAAGGCGGGATGGTGGTCGCCAGCTGGTCCGGCATTGGACTTTGGCGTGAAGGTGAGGAGATCACCTACATCCACCGCGGCATGATGCGCGGCCAGAATATGCAGTTCAATGACGTCTCAGCCAGCCCCGCGGGCCAGTTTTATGCGGGAAGCTACTACGATGGCGACCCGGCCGGCGCTCTCTACCGCTTCGACCCGGACGGTTCTATTCACATCATTGAAGACAACGTCATAATTTCAAATGGCATCGGATACTCCCCCGATCTTTCGACCGTTTACTTCATCGATTCGCCAACACGTAAGGTCTCCGCGTTCGATTTTGATGCGAAGTCGGGCGATTGGTCGAATAGACGGGATCTGGTTAGCCTCACAGATGAAGATGGGATCCCGGACGGGATGACCGTCGATGGAGAGGGATTCCTGTGGGTTGCAACGTGGGGTGGCGGCTGCGTCATCAGGTTCGACCCCGATGGCAAAGAAGAACGGCGAATATCGTTCCCTGCCACGCAGACATCAAGCGCGATGTTTGGCGGAAAAGACCTCAACGAACTGTATGTGACCACAGCATGGAACGGCACCGGCGATGCTCCCAGCGGCTTCGAGCCATCGGGATACGACCACTCGGCACACAGGGGTGGAGAGTTGTACCGGGTGAAGCTGGACATCCAGGGCAAGCCAGAATTCGAAACGGATTTTGCCTGGCCAGCGTGACCGACAAGTCATCGTTGATGCCAACGTATCAGGCAACTACGGGGGATTACCCATAATACACAACGAATGAATCGATGAAGCCCTTACCCGCAGCGGCAACCCCCCGTGGTTGCCGGGTCGCGACAATCCATAGGACCGCGTTGCAACTTGACCCCAAATAACCACCAACAACGGAGACACCACCATGATCAAAATCGGCACAAGAATCAGCCCGGACTGGATGGAACGACCAGATGACCTGGCCTTCCTCAAACAGATCGGGATCGAGTACGTGGACATCACGTTGGATATGGTCGATGGCTACAAAGAAACCGGCGGCCGAATCGAGAAGGATGCGCTTGAGAAGACCATGGAGGAGCTGGATGGCCATGGCCTGACCATTGAGCGGGCTAACTTCCTGAGTGCCGAGTTGATGCCGGTATACCTCGGCGATGAGTCCACCCCCCGAATCCTGGAAAACGCAGAACACACCTCGGATGTGCTGGGCGCGGCCGGGATACCGTTGCTTGGCGTGCAGATCTTCTCTGCGGGCCAGATGTTGGCCGGCGGACAGGCCGGAGAGTACAGCTGGCGTGAGGGGCGCGGCGACTATCAGTATCTGCACATTGACGTGCGAGAAGCAATGAAGGACTACCCGCCACCAGAGGGCGCACCCACTCATGATGAGCTGTGGGAGCGCCTCATCTCCATCTACCAGGCGGTCACACCTGTCGCCGAGACGCACGGGATGAATGTCGCCATGCACGGCAACGACCCGCCTATCCCATCCGTTTACGGAATCCCACAGATTCTCTACAACCAGGCGGCGTACGACCGCCTCTTCAGAGAGGTTCCGAACCCGAACAACGGAGTCACATTCTGCGTGGGTACTCGGTATGAGTCGGGCGAAGATGTTTTCAAGATGATCAAGGACTTTGGTGAGGCCAAACGGCTTTTCCATGTCCACTTCCGCAACGTCCTTGGAACGATTCCCGCCAACGGCGAGTATTCAGAGGTGGCGCCAGACGAAGGCGACCTGAATATGGCCGACGTGGCTCGCGCGTTGCATGAAGTGGACTACGACGGAGTCATCGACTACGACCACGTTATGCGGCTGATCAATGACCCCGATGGGAAGCGATACATCGCGTACTGCGTTGGCTACATGCGGGGAATCCTGAACGCCATTCAGGGTCCAAAGACGGCTTAAGCATGGCAAATATGTCCGGTTCGATCGCGGCAGTCGAAGAGCTGTTAGCAGGGCGGTTTGAATCACTCGGCTCCCCGGGGCTGGCTGCAGGCATCGTCCAGGGGGATGACCTCATCTGGTCTGGAGGATTTGGCGTCAGCGACCTGGAAACTGGGCGCGCTCCAAACAGCCGCACAATCGCCCGTGTCGCCTCAATCACCAAGACATTCACGGGCACCGCTATCCTCCAACTGAGGGATGAGGCCAAGCTGGCGCTCGACGACCCGCTGACCACCCACATTCCAGAGTTCGCTCAGGTTCAAGAGCGAGGTGGGCGAGTAGAAGATGTGACGCTGCGTCGGATGCTGACGCACTACTCAGGCCTATCAGCGGAAACGGCAGGCCTCAGTTGGGCCGCAGATGAGTTCCCAACTCTGGAGCAGATCCTCAACGCTCTGTCCGAAACTGAAGTTGTGATTCCAGCAGACTCCCAATGGAAGTACTCCAATCTGGCGTTTGGGCTGCTGGGTGAGGTGATCAAGCGCGCATCAGGCACTGACTACGTGGAATACATGCACGCGAATGTCATCGACCCGGTTGGTCTGAAGTCAACGGTATTTGACCTCACTGACGACTTGCGTCCGGACTTTTACACCGGCTACGACTCGGTAATTCCGGGTGATGAGTCTCGGGACGAAGTTAGGGTCGCTGCGTACCGACATCTAAACGGCGTCATGTCCTGCGGGCAGCTTCACTCCAACGTGGAAGATCTGGCCAAGTGGATATCATTCCAATTCAGGGAAGACGGAGGAGAACGCAAAGGCGCACAGGTGCTACGCGGCCGCTCGCTCAATGAAATGCACCGCCCACAGTACGCCGAACCTGACTGGTCAACCGGCCAGTGCTTGAGCTGGCGAGCATTCCGCATCGAAGACCGCGTCTACCATAGCCACGGCGGTGGCATTCATGGCTTCGGATCGTTGATGGCATTCAACATCCCAACGAAAACCGGCGTCATTATCCTGGCCAACGCGTGGCCACTGGTAGGCGTCGAGCCAATTGCCAGAGATGCCATCGAGACGTTCCTCACCGGGAAGCCCGGACCGAAGCAGATCATCAAGCAAATCGAAGTACCGGAGGCCTCACCTGTGCCCGAGGAACTATCGGACTACACCGGCTACTACATCGCAGAGCCAGGGATTCCGGCAAACGTCGACTACCGCGATGACCACCTCTGGATGACGGCACCCGGTAATGGAGGCTACTCGATACACGCACCAGCGCAATTCGACTCTTCAGGTACTGATGGCACCTTTATCATGCGCGGTCACAGGGGTTCAGGCGAAAAGGCCGTCTTCACCGACAGCGGCCATGATGGTTCGGCAGGGTTCACGCTTGGCGGTTGGTGGTATCGGAAGGTGCGCTAGGGACTAGCGCTCGTTCATTTCGTCTCGAGTAAATTTTTGTCCGCCCGCACGGATATGCCCTCGCATCTCGCTGATTAGTGCCATTACATCACCCGTCTGAACGTCGTTCCGAATATTGTTGGTCATCCCGTTCATCCCGTTCATCCCGTTCATCCAGTGTTTCAGTCGACTCATTGCTGAATCAATATCGGGCGTATCAATGTGAACAATTTCAGTGTCTGAGCGAGTGCCGTATCGCTCCAATATCTCCGTTGATTTCTCTCTGACGATCGCAACTACGGAGGTCTCGCTGTCAAGGCATGTGGCGAATAATCCATCGAAGGGCGGATACATCGCTGAGATCAGCCCAACTTCATCAATGACGTAGGCATCTGCCGATCGTTCTGGATCTAACTCCGCGTCGACTATTGAGGCGAAGAGATTGAGATCAATCCCATAGCGTCCCATCCGTGATTCTGAAGTGAGGTCGACGTGCGCGAGCACGCCTTGCGCCGAGTTGATGCCTTTGAATGCCCAACCGACACGTTCACCGTTCTCGATGATCGACGCCGAAATGAATCCGCGCCATCGCAATTGCGAATGACGTTCAACGGTGGCAGACAGCAGTTCCGATTTACCGGTGCCAGGTGGGCCGGTGAGGATGAAGTTTGATGTCATGTGGTTGTGTTCATCGCCGGTAGGTGCCCTTCGAGTCAGCGGCAGCAGGCCAACGCCCCGCCTACTGAACCGGCGAAAACTCTGCCGCATACATCAGGGTGTTGCGCATCGTGATCGGTGAAACGCCCGACGCCGGCGGCCAGCCCACGGATGCAAACTCCTTGCGCGCTTCGGTACGGTGCTCCCAGCTTTCGTAGGCCCACATATGCGCCCACTGGTTGAGATTACCTACGTCCGAGTACCAGACTCCAACCGGCTTTGAGAGCTCCATGCGCGCTTCGATCTTTGTCGACCACGCATCGATAACCTTTGGGATGCCGCCCGGGGGATACTTGTACACCCTGAGTTCAAAAAGCGGGCCGATGTTGCGCTTGATGGGAAGCTCAGGAAGGAATGGGGCGGGGATGAAAAACTCTGTCTTCTGGCCCTCGAGAAATTCGCGAGTATCGGGTGGGTAGACGCCATCCTCAACTACCTTAGCCCTGATATCGGCGCGTTGATTCATATCGTCGTACTGCCAGATATGGAGCGCTTGGTTGAGTTCACCAATCTCGCTGTAGAAGAAACCAACCAGTGGTGAGTACTCGACGCGCTTCCCGACCTTTTCGCCGGTTTTTTTCAGGAATTGTGGTGTCGTACCTGGCTTGAGGTCATAGGTGCGAAATTCGTGAATCATCGGTCGCTCCGTGGAAGTCGGTTTGCTAACAGTTGAGGCAGGATACACCGCGCGAGCCAACTATTTGGGAGCTACAGCACTAAACTATCCCAACCATGTCCATCACCACTGACGCACTAGTAGATCTTCCGTACCGCCGGAAGCTCCTCGTCATCGTGGCATTGTCCGCAACGCTGTTCGTAACCAGCATCTCGCAGACCGTTGTGGCCACGGCGGCGCAGAGCATCGTGTCTGACATTGGTGGATTCAATCTCTTCACGTGGCTATTTGCAGGTTTCTCACTCGCTGGAGCAGTGATCGTTCCAATTGTGGGCAAACTGTCTGATGTGGTTGGAAGGAAGACAGTCATCCTGTGGGCTCTTGGCGTGTTCGTCGTAGCTTCTATGGCTGCAGGGTTCTCCCAAACGATGACCCAGTTGGTGATCATTCGTGTAATCCAAGGCGCTGGGTTCGCCGGGGCTATGGGCAGCGTTTGGATCATCATGGCCGCCATGTGGGCACCTGAGCAGCGGGCCAAGTGGATGGGCGTCACCACCGCCAGCTTCACGCTTTCGGGGGTGCTTGGCCCAATCATTGGAGGCGTGGTCTCAGACTTCACATCGTGGCGAATAATCTTCTTCATGAACGTTCCACTGGGTGGAATGGCGCTTCTTCTATTGTGGATCTGGTTGCCCGGGCATCGAACGAATCGAGGCAAGACCAACTTCGATATTGCAGGAACCACTGCGTTCGTCATTTTCAGCACGGCCATCCTTTTTGGGTTCTCAATCGGCGGAGATTCTGTGGACTGGATCTCACCGGTGATGGGACTGCTTGGGCTTACGGCGTTGGTCGGCTTCGTCTCATTCGTGTGGATTGAACTTCGGGCCTCTGACCCACTCATCCCAATTGCGCTGTTCAAGTCGAGGGTCTTTTCAGGCGCCATGGTGGGTTCACTGACGATCACCATGGGGTTTATCACCACAACAGCGTTCTTGCCGCTGTTCGTACAGGGAGCCAAGGGCGCTACTGCGACCCAGTCGGCCTATCCACTGATGACCCTAGCGCTTGGTGTCGCAGTTGGAGCCAACGTATCGGGGCAACTGTTATCGCGATTTAACCGGCCGCGTGAGGGTGGGGTCTTCGGAATGACGATCGCTGGCGCAATCCTCTGGTATGTCGGTGGCATGACCACGTCCACTTCAATGCTGGATATTTCGCTTGCCACTATCGTATTGGGCATTGGAATGTCATTCGGATGGACCTCATTTACTGCTCCTGTCCAGAACGCAATGCCTCCCCGTGTGCTCGGTGTGGTGACCTCTTCGCTGCAGTTTGCCAGAATGTTTGGCATGGCTGCCGCAGCGGCGGCACTGGGATCGATCATGGCGTCTGGTTTGACCGCCAATTTTGGTTCCGATCTCACAGGACCGGCCGCTGCGTTCGAAGATGCTGAACTCCTGATTTCAGATGAGGAACTTGAGAGTGTCCGCCTGGAATTCATCGCCCACCCGGATCTGGATGAAGATGCCTATTTCGCAACACTGGCGACAGCTCGTACCGGTCTGGCGGATGCGTTGAGCGTCGTCTTCAGAATCTCGGCGGTCGCCTGCGGAATCGGTGTCCCGGTATCGATGATCGCCTTCCACAACTACCGCGTCTGGCGTGAGGAAGACGAGCTCGAGGGTGCTGCCGCACGGCCACTTGGGGAGCCAGCGCCGGCGTCTGATTGATTGAATGGTTCCTTCGGCATCCTGAGACTCTCGAAGAATCCTGCAATCTTGAGAAGAGCAGCTACGCGGTACCCTCTGCCATCACATGCAGCGCCCGTCCACTTCATTTTTGTGGGTGCGAATTTGCTCCATGAGATCATCGTCGGCGAGCACTTTCCGGAGCCGGTCTGTTGCTTCCAGTGAGTTGGACTTCCACGATTGGCTTCTTTGTTCGTTGCACAGCCTCACGACTGATGCACTTGGCACGTGCCATATGTAGGTATCAGCATTCCAACCGATATCTAGTGAACTTTCAAACGGGAATGTCACCACAACGTCGCCGTCAATGGGGATCTTTGCGTTATCAGGAAATACCGCCAGCATCACTTCCACGTCAGCTGAGGTTCGGATTCCGCATCCCGGCCACCTTGCGCCCGGGTCCGAGCAGTTCTGTGATGGAACGGCGGTAGGTGTGTGGATTGGCGCGGGTAGGGATCGAGAGGGGCCATCCGCTGATTCACCACCGAGCATCTCGACGATATCGGCGGGCGCCTCAATGGTGGCAGGCTCGTTGTAATCGTGGAAATGTCGCGTGATCACGTAAGAAGCCCACTCTTCGTCCTGGGATTCAACATCGTTTCTCGTGCTGCGCACAGTGATTACGAGATCCGTGGCCTCAACCGTCGTCATCAACTGATAATCGGTTTGGCTAATCAGCAGCGTTGTGATCGTCTCACGTGAAGGTAGAACTTTATCCGGATCGGCTTCGACGATCGTCGTGCTCTGCAGGCGGAACGCCGGTACGCCTTCAAAATCTTCTTCCCCCAGCAGTTCGAAGATGTCAGCGTCAAGAAAGGACATCGGATCCCCGATGCTGCGAATAGGAGTGCTATCGGATTCAGCCTCACCGCCTGAGGAGCGAGACATGTGTCGCCATTCGTTTTGACCATCCCGGGAATATGATTCGTTGTCGATGCTTATGAGTTCGTTGGATTCATATTCGCCATCGGAAATTCCTTCCATTCTGTATTTGTAGCGGTCAGGTGCAGCCCATTCCGTGAAAAAGTCTCCGGTTTGAGGTTCTGGGTCCTCTTGGCTTGAGACAGTGATTTCTCCGGTGGTTCGATATGAAGTGATCCCGCTCATGGCTACCCTGGCTCTGGTGATGATCTCTTCCACCGTGAGATCCGCAGCATCGGTGGGGAATGTTTCAACTCCTGAAGCAGGGCCTTCCTCTGTGCCGCAGGCAAACATTCCGAATAACGCGGTGATCGCGAATATGAGCAAAAAGAATCGAGGGGAGGGATGGTTCATGATCGTATTATCAGGCAATTCCTTGAGCTGTGTCACAATCTGGGGGACGGTGCGGTCGTCGTCACTCTTGTTGTGCGTGAACGCTCTGTGGGCAGGGATGCCCACGCGACGGGGCAAGGCCAGCGGTGCCTGCGTATGATTGGTCGGACTCGATAAAGTGGGCGGTACTTACCAAATCAGGGGTTCAGATTGAGATTCGCAATTCTGGGTATTTCGCACGAGACCAACACGTTTTCGATTGTCCCGGCGTCGTACGAAGAGTTTGAGAAGAGTCTCCTGCTCCGTGGTGAGGAGATAGTGGATCAGTACGTTGAGTCCACCTACACCATCGCCGGTTACCTGCAGGCGGCTGATGAACTTGGGTTTGACGCAGTCCCCCTGATGTTCGCCAGGACTGGCCCAATCGGCACCATCACGAAGGATGCCTATGATCGCATCTCCACCGAGATGCTGGGGATGCTGCGTGATCAGGGGCCGTGGGACGCAGTTTTGCTCCCAAACCACGGTGCCGCCGTTTCCGAGGAATTTCCGGATATGGACGGCGAGTTCACCCGGGCGGTGCGGGAGATTGTTGGTCCAGATGTTCCTGTAGGCATCACTTTTGACATGCACGCAAACATCTCAAAAGACACTGTCGCAAATACCACCGTCTGCATAGTCTGGAGAACCTGTCCGCACCTTGATGCAAAAGTGCGGGGGCATAAAACTGCCGAGTTGATCTACCGGGCAGCGAAGGGCGAAATCGACCCCGTGCAGTTCATCGAGATGCCGCCGATGCTGGTCAACATCGTCAAGCAGTACACCGGCCAGGAGCCGATGAAGAGCCTGGTCGATGATTGCTTCGAGGCGAATGAACGAGATGGAATCCTCGACACTTCAATCTCCGAAGGCTATCCGTACGCGGATGTAGAAGAGATGGGAATGTCGTGGATCGCGATCGCCGATGGCGATATGGAAAAGGCGGAAGAGACTGCGAAGTGGATGGCGGAGCGAGCGTGGGAGAAACGGGTTGACCTGAACAGGCCCGTGCCCAGCATCAGAGAAGCGCTGACGATGGCGGAGGAACGCTACGTTGGCCCGAAACCAACCGGCGCCGAAAACTTCCTGCCTGATGATGGCACTGCGCTGGCCGATGTGGAGGAGTCTGAGCATTCCCACCTTGGGCCGATAGTCCTGATGGATGCCGGAGACAACATCGGAGGCGGCTCTTCGGCTGATTCGACACACATCCTGAAGGTTGCCCGTGAGATGGGAATTCAACGGTATCTCCAAACCATTTACGATCCGGAAGCGGTACAGGCGTGTATTGCAACCGGCGTCGGTGCTGAAATTTCACTGGATGTTGGCGGCAAGACAGATGATATGCATGGCGAGCCGGTGCTGATTACAGGCACGGTCGTTGAACTTGACGATGGTGAGTACGAGGAGACTCGCCCAACCCACGGCGGCCGCCGCTACTACACCGATGGGCTGAGGGCGCGCTTCAGTACTGTGGACGGGATGACCATCGTTCTCACTTCAATCCGCAGTGGGAATACAGCGCGCGAGCAGATGTACTCGATTGGGATCAATCCAGAGGATTACCGAGTGATCGTTGCGAAGGGTGTGAGTTCTCCGCGTCCGGCATATCAACCCATTGCGGCGGAGATCATCATCGTCAACAGCCCCGGTGTGACTTCAGCCGATCTCGACACATTCACGTACCAGCGACGGCGGGTGCCGCTGTATCCGTTTGAAGAGCCTGAGTATCAGGTGTAGTTGGTGGGCAATAGCCCAACGTTCATCGATGCCCACCACCCCGCAACGTCATCCCGGACGCCGGTAGGCGATCCGGGATCTCAGCCTCTCCAATCGCCAGGTGAAATCAAACGCCACCACCTCACCCCCATCTACGCCTTTGCTGTCCACTGTTCGTAGAGGCCGTCTAGTGTTGTCGTTGCGCGCTGGAGCTGGCGGCTGAGGGTGCGGCCTTTGCGGTTATCATTCTGTTGGAAAGCCGCGGCTAGCTGGGTTTCCAGGTCCGATTTTTCCGCCTCTGCCTCTTTGATTCGGCGTTCCAGGGTGGCGATATCAGCGCGTTGATCCGCTCGTTCTGCTCTGGCTCTGCGGCGATCGGACCCTCTTGTGGAGACTCGAGCGGTTTCCCGCTGAAGGGCGTCGTATCGGGTGTTCCAGAACTCCGAGAAGTTGCCATCGAACGACACCAGATCGCGATTCTCCAACTCGACCACCCGATTCACGATCTTGTCGAGAAAGTAGCGATCGTGCGAAACGACCAAGATCGTGCCTTCGTACTCGGAAAGCGCATCTTCTACGGCCTCTCGGGCGGGGATGTCGAGGTGGT
>JABMNO010000063.1 GCA_013204555.1 Chloroflexota bacterium | reverse complement strand
CTTCATCAAACTCCCGCAAGATCCGCTTCGACGCCTCATCGAATGCGGTAGCGTCTATCGGGAGATTCACTCCAGCGGCTATGAATGTCGCAGATGGCGACAGATCCTGAAGAACCGCCCTGCGGCGCCCCCACTGGACATCTCCTAACTCCGCCTCGATCTGAACTTGCGTCGTGGCGTCAGGATTAGCACAGGCTTGTGCAGCGACACCTGTCATGCCCGTACCGCAGAAACCATCAAGAACGACATCCCCAGGCTTCGTATAGTGAAGGATGAACCGCATGATGGCCTGAATGCGGGACCTTGGTCGGGTAAGAATGCGCTTTGTATACCGGATGGGTCTTTCCGACCGCTATGTCTCCTGCGTACGGCCCCGGGTCTTCGTACTCGCGCTCTTCTCGGTTGAGTGACTCGATCCAATCTCGGAGGTAGGGGTTTGGCGTGGCCGTGTAGTTCGGCGGTAGTGACATCGCAGCGACCGCATCATCAGAACCATCCGGATACCCCGGCACGTCCTTCAGACCCTCAAGTCTAGCTCTGAAATCGGTTACGGCTTTGCCATACTCTCCGCCGTCATACTCTCCGGATGTTTTTTTTGATCCGAAAAGTCGTGGTCGCTCTAGGTTCGCCATGAAAGTGTCAATGGCCTTTCATCAAACGCAAGGTCAAACGACAGACCGAAGCCAAGACAGAACAGATTGAGGTGAGCCCACGCCAATCTCCGATTCGAGGTTGATGTAACCGATCCTAAACGCGCTGTATTAACAGCAGAATCCGTGCGCCGGAGTATACCTTGAGTCCTCATATCACTGATAGAGTCGCCGTCGATATGAGAATTAGGTACTACGTAATTGCCGAAAACTAAACATACTAGAATGCTGTCGCTGATGTTCGGATGTCATTTCGATATGGAATCTGGATCTCGCACGCCATCCGTTTATTTTCTAGCTGAACCCAATTTAGGCAAAATCCCGCGATGCATGAAATAGACAAGCTCTGGGAACGCAAGATCAAATCCATCCTTGGAATTCTCGAGGCAGGCGAAGCTGATCACCTCGAGGTCGCAAGCATGGCTCAGCAGATCGGCGCGGACTATCACGGTCGATTTTTGGTCGAGCTACTGCAAAACGCGAGCGATCAGGCAAGAGCGGCTGGCATGACGACGAGCGAAGTGGTGATTGTGCGCACGGAGAGCTTCGTTGCCGTATCAAACCAAGGGCATCCGTTCAGCGATCTCGGATTAAAGTCCATCACATCTATCGGTCTGAGTCCTAAGGATCCTCAGGAATCGATTGGCAATAAGGGTGTCGGATTCAAATCGGTTTTCCAGATATCCGCCGCCCCTGAGATTTATAGCTCCTCAGAGTTTGCACGGAAGGTAACCGTTGATCCGTACTTGCGGATGAGAATGTCCACGGATCCGTTCCGTGACATGGAGCAAGAATCGAGGCTGGAAAGAGTGGTCCGAGAACAGCTCGAACGATCAAACGGTAGGTATGGAACTGTCACAGTCGATCAAGCGCTAGAAAATGTGAAGGCGGCGGCTCCGTTCAAGTTCCCAATTACTATCGGGGCTGAACACTTCAAATCCAGGCTCGAGGAAATCGGTGATATCGAACTTGGCCAAACTCTAGTTGTACTGCCTCTCTTAGAAGAAGTATCCGTATCTGAGGTGGTTGATCGAGCGATTGATGAAGTCATCGACCCCACTGGTGGTTCAATTCTGTTTCTACCCTCGGTGACGACATTGCGGATCATCGACCGTACCAGGGACATTAACCGAACGCTGACCCGCCAGGTACTTGACACTCCCAGGCTGATCACGGGCGAGGGATTTATCAGCACCGTAGCCATTTCGATCACTGGGGACATAAGTCCAGATATCCGAATGTGGCGAGTGATGAGCCGCCAATTCGGCACACCTGATGTTGTTTCGACGGATGAAGCAGCTAGAGAGTCTGCGGACATTCATTCATGTGCCAATACCCTTCCGGTGAAATCGTGGCATGAGGTAAGATCCGCCCCCGTTTCCGTGGCTCTCCCACTGTTACCAGCGAGTGGCGACTCAACAGGAACCCCCTTTGGTGCTGGGGGGCTAATTTGCATTGGATTACCTACCAAGGATGGCACGGGCACTCCCGCTTGGGTGGATTCTCACTTCCACGGCACCATCTCCAGAACCGGAATTGACTTATCAGACAACAAGTACAACGCCCTCCTGTTCGAGCAAGCAGTTCGACTTCACTCCGCTCTGATACACGATTTGAAAAGAAGCTGTGAGATCGGCGTTCGGCGCTCCGTCACGCTGGCGTTTGAACGAGGTAAAGGTCCCCTCGCTGATGCTTTGTACGCTGAAGGAGGCCAAGCGGCGGGAAACGTTGTGCTGGCTGCAGATGGGGTCTCATATAGGGACCCAGCCGAGACAACGTTCCTGACCCCTGAAGATTCTGAGGCAATTGATCGTCTTGAAATTGATGTGGCTGATTTGCACGACTCGGGACTCATGCTCCCAGATGGACTGATCGCAGCGGAGGCATCTGTGGTCTTGGAGTGTCTCCTTGGACGGCGCTCGGACAAAGAAGATGCTACTGAACGATTCTTGTCCCACAGCCAGGACGGCTACTCAATTCTGGAATCGTTGTCATTGAAGCGCAGAGATGGGGGGGCAGAATTCTGGGAGCAGTTTCTATCCTGGTGCGTCGCCCGCTTTTCTGAATCGCAGTTAAGCGAGCAGCGAATCCTGCCTGTTCGCGGAGCGAGAATCGCGCGTTCTTCTGACAAAGTGTTCCTACCACCTGCTCGTCGGTTTTCTCTGGGATCGACACAAGAAGAGGAAGATGAACTCAGCGAGATACCCGATGACGTCGCGCCCTCACTTAACTTTATTGATGAGGCGGTGGTACCGGTCCGAAAAGCGAATTCCCGAGACCTTACGGAACTGGCGGCCAAGTTGGCAACAGATTCCGATTCGGCGCTTGTTCGACGACCGAGATTTGATGATCTAATTAATGGCGCTCTCGGACCTCTTATGCAGAATTTGACCTCTGACAGAGAGTCCCTTGCTCGCGGCGTGCAGCTTCTGAAGTTGGCGGCCACATGGATGTGGCGCATGACTGACGCGGGACGGGGGCGGGTGCAGGGGGATTCTCTCAGACTGCCGGTCAGCACTGCCGGAGGGCAATATTGGAAATGGGTACTCCCAAGCACAATATATTTCGGTAACGGATGGCTTGGCGAGAGCAGAGATTCACTCTTCTCGGCAGCCTATGGTGATCAAGAAGACAGATTGTTGGTTCCCTGGGATCAATTCCTGTCTGAGATCGGTCCCGTCCATGATCAGGAAACTTGGATCAATACCCTGAAGGCATTTGGTGTCGCGGATTCTCCACGAATTAAGCAGCCGACATCCGGCAGAAATACTAGACATTTCCTAAGTTGGTCATACCAGACGCTCGCGATCGCTACCTCCGGTTGTCCCATTCCCGAGGCAGAAGAGTTCTGGGAAGGCTACCTCGATGACGCCAGACGCAGGTCTGCGAGGACACGAAGCGGTCAGCCTTACTCATTCAGTTCAATTACCTGGATTGATCGACTGGAGAATCCCGAGTCTCGGGCAGCAATTGTTAAGCTCATGTTGCTGAACCCTGGGGAGTATGCCAATGAATCCGAGGCGATGATCTGGAGGCAGGATGGCCACTCAGACCGGACTACTACCAAGTCGTTCTGGGCACGTGTGATACACGGAAAGAAATGGGAGGTTATACCAACTCAGCACGGAGATGTCCCCTCCGAAAATAGTTGGATTATTGGCGAAGATAAAGGAATTCGGGCGGCACATCGCTATGGCCTACTAAACATTGTTGCATCACCTTTTGGCGAATCGTCCAAACTTCTCCAAAACATGGGGGTCGAGGCGCTTCCTACTGCATCGCCTGCGCGACTCCTCGCGGAGCTCGATGAAATCGGCAAAAGGCTGCAAAAATGCGAGCTCGATGATCCACAGTCAACTCTCGTCCTCGTCCAAGACCTTTATGCCAGATTGCAATCCAACTACAACCCAGATTCCGCCGAATTACCTGATCTAGCGGGGCTGCTCTTCCCACTGATCCAACATGGTGGGCTAGTTAGTGCACAAGGTAGTCAGATTGGTGTTGCTTATCTTAATAACGATCAGATTAGGTCCGGATTCATCAGGGGGTTTGATGCTGCACTGCAATGGCCTCTCGATACTCACAGGAGTACTCGTGCGCTGGTTCAGGAGATAAGGCGCCAGCTCGGTGACGATGCGGTCACCCTTGTCCAAGAGGCAAGCGTGGATACCGGGTTCGTAGAGAGCCGGACGACGATGACGCAGCTTCATCTATCAGAATGGCTCGAAAAGGAATTCCCCGGTGAATCTATCTCCACCGACATTGGATGCTTAATCGCGTACTCAGGCAGGGTCGACACTCAGCCGGGCGGGGAACAATTTAGTCGAATATGGCAGCGGTTTGAACAAACGAAATTAGCAAGTGGCGATTTTCCAGAGATATCGCCCATGCCCTATTTTTATGATGAGCCGAATCAGACACTTCAAACGAGCTCCAAATTAAGTCCCCACGAGATACTGGAGGCCAGTTGGATGCTCGTTGGTCAAGAATACCGCGACACTTGGGCTGTGTACGCAAGAGACCTGGAGCATGGCCGGAGTTCAATTTTCATGCGAAGCCGCCAGATCACTGATGCACGAAGACAGGACGTAGAAATCGCCCTTGGTGTAAGTTCCTCTGAAAAATTGCAACACGTGCGCTCTGTCTGCCTCGCGATCGCGATCGATACGCAAGGCGCCACTGCCATGATCGATTTTCAGCGATCATGGGATGACAATTCTCGTTCGATTCCACAACTGTGCGACTGGTTGGGGAAACCTGATCTTCGTCCGCGGTTTTCTCAATCAACGACCATGACCGAGGAGCCGGCGTCGCTAATGCTGCTCGACGCTGTCGGGATTCCTGTTAAGAGCTGGCAACAGGCGCGTCTGTCCCTTGGACTGCCGATATGGAAATTCAGTCACAAACAACTGGCATGGAACGGTGTCCGTTCCGAAGTAGTGGCCGTGATGAAGACTTCTGTAGCACGCTCCGGACGAATTTCTCTCGCTGCGGCTCGACCGATTCTAGAGTCTCTAACAAATTGTGATGCCGAAGAAGAGTTCATCGGTGTGCGAGAAGATCAGGATCCTTTCCCCATTGTTTTAGCCACACTTGGAAATTCGCTGGATACCCGCCCCGATTCCACGGAACTTGAGTTCATCCGCACAAGATTGTCCACACTGATGTCCAATTTCAAATCGCCTTCGAGCCAGCGAAGTCTAAGAGATACCCCGATTCGAGACATCAAAGTCTACCTAGACGGCAACGATGAAGATCGAAGTCACGATGCCAAAGAACGATTTAGTGACGTGACCTCGCTGGCCACGGAACTTGCCGCCACAATGGGTGAGCAAGTGGATGTCGATGAACTCGCATCCTCCGATCGAATCAGATTACTGAGATCGGGGTGGTGGTCGAATAGGTTTGCCATTCTTGTCCCCCTCCAACGCTCACTATTTAAGGATTCGCCAGCAACTGCTCGGCGCATGTCAAAGGAGCGTGTATTTCGTGATCCCGGCCCACTGAACGAAATGCGCGCACGATTCCCCGAGCTGAGGATTGTGGAGCGCCCTAGCAGGGTGCTGAAGAATCACAGTT
>JABMNO010000062.1 GCA_013204555.1 Chloroflexota bacterium | reverse complement strand
CTTGAAGTCTGCCGAGTGGTTACGGCGGGGTCGTCTGCTCATTTCTCACTCCTGTTTCATGAGGCATTATCTTGCCTCACTCAGGCAGCGATTCCACTTATCCCACTGTGCAGATTTCCGGAGCCACCTCTATATCGAGAATGCTCTGGTTACGCGGTAGCGATAGATAAGTGGACCTGTGCTAGACTTCGCCCGTGTGTTGAATGTTGACTTGGACTGGTCTTTATTTACAAAAGGGGAAATTCCCAATGGCAGCTTTGAAAACGAAGAGCTATCTGCTGGTAGCCCTGTTGATATCTATAGCGTTAGTCGCTGCCGCCTGCGGCGGCGATGACGAAGAAGCGGCCGCTCCAACGAGCGCGCCACAGCCAACTGCCGCTTCGGTAGCCACTGCAGCACCGACGGCCACCGCGTCGGTACCATCTCCTGCAGGGCCTGCCGGATCGGTGACCATCGCAATTGAAGAGCTTCCACCACTGATTCAGGAGCCCAAGCGGGACATCATCGCGACAGGCGGAATTGGCAAGGATTTCTCCATTTACGAGACGATCGTTCGGGCGCCACACGTGTCACCTCCGAACCCACCGCCTCAGCAGGACTACAGTGCCAGCGATCTTGGGCTGGCGGAATCCTGGGAAGTTTCGTCTGATCTGACGAGCATAACCTTCAAGCTCAGGCCAAATATCCCATGGCACGACAACTTTGGTGACTGGGGCACGATGGATGAGAATGACGTCGCCTGGACGTTCAACTCAGCTTTCGACCTGGAGTCCGTGAACAACGGCGCCGAAGAAATTGGAGCCGAACTCAAAAAGGGCTTTGACATCGTTGGGCCGATGACGGTCAAGATGAACATTGAACCCGGCGGATTTGACCCAACTTGGGTATGGCTGCTGGGGAATGCTGGATTCAACGGCGTAGTCATCGTCAACAAGGACGCCTTCGATGAGCTTGGTGCAGAGGAATACGCTAAGACGCCGATTGGCACTGGCAAGTATCGAGCACTTGAGTGGATTGGTTCAGACCGCGTAGTGATGGAGGCAGTGGAGGACCACTGGACCGGCATCACTCCAAGCGTGAAGACCATTACCGTGGTCAACATGCCTGAGCAGGCGACCCGGGACGCCGCTCTGCGGACCGGTGAAGTTGATATCGCGCTGATGGATGCCCAGGGTATCCGGTCAACGGTCGACGCGATCGGTGGCAGAGTGCAAGAGATCGGTATCGCCCGGCCTCAGGGATTCCAGATGGCTGGTAATTACTGGGGTCTGACCTGTTCCGACTGTGAGGGTGGCGTAATGCCACGGCCGGGCTTTGATGAAGCTCTTGAAAAGGGCTACCCATGGGTCGGCAATCCAGATGACGCTGTTTCAATGGAGAACGCCCGTAAGGTTCGCCAGGCGATGGCGATGACAGTTGACCAGGAGTCAATTATCGAATTCGTTCTGGAAGGGTTTGGCAGGCCGATCTACACATGGCAGAACATCCTCCCAGACGACGCTCTGCACAAGGATGAGTGGATCATCAAGTACGATCCAGAAGCTGCCAGAGTTTTGATGGCCGAAGCCGGTTACCCGGATGGATTCGACTATGAAATCTGGATCCCCAGCACATTCCCACCAGGGACGCGAGCTGCCGCTGAAGCGGCAGCGGCATCCTGGCGGCAAGAGTTGAAGATAAACGCCACCATCGATAAGACGGAGTACGCTGCTCGCAGGCCACAGACCGTGGACAAGACCATAAACGTACCGTTCACTCACGGAATCAACTGGATTCCAGGAGCGACCTCGGCACGCTACATCTGTCCTGCAGCCGGACACATCGTCGGCTTCACCATGCCAGATGATCTGTGTGCGCTGGGCCTCTCAAACGCAACAGAACAGTCTTTGACCAAACGGATAGCGAACAACGCTGAGATACAGGATTACCTGTCGGAACAGATGCTGTTCATTCCGATGTTCCAGGCGCCGGCGCTTCTCTATGCCGTAGGCCCGCGGATTGACCAGTGGGACCCCTACAACTCGCAGGATGTGTTCCCCAACCGGCCCGAATCGATCACTCTCAAGTAATCGAAGAAAGAAAAACACGTAGTACCGGCCTCTTCACTCCGAAGGGGCCGGTACGCAATCTGATGTGGTCTAAAGAACGTCGCTGCATTTGCAAGAGGGGCGTTTCATTGCTTCATGCACCCTGGTACGCGGGAATAACTATTGGGAGAGTGATGTAGTCGATGGGTCGGTTTATCTTAACGCGCATCGTTTCTATGGCGATTGTCATGGTAGGTATTTCGGTCATTGTCTTCACTCTCTCAAGAATGTCTGGAGATCCCCGACTTCTTTACATGACTCCAGGTACTCGCTTCTCTCAGGAAGTGTGGGATGCCCGTGGCAGGGATCTTGGACTGGATAAGCCGCTTGTGATGCAATATTTGATCTGGGCGGGCAACGCCGTGCAAGGTGATTTTGGCGATTCCGTCTGGCACAAGCGAAACTCGCTGGATGTGATCAGGGAGAGGGCGCCTGCAACACTGCAACTCTCTGGTATCTCGATTATCGTAGCGATCTTTTCGGGCGTTGGCCTCGGTGTGCTCTCCGCGATCACCCGTGGATCGGTGACCGACCTGGCCACGAGGGGCTTTGCACTGATCGGTCAGGCGGCTCCACCGTTCTTCCTGGCACTTGTGCTCATATATTTATTTGCCGTCGAATTGGATCTGTTGCCAACTTCACGAAGGGGGGATTGGACTCATTACGTGCTGCCTGTGACCACGCTTTCATGGCTGGCGTCAGCCAGCATTGCCCGTATTACCCGTTCTTCACTTCTTGAAGTGCTGGATAGCGAGTACGTGAAGCTGGCGAGGGCGAAAGGAGTGGGGCGATCAAAGGTAATTCTCAAGCACGCATTGAAGAATGCGTTGATTGCACCGCTGACAGTTTCGGCAATCCTATTCGCGAGCTTCATGACTGGCACAGTGGTCGTTGAGACCGTCTTCGCCTGGCCGGGTCTGGGTCGTCTCGCTGTAGAGGCAGCTCTCCAGAATGATTTCCCTCTGGTCACCGGTCTGGCGGTGATTTTCGCCGGAATATTCGTTCTTTCAAATCTCGTAGCGGACTTACTCTATGCGGTTATCGATCCTAGAATTCGGATCTACTAGGCTGGGTAGCCTCTTGGCCGCGTTGCGCCCACTTGCATCAATTAAGGGGAGCTGGCGCTTCGCGCGCCGTTACCCGGTTCTTCCGGGAGGCATAATTTTGCTTCTCGTGATACTCGCGATCTTTGCTGGGCAAATCGCTCCGCAGGACCCGCTCGACTCCACGCTTTCTGACACGAGGGCTCCGCCAGTTTGGCTCGCGGGTGGCGGCTGGGACCATATTCTCGGCGCCGACCACATCGGCCGAGATATTTTGAGTCGGATAATCCACGGTACGCGGATCTCCCTGATGGTCGCCGGAGTAGTTCTCACTGCTGGAATGATCGTTGGGGTGACCCTGGGCATAGTCGCCGGATATTCAGGCGGTATCTGGGACGAGATCATTATGCGGCTGGTCGATATGACCTATGCGATCCCATTCATCCTGGTTGCACTTGTTGCGGCTGTGATATTTGGCGCCAGCCTTCAGCTCGTGCTGATACTGCTTGCAGTGTTCAACTGGCCACCATTCGCGCGGCAGACCCGTGGACTGACTCTCCAGTTGAGGAACGCTGAATACGTCTTGAGTGCAAGAATTTCCGGTGCTTCGCCATTTCGGATCGGCGTGCGCCACATCTTGCCAGGCGTTATCAATATCGTCGTGGTCCTGGCGACTCTTCAGGTTGGAGGGTTGATCCTCACAGAATCAGTACTCAGTTTCCTTGGCGTAGGCATACCGGGACCCGATCCGGCGTGGGGCAGTATGGTTGCTGATGGCCGCGACCACATATCAACAGCGTGGTGGATCTCGGTGATGCCGGGTATCGCCATTTTCCTGACGGTGTTCGCGTTCAACTTCCTTGGTGACTGGCTGCGAGATTACTTTGATCCACGACTTCGCCAGTTGTAGGCCCCGACCCAATTCGATTGTTTAGAAATTCACCGCGAATTATTGCGCCAGGAGATATTGAATGACGGGCACCAGAGGCTGGATTGGGATGGAGAATTCGCGCCCTGCGCGCGATGTTGAGCTTCGATACGGTCACGGTCTTTTGCGAGAAGAAAGTGAGAAGTGGCCGCGCTACGCCGTGGTCGCCACCAAAACGGCGTGGAAGGCGACGCAGCCGTATCTCGTAAACCAGCCAACGGGTATCGGCATCGTCACCCACCTGGACTGGGATCACCTGGAAGATACGACGCAGTCGCTTCCAGACGACATCGATCTGGTCGTCGGAATTGGCGGCGGAACCGCCCTTGACGCATCAAAATATGTCGCAATCAAAAAAGATGTGCCACTGATCCTTGTTCCGACCATCGTATCGACCGGTGCCATCATTCACGGCGTATTCGCGAAGTGGAAGGGCAGAAACGCAGTCCCGCCAGTCTCCGAGTGGCCGTACTGCAATTTTGAGCATGCATTGATCGACTATGACCTTGTCCGCGAGGCGCCAGCGAATCTGAGCGTGGCCGGTCTGGGAGATGTTTTGTGTGGCTTCGCAGGTATCGCAGAGTGGAGATATGCGGCGGAGCGCGGCCTCGCGCCCACCGACTACCAGGACACAGTCTCGCCAATTCTTGGCTACTTCGAATCGTTGGCATCTGAATTCCCGAAGACGTTGGACGATGCCGGTGGTCTGACTGACGAGAGCGTCAAATTCATCATGACCGCAATACATGAGCGGGATGACAGGATGCTTCGCTCTGAACATGCACCAGGGGCTGATCACGTATTCCCGATTACCCTTGAGAACGTTGCTAATCGGGGATTCATTCACGGCGAGCTGTGCGCCCTCGGCGCCCTAATCGTCGCCTGGAAAGTTGGTCAGCCGGACGAGTTGATCGATTGGCTTGATCGAGCCCAGGTTCGGTACACACCCGCACAAATGGGAATGACTCGGGACGAGCTGAAGGCAGCAATTGACGCGCTTCCGGCAGACCTTGATTCGCGAGAGGTGAACTCAGTCCTCAACCGGGAGCCAATAACCAGTTCGGAGTTTGACGACCTCTGGGAGTATCTCGCCGCGATTTGAGAAGAGCGAGTCATATCCCATGAGGAATATAGCTCCGCTTGCGCTGGCGAAATTAGTGATGTGACGGGATAGTCTTCTCGTTCATCCCCGTTACAAATTGTGCCGACGTCATTCAACTTTATTCGCCATGCCGGGCACCAAGCCAACTGAGCGCGAGTCTCAGGCTTGATCAATGTCGGGATCATGCGCATCAAGGTCATGAGTTAAATGAGCGCATGGGCGATTTGGTCGCAACGATAAGATGCGAGCGAATACGGATGGACAGGGATTGACTTTGTCCGGTCACGGGTTGAAAGCGACATGGAGGCACGGAATGCAGATCATCCGCTGGGCTACATCTACGCGAGAACGGAAGATCATAGCGTCTCTCGCAATAGCGCTTGTGATAGCGATAGCAATTCCGGCGGTGTGGCTGGCATCGCCGCTGTTTGATAACAAGACGGTTGATGAAGAGTTCCCGCTCACCGTGTCAGCGGAGATTCCTGCAAATGTGACGCGTGAAGAAGCCGAAGTGATGATGGAGACCGCCTCCAAGCTCGATATGCCGGCGGAAGAGTCGATGACGTTAGCTATGGAAGGATCCGCTTCGAGCGTTATAGCGATGGGCGAACTTATGGATGAAGACTTCTTTCATAAAGGGAGTGGCAAGGCCACGATCTACCGGCTGGGCGATGGCTCAAGCGTACTTCGGTTCGAAGGCCTCAACGTTACCAACGGACCGGACCTGCACGTCTTGTTGTTGGAAGATCCCACCGTGAGGGATAAGGATCTTGGTTATATCGATCTTGGCGGTTTAAAGGGTAATCGTGGAAACCAGAACTACGAGTTACCGGATGGCACTGACGCATCTACCTATCACGGTGTGATGATCTACTGCCAGCCATTCCGCGTGATCTTCAGCACAGCGCAGTTGACCGCTGCTGACAGTGGCGCTTGAGGTCGATAGTCAGTAGTTGCTGAATGGTCGTATTGATACCGAATATCACAGATCTCACATATTCCGCGATTTATTAGGCTGTAGACTGAATTTTCTTCCCAGATGGCTGTACCCCTAGACGGAAAGCCCCACGGCAGTGATACTGAGTATCAAAAAATACATAGCATTGGTCGCGACACTTTCAGTTGTTGCTGTGCTGTCAGCGTGTGGTTCAGAGGAAGTGGACGCTCCGCTATCTCTGAATTCAGTAGTAGTTATTGACGTCGTCACAACTATCTACCCGGTCACGTACTTCGTTGAACGAATTGGCGGCGATCTGGTGAGCGTGACTCCGCTTCTGAAGCCGGGTGTCCCTTCCCACGATTTTGAGCCAGGTCCCAGCGACATCATCGAACTCGCTGGCGCAGATATGGTCGTGTATAACCACCCATCTTTTGAGATATGGGTGGCCGACGCTCTTGATGCCACGGCCAACGCCTCTCGAGTGATTGTTCAAGCCGCCGATATCGATGCGTCTGAGTCTGATGGCATCGACCCGCATGTATGGCTCAATCCCCTGAAGGCCGTGGCGATGGTAGAGAAGATCAGGGATGGCCTGGTCGCAGTTCTGCCTGCGAGCGCCAATGTGATTTCGGCGAACGCGGATGATCTGATTGCTGAACTTACGGCGCTCAACGATCAAATTGTGGAGAGTCTCGCCGTCTGTGGTCATCGTGAGATAGTGGTTTCGCACCTTGCATACGGACACCTCACCGGGCCGCTGGGCGTACGCCAGATCGGCCTTTCCGGGATTTCAGCAGAGTCGGAGACCGGTGCCAGACGAGTTGCTGAGGTGATTGATGAGATGAGAGAGCTCAAGCTCAAGTTCATCTTGCAGGAGCCGCTCTCCAACTCAGATCTAGCGAAGACGGTTGCCCGCGAGACGGGGGTGGAGATTCTGCAGTTACATCCGCTTGAGGCGCTGACTGAAGATGAGCAGCAGGTGGGGGACGACTACTTCACGGTCATGCAGCGCAACATCGATAGCCTCGTCCTCGCTCTGGGCTGTTCTGGAGGTTAGCAGGGGATCCCGTCGCGGTGCATGCCAGCCCAGTGCAGTTCGCCATTTCAGACGCCGCTAGCCTAGCCGGGCTCCAGCCCCGGCTCTGACGCTGATTGTTCGCTATGGAGTCCACACCTATCATGCCGCGTCAATGGCAGTGGTTAGTTAATGCTCCTGCGCGTAGACGACTAACGTCGTTAGATATAACTAGATATATTTCGTCAGTGGCCTGGGCGATGTGCAATTGAGGACTCGCCAGAACTTCCGTAGGAGCAGTTAGATGACATACGAGACCAAGGCTGGCATGCCTGACGAACTCGATCAGATTCAAGATTCGATCGAGGAACAACTCGATGCTGGCGCTACTGACGCAGCAATATCTGAGTTAAGTGGACTAAGGGCGCCTGACCAGGCAGATGTCATTGCGGATCTTGAAGACAACCACGCTAAAGTTGTCCTTGGCGAGCTTTCCGAGGCGGAAATCGCAAGTATCGTGGAGCATCTTGATGTTGAGGACGCTGCGGATACCCTTGGATTAATTGCCATCGACACTATGGCCAGAGTTCTCGATCAGGCCCCTCCAGACGTGGCAGCGGACGTTCTGCGTGCAGTGGATTGGGAGATTGCCCGCGGCATCCTTTCGCGTATGGAAGATCACAGCAGAATTAGCCAACTGCTCCTATACCCAGATGATGATGCCGGCGGACTGATGACGCCAGAGGTCATCGCGTTCAATCAAAATATCTCCAGCTCCCACGCGATGCAGATCTTGCGCGAATCTGATCTGCCAAGAGAAAACTTTCGGCAGCTGTTTGCAGTCGACCGCCAGGGACGGCTCGTGGGACGATTGAACATGGCGGACCTCGTGTTCGCCTCACCACGCTCCACTATACGAACGATCATGGATACGGACCTGATTTCGGTGGAGACGGGAACAGATCAGGAGGAATGCGCCCGCCTGATGTCACGCTATGAACTCCGTAGTCTTCCAGTCGTTGATGCTGATGGAGTATTGGCCGGTGCGGTTGCGATTGAAGACATCATTCAGGTTGCCGAAGATGAGGCCACTGAAGATATGTTGAAGATGGTAGGAGCAGCGGGTGATGAGCGCCTGACGGGGCCAATCAGGACTTCTGTCCGAAATCGCTTTCCCTGGCTTCTTGTCAATCTTGTGACAGTCCTGTTTGCAGGACTTTTGGTATCTCTTTTTGATGGCACAATCGAATCGCTGGCCATCATTGCAGCTTTCATACCGGTGGTATCCGGCCAGGCTGGAATCGCAGGGACACAAACGGTCACGCTTCTGGTCCGATCTCTCACCACAGGCGATATTGACACCCACGATAGTCCATCAATCATTATTCGGGAGGGTGTTCTTGCGATTGTTCAGGGAATTGCGATCGCAGGGCTGCTGGGAGGAGTTGTCTGGGCGTGGCAGTCAGATCTTATTCTGGGTCTCATCGTGGCTGGATCACTTCTGGGTAATCTTGTCCTTGCGGCGATAGCGGGCGTCCTCATTCCCGTGGGATTGAGGACGCTTAACATGGACCCTGCTACATCTTCAGCGGTAATAGTGACAACGCTGACAGACTCATTCGGAATTCTTATCTACCTGAGTCTTGCCACGATTTTTCTATCGCAAATTACGTGAGCGCTGGTACCGGTAGTTGACTCATCCTCGATGGCATAAAAGGTTCGCTGGTCGCCGAATTGGCCTCTGACGCGTCCTGCGATTCAAGACGACCAATCATCGACAGGTAGTACAGCGCCGCCTGCACCCGGGGATCGCGACCTGATCTGCGGCCGACACCGAGTTTCGAGAAGATTGTTGCGACGTAGTTTTCTACGGTACGTGAGCGGAGCTTGAGCTTTTCTGCAATCCGGGCATTTGAGTCAGCGTTGGCAAGGCAGGCAAGTACCTGGCGTTCCTTTGCGGTCAGGTTGGGCATCGACGCTTCGAGCGGATCCTCTGAGTTGATCAGAATACGTCTGAATGCATCATTGTTGAGCAGCGTGGAACCATCTGCGACCGACCGGATGCAACGGACGAGCTTGTCGACTCCACCAATATCGTTTCTCTTTAGAAATGCTCGGCCGCCCCCATCGTTGAAAATCAGGTCGGCCATTGTGGATGGGTCCATCTTTGATCCCACAAATATCAATCCGATCCCCGGCCGAGAGTTCTGGAGCGCCGCACAAAGCTTGCTACCGTTGGCGAGCACGAGATCCGTGCCAACTATCGCGATATCTGGCGACTCTTCGTGAGTCGTCAGCGCCAGGCCATGGCAGTCGATGGCAGTACCAACAATCTCAATCTCACCATGGTCTCTCAACAATGAGCTCAATGACTCAATGAGAAACTGATCATAATCGCCAATAACAAGCCGAATCTTTTTCGACATCTTTTGTCCCCTTGCACTTGATCTGACCGGTAAATCACCGACTCAGAACCTGTGGTTCCCCTTTAGCAGATTAGGTAATTCACACCAGTGTTCCCACAGTGAACACACAGCGGTTCCCGGTGGTTTGCCCGTTCGCACGCGCTGGTTTTTCGACGATGGGGTGGGTGATAAATGACAAACCAATGGGTTGATGCCTCAGACACTGACCGGTCGCACGCGGTTTCCTTGGATATCGGACTAGCCATCGTTCCGATGCCACTCTGCACGAACTCGGGTAAACTCCGCCTCAAAATCGATGGTTGAGCGTAGACCCACTATTTGTAGGGCACGACAACGCACTAGAAACCCGCCAGAAATTTGGAGAACGTACATGGCACGCATTAACAAATGCATTGAACTGCTTGAGCAGGGGCAACCGATATATGCCACAGCTGCTCGAGAGCTGAGCTACGAGGCTGGCAAGGAGATGTCGCAAACGTGGGCAGACATGTTGCTGGTGGAGTTTGAGCACCACCCCTTTGACACGGTTGGTCTTACGAAGTTCATGCAGGGTCTGAAAGACGGCGGCCCCACTCCCAGCGGTCACCCGACGCCTACAGTAATTGCCACGCTTCCATCGAACTGCATCTCCCGTGAGGAAGTTCTCTACAACGCATGGCAGACCCGTCATGTGCTTTCTACCGGCGCTCACGGTTGCCTGCATACTCACGCTCGCGATCCCGAGGCCGTTAAGGCATTTGTTGCGACTGCTCGATACCCACATCAGACTCTGGCACGCGATGTAATCCCCGAAGGACTGCGGGGTAGCGGTGGACAAGCGGAACCGGCGATGATCTGGGGTGTCGAGGCAACCGAGTACGTGCAAATAGCAGATCCGTGGCCGCTCAATCCGGATGGCGAGATCCTGTTGGGTTTGAAAATCGAAGATAAGTACTGTCTGGTCACCGCTGACGAAACCGCAGCTGTACCGGGAATTGCATTCGCAGAGTGGGGGCCCGGCGACATGGGAATGTCATTCGGAGACCCGGACGCCCATGATCCGCCGTATCCACAGTTCATGGATGACGCCCGAAATACGATCAAAGATGCGCTTGACAAGGCGGGCGTTGCCTTCTACAGCGGCTGGAACGACGACTCCATGACGATGGAGGAGACCATTGAGCACCTGATCAACAACATCGGTGTTCGAATGATGGGTGCTCCAAACAAGGAGTTCGCAGACTACGGTCGCAAGTTGACTGGCCGAACGATGCCTGTCTGAGGGACGAGCGGGATCCTTGCCAGCTTTGTTTCGTGACGTATCTGTTATTGATACGTCACGAATACCCACAGAATCGCAGGTAGGCTCCCACTAAGACTGCGCAATTACTGATGCTGCGATGAGCGATCACATGCAGCATTTGTAGCTTAGAGAACGCGCGCGCACACAATTGGCGGGTAGAACTCGTGCTGCCGAAACAGATTGGCCGATACCGCGTCGAATCCGAGATCGGATCCGGCGGTCAGGCCATTGTCTACAAATGTCGGGACTCAAAAACCGGCGAGATAGTGGCCGTCAAAGCCCTGAGAGCTCAGGGCCGGACTGATGCCGCGCGACTCGAACGTTTCCACCGTGAGGTCGAAATCGCCTCAGGAATCAGGCACCAGAACGTGGTGAGGATTCTGGAGCTAGGCACTGATGACGATCTTCACTATGCGGTCATGGAGTACGTGCCCGGTAGCCTCTCCGAATTAATAGAAGACAGCGGCGCACTGGAACCCAAACGAGCGCTTGAGATCGCTACGGACTCGGCGCGTGGGCTTGCCGCAGCCCACGCTCGCGGCATCGTTCATCGGGACGTGAAGCCTCAGAACATTCTTGTTGATACCCAAGGGCGGGCAAAGCTGACTGACTTTGGCGTGGCTCGCGCCTTGGACTCGGCCACCATGACCCGGACCGGCGCCATCGTGGGCACGCCTTACTACATGTCCCCCGAGCAGGTTGACGGGAAGCGGGCGGACATCCGGTCTGATATCTACTCACTGGGATGCGTCCTGTTCGAGATGCTTGCCGGACAGGTGCCCTTCGATGGCGAGACTCCATTCGCCGTGATGCGAAGTCACATGGAAACTGAGCCGCCTGACGTTCACACGCTGAATGCTGAGGTGGATCAGAACGTTACAGCCCTCCTGAAGCGGTGCCTCGCGAAAGAACCCGCATCCCGGTTCCAAACACCGGACGATCTGGTTGCCGCACTCGAGACGTTGACCGGCGCGCAGAGGTCAGCGGAAATCATGCGGCCGGGTGCATCTTCCGCCGTAACGCTTGAGGGGGATGATTTCGCCCCGGAAAGTTCGAAGTCAGGGAATCCAAGATTGGGTGGCATGATTCCCGCGTTGACGGTGGCATCACTCTCCGTAGTCCTGACAGTGCTCGTGATCTCCGCATTTGGCATAGTGGACTTGAGGTTCTGGGAGGATGACCACCCCATCGGCTCCTCATCCGTAGCCGGTCCGGCAACCCCACAAAACCCGCCAGTATTTATCTATAGCCCAACGGTTGTGGATACGCCTGAGGTAGTACGCGTGTCATTGGCTACCAGCGCTCCCACTGGCTCCGCGGAGATGGTAATCACATCGCTGGGTGATCGATCTCCGGTATCGACGTCTCCTCCGGTTGTCTCAACGCTGGAGTTCATAGAAATAGCGCTGAGCGGCATTGAAACATCACAGTTCGATGGCGCGGAAATCGAATTTGGTATCGACACGCTTCGCCGCGCGGCTGCCGGGCAGCGCGACTCGGTTGTCGCATATCGGTTCGTTGAGGACTGGGTGCCACTTCCGACGACGTTCGTGAGAGCCGAGGGTACTGCTGAGATATTCCGTGCTGTTACTCCCGGGTTCTCGTTCTTCGCAATCACAGTCTCGGATGCCATCCCCCCGGATGATGTGATAGCTGATGCCTCACCGACCCCTGAGTCGATTTCGCCAACGGCTAACGCTACAGCGGGTACGTCGCCACAACCAACTACAACCGCGGTTCCAGACGACGCGAAAGCCACTCCTGTCCCAGTCGCGAATTCGACAAGTATTCCTTCACCCACGGCCACCATTACGTCTGGCGAAACGCTACGGCCAGAACCCTCTCCCGCTACCGTCGCACAGGTTCCGGGTCAGCCTTTGATTACTGGAGTCACTGCTGGCGACCGGTTTGCGGTTGTTATGTGGACTGCTCCAGATTCGGATGGTGGGGCAGTTGTCACCGGATATCGGATCACCGCCGAGCCAGGCAACGTGACGCGCGTGGCAGACGCAGATCAGAGATCGATGACGCTGGCAGGACTCGAATCGGATGTGTCCTACACATTCAGTGTTTCAGCGATCAACTCGGCTGGTACTGGCGAGGCTGCCACTTACTCCGCCAATATTCCGGATGCTCCAAACACGATCTCATCACTTCAATCTATGGAAGAGGTGAGAGAGGGCGCATCTGCCACATTGCTGGCCGATGGTCGACTCCTGGTGTTGGGAGGAACTTCTTCCGATGGTCAGTTCCTGAATAGCGGAGAGGTGTTCAACCCTGATACCGGGCAGTGGAGCGTTATTGCGCCCATGTCCGTGGCCAGGGCAAATCACACGGCCACGCTGGTACACGATGGACGGGTTCTCGTGACCGGGGGAGAAGGCATTGACGGTCTTCTGGCAGGGGCGATGGTCTATGACGCGATTCGCAATCAATGGGAGAGCGATGATCTCATGAGCGGAGCGAGATCACATCATACGGCCACGCTGCTGGCCAACGGCAGAGTGCTCATCGTGGGTGGATTCTCCGCGCCAGGTATGGGGCAGGCATTTGCTGAAATATGGGAGCCGGAGGGCGAATTTTTCACTCCTGTCCAAACGATGGCATCTGCGCGTGCGCGTCACACGGCGACGCTCCTGACAAACGGAACTGTTCTGGTGATTGGCGGAACGTTTACCAATGATGTCGCGGTCTCCACTGCGGAGGTGTTCGACCTCAGCCAAAATATCTGGTCTCCGGTGGAGGCTCCAGACCTCGCCAGATACGATCACGCAGCAACGCGGATGCTTGATGGGCGAGTGATCGTCGTTGGTGGCGTCGACTCCAGTGGACTGCCACTCAATGGAGTCGGGATATTCGATCCCAAGTTGAACGAATTCCTGTCAGCCCCGTCGCTGAGCCGACCAGCGGGACAGCCACAGATTGGATTGGCGCCAGATGGGTCTGTGGTCGTCTTCAACGAGAATGACATCGAGCGATATGACGGCGATTGGATCGTTGTTGGGAAGACCAGAAGCCAATCCAGTGCAGCCAACCTGGTGATCCTTGACGATAACCGAATGGTTCTCACCGGTGGCGGGACGAGCGCAGTTGAGGCCCACACACCTGACTTCCGGCCCACCGCTCCGGGCACTCCAGAGCAGATAACAATAGAGCTTGCGTATGGGTTGCTATTTGTCAGGTGGCAGCCACCGTTGAGTAACGGAGGATTTCCAATCAGTGGCTATACGTTGAATTACGCTCCAGGTGTTGAGCCTGTGTATCTGGAGGGTCATGACAGGAAATGGGCTTTCTTTGATCTCATTGAGGGAGTGGAATACACGGTGACCGTGCAGGCAGAGACAGTTGCCGGAGCCAGCGTAGCCTCGGTGCCAATATCCACCGTTTTCTCAACTCCACCGGGCGCGCCTATGAACGTCACTGCGGTTGCAGGTCAGGGCTCTGCAACAATCACATGGGATTCCCCGGCCAACGCTCCATTCCTCCCAATCCTTAACTACGTAATATTTGATGAAATTAATGGTGTGTTTGCAGATGTTCCGGGAGATGTCACGAAGTGGGTGGTCAAAGACCTCAAGCCCGGCAAGACATTCCAATTTGTAGTCAAGGCAACAAGTGATGCCGGATTTGGGGAGCATTCAGCTCCCAGTGCCGAGGTAGTGCCACGGTGATATTGATCATGATGCTCTCTAACTCTTCCCCATATGTGGAGGACGCAAATGACTAACAGCATGGACGCACGGCTAATCGTGCGTGCGGGTATTAAGGACCCCGGTGTGGTTGTATTGAAAGAGCAGCGCTACGTGCTTGGGCGGGCCAACTTCGCCGATATCGCATTTGAGAACCCGTACGTCTCACGTGAGCATGCCGAGATCTGGGTTGAAGGTGACAACTACTTCGTCAAGGATCTGGGCAGTAAGAACGGTACGTTCGTTGATGGCGACCAGATCGAAAACGAATCGGTTCAGTTGCGGTCCAGGTCTGATATCGAGCTGGGCAAGGGTCAGGTGATAGTCACGTTCCAGCGCTGCTCAGCAACCATGACACTGACCACCTCACCTGAAGATGAACCAGACTCCAGGATGATATTTCAGGCCAATGATGAGCTTGTTGCCACCGCCACAGCGGGCCTCGTGGTCGACGAGTCCACGCGCGAGGTGCTCATCAACAGCGTGGCGGTGAATCCACCTCTCAGCCGGAAAGAGTTCGACATTATTGCCTTCCTCTACAAGCGGGTCGGGCAGGCCTGTTCCAAGGATGAGATAGCGGAGGCTGGATGGCCCGAGCGACCAGACGCGGAGGTCTCTGATCAGGAGATCACTCAGTGCGTACATCGAATAAGAAGGCGACTCGATCACGTGGTCGAGAATCCTGAATTTATCGAATCCATTAGAGGGTTTGGATATCGTCTGAATGTATCGCCTGCGACGAAGACAGAGGCAACTGGCTAGGTGGCAACGCCTTCGACGAGCGCGGCCGACAGCCTGAGCTTGAACGTCCGCGAAGCAACCGATATTGGGTTGAGACGAGAGTCAAACGAAGATCGGACCGGCTGGCTCAGTGGTGACCAGATGATGGGCGATGCGCTCGGGGTGCTCGTTGTCGCAGACGGCATGGGTGGCCACATCGCAGGTGGAGATGCTGCGTCTATAGCGGTAGAGGCTGTTATCAGCGCTCTTCGAGTCTCATCCGACTACGCAGACTCGGGATCAACTGAAGACGCGGTGACCGACGCGCTCCACTCCGCGAATTCCGCCGTGAACGAGGCCGCCAAAATTAGTCAGCAGCCCGGCATGGGGACCACCCTCACAGTCTGCATCGTGAGTCCGGCTCGGCTCATAGTAGGCAACGTCGGCGATAGCAGGGCGTACCTGTTGTCTGGACAGGAGTTCAGGCGTTTGACACAGGATGACAATGTCGTCAGTCAGCAGGTGGCCGCTGGACTCATCACGGAGGCGGAGGCGAAGTATCACCCAAAGCGCAACGTATTGACCCAGGCCATAGGCCCCGACGTCAGCATAAGTCCCGCGATAAGTACGTATCAAACTGGCGAGAGTGACCGGATTCTCCTTTGCAGTGATGGACTGCACGGTGTTCTTGACGATCAAGTCATAGAACACCGCTTACGGACCGGACAGCCTGCCGAGGCCGCCCGTAATCTCGTTCAGGAAGCGGTGAAAGCAGGGGGAGCAGACAACATCACAGTGCTGGTGGCGGACATAGTGAGAGGTCGAAACGCCGGATTGATGCAGCGCCTGGCTGGCAGGCTCAAGTGGAGGCTCAGGGGCCGCGGCTAAATCTCTTTGGTGCGCAGGGCTGGGGAGATGGCAAAGACGATCAGGCCGACCGTTACGCCGCCGATCGCGCCTACGATGAAGGCCTCATGAATGCCCCACACCTTCTCAATCACGCCGCCCAGGATTCCGCCAGGCTGGAATATGAGCATGATCATGAAGAACACACTCATGACGCGGCCTCTCATCTCCGCTTTTGCAACGGTCTGCAGCATCGTCGGTACCAGGACGAACCAGGTTCCGAACGCGGCGCCTGAGAAAAACATCACCACCAGGGTGATTGGGAAGCTTTCCGTGAAGCCAAGGACACTTGTAACGAGGTGCATGCCGACGACCGCAAATATCAGTACCGTGCCTTTGTACTTGATATCGCCAAACAGAATAAGTGCGGTTGAGCCAACTAGCGCTCCAAGACCCTGCATGGCCAGAATCACGCCAAAGCCGACTCCGCCCACGTCAAGGACATCCCGAGCGAATTGCGGATAAAGCGCCATGTACATTCCTGCAAATACGCCCCCAAAGGCAAATAACAGCAGGGAACGAATTAGTGGGTGCCCTACGGAGTACCGAACTCCCTCAATGATCTGTCCTGTAACGCTTTTTCCATCATTAGGGTTAGGCGTACTACGAGTCTTCATGAAGATGGTGATCACAAATCCGGATGAATAGATGCCAGCGAGAGCGAAGAACGCGATATCGATTCCGATCGCGAGGAGGGCGCCACCGATCGCTGGGCCGATGATGGAGGCGAGATTCGAGAGAATGGAATTCAGAGACATCGCAGGCAGTATTCGATCCTTGCCGACAACGTCCATAACGTACGCCTGACCGGCCGGATTCTGGAATGCGAACATCGAACCCGTAATGAGTCCAATTGGAATCAGGTGCCACGCCTCGATATTCCCAGATGCAACAAGGAAGGCCGTAAAAAAAGCCATGACACCAATCACGAACCGGGTGCGCAGTTGGATCTTCCTGCGCTCCGATCGGTCGGCTACAGCGCCTCCCAGCAGCGACAACGCAATAATCGAGAACCCTGGCATCGCATTAACGATGCCAACCCAGAGCGTTGAATCCGTTAGTTCCAGCGTGAGCCAGGCCTGGCTCATATTCCGGATCTGAAATCCAGAAAACATCATCACGTTGGCCAGAATTACGTACCGGAAATCGACAATGTTAAGAACAGACAGTCGATTTCGGAGTGACGATTGGTCGCTCGTGACGCTCTTCTTTTGTTGTTCCGCTGCAGTTGTCTGCGTCGGTTCAGCTACTCGATCCGCCATGGTGTCCAGTTTCTCGTACGAAATGCGGGCCGCGTGGGAGCGGCCCGCTGAATCTACAAGGGGCGACTGTTACTCCAGCCCTTCGATTACAGGGATCAGCTTGCGGACACTTGGAAGGCTGCCAGGCGGGTAGATCTTCGACTCCTGGATTACCCCGGCCTTGTCAATGATGAACGTGGCCCGACGCGATGTATCACGCTGAGACAGGATGCCGTACATCTCCGATACGCGGCCTTTGGGATCAGCGTCCGAGAGGATGTGGAACTTGATTCCGCCCAGACTTTCAGACCAGTCGGCCTGCTTCTGGACATCATCAACGCTGACTTCAAGCACAATCGCTCCAGCAGCTTCGAACTCTTCGTTTGCCTCGCTCAAGGCGGACACCTGTTTCGTTCAGCCGCCGGTGAAGCTGGCCGGGTGGAACGCCAGCAAGACGGCTGTCTCGCCGCGGTAGTCGCTCAGAGTTACATCTTCACCGGTGTGAGAGGGGAGCGTGAAATCAGGGGCTTCGGTGCCCGCTGGGAGTTTGACCAAGAGAGTTTCCTATTTACGGCGTTATGGGCTGATGACTGTTGGAAGATTATACCCGTGGTCAGATCAGGGACCACACCACAGTAGCGGTGCCACCAAGCAGACGATCGCGTTCAGCTTCGTTGAGCCAGGAGAGCCCCTCCCGTACGAATCTCAATTCCTCTTCCATTGAAGGCCAGCCGTTATCGACTCTCAGCTTGCCCGGATAGCCGGTCCCCCACATGCAGCGCTCTATCCCGAATTCGTTCACCAACCGCTTTATGACAACCTGGATAGCCGGGTGTGGGAACTCATCGTGCGACTGCCTGGCAGTATCTGAAATCTTCACGTGAACATTCTCATATTGAGCCAGCGCAAATATGGGCGCGTGCGACTCAAAATCAGGCGCATCTGAAACGTCCGGATAAGACATGTGGTCCAGGATTATGGGAACGCTTGAATATTCCCGTGCTATTTCATCCACCTGTGTGGCCTGCGAGACGGGCATATGCACCTGGACGACTGCGTTCAACTCCACCAGCACGTCCCACATCGCCCGGTTTTCGGGGCGACTGATGCTTGCCTCGTCATAGTAGCCAGGGTGGAATCGGAACCCACGTAGGCCTCGCTCGGTCATCCAGTAACGGGCGTTGGTCGCGTTTGCCGGGTCGAACGGGTCCAACAAGCCCACCCCAACGAATCGATCGCTGTGCTTCCGTGCCTCATCCGCCACGTATCCGTTGTCCCACGTGGCGGAGCTATCCTGCACCACCACAGTCATGTCGATGCCGTACTGATCCATCTCTTCCAACAGCATCTCCGCCGTGGCAGCTTCAGTCGGCCGGTGCGTAAAGCTGGGCGCGGTAGGACCAACCGGCGCAAACGGTGGCAACTGCTGAATATGGACGTGACTATCGACGATCATGATCGGGACTCCTTGCTCGGTGGCGTTACCGCTGCACACGTCCCGACGTGTCGCCGCCTGCTACTGCGAGGACTTCTTTCTCCGTGACGAGGTTGAAGTCGCCGTGGAAAGTGTGGGCCATTGCGGATGATGCGACTGCGAAGTCGATAAGCGCCCGACTCTCAAGGCCTTTGATATTTCCGTAGATCAGGCCTGCTGAGAAGGCGTCTCCGCCGCCGACACGGTCGACGATACGGACCGGGTACTTGTTGCCAATGTGCATCTCTGAGCCGTCCCAGTAGATGGCTGACCAGTCGTTATCGTCAGCAGACTGGCTTTCACGGAGGGTAATTCCAACCTGGGAGAATCCGAATTGACTGACCAGCTTTTCAACGACTGGTTTGTAGGCTTCCGGGTCCAGCTCGCCTGAGGTCACGTCGACGCCCTCGGCCTTGACGCCAAGGCACTTGTCGGCGTCCTCTTCGTTGCCGATAGCCACGTCGACATATTGCATAAGCGGCTTCATCACTGCCTGAGCTTCTTCACCGCTCCAGAGGTTCTTGCGGTAGTTGAAGTCACAACTGACCGTCAGGCCTTTTGCCTTCGCCTGTCGTGTTGCCTCGCCCACCGTTTCGGCTGCGGTCTTGGATATTGCCGGAGTGATGCCGGTCCAGTGGAACCAGTCTTTTCCGTCAAATACCTGGTCCCAGTTCACGTCGCCAGGCCCAAGTTCAGCTATTGAGCTACCTGCGCGGTCGTAAACGACTTTTGAAGCGCGCATCGAAGCCCCTGACTCCAGGTAGTAGATGCCCAGCCGGTTGCCTTGCCGGAGAATATCGCTCGTGTCCACGCCAAACTGGCGAATATAGTTCACGCAGGCCTGCCCAATATCGTTTTCCGGCACCGCCGTTACGAAGGACACGTCAACACCAAAGTGGGCAAGAGACACGGCCACGTTGCATTCACCACCACCGTAGGTCACTTCAAAGTCTCTAGCCTGGGTGAATCGCTCTCGCCGGTTGGTGGCGAGCCGTAGCATCACCTCGCCAAAAGTCACTACCTTCTTGGACACCTGCTCCTCCGCAATCCGAGCTATTCCAACGACCGGGACAGGATTTAAACCTGACCCTACCGTTCGTCTATATAACCAATCAGTTGGGCCGGTACATTATTTGCCGGCCTTGATCTCCTTAATTAAGGAGACCACGTCTTTGGAACGTTGCTCCAGGGCTGCCCAATCCTTTGAGGAGACGATGTCAGATGAGACAAGCCCTGATCCCATGCCGACCGCCGTTACCCCTGCGTTGAACCAGCCTTCGAGCGATTCTCGAGAAGTGCTAACGCCGCCTGTAGGCATGATTGATGACCACGGCATTGGACCAAGCAGATCTTTTACGAACCCTGGGCCACCTGCGCCGCTCCCCGGGAATACCTTGATGATCTCGCAGCCAAGTTCCTCCGCGTAAGAGACCTCACTCGCCGTTCCGCAGCCTGGCGTATAGCTGATCTTGCGGCGGTTGCATGTGCGCGCAACTTCAGCGTTTGTCACAGGCCCCACGATGAAATTGGCGCCACTGTTGATGTACATGGCGGCTGTGGCGGCTTCCAGGACTGAACCGGCGCCAAGTATGGCGTCTGGAACTTCTACGCGAGCCCATTTCTCTAACTCGGTGAAGACTTCCCACGCGTGATCACCGCGATTGGTGAACTCAAGAACCCGAATTCCGCCTGCGGAGCAAGCCTTGACGATCGACTTCACGTTGTCCAGATCGGCGTTATAGAAAACTGGAACAACGCCAATTTCGTGGATAGCGTTATACACCTGAAGTCGTGAATATCTGGCCACCGTGTTTCATGCCCCTTGTTCTGAAATCGCGCTGCTCGATGAAGGACGCAGAAGTTCCGCGGAGAGACAGTTTAGCTTTCTGCCAACGTTGAGGCTACGGGCGGGTTAGGGATGAAGTTGCGGTGTATTTTCCGTGGCACTCAAGACATCCCTGAGCGATAGGCGCGTCCTCTTTGGGTATTCGGTCGTGCCAGCGCCAGGACATGACACGGAGATGGGCACCTTTAAAAGGAGTGGCATTTCTGGTCTCCTGGGGGCTGAATTCACCCGGTATCAACGCCGGGTAATGGAGAACCGGGGCAGCGTGAAGGCGCGTGAAGGCGATTGGAGTAGAGAGTAATCAACAGGCTTGATCGGCCATTTGTGCGGTACTGGATTCAAGCTATGAGTGATACCACCCATTGATCTCTAGAGAAAACCCAGTCGCTCTGGTTGAAGTTAGACATCAAAGTAGTTATTGCCCCCTGACACCGCCCCCGGGAATGCCCCCCTCCCCCCAATTGAACCGGGATCGGTGCCATAGATAAACGAAGAGGAGTCCTCCGCCTAGAGCGCAGGGCTCTTCTTCCTTTTAACGGGGGAACGGTAGGCGTCCGGGGTACCTGATGCCAGGCTGGATGATGCACCTGCCTGCCCCCGGCCGAGTCCACCACATGGGCCAGTCTGATCGCAATCTTCAAGAACGTCCATTACTCGCTAGCGTGTCAAAACTACCTGCATCTGAGAATATTTCGACCGACCGAAGGATGCGGTGGCCGGGTCGGCTATATCAACTCGTTGCAGCGAAACGTGAAAGTCATCGTGGAATCGCCTTCACAGGCCATGTCTTTCGGTTCGCAAATGCCGATAGGGAGCCGCGATTATCTCGACTCATAACTCCGAGTTGTTTCCAATCCAGAGATGAGTCTGAACGGCGGTTTTAGGTGAGAGTGTTCAGGCTGCCGGAGTTTGGGTTTTTTCTATGTCATGGAATAGTTTGTTGCGTGCCTGATTGAGTTGTTT
>JABMNO010000061.1 GCA_013204555.1 Chloroflexota bacterium | reverse complement strand
ACTCCCGGCTGGTGGGCCGGGAGTTGATCGAGATTGGTGTCTGGGGTGGAGACGGGGGAGAGTCGAACTCCCCGTCCAGGAAGGGCTCCGGTCGGACATCTACAGGCATAGTCGCCGGTAGTTTTTCTCGCTGCTAACGTACACCCGCGACAGAGCATAACCAGCAGCCAGCCGATGATCTTTTGACTGTCCTATCGGTGTCGGACAGACAGCACCTTGACTATTCGGCGCTCCGATCGACCCCGCCAAGGTGGAGGCCGGTGGAACGTGGCCTTACTTAATTACTAGAATTAAGCGGCCATGGCGTATTCATTTTCGCCAATTACTTTTTTGCCAGTGGATTTACGAGGAGGCTGGCACCTCGACCTGCAGTCCTGCGGTCACCCCCCCTGTCGAGACCACGCGTCCCCAAGAGAGTGCTGTTAATTGTACGCCTGAAGTGCTCAATTGGCGCCACCTGGCATGATGTTGATCAACTGCTTATTGCTGCCATACCACTGGTACTGAACGCCTCTTGATTCTTTCTGATGATTATCCCTTCGACATCGTCCTCATTCTCCAGAAGTTCCAGACCTTCAGCGGGGCCAAGGACAAGAGCTGCCGTTGACAACGCATCGGCGATCATCGCTTTTGAGGCCACGACAGTGACAGCGCTAGTGTGGTCAGGTGAAAAGCCTGTTCGAGGATCAATGATGTGGTGGAACAGCCTGTCTGCAGTGAAGTGCTGCATGTAATCTCCTGAAGTAGCGACGGACCGATCGGTCAAGTGCAACGTGGTGAGGTAATTTCCGGGCTTTCGGGGATTCTCCACTGCAATATTCCATCCGTCGCCCGCGTTGCCGCCTCCGGCGAGGCCAAAGTCTCCACCTGCGTCAACCAGAACTCTCTCTGCGCCATCTCTCTTGAGGATATCCACAGCCTTGTCAGCGATATATCCCTTGGCGATACCGTCCACAGTGAGGGACATACCTTGCTGGCTAAGTTCCACGTTGGCGTCATTGAGAATGACCTTCTTATAGCCGACCAGGGCAAGCGCCTCCCGAATGCTGGAGTCTGAGGGTGGTCTGGCAGTTTGTTCGAAACTCGACTCATGAAGGTCCAATAACGGTTTCATTGTGATATCGAACGCACCCGACGTGAGGCTTGAGTACTCCAGAGCCTGTGTGATGACGTGGATAACTTCGGCTGGGGCGTCGGTGACCTTTCCGTTTTCGTTCAGGCGAGAGATCTCTGAGTCTGGCCGGTGGCGACTCAGCATGGCCTCCAGGCGCTCTATCTCATTAAAGGCGCTCGTGATCATCCGACGAGCCGCCGAACGAGCCGTGTGTAGGACAGAGATGCTGATTGGCGATCCCATCTGGATGCGCGTCTCACGGACCTGGTGGAGCGTCCCCGCATCGAGCAGCGCGTTGATCAGTCCGCCTCCGATGGCAAGCGACACACCGGCAACTGCAGTTATTCTGATGAACTGGCGTCGTGTGAGTCGATTCGGATTGGTTCTCATCACTGATTACTCAAGAACAGTTGCCGGCTGCCAGTTATTGAGCCGTTTTCGGATAACTTCCAAATCGTGCCGACACGTTCCCGAACGACTCTCCAACAGCGTCTCGCACACGTTGCATCGGACGCACTCTTTGAAGTCGATCACCCCGCTTCTTATTGCGCCTGTTGGGCATTTCTGCTCGCACAGGTTGCATACGCCACACTGGCTCACACGTTTAATGCGGAACAGTGTGAGGAGAGAGGCCAATCCGAGGGCGGCTCCCAGTGGACATGCGTAACGGCAGTAGAACTGTGGAATCACCGCTGACGCCATCAACACGCCAACGAGCAGCACCCATAGCAGGGTAGATGAGCTCACATAGAACAGCGTGCCGAAGGGCTCGACATATTGAAAGATGCTCAGATCACTCGACGCCAACGTGAGTACAAGAAGCAGGCCGAGCAATCCATATTTCACATACTGAGCCCGATCGTTGATCGACGCCGGCAATTCTCGTCGAATACGTCGAGGAGCCAGTCGGGACATGAAGGCCTGCAGAGCTCCGAACGGGCAAATAAACCCGCAAAAGACACGTCCCCAGAGGAGCGTCGTTGCTATCACGAACCCGGTAACTAGCAGTAGCGATAAGTCACTGGTGAATAGAGATGGGCCCAGATGAATCCCGTGAATTATGTGCGAGACCGATAGGAAGCTTCCATCCATGAATCCCATAAAAACGATGGAAAATCCCAGAACAATCCAACGAGCGATACGGTCTTTTCGCATAAAGGCGAAGAGCGCCATAACGAGCAAAACCGACAACACCAGGGCTCTCGTCTCGGCGGCCTGGGTGATCAACCTGTCGAGAGTGCTTTCGTCCCCAAGATCAGAGAGTTCATCAACGTCGAATAGAAGCGATGCGGCGACAGATGATGGAGATAGCGTTACAGGAGTCGATGCAGTGCCCAGATTTTCGTTGGGCGATGCCTCATCAATACTTTTCGGCACGTATTCAGCGCTGTAGAGCCCCATCTCCGGCCGCATGTCGTACAAGATCGTCGCTGGTCTGTCGAAGTCCAACATTGGGTTTACTTTTAGAACCCCAGCAAGAGATGCGTTGGCGCTCATCACTCCGCCGGGTTTACCTACCGGGATGAAGGCGTCTCGTAGCACGGGATAAAACTCACCATCTTGCTCAATGGTGAGAAGTTCTGGCCCGAATAGATAGCGATTTGAACCGCCGGTGCCAACGATAAAGAAGCGAGGCCCTACCTCTCCAACATCGGATACAGATCGAGCGGCAAGGTACCTGGACTCCCCCAGTAACCTTTGGCCGAACTCTTCGTCATTTACGAACGCGAACGCCAGGTCTAACCAGATGGAATCCCTGGAGCCGATGGCGATGCGCTGCACAAGGCCGCCGGCCAACATTTCTTCCCATGATCCGGTGATATGCGAGACATCAAGGTTGGGTGGCAACTCCGGTGCTGAAACGATGGAGTGCTGAACAATTTGCTCCTCCACGAAGTATGCCCGAGCGACTCGTCGCGCAGCGTTTCGAATACCAATTGCCATGGCATTGACGGTAATCGTGGCGCGTGAGACGCCATCAATGTCCACTCCCACCCTCATTCTGTCGGTAATGCTTTTGCCAGTGAACTGTTCTTGCACACCCGGCCGGTTCAGGAAGTCACCAATGATGCCTTTCATCGGCTCTTGATAGTGCAGCACCTTGATTCCAGAGATGACTCCATTGAGATCCATCCCAACCAGAACCTCTATGGGAGCGCTGTATCCGACCTTTTCTGGTGGCAGGTCTGACGTTAGGAAAACGTAACCAATGAGATCCGTCTCGTCGGTTTCAGAATCCGTCCGGAATGCCTGGATCACAGGCGGATCGCCAACCCTGGCGGTGAATTCGGTAGCCTCCGGCATCACCTCCTGGAGCATCCAAAGGTCAGGCTCAGTGGGACCATCGGCAGACGCGACCTGGTTTGACAGCAATAGCGCGGCTGTCACCAAAAGGTAAGCACCAATTCGAACTACAAACCCCATAGTAAGAAATATTAAGAGCTTGTCTGTTCAACATGGAGAGTAAAGCGTGAGGAACGCGCATTGGTGCCAGAACATCAACCGGGAAAACCCTATTTCAGTTTGGGTCCTGAACTATCAAAAGCAGGGCAGGGCAGAGCCTGATCAGCGGGCGTCCAATTTGGTAGCTCGCTGGATTTCTCGCTCAGTTGAGCGTTCAGCGTCGTGCGCGCGCTTATCGTACTGTCGACGGCCTCGCGCTATAGCGAGTTCCACTTTGGCGTAGTGGTTGCGAATGAAGAGCCGTAGAGGGACCACGGTAATCCGTTGCTGAGTCATTTCGCGCATGATGTGTCGAATCTGCTTTCGATGAAGTAGCAGTTTCCGGTTTTGCGTGGGGTCGTGCTGAGTGAACTTGTTGCCAGCGCCCTTGTATTCCGCGATGTGCGCGTTGACGAGCCACATCTCACCGACGCGCTCTTGAGCAAATGCCTGCGTGATGTTAACTCGACCGCCACGAATCGACTTGATCTCAGAGCCGCTCAGTACGAGACCGGCTTCAAAGGTCTCAAGAATGTCGTATTCGCGACGCGCTCTGCGATTGAGCGCTATTGGGCCTGTAGATTTTCCGTTTTGAACCGCCATTACGGTTCCAGTCTATCTACTGAGAGGACACAGTCGATACGTTTCCGGTCTCAAAATCGAGCTGTTGTATCGCTGCGGCCATCTGAGTGTCTTCCGCTCCACGACGCGCAGACTGTATATCCGGGTTGTATTCGACTTCTACATCAGGCGTGATTCCAATGCCCTCAATCAGTCGACCGTTGGGGCTGTACCAGCGGGCAAAGGTCATATAAAGCCCGCCACCATTTCCAAGTGATCGGAGTGTGTTGACACTTCCTTTCCCAAAGGTGGTGACCCCAATTGCCACCGCACGATCATGATCTTGAAGTGCTGCCGTCAGAACCTCACTGCCACTGGCTGAGTAAGCGTTAATGAGTATCACGAGCGGAATTTCAGGAGATTGGCCACCATTGCGAACGCGCCAGTCTTTTCGGTTACCTCGGCCATCGACCTCGAACGTCACCACGCCATTTGTAACGAACTCGCTGGCGACATCCACAGTTGCGGTAAGCAATCCACCGGGGTTGTTCCGGAGATCCAAGACCAAACCTTGAATATCGTCCTTTTTGAGCCCTTCGATCGCAGTACGAAGTTCATCTCTAGTTCTGGCGGTAAACGTATTTATTTTGACGTAGCCGTATGGAGTGTCATCTAGCAGTCGCGCCGTGACACTGTCTTGTTTGATCGTGCCACGCACTATCGGGATATCCACAACATCAATCGCACCCAGGTGAACCACGGAGAGTATGACCGTTGTGCCACCCTGGCCTCGGATTCGATTTACAGCGTCGAGAACCGACCAGCCCGCAGTATCTTCGCCATCCACGGCCATGATCACGTCTCCGGGCTTGATGCCGGCAGTTTCCGCTGGCGTATTAGGCAATGGAGCGATGATCATCACACGCTGGCGGTCCTGTGTTTGCTGAACCTCCGCGCCAATACCCTGGAAATCTCCAACCAGACGGTTACTTTCGACGACATACGATTCTGGTGATATGTAGGCGCTGTAGCGGTCGCCAAGCGCATCGACCATGCCTCTGATGGCTGCCTCGGTCATGATTTCAGGGTCGACTTTGTCCCGTTCCACGTATTCGCGTACAAGAAGGCTGTACGCCTCCCAGACGGCTTCAAGTCCCGGTGGTACCTCATCGGGGGGAGGAATTACCGGGAGCGCCGTGGGGGTTGGAATCTCGCCGTCAGACTGGGCGACGCCATTCTCGACCTCAGGAACGGTTTGACCCGCCTCGGAATCCGATCCGCAGGCTACGGCCAACAAGAGCACAAAGGAGGCGGCGCCAACCAGGACTGGGCGGAGGTGTAGGAGCTTATGAATAGTCATGAACAAACAATGCTACCCGACTGATATTGGTTTTTTCTGAAGTCCTGGAGATCGACAATCGTCTCTCTGACCTTGATGTTTAGGGCCCACAGACTAAAAGTACTTCTGCTTACTTGACATAACACATCTAGTGCGAACCTATTCCCGAGCGAATGAATCGCACTTAACTTCATACGACAGCCGTGCAGTCCCGGCTTGATGCGACTACGAGATCCTGCAATCAGGAAACCGCCATCCATCCCCGACCGTCATTCGCCTCGCTGACATCTGACATGTAGGCGAAATTCCGACCGCCAGCCGTTCGTCGGGCCGTCTCTTGCCCGAAATCAATCACAATAGTGCAATCGGTGCATTCGACCGATACCACGCTATTCGATGTAACTAAGGCCTGCAAAGGTGCTGACTCCAATATGTTTTGAGGGCCAACGATGAACCTCGCCCAGGGAGTCAGATCACCGCCCTTTAGCATCGCTCCCATATCTGACTGATCTACGATCACAAGCTCGTCCGGGCCGCAGCTAAGAAATGGACGGGTTGGGAATGGGGTATCGAACGAGACTGGCATTTATGGTTACTCCGGTGCCGTGGCTGCAGAATTGCGTTTCCAAAAACGTAGCAGGAGCCACCCACCGGGGCTAAGGGAATCCTGAAACGAGATTCGCTTATACAAGGTCTACGCAGGTGTGGGCGTGGGCGCGTCCATTGAAATTACGCTCGATATTTCGGCGCGTAGATCATCCAGACCCCATCCCAACTCAGCCGAAGTAACAACGCTGTGTTTTGACATTGAGATGAGCTGCATCGCACGCTCAGTAAGCGGGTCGTCAGGAGAGTCCGCAACTCTATCGAGCTTATTGAGAACGAGAATGCGTGGAATTGCCGAGAGACCCAGTTCATCCAAAATGCCTTCAACCACATCGTGATGAGCCACAGCCCCGCGATGGCTCAGGTCCACCACGTGCAGCAGCAAGTCCGCGTACTCAAGTTCCTCAAGCGTGGCTGTAAAAGCCGACACGACCGTCGCCGGCAATTTGTGGATGAATCCCACCGTGTCAGTCAACACCGCTTGCTCTCCAGAGGGCAGAAACAATCTCCGGGTGGTGGGATCAAGAGTTGAAAATAGCTGGTTCCGGGCAATGACATTTCCCGATGCGAGACGATTAAATAAAGCGCTCTTCCCAGCGTTGGTATAGCCGACCAATGACACTACTGCGGCCTGTGAATTCGAACGGTTTTGACGTTGCTCAGACCGCTGAGTGCGAACTTTTCCCAGATCCTTCTTCAACTTTGCGATTCGTGAATTGACCAAACGGCGGTCGGTCTCGATCTGAGTTTCACCTGGGCCCCTTGTGCCAATTCCTCCACCAAGACGCTCCAGGTGGGACCACTGGCCAGCGAGCCTCGGAAGCAAATATTCGCTCTGGGCGAGTTCAATCTGCAGTTTGCCTTCTCTGCTACGTGCCCGCTGGGCAAATACGTCAAGAATCAAGGTGCTGCGATCGATCACTTTGACCAGCAGAATATCTTCTAGCGCCTTCTGCTGGGCCGGAGCTAGTTCGTCATCAAAGACAACGACATCAATGTCCTCGTCGTGAATGATCTCCAGCAGTTCGTCGAGCTTGCCTTTACCCAGATACGTTCGAGATGGACGAACAAGCCGCTGTGAGACACGCGCCACAACCTCAGCGTTGGCGGCTCGCGTCAGGTCACCTAATTCAGCCAGGGACTCGCGAAGGGTCCAATCCGTTTTCTTGCCGCGAATTTCTACGCTGACGAGTACCGCTCGTTCAGGTGCCGGGTGGGTTGAGTATGTTCCGTTTTGGCGTTTCAAATATGCGTCAAGTTTATCTGGTCATCTGGCCTGGCAATATTAGTCGGGCCAAATACCCGTGTAGACCTCCACCGTTGGACCTTCCAGAAATACCTCTCCAACACCATCCCAGGTCAGATTCAGCATGCCGCCCGGAACGTTGATCTCAACAGTGTCATCAGTGAACCCGTGGAGCTTTGCGGCCACACATACGGCGCTGCTTCCCGTTCCTGATGAAAGCGTCTCCCCTGCCCCGCGTTCAAAGATTCGGGCCTTCAAGCGGCTCCTGTCGATCACATTTGCGATTTCGAAGTTGATTCGATTTGGAAAGTACTTGTGACTCTCAACAAATGGGCCTATTTCGTTCAAGGGGAAATCGTCCACATCTTCTTCTGGGAAATACACGGCATGTGGATTTCCAACCGAAAGGCAGGTGACATTGAGGGTACGTCCGCCAACTTCCAGCGGGAGATCGATTACTCGTTCCACATCTCCGGTGACGTTTGCATCAACAGGGATCTCGCGTGGCGCTAGATGGGGGGCTCCCATGGCAACTCGCCCGGCGACCATCTTGCCGTTTGACATAGTCGGCTGGATTGTTCGTATCCCGGCCATCGTCTCGACGGTCAAGCCACCAGAATCCGGGACTGCGAGTTCTCTGTCGAGTACGAACTTGGAAAATAGCCTTATGCCATTCCCGCTCATCTCGGCTTCAGACCCATCAGGATTGAAGATACGCATCCGCACTTGCGCTTGATCCGATGGCAACACGACAACGATGCCGTCAGAACCGGCGCCAAAATGGAGCAGGCTCATCAGACGAGACAGTTCGCCCCAATCTCTCGACTGATCCCGTCCATCAATCGCTATGTAGTCGTTACCCGCGCCGTGCAGTTTTGCGAATGGAAGTCCCAACGTGCTCTCTTGCCTCTTATATGCCCATGGGTGTCATCAGACGATACATGTCGCCTTCTCCGACGATTTTACTCGGACACTGGAATTATGTTTTTACGTTATGTTTTGATCGTATCCGTATTGGGTTCCAGGAGACCGCCTCTGGATATCCAGTTTCCGACAGTTTCAGAAATATCGCTCGCTTGCTTATCCTCAACGTCATGCCATTTGATCCGTTTGTCGCTGAGCTTGAACCAGCCATACTGGTGTCTAACAAGCCGTCTGGTGCTCTTTCTGGTGAGGGCGATGGCCTCATCGAGGGAGATATCACCCTTGAGATGCCGAACAAGTTCTCGATAGCCGATCGAACTTGAAGCCGTGCCGGCAGCGAAGTCTCCGTTCGCCATCAACTCTTTCACCTCAGAAAGCCATCCGTTGGCGATCATGCCATCAATACGGCGGTCCACCCGCTCATATATGTATGCCCTCGATGCGGTAAGTCCTATCAATAGCGCATCCAGTTCCGGTTTCTGGGCCTCTGAGGGTGGAGGTTCAGATGATCTCGCCTTCGCTACCTCAATTGCCCGTATGACACGCCGTATATTTCGCGAGTCGATTCGATCTGCCGCTTCAGGGTCGAGCGCTCGTAATCGAACTTCTAACGCCTGGTGGCCTTCAGACTCAGCGATTTTTTCAAGCTCCGCCCTCAGATCTTGATCTGGCTCAACTCTAGGAACGTCCCACGCCTCTACCAGCGCCCAGACATATTGGCCTGTTCCACCAACCAGAATGGGCAATCGACCACGTCCACTCACCTCTTTGATTGCAGCATTGGCGAGATCAACAAATGCGGCAAGAGACATCGACTCATGGGGATCGAGACAGTCGATGAGATGATGCGGAACGGAGTCGAGATCTTCCGGGGTCGGTTTCGCCGTGCCGATGTCCAGCCCCCGATAGAACTGCCGTGAATCGGCGTTAACGATCTCCCCGTCGAACTCACCCGCAAGTTTGAGAGCCAGCGCGGACTTGCCGACTGCCGTCGGTCCCACCAGTGCGACGATGGGAAGCAACTAGCCTCGAATCGAAGCTACGAGGCTCACGATCTGCCCGAAATCGTTCGGCTTCAGACTCGCGCCTCCCACCAGCGCTCCGTTGATGTGTGGCCGATCTATGTACGGACCAATGTTTTCCGGGGATACGCTGCCGCCGTAAAGAATTGGAATCGCCAGTGCCGCTTCATCGCCGTAGAGATCCATTAGCGTGTTGCGAATCGACTCCGCCATCTCACCCGCCACGTCCGGGCGCGCAGAAACACCCGTTCCAATGGCCCAGACCGGCTCATACCCGATGACCACCGAACTCGGGTTATCGACGCCCGTGAGACTTCCGACGATCTGATCGTGCACGAACTTGATTGCATCTCCGGCGTCGCGAATATCCAGTGACTCGCCCACGCAGACAATTGGGCTCAGACCGTTTGCGATGGCTGCGACCGCCTTCTGGGCGACGACGTGGTCCGTCTCACCAAATAGCGCACGACGCTCAGAGTGTCCGACGATGACATGGCTACAGATCTGACCGAGCATCCCCATCGCCACTTCACCCGTGTAGGCGCCGGAGGGCTCAGGGTGGCCGTCCTGAGCGCCGACGAGCACATCACGTCCCTCAAGCACCGTAGCGACCTCACGAAGCGCCACTGTTGGAGGGCATAGAACCTTAACTACTCCGTCGATCTTATCGATCTCATCCGCTATTGCTGATGCAAGCTCTGTGAAGTTTGCGGCCGCCGGATTCATCTTCCAGTTGCCGGCTACCAGTGGTTTAGCAGTCACTATTTGTTCCGTCCTATACCTTCAAATGTCATTAAGCGCAGCCACTCCGGGCAACGTCTTGCCTTCTAGAAATTCGAGCGACGCGCCTCCGCCAGTCGAGATGTGTGTCATCTTGCCCGCCAGACCAAGACTATGTACAGCCTCAGCGGTAGAACCGCCCCCAACGATTGTTATCGCAGAAGTGTTGGATGCGACGGCCTGGGCCAGCCCCCGAGTTCCGCCAGAGAAGCTTTCCCACTCAAATACACCAGGTGGCCCGTTCCAGACGATTGTTCGCGCATCTTCGATCACCTTCGAGTAAGCCGTTACGCTGGCAGGTCCTATGTCGAGAATAAGTGCATTAGCGTCAACCGAATCAAATGGCCTGACCGTTGCCACTGCATTCTCATCGAACGAAGCGGCGGTGACTACATCTTCCGGCAGCAGTATCAACGCGCTGGAGTCGGCGAGAATGGCCTCTGCGGCTTCGATCTCCTCAGCGGATACCTCCGCCCTGCCCGACTCAAACCCCTTCGCTTCTGCAAACGCGGCAACCATTCCTCCGCCGATGAGGACAGCATCGACCTTCGAAGTGAGATTACGGAGGATTGCAATCTTGTCCGTCACTTTCGCGCCGCCGACGATTGCGACAACCGGAGACTCCGGCACCTCAATTACTCGCCCCAGCATTTCCAACTCTCGCGACATAAGCAATCCAGAGACCGCCGGTAGCAAGCGTGCAATGCCCTCGGTCGATGCATGTGCCCGGTGAGCAGTGCCGAACGCGTCATTCACGAATATGTCGGCCATGTTCGCCAGTTCGCTGGCGAATTTCGGATCATTAGATTCTTCGCGAGGATCAAATCGGAGATTTTCCAAGATGCCAATTTCGCCTCGTTGAAGTGATCGGGCCATCTCAGATGTCTCGGCGCCAGAAGGCCCGCCCAGATCCACGATGTCCGCTCCGACCAGTTCACTTAGACGGCGACGAAGCGCAGCAACTCGAAGTTCTTCGACGATTTTCCCTTTGGGACGCCCGAAGTGGCAGGCAACGACGATTGAGCAGCCTCGTTCTAGCAGATAGTGAATCGTCGGCAGTGACTCAGCAATTCGTGAGTCGTCTGAGATCTCGCCCTTGGCATCAGTCGGAACGTTGTAGTCCACCCGGAGGAAAATACGTTCTCCAGCCAAATCGATGTCGCTGACGGACTTTTTCCGTTGACTCATTCGGGCAACCTGATCAACCGTTCGTCGAGGCGTCGACGAGAGATTTCAGAGCATCCGTGACGTCTCCGACAACGCCTGCTTCCTGAAGGCTGGCAAGCGCTGAATCTGTGTACTGAGATATCTGTTGTTCGGTGAACTCTTTGGAGCCCGATTGGTCCAGTATGTCCCGCAAGTGAGAAATATTTGCCGGGTCTATGACCCGCTGAGCGTACATGTTGCCCAACTCGCGTCTCGTTGAGGGTTCGGCCTGCTCCAGAGCGTGAACGACCGGCAGCGTCTTCTTCTTGGCGATGATCCGTCCCTGGGCGCCTTCATCAACGGATTCCGATCCCCATATGGCGGCATGATCCTCTCGCATCCGCCACACAATCCCCAGGTCACGCCCAAAACTCGAAAGTCCGGCCCCAAGCTTCTCATCGGTCGAGGAACCCGAATCGAACCCCAGTTGTGCCGCTGCCGCTGCGAGTGATCCAGATATCGACGTCACCATCGTGAGGTACTCGTCTACCCCCACGGCAAGACGTTCCTGAAAGACCGTATCCATGTAGGCGCCTTCACAGAATTGCAGCGTGGCGCTGTCTGACGTCTTTAGTTCGGCGGAAATTACTTTAGGATCGATGTCGGCGTCAGCCTGGTTCAGGATGGCCAGTCTTGCAAGGGCGTGCATTCCATCGCCAGCGTTGATTCCCTGAGCGGGGCCCCATACCCACCAGAGCGCGGGACGAGAGAATCTATCGGGATTGCCCTCCTGGATGTCGGTATGAATTTGCGTGAAATTGAATAGCAGCTCGATTGCTACAGAGACAGCGGCTCCCGTTTCTCCATCACCACCGCTGGCTTGAGCGCTGAGGATGGAGATAACACCTCGTAGCCGTTCCTGCGGTGTACGATGGGACGTCTCGCCGTGCTCATCAACCCAGCCGAGGTGGTACGCCATCATTTTGTAGAGTGGCAGTTCGCGATCGTCCATGAATGAACGCAACGAAGATTCTACGGTGTTGCTTGCTTCACGAAATAGCTGGTCGGCGCTGGTCATTTTGTCTCCGGAAAAGGTTGAACGAGAAATTAAAAACGTTCATCTGTTTTGTATCACGGAAAGAATTTCAAACACGGGAGTGGCGCCAACCCTCAGGATGCGCGGGATCGGTCCCGAACAATCTACAACTGATGAAGAAAGTCCTTCCTGTAATCCGCTACCCGGAATGACGATATCAACCAGATCTCTAAGATTTGGGTCGATCCCACTACTATCAGACGGGGCCTGAACTCCCGACAGATTCGCGCTTGTCCCGGTTATTGGACCCCCGAATCGTCGCAGAAATTCCAGTGTCACAGGGTGATCTGGCACTCTGAAACCAACTGCTCCATTGGCACTCCGGATGGAATCAGCCAACTGTGGATCCGCCTCAACAATGATCGTCAGACCGCCAGGCCAGAAACTCCTCGCCAGGTTTCTCGCCACATCACTGATTTCTGTGGCATAGGCATCCCACGAAGATTCATCCGGTATCAATACTGGTAATGGATTATTGGCATCTCGCTGTTTAATTCCAAAAAGCCTCGCAATCGCAGCCTGATTCATCGCATCTACCCCCAGCCCCATGACCGTATCTGTGGGAAAGATTGCAACCCCGCCATCCCGAAGCACACCGACAGCATTATCAATTGCGACACTAACTTCATCAGAGATCATTCGAACATCTCGTGTAGCTGCCCGCGCAGATGAGTACGCGCGGCGGAATTATCATCAGACGTTGATCGCATTAGACGTGTTGATTACATAAGATTTGATTTCAGCTACTTAAGCCTAATTGAGAAGCAGCCGGAACGCTCTACCGGCACTGAGAAATCCGATAGCAGACAGCAACGACCAGCAGGATCCGAACGCAGACAGTCGACGAGTCGCTACCACAGGCGATATCGAGGTTTCGACGTATCTGGAAATCGCCTCCCAGGACCGAGCCAGTGGAGCAACAGCGGGCGAGCCTTCCGCAGGTCGCCTGGAGGCTATCGCCGTCTTCGACTACGGCTCTCAGTACAGTCATCTGATCGCACGCCGCATTCGCGAAGCGCAGGTCTACTGCGAAATTGTTCCCCACAATGCCCCCCGGGAAGCCGTCGAGCATCTCAACCTGAAGGGGATAATCCTCTCTGGCGGCCCAAACAGCGTCTTTGACGATGGAGCCCCGCAAGCACCCGCCTGGGTCTTCAACGCGGGCGTTCCGGTATTAGGCATTTGCTATGGAATGCAACTTCTGGCCCACCAACTGGGCGGCAGGGTCGCGGACGGCCTGCCCAAGGACAAAGAGTACGGCCACGCCGTAATCCGCCGTGATGGCGAAAACGCGCTATTTGGCGATATCGATATCGAAATGCCAGTCTGGATGAGCCACGGCGATCGTATCGAAGCCCTACCACCTGGATTCCGGTCGATCGCGTTTACGGATAACGCACCGATCGCGGCGATGGCCAACGACGATGGTTTCTACGGCATTCAATTTCATCCTGAAGTGGCCCACACGCCCATGGGATCCGAAATCCTGAAGAACTTCGTGATCGAAATCTGTGGTGCGAGTGGGAGATGGACCGCCCCTCATTTCGTTTCCGACACAATTAATCGGATCCGTGAGCAGGTTGGCGAGAAGAACGTTATCTGTGCGCTCTCGGGTGGAGTCGATTCCGCCGTCACTGCCGCGTTGATTCACGAGGCCATTGGCGAGCAGCTGACCTGCATATTTGTTGATAACGGCCTAATGCGCCACGAGGAGCCCGAACGCGTTCAGGCGGTGTTCCAGAAGCACCTTGGCATGAAGTTGATTTTCGTCAAGGCGGCTGAGCGCTTTGTCTCTGCGCTCAAAGGTGTCACTGACCCTGAAGAAAAGCGTAAGAGAATTGGGCTCGAATTCATAAAGGTGTTTGAAGAAGAGGCTGGTCAGCTGGGCGATGTTGACTTCCTGGGCCAGGGCACGCTCTACCCTGATGTCATCGAGTCGGAATCCTCCGCATCGAGTGCTTCGGTCAAGATCAAGACCCACCACAACGTTGGTGGTCTTCCAGAGCACATGAAACTGACACTGGTGGAGCCGCTCCGATATCTGTTCAAGGATGAAGTACGGCTTGCCGGTCTTGAATTGGGCCTGCCGCCGGAAATCCTCAACCGTCAGCCATTCCCGGGGCCGGGTCTAGCGATTCGCATTATTGGCGAGATCACCCACGAAAAGCTCGATACGTTGCGCGATTGCGACTGGATCGTGATGGACGAGATAAAGGGTGATGGCCTCTACGATCGGCTGTGGCAGAGCTTCGCAGTGCTTACCGACACTAAGACGGTGGGCGTCATGGGGGATCAGCGGACCTACAGCCACGTCTGTGCAATCCGCGCCGTAACCAGCGAAGACGCCATGACGGCCGACTGGGCACGGTTGCCTTACGACACCCTTGCCACGATCTCTAACCGCATCGTCAATGAAGTCGCTCAGGTCAATCGTGTTGTGCTGGACATTACGTCGAAGCCACCGGGCACAATTGAGTGGGAATGAGAGCCTGCCGCCGATGAACGTCATGGTGGTTGGAAGCGGCGGGCGCGAACACGCGCTGGTGTGGAAGCTATCCCAGTCACGACGCGCCGAAAAAATATTTGCGGCCCCCGGCAACGGCGGCACTGCCGATCTTGCCACGAACCTCCCAATTTCAGACATGGATATTCCAGCACTCGTTGCTGCTGCCCGAGAACACTCAATCGATCTCACAATCGTTGGTCCCGAAGCGCCCCTTGCCGCGGGACTTGTCGATGCGTTCACCGAGGCAGGCCTGATGGCCTTTGGCCCAACCGCAGCAGCGGCTCGAATCGAATCATCAAAGGTCTGGTCAAAAGATCTGATGGCCAAATACGGAATTCCGACTGCCGATTACAGGCGGGTCGAAAACCTGGACGAGGCTGATGCGTTCCTGTCGACCCGCTGCACGGGTCCAGTTGCCGTCAAGGCTGACGGGCTCGCTGCGGGCAAGGGAGTCATCATGGCCGCAGATAAGGCCGAGGCCATCCTTGCGGCAAAATCAATGTTCGATGGCCGATTTGGCGATGCCGGGCGTTCGGTTGTGCTGGAAGAGGCGCTTGTTGGACCAGAAGTCAGCGTCTTCGCGTTCGTAGACGGTGCTCATGTCTCATCTGAAGTCTCTGCATGCGACTACAAGCGGATTGGCGATGGCGACATAGGTCCAAACACTGGCGGAATGGGCGCCTACACCCCGCCTGAGTTTTGGAATGATGAACTGGCCGACACAATTCGCACCACCGTGATGGAACGAGCAGCGGCGGCGATGGTGGCAGAGGGCTGCCCATTCCGAGGTGTTCTGTACGGTGGAGTCATGCTCACTGAGCAGGGGCCGAAGGTTATTGAATTCAACTGTCGATTTGGAGATCCCGACGGAACTCTGGTGCTGCCCAGGCTTGATTCCGATCTACTTGAGATATGCCTCGCAACGGCCGAAGGGCGTCTGGAAGACCAGGATGTCTCATGGAGCGATAATTCCTACGTATCCGTGGTGATGGCTTCAGGCGGCTATCCACTTGAGTACGAGACTGGCAAACTCATTGAAGGCGTTGATAGCGCCAACAATTCGGCTCTCATCTTCCATGCTGGCACGAAGCTGACTGATGACGGTCTGATAACGGCAGGAGGCCGGGTGCTTGAAGTGGCCGTAGGTGGATCCAGCATCAGTGAAGCACGTGCAAACGCGTACAGGGCAATCGAAAAGATCAGTTTTGATGGCGCTGTTTACCGAACAGATATCGCAGAGCGCGCAGCTAAGTAGCGGAAGGAAATCGAATGGCTGAAAGTGGACCTCAGGTTGGCGTACTGGTGGGCAGTAGCTCTGACGCATCAATGATTGAGCCGGTTTTCGCCGTGCTTGACGACTATGGTCTGACCCACGAATACAACGTCATTTCCGCGCACCGCAAGCCCGACGCGCTTGCTGAGTACGTCAAGTCAGCGCGAGCCAGAGGCCTCCAGGTCATTATCGCCGCCGCGGGTGGCGCCGCAGCCCTTCCAGGTGCGGTAGCGGCGCACACGACGCTTCCAGTGATTGGCGTTCCGCTTCCGAGCAGTGAGATGAACGGCATCGACTCGTTGCACGCCATTGTGCAAATGCCACCCGGCATTCCAGTTGGCTGTGTTGCCATTGGAAGTTGGGGTGCGATGAACGCTGCCCACCTTGCCGCACAGATAGTCGGTCTGTCCGACAGAGCAGTCGAGGCCAAAATCGACGCCTATCGCGACCGTCTTCACAACAGCTAAACCTTATGTTGATCGTGATCGATTTCGATGAAACCGCTTCTTCCGTCAATGGCGCCCAGACTCTGTTGCGTGAACTGGGAGTTGACCGCATTCGGGGCGAAATCCGGGCACGATTCGACTCGGGAGAGACCTCATTCAAGCAGTATCAGGAAGAGGAGTTTGACTCACTTACGGCGTCGGTCTCGGAGATCAAGAATCTTGCATCGAAGGTGATCCCAATGAGGGATGGCCTTGGAGATCTCATGGAAGCGGCGCGCGAGGGCAGACACCAGGTGGTCGTTGCCTCCGCCGGACTTGATCTATACATCGAGCCAGCGCTCTGCGCCGCTGGAATTGCCGATGTCCCGGTAATATCGGTATCAGCGACTTGCGATGAAGACTCCGATCGGATAGTCGAATACGTTTATCCGCCATCTGAGTCCCGATGTGAAGAAGCGTGGGCAGTCTGCAAGTGCTACCCGATGCGGGGGGCGTTGGAGACGAGCGATGAGGTGGTCTTCATCGGCGATGGGCGGATGTCAGACACCTGTGCGGCTCGGACTGCGGACACAGTGTTCGCTCGCTCACGCCTTCTTGAGTACTGCGAGTCCGAAGGCATCGAAGCAACAGCCTTTGAGGGACTTGAAAAAGTTGCTGAATATGTACGATCTCGAACAGCAGATAAAACGACAACTGGAATGGGAAATTGATACCTCGATATTCAAGACCTGAGATGAGCGAAGTGTGGTCTGAGGATCACATGTTTGATCTGTGGCTCAAAGTGGAAATCGCAGCCTGTCAGGCCTGGACGGAACAGGGAGTCATCTCCGAGGATGATATGGCCGAGATCAGCCGCTCGACCTTTTCCCGTGAGCTGTATGACGAGCATTTTGAGAAAACGAAACACGATGTCGTCTCGTTCACTCGCGCCGTCACACCAAGCATCGGTACCGCAGGCCGGTGGATCCACTATGGACTCACGTCCAACGACGTCAAGGACACGGCCCTTAGCCTTCAGCTTCTTGAGACTGTCGCTCTCATTGAGCACGAAGTTGAGCGGCTGATGGACGCCGTAAAAAAGCGTGCAGAAGAAACTATTGGCGTTCTCTGTATGGGACGCTCACACGGCGTACACGCCGAGCCGATGAGTTTCGGCCTCAAACTTGCGCTCTGGTATTCCGAATTAGACGACCACAAAGCGGCGCTGGTTCAAATACGTAATCTTGTCTCTGTGGGCAAGATATCTGGACCGGTTGGCACCTACGCGGGGATTCCTCCAGCTATCGAGGAGTCTGTCTGTCGTCAACTTGGCATCTCCCCTGCCCCGGTCTCAAATCAAATCGTACCTCGACACCGCCACGCAGCGCTGATCAGCGGTCTGGCCCAGTTGGCAGCATCGTTGGAGAAGTTTGCTACGGAGATTCGCTCGTTGCAGCGCACTGAGATCCGAGAAGTTGAGGAGCCGTTTGGAACACCGGGATACGTCAGTACCGGCTCATCTTCAATGCCTCACAAGCGCAATCCTGAGCTCACAGAGAGGATCTGTGGGCTTGCCCGCCTGGTAAGAGGCAACTCGGTGGTCGCCCTGGAAAACGTTGTGCTCTGGCATGAACGGGACATATCCCACTCATCTGCAGAGCGCATGATTCTCCCCGATAGTGCGCTCGCAATGGACTACATGCTTGATCTGCTGACCGGCGTGGTGGACGGCATGACTCTCTACACAGATCGAATGATGGAAAATGTGGAACTAACACGCGGACTTGTGTTCTCTCCCAGAGTCATGCTCGCACTCGTCGAGTCGGGTCTTGATCGGACGACCGCCTATGAAATCGTTCAGAAAGCGGCGATGACGACGTGGGACGAGGGCGGTGATTTCCGGGAGTTGGTTCGTGCGAATGAGCAGGTTCGAGCAGCAATTTCACAAGATCAACTCAACGTAATATTTGACTACTCATACTTCCTTGAGCACGTTGGACACACCTTCCAGAAACTCGGACTTTCGACCGAAAATATTGCGGCAAACTAACCACCGAATGGGGACCATCCGCTGATGAACGCTGTAAGCGAAACCAACCTGCCGGGCCTGACATACAGAGGCAAGGTACGAGATACCTACGATCTGGGTGACGGTCGAATGCTAATGATTGCTACCGATCGAATCTCTGCATTTGACGTGGTGATTCCAACCCCGATTGCTGGCAAGGGCGCGATCCTAACTCGCATGTCGAAGTTCTGGTTTGATCTTCTGGCAGACGTTATGCCAAACCACATGATTGCCCCTGCTTACGATGCGGATGCCATGAAGTCCGTTGATCGGGTTGGCGTACTCAACGATCTCCCCGACGATCTTGCGCTGCGTTCGATGGTCATCAAGAAGGCCGAGAGAATCGACATCGAGTGTGTGGTTCGCGCATACATCACAGGATCGGCATGGGCTGAGTACAAGAAATCTGGAACGGTAAATAGCGCCAGGATGCCCGATGGCATGATCGAGGCCGACCAGTTTCCCGGGTTCTTGTTCACGCCATCGACCAAGGCTGAAGTAGGCCATGACGAGCCAATGACAGCACAGGAGGTCATCGACATGGTCGGCGCAGAGATGGCCCGCAAGCTGGAGGAGGTCTCAATCAAGGTCTTCACCAAAGCTCATGATTACGCGCGGGGAAAAGGGATGATTCTGGCCGATACGAAGTTCGAATTCGGGATCATTGATGGGGAACTCACACTTATAGACGAGGTTCTCACGCCTGATTCGAGCCGGTTCTGGGACGTCAACGACTATGAGCCTGGTAATTCGCCGCCTGCGTTCGACAAACAGTTCGTTCGAGACTGGCTCTCCGACTCCGGCTGGAACAAAGAACCGCCAGCTCCTGAATTGCCTGATGAGATCGTCCAGAAAACGATCGATCGGTACTCACAGGCACTTGAACGGCTGACGGGGCAATCAATCGACCTGTAGCACTCGTATAATCTAAGGGCACACCCTCGCCGCGGGTATACGCGCGGCCAATCCTAGAGTTTTCAGGAAAACAATGGCATCGACTCGACCATCTAATCGACGCGGAATGACAAAGGGACAGATCAGGGCCGAACGTCGACAGCGTTCTGAACGCAGAAAATCCCGACGAAGGGCTATTTACTTCACTGTTGGTGGCTTGCTGGCTGCCGCGTTCATCATCAGTCTTCTCGTACCGGGAGGACTATCGGGACGAAATAACGCTGCGCAGGTGGTCAACACGTTGAACACCGGCGGGCCTGTGGAGATTCAGCCCGATCAGGGGCGAGACCACATCACGGTGGGCGAGACCAATGCAGAATACGCAACCAGTCCAGCCACCTCAGGCGGGCACTGGCCGGTCACGCCTCCCAGTGAAGAGGCTCCGTTCGGTGCTCCCGTTCGCTGGGGTCCGTACAACGTAGAGATCAGCGATGAAGCGCTGGTGCACAACCTGGAACACGGTGGGATTGGCCTCCATTACAACTGCTCAGATGGATGTGAAGAAACCGTTCAGCAACTTCTGGACGTGGCACCCAGAGGTTTCTCCCAGTTCGTCATATCTCCCTACTCCAACATGGAAAGCAAGATAGCGCTGACATCCTGGCGTCACGTGCAATACCTTGATGAGTTCGATGCCGCCACCGTTCGGTTATTCATCTCTGAGTATTTGGACCGTGCACCTGAGAGTTCTCCGGGAAACTCGTTCTAACCGTTGCCCGAATTCCTCGCAAGGGTTGAGGTTCGACTCAAGCCAACAGTCAATGATCCCCAGGGAAACACCGTAGCTCAGGCCCTCGGGTCGCTCGGTTTCGAAGAAGTTATGGGCGTGCGCGTTGGCAAACTCATAGAAGTCACGCTAACGGCAGTTTCTCAGGAGGCTGCTACGGCTCAGGTGTCAGAGATGGGCAAGCAACTTCTTGCCAACCCGGTTATCGAGTTATTCGATTTCCAGGTGGAGGCCGTTTAACGGCCACCGCCCTGCCCTAGTCGATAACGCCCTTGGTGCTTGGGATCGCGTCCGGATTACGTTCGTCCACGGCCACAGCGGCCCGTAGCGCACGTGCCAGCGCTTTGAACGTCGCCTCGCTGCGGTGGTGGTCGTTCTTTCCCGCCAGCACGGTTGCGTGCAGCGCCATCCGGCTCTCGATAGCAAACGCTTCCAGAAAGTGGCGAACCTCGTCCGATGAGAACTCGCCCTCGTATTTGGGCGTTCCCATGTCGACCACCCCGTAGCCACGACCGCTGATATCGATCACCACACGTGAGAGAGCCTCATCCAGTGGGACAATCGCGTGCGCCATTCTTACAATGCCGGTCTTATCGCCCAGAGCCTCGTTGACAACCCTGCCAAGCACGATGCCTGTATCTTCCAGCACGTGGTGCCAGCCCATCGAGTGGTCACCCGCAGCCTTCACGGTCAAATCGAATGCCCCGTGACGGGCGAACGCGTCCAGCATGTGCTTCAGCATCCCGTTGTCGGTGTCGATATCTGCCTTGCCGGTGCCATCCAGATTGATCGTTACAGATATCTGACTCTCACTGGTGTTGCGTTCGAGGCTTGCTGTTCGAGGCTTATCAGCCATGGTTGGCCACTCCTGAAATGACGATTCTGCGATCAGACACTCGCGGCAAGCGCCTCGATGAGTCTGGTTGTTTCTTCCGGTCTCCCAACAGTCAATCGAAGGTGATGGCTGAGGACAGGGTGACTGAATTTTCTGACAAAAACTCCTTTTGATGCGAGCCGCTCGTACATCTCGTTCGCACCTTCGGAGAATTCACAAAGAATGAAATTTGCGGTTGAAGGAAAATATTTCACTGATTCCACACCGTCCAGAAACTCTTCCAGCTTCCCCCGCTGTTCCCGAATCATATTGACGTTCTCCATCAAGTCACCGCGATGCTCCAGCGAGGCGAGAAGAGCGGCTTCTGCTGGCGCAGTCACGTTGTAGGGCTGCTTGATCTCCATCAGATGTTGGACGATGGTTGAGCTTCCGATCATGTAGCCCACTCGAACGCCTGCTAATCCTGCCCACTTGCTCATTGACCGCAATATGACGAGGTTCTCGTGTTCTGGAACGAGATGAGCCAAGGTGTTGCCTGAAAATTCGTAGTAAGTCTCGTCCACAACGATGATCATGTTGAGGGCCAACAGCTTGAGCAGATCCGCCTCAGACAGCTCGTTCCCCGTCGGATTGTTTGGAGACGCCAGGAAAAGGAGCTTGGTGTGCTCATTGTCCTCCCGGGTGACAGCTTCGATATCCACTTCAAAGTCAGCGGTTCTGGGCACCGAAACGATTTCTGCATTCGCTATGCGCGCACAGAATGCGTACATCCCAAATGTGGGTTCGCAATCGAGGAGTCGTTCGCCGGGTTCGACGAACAGTCTGAGAAGCAGATCTATGAGCTCGTCTCCTCCAGCTCCCGCAAGAACGCACTCAAACGGCGCCCCTGTGTATTCGGCCAGTGCCTGACGCACCTTGACCTGATTTGGGTCTGGATACAGATGGAGCTCACCTTCAGCTATCGCTGCTTTCACCGCCGGGTGCGGGCCAAACGGGTTCTCATTACCGTTCAATTTGAGGACGTTTTCAGGATCAATCCCGTATTTGCGAGCAAGTTCGGACACCGGATCAACGGGCTCGTAGACCTTGATGTGGGCGAGATGACTTCTAAAAAGGCGATTAATACTTGCCATAATGGATGAGCCTGGGAGGCAGCGTTACTCTCCTACGAGTTCCCTGAGACGAATTTCCGCCGCCTCTGCGTGGCCATCGAGTCCTTCGAGTCGGGCCAGTTCGGCGGCGTGCCGCCCGATCTCAACCATCTTGACGGAATCGAACTCGACAATTGGCGTGTGCTTGAGGAAAGTTCTCACACTTAACGCTGATGTAAATCGAGCCGTTCCTGAAGTTGGCATAACGTGACTTGGTCCGGCCACATAGTCACCAAGAACTTCAGCTGAGTAGTCGCCGACGAATATTCCGCCTGCGGCGTTTATGCCCGGTAAGTACTGATCTTTTTGTTGGACCGCGAGACACAGGTGCTCCGGCGCCATCACATTAGCCAGCTCGATGGCCTCCTGCGGCGTAGAGACGACGATGGCCGCTCCATTGGTCTCGATTGCCTGTCGCGCCACTGACGCTCGGCTGCGCTCGGCAAGTTGCGCCTCAACCGCAATATCGACTGCGTCTGCCAGATTGGCTGATGTTGTTATCAGAACAGGCATCGCAAGGATGTCGTGTTCGGCTTGCGCTATCAAGTCCGCTGCGCAGAATCCGGGGTTCGCCGTGTCATCGGCGATCACCAGTGTCTCGGTCGGCCCAAATATTCCGTCTAGCCCAACGTCGCCAAAAACGAGTTTCTTAGCCGCTGTAACAAACACATTACCGGGACCACAGATGAGATCGACGGCTGGAATCGATTCTGTCCCATATGCCATCGCTGCAATTGCCTGTGCGCCTCCAACCTTGAAGACACGATCCACTCCAGCGATCTTCGCGGCGGCGAGAATCGCCGGATGCGGCAGAGCACCGCCGGGCGCTGGAGTACACAACACGAGGCTATCTACGCCCGCTACCTTGGCTGGGATTGCTGTCATGAGGACCGTTGAGGCAAGCGGTGCGGTTCCCGCTGGAACGTATATGCCAACTCGGCCGATCGGCGTTACACGCTCACCCAGCATTTCCTCATCATCGAACCAACTCTCGGGTCGGCCTTTTGATTGAAACGACTCAATGCGTGAAGCTGCGAGCTCAAGAGCCTCGATCGTGGCAGGTCCAAGTTGATTCGCCGCCTCGTCGATATCGCTCCGGTTTACTTCGATGAACTCGAGGGGAATTCCATCAATCTGGGCGCTAATGCGAAGGAGAGCATCATCTCCGCCCGACTTCACAAAGGAGATGATGTGCTCGGCAACACCAATGGCGCTGAGATCTTTGCCAAATATCTCCCGTACAGAAGCACGTATCGAATCGGGCAAGTCAGAGTCGAGCGGGCTACGCCGATCGGAAAGAAATCGCCGGCCTGCCGTGACTCCTTCGATTCGCCTCATCAACGCGCGTCCTGATAGGCGAGCTTGCCAAGCAACTCTTCATAGGACTCACACTTGGCTCGGAAGACGTAATCAGCCTGGCTGACCGAAATACCGGAGCCACCAAGCGCTCGCAGGTGGTCGACAACGCGGATCATGTCAGTCCGGCGCACGACCATCTGAACGCCAAACCAGGTCTTGCCATCATCCGAAAAGACCGACGCCACGGTGGGGCCGTGTATCCCGGCGAGATCGCGCTTGGCCATCACTTTTTCCGCGACCTGTGCTTCAGTTTCGCCTTCAATGTTTGCGGAGACTCGTTGGAAATCACGGGCTCTCATGAAAGATTCAACGCGCTCGAGAATCTCACGGGTCAGGGACAGCTTCTTCTCGTCCGCGGCGAGCAGGCGCGCGTTACCGATGATGGCCGCCTGTGAGTTGCAGACAACCCCGTCAATCAGTGGGCGAAGGCCGTTTTCGCGCAAAGTAGTTCCCGTAGCGGAGATATCCGCGATCAGATCGGCGTAACCCATCACGGGAGCCGCTTCCAAGCCGCCACTGGCGTGAACCAGCGTGAAATAGTTGATGCCCTGTCTGTGCAGCGCCCGGCTCACCAGACGCTGGTATTTGGTGGCGATGCGAAGGTTCTGGCCTCGTTGCCTGAACTCAAGCGCAAGATCGGCCAGGTCAGCCAGTGACGTCACGTCAAGCCAGCCATCTGGAACGGCGATGACGAGACTGGCTCCACCAAACCCAAGGTCTTCAAACAGCGTGACTGAGTCGCCACCCTCCTGGTGCGTCTCCAGAAACCTGTCCAGACCAGTGATACCAATATCGGCGCTGCCACCGTCGATCTCCCCGGCGATATCCGATGACCTCTGAAACAGGACATCCACGCCCGGAAGGCTGGGAATGGTAGCGGTATACCGTCGGCTGCTAGCGCGGCTGACGTTTAGGCCACACTCTCGCAAGAAATCACCGGCCGGACCGTACAAAGCTCCTTCTGATGGGAGTGCCAGACGTAAGTTAGCCATTCTTCAACGTCTCCGAACGGGCGATTACCCTGTCCATGTTGTATGCGAATCCTGCCGCAGGCGTCTCACGATCACCGCCCAATGCGGTGACGAGACTATCGTAGCGACCACCGCCGCCGAGTACCTGATCGTCGCCCGATTTTAGGTCGAACACTACACCGGTGTAGTACGAGATTTCGCGGACCAATCCCAGATCGACTGTAATGTCGTTGGCCTCCACTCCAGCCTTCTCCACGGCCATCACGATATCTTCCAAGATGCCAAGATTCTCATCGTTGAGACTGGCACCTTTGATCACCTTCCGTCCCTGAGCGATCGACTCGGCGGGGTTCCCCGAGATATTCGATAGCTTCGATAGCAGATCAATTGCCGTTTGAACCGCTTCTGGAGAGTCCTTCGTCTTTATCTTGTTCGTCAGGCGCCGCAAAACGTCGTCCGTAGAGCGTTGCCCAAGTGAGCCACTGTAAGAAGAACCCAACGAGTGGCCCAGAACGGCGTCAATCTGTTCGACAGATGCGCCGGTGCTAGTTCCGCGCATCGCCATCGCCTCGCCGTTTTCAAGCAAGCCAATCTGTGAAGCGCGCTCAGACACCACTTCCTTATCGCCAGCGGCCAACATTGGGACGCAGTTGATAAGAAACAGTTGGGCGCGCTCTGAAAGATCCATTTGCATCAACAGATCCCAGATTATTCCAACGTGTCCCAGGGAGACGGTTGGGCTATCGACTCCCAGTCGGTGGAGGCCATCCAGCGCGATAGAGATCACTTCCCCGTCGGCGTCTGGGCCTCCAGATCCGATCAACTCTGCGCCAGATTGAGTAAACGATCCACTCATCCCATTATTAAATTCGTCTACGGAGGGATATCTAAACACTGGCCCTGAGTACTCACATCTCAGCGGTAAGTGACCCAATTGCCTGGTCTCAACTATGTGTCGGATAACCGGCGCGGTAAATTCTGGCCTCAGGCTTACTTCATAGCCTCCCGGGTCAGTGAAGCTGTACAACTGAGCTGCAAGTTCCCCACCCGATTTGCGAAGAAACAGCTCGGTGAGTTCAATGATCGGAGTGTCGATTCTCCGATACCCGCGCTCAGAAAGCGCCGTTCGGCAGATCTCTGACGCCTGGTGAAAGCGGACCCATTCGCCGGCATCGTAATCCTTGAGCAACGGTAATTTTTTTATTGAATCAAAGACCAAAAGGTAACCTGCACGCCTTGGTACTACTGGTTGCTTCGAAGTTCGCCAGTTAGATTGTATGTGTGCCCATGAGTGCACAACCACACCTGAAACAACGAGATCGCAGGCGAATCATGAAAATCGTGAATGACTGAGGGCGCGCCAGACAGCAATAAGGCGGAAAAAAGGCCCGTTGCAGTTATTACAGATTCCGCGACCGCCCTGCCTGCCGAAATCTCCTCGTCTCTCCATCTCCTTGTCACCCCAATGGAGATTACATTCCAGGGTGTGACCTACGACGATGGGCCGGATGGTGTGGGTGATGAGTTCTACGACATGCTTCGATCTGGAGATGAAGTTCCCAAGACTTCAGCCCCCCGCCCGGCACGATGGCTGGAAAATATCAGGGCTGGCATCGAAGTAGCTGATTCAGTGGTGATTGTCACACTCGCATCCAACCTGAGTGCCTCATATGATTCAGCGCGCGTTGCCGTAGAAATTCTTCAAGAAGAGATTCCCGATTACCCGATAACGGTCGTCGACTCTAAAACCGCCGCTGGCAGCGAAGCACTTGTTGCGATCGCCGCAGCAAGAGACGCAAGCCGTGGTGCAAGTCACGCCGAAGTGCTTGCCAGCACGCGGCGTGTAGTAGACAAAGTGAGACTATTCGCCTATCTGGACACGCTTGAGTATGTCTGGCGCAGTGGCCGAGTCCCAAGAATCGCCGTCTGGGCGAACAATATTCTGAAGATGAAGCCGCTTATGGAACTCTCTGGCGGGCGCGTCGTCAACATTGCTCGGCCAAGATCACGGACGAAAGCGATGGACCGAATGCTGACAGAGGTAGCCCGATCAGCCGGAGCGTTGCCAACTCATTTCGCCGTCATGCACGCAGACGCTCCTGATGAAGCTTCCAGCCTCCACGATCGAATTGAGCGCGAGTTCAACGTGGCAGACATCTACTTCACGCAGTTCGCTCCGTTCATGGGCGCACACACCGGCCCAGGTCTTGTGGGCGTTTCGTTCTGGGCCGAGGGCTAACTAACCCCAGACCCTCACTGCCACAGCGCCAATAAGCAGGACCAGTTGCGGGATGCTTCCCACCGCGAGGATCACCGCTATATCACGTAGGGGTGGGTCGCCCAGAATGACCCGAGTCCCTACTGCCAGAGCGGTGACCGACCAGAGATTCAAGACAAACCAACTGATTGGTCCAACCAGCGGAATCGCAAAAAAAAGCGCCAAGAGCAGTGGCCCAGTCGAATATCCGACCAGACGCATCGCTCGCTTTCGAGTGAACTCGTCGGCCCGTCCCGGGAAATACGCAGCTCCCTTGCGGGCGATCATGGATGAGATGATCCAGTACCGGGCTCCCACAACCAGAACTCCAAGGAAGCCAAACACAGGCCCTGCGGCCACCAGACCAACCAGTACGGCGATCGCCGCCATCAGGACTATCTGTTGCGCTTGATAATCCGCAAACTCATCATCGTCGATATCGCGATAGACCTTCAGATTAAAACCGGCCACACCTACCAGTCGTGTGCCGAGCGTCCGACTCAGCCCTGAATCACGTCTTCGACTCATCAGGCGTCGAAGCCCCACACTTTCGCGGCAGTACCGCCCATGACCATCTCCACTTCTACCGTATCTTTCCATGCAGGATGGGTTCGCACCCCTTCAAGGGCGTTTCGATAGCCCTCTCGGCCAGCGACTGGCGGGAAATCAGACCCCCACATCATTCGATCTGCGCCAAACGCCTCAAGCGCCATCTCAATCAACGGCGGGACGCTGTCGAAGTCGAAGTCGGGTTCCAATCTTGGTGGTCGGCCAGAAAACTCCCCGAGACCGGGAACCTTGATCGTGGTGTTGGGCAGTTCAGCCAATTTCAAAGCCGTCGCAAACTCACTATAGGGGGGCTCAAAGCTTTTCCTGGACCCCGCCAGATGTTCAATGACAATTGGGGTATCGCTGCACGTCTCCACAAGCCACCGAAAATCGCTGGACGCAAACCGAGCGACATCACCGAGGCAGCTTACGACCAGCCCAAGCTCGCCCGCCTTCTTCCACGTCGACAGAGGATCCCCTGATCTCGACCTCTGATCCGGGTAGATGCGAACTCCAGCCGCGCCCTGCTCTGCCAGAGATGTCAGCGTTCCCGGCTGATCATCATCATCCGGATCCAACATCACTACGACCTTGAAGCGGCCTTCATACTTGCTGGCGGAGTCGAAAAGATAGTCGTTGTTGTATGTCCCGCCATGCTGGATGAGCACGGCTTCATCGACCCGGTTCGTGTCCATCTCGTGAACCAGCGTTTCGATAGGCTCGAACCAGTTCCGGCCAGCGTGGCAGTGGGTATCAATGATTCTCATATCGTCACCTGATGCTTTCTAGCTGCATAGTCGGTCTTTTCATTGCCGCTTCATTCAACACCTGTAGGGGTAGCCCTTGTGGCTACCTTCCCCGTTAATCGGTCTCAGTCAGTCGCGCGGAGTCGATCAATGGATCACTCTGCCCTGCTCATCAACGTTCGTGACCTCGCCTGTTCCTTCAAACGCTGTGGCTCTTATCGTAGCGCTAACTGTTTCACCGGCGGCGAATCGCATCGCTGTGTCGTTCTCAAGCGCAGCGGACATCCCACCGTTGTCGATGCTAGAGCACGGCTCCAACCCAACGTTGTATGTTCTTCCGTACCACGGATAGCCGAGTCCACCGAACGACCTCCAGTACCAGAGATACTTGAACACATCCGTCGGATACCGCAGTGCAAATCCCACGTTCGAGGACTCATTTGTCACGGCGTACCAGCCTTCATCCTGTTCACTCATGTACGCCATGTCGACTGCACGGACATCTTTCGGTGGGAACGTTCTGAAATCGATCAGGGTGCCATCCACCCCGTCTGAGTACGGCCAAGTCCCCTCGAATCCCGGCTTTAGCAGCGAGTTCTCTTCGACAAGTGTTCCATGATTCATGATCTTCGAAGCAGGTACGTCCAGCCGGCACGCCTCCGAAAGAAATGGTTCACCAATTGCGATGTGTTCCAGCCAAACGCACCGGGCAGGCTCCTCGCCCTCATTTGTCACAGACTCATTGACGGTGAGAGTGGCCGAACCCGCCTCCAGGATGAGCGTCTTCTCCGCGGAAAACGGTGTGCGCGCTCCACGTGCCCAGAACTTGACCGCTACCCGGTCTAGCGTGTCCTCTACTATCTGCGCGTCCCATGGCATCGTGCTCAATTCGGCGTGTAGTCCCAGATCCGCGCCTGTTACGTTTGATGGATAGCCACCGTGGGGGACGACCGTCTGCCAGCCACCTTCGTAGACATCAAGCCACACGCTCTCCGCTGAGCCGGTTGTGCTCAAGAACTTACCGGGATCGCGGACGCCCCAGGGAGAACGCCAGAGGAAGTCCGTGTCGCTGGCTTTGTGTACGAATGAGTAGACATCAGCACCCTTGTCTGCAAGCACCATGACCCGGACGAGTTCGTTCTCCAGAATCACCGTTTTGAGGCCGCGGTATGTCCAGGAATCGGAGACTCTGCAGCCGCTTGTCCGCTCCAGTTGGTAGTGCATTCGACGTTCCTTCTCATTTGTGAACAGCAGTGCCGATATTTTACGTTATAGTTTGAATATTGAAGTTGTGCACTTCAACGACAATAGTTCCTAGCCAGGTTGAACTACGATTCTGAACACATCTTTGTTTGGTTGGATCATCCGCTCGAAACCGCGCTCTATTACATCGTCAAGCGATATTACGTCTGAAACCAGGAAACTGACGTCAATCAGTCCCCTGCCAATCATATCGACAGCCATCCGATAGTCGCCCGGACTTGCCGCAACGGAACCGATGACAGTCCGCTCGTTCCCGACGATTTCGTTGAAATTGACCTTCGGGGTAGCCGAGTAGATTCCAACCAGTACGACAGTGCCGCCGCGCCGGGTCCAGTTGATCGCATCGACAGGCGTCCGTTCCGCCCCTGCGGTCTCAAACGTAAAGTCCGGACCAATATCGTCCGTGAAGTCTGCCAGTGCAGCGGGGACATCATCCGTCGCACTGTTCAGGACGTAATCCGCCCCGAGCTTTTTGGCCAGGTCAAGCGAACTTGCTCGCTGGTCGATCGCGATTACCTTTGCTCCTGCCGCTTTCGCCACCTGAAGCGTCAGCAGCCCAACGGTTCCACATCCAATCAACGCGGCGGTATCTCCCGGCTTGATGCCAGAGCGCCGGACCGCATGAATCGCAACGGTCGTCGGCTCGGCCAGAGGCGCCTCACTATCGGAGATCGAATCAGGGAGAGGAATCAACTGATCGCCGCGCCATGAAGCGAACTCGGCCAAACCACCATCATCAGAGAGGCCAAACACTGACATCGAGGGACAGACGGCTGACTCACCTCGTTTGCACCAGAAACAGACGCCGCAGGTCTCCACATTCTCAATGGCGACGCGCTGCCCTATTTCCACGCCTGTCACTCCGTCACCAATCTCAATTACCTCGCCCGCTGCCTCGTGACCAAGAATCAAAGGCACCTGTCTGCCTGAAATGGGATTTGGCGTCTCATGCGCAACCCACAGTGGCCCATGCTGCCACTCTTCGATGTCTGTGGCGCAGATACTGGAGCCCAAGATCCGCAACTTGACCCGCCCGGGGCCTACAGATGGCTCCGGCCAGTCGGTTTCCAGGCGAACGTCCTTATTACCGTAGTAAACAAGTGCTTTCATGATTCAGCAGTATCTCCTGGGCGTCGCGTATGACTGTAGAAGGGGCCGCCATTCTGCCACGAGCAACTTGCACCGGCAACCTGAGCTCTCTCTTCACCCCGAACGGTGCGCCACAGATGTAGAATCCTGCCCCGTGAACAGTGAAATCGTGCATGATAATTTCACATACGAAAGTCATACCTGTGTCAGTCCCACCGGAAAGTAGTTCAGCATGGTCGTAAGCCCAAAGATCACCAAAATTGAAGTCACCACGTTTGAGCACCAGCTTGAGAACGTTGGCAAGGACTACAACACCTTCAATACGGTGTATGAAAAAGGCGGCGCACTCACTCAGCGCGGGACTGTTCTTCAGATTCACACAGATATGGGAATCACCGGTGAGTACCCGGGTGTCGGCGGTCCGGCCCTTGCTCAAATCCAGCATGCATCTGAGTATCTGATCGGAAAAGATGCTCTGGAGCGCGAAAAGATATATCAAGACCTGAAGCGCGGACTTCGTCACTGGGACATGACCGGTATCGGACCGATCGACATCTGCCTATGGGATATAGCCGGAAAGCTATTTGACGCCCCGCTTTATCGCCTCCTGGGAGGCACACGGAAGCCCCTACCGGCTTACGCCTCTACGTTGCACGGTGATGAGAACGGAGGACTCTCAACTCCAGAACAGTTCGCTGATTTCGCGGAACAGTGCTACGAGATGGGCTACAAGTCGTTCAAGATCCACGGCTGGGGCCTTGGAGGACAGCGCATCCAGCGTGAGATCGACAACGTTCTAAACATGGGCCAGCGGGTGGGCGACCGGATGAACCTGCTGATCGACCCGGCGTGTGAGTACGAAAACTTTGCTCAGGCGCTGGCCGTTGGTCGAGCATGCGATGAGGCCAACTTCTTCTGGTATGAAGATCCGTACAAGGATGGCGGTGTTTCGCAGTTCGCCCACAAGAAGCTTCGACAGATGATCAAAACTCCAATACTCCAGACCGAGCACATCCGATTCCTTGAGCAGCACGTCGACTTCATCGTCGCCGAGAGTACCGACTACGTTCGGGCGGGCGCCCATGAAGATGGCGGCATTACTGGAACGATGAAGATCGCTGCCGCCACCGAAGGCTTTGGTCTCGACGTGGAGCTTCACGGCCCAGGACCGGTCCATCGACACATCATGTCGTCGATTCGTAACACAAACTTCTTCGAGCTCGGTCTCGTGCATCCGCTCGTAAAGTCCACCCGATCACCGTTCTACGGCGGTGGCTATAACGACGATCTCGACGGCATAGACTCCGATGGCAACGTGTTCGCACCTGAGGGACCCGGCATTGGCGTGCCACTTGACTGGGACTGGATCAACGCCCACAAAGTTGACGGTGGAATACTCGCGGAGGCCTAAACAGCCTCGAACTCAACTCCGCCTGAATCGCCGATTCTCTTGACGCCCTGAAAGTCGTTCGGCGGAACATATGCGATCGCCTTCATCGAGATGGTTCGCCGTTCGCCGGCCGCCAGTTTGATGGAAGTCGGTTCATCTGTCCCCGGGCGGGCCATGCCGTTTGGCAGGCTGGTGAATGGCTCAAGCCCCACGTTGTAGGTTCGGTTGTACCAGGGATATCCGCTGCCACCGCCAAACACCTGCCAGTACCAGAGATGCGTGTACGTTTCAGCCGGAAACTGAAACGCGAATCCAACGCCGCGATCTGGGTTTGTTACGGCGTACCAGCCTTCAGTCAGGTCCATGAATGACATGTAGTCCTGAACCCGCGCGGACTTCGCTGGAATCGTATGCAGATCAACCTGGCTACCATCCGAACCAATTGCCGCCGGCCACGAGCCTGATTGGCCTGATTTGAGTCTGCGCGTGGTTTCTTCACCTTCGCCGGGCACCCAGTAGTCGGCACCAGGGATATCTAATCGACACGAGTCCGACAAGAATGGCGCTCCAAGTGCGATGTGCTGGCCCCAAACTGCATCGGCCGATTCCTCAGCTTCGTTGACGATCGATTCTTCGACGTGCAGCACCGCCTCTCCAGTGTGTATCGTCAGCGTCTTCTCAATGTAAAAGGGCGTCCGATAGGTACGTACCCAGAACCTGGCGCTCACGGTCTCTGGCGTGTCCTCAAGAATCTGGACGTCCCACGGCATCGTGGTCGCTTCTGCGTGCTGACCAATCTCAGCACCGGCGTAGTTCATGGGTGAACCTCCAGTGGGTGCAAGGGTCTGCCAGCCGCCTTCATACACGTCTTGCCAGATGCCTTCGGGCCAGCCGGTGGTGGGTATGAACTTCCGGGGATCCCTCACGCCCCAAGGACTGCGCCACATGAAATCGGTATCAGTTGGCTTGTGTATGAACTCGTAGACGTCCGCGCCTTTGTCAGCGAGGACCGTGACCCTGATCAAGTCATTCTCAAGAATTACCGTCTTCAGGCCACGGTAGGTCCAGGCGTCCGAGATTCGGCAACCCGAAGTGCGTTCGTTCTGGTAATGCATGCGTTTTCACCTGAATTCTGATCGCTACGAACGAAATTAATTGTGTCGACGGTAACTGAAACTCAGCCCTGACGTTACGTTCTTGTGACTATTTCAACGCACATCTTCGGCATCCATCCGTACAATATCTAATGCTGCAACTTTGGAGGAACAGAAAAAGATCATGGCTCGAATATTGTTGGTGGACGATAGTGAGGATGTTCGGCTGGCTCTGGCCACCATCCTTGAGGATGCAGGGTACGAAGTGTTCGAAGCCGCCGATGGCTCCGAGGTCCCGGATATGATCGACGCACATTCTCCTGATCTTGTCCTTCTCGACGTGGCGATGCCCCGCGTTGACGGGTTCCAGGCTCTTCGCAACATGAAAGCGAACGAGAATCACCGGGACATCCCGGTGCTAATGGTCACGGCAAAGGGTCGGCCAGAAGACCTGAGCACGGCACGCAACCTTGGCGCTCGTGACTTCATCAGCAAGCCATGGGCTGACGGAGAGGTTGAACTGCGCGTTGGCTGGGTTCTTGAAGCCACAGTCAGATCCGCTCACTAAGTACTGTCGTTGTTGGTCTGCCCTGCCTGAAGTCGCGTTGAGAGCGATCTAACCTCCGTTGGATTCCGCAGCTCTAACCCTGGTAATAATCTCCGCATTCGCGCACGCATCATGGAATTTCCTCGCCAAGCGGTGCACAACGCCAGAGATATTCACATGGCTCATGGCGACATCAGTAAACGTGTTGCTCGCCCCAGTTGCGATAACGCTGTTCATCATCAACCCACCGGATCCCGAGGGCTGGATATTCATCCTGGCGACGTGGCTACTGCACGTCGTGTATTTCATCACCCTGAGCCGGGCATATGCCAGCACCGATCTTTCTCTGGTCTACCCCATTGCGCGGGGACTGGGGCTGATGCTGATCCCAGTTCTGGGACTCGTGGTGCTGAATGAGGAAATCTCTCCGCTGGTCTGGATTGGTGTTTTTGGCATCTTCTCCGGAATTTTTCTGATCACCTGGTGGGGAAGATTCAAAGCATTACTGAGCGATCCAGCGGCGCTCCTGAAGGATCGCGGAATCGTTTACGCCCTGGCGACCGGCATACTCATCTCTATCTACTCAGTGGTGGACAAGAGCGGCGTGGAGCATGTCACGCCATTCCTCTACATGTACCTCCTGACTTCGGCCGGGACGATAGGAATGCTTCCGATATTGAGCCGCGGTTTCACACGCGCTGACTTTATTCAGGAGTGGGCGATGCATAAGCGTTCAGCAATCGCGGGCGGCGGGCTTCAGTTCATCGCATACGGTTTGGTGCTCACAGCGTTTGAGGTTTCCCGCGTGAGTTACGTTGGACCGTTCCGGGAGATTGGCATCGTAATAGGAGTGGTGATGGGCTCTGTGTTCCTTGGCGAGCAATTCGGGCGCGGCCGACTGGTCGGCGGGACGGTAATAGTCTCAGGCGCAGTGTTTATCGCCATCGCGCCATAAATGAACTGGAGCGGGAAAGAGACTACGGCTGGAATTGCTCGTCTCGCCATGAGTAACGGGGGTTCCAGCCGAAAACATCTTTTGCCACCGAGTTCAAAATTGGTGGCTCAAACCCCTCGAATTCTCTCCTGAGAGGAACGTCCGGGTAGACGGTCCGGATCGCCTGCATGGTTGGGATGTCCAGCATGATGTCATCGGCGTGCAGGAATGCTCGCTCATGCCCGGCCCAGCCGGACGACTCGATAGCCATTCGGCATGCCAGAGCTGCATCGGCGATGTGGAGATACGTCCAAAAACCCTGGCACCGTTCCCACGGATCAGTAATCGGATTGGCGGCAAGCTTCTTGAACGTATTGTCGTCCCACATCCCGTTGAACCTGGCACTGACGATCCGCATATTCGGGTTGCGCCGGGCAAATGCATCGGCCGTGTGCTCGCCTAACCACTTGGCGACGCTATACGGATCTTCTGCCCTTGTTCCCTGGACATCATCGATTGGGAAATATTCGGGAGGCTTGACCTCGTTCTTCTCCCAGCGGGCCGCAGTGCCCATTGCCCCAATCGAGTTGTAGGAGGAGCCCAGCACCACGCTTTCGATACCCAACTGCTCGGCCGCGCGACAAACGTTCCACATGGACGTTGTGTTGGTCCGGAAAACGTCTTCCTCCGTGTAGTTGCCAGCGCTTGGCCGTGCGCCGAGTGCGATCACTGCATCACAACCGCCCATTGCGGAGATCACTTGCCCGTAGTCCGTCACGTCGACTTCAAAAAACGTCGGCGTTCGAGGCCATCCCTCTCGCATTGCAAGTGCAGCATCGGCTCCGGATGTGCCGATCGTACCGCTGTGAGCCAGGTTGCTGGTCATTCTGACTACGTCGGCGTTGATCACCTCGTGCCCGTTTCGGTACAACTCGTCGATGACGTAGTGGCCAACGATTCCTGAACCGCCAGTGACCAGGACCTTCATGGGTAACGCTCCATCTCTTGTCAGTGAAAATTAGTTATTGTTTCTGCGGCAGATCATGCGCCGATGACTCAGACCGGTCAAGAAGAGTCTGGAGTGGGAAACATTTCGCGGTCGGTCTTCGACTGGCTACCAGGTTATTGCCTCTAGTAATTTTCGGGCGTACTATCCGGCGGTGCTTCAAATCTGTGCCATATTTGCCCCAATCACGGGCCAACACTGATGTCGTCTAACTCAGACGGTCAGGCTGGCGCTTCAACCCCATCAACTACGGCGAATCTCTCAGCATGGGCCGCATTCGCCTATCGCGACTTCACAATGCTGTGGATGTCCAACGTCACCGCAATGGTCACCATGCAGATGCGGACCCTTGTATCCATCCAATGGCTCTACGAGGAGACCGGGTCTGCAGCGCAGATAGGCCTCCTTGGCCTTGTCCAACTGATCCAGATGCCGATGGTCCTGTACGGCGGGGCGTTGGCCGACAATGCGGACCGCAAACGACTAATGACCCTCACGCAAGTGTTCGCGTTCGCGATGCTTATAGGGCTCACATTGCTCGCCGCCACTGACGGCCTTGCACCATGGCATATTTTTGCGGTGACAGGGCTATCAGGGATCGTAAACATGCTGGGAAATCCGGCTCGATCTGCAATGGTTTCACGAGTCGTTCCTAGATCACACATTTCTCACGCCGTGAGCACAAACACGGCAACATTTCAGATCGCGGGCATCGCTGCGCCTTTGCTCTTTGCATTGATGTATGAGGTGTTCGGAGTCACCGCCGCCTTCGCGGTTGCTACTGCCGCTGCAGGCGTCAGTATGTTCACGCCCTTGCTCATCCGCGTATCGGGCAAACCCGACGGAGGCTCACGAAAGACCGACCTCAACTCGATCAAAGAGGGCTGGCGATTCGTGATGACACATCGAATCCTTCCAGGCCTCTATCTCATGGATATTGGTGTGACCATCGTGAGCTTCTACCGCATGCTGTTCCCCGTATTCGCCGACCAGCTCTACGGCCTTGGCGCCGCCGGCGTTGGTGCGCTCAACGCAGCAAACTCCATTGGCGGCGTGGCCGGCACGTTCGTTGTGATCAGGACAGCATCATGGAAACGAAAAGGGCGAATCGTCCTCTTCGCAACACTGGCCTACTCGTTCCTATTGCTCGCGTTCGGCTTGAACCGTGAGTTCTGGCTTGGCCTGGTTATCGTTGGCCTGCTCGGATCAACAGACGCCGTCGGCATGGTGATGCGACAGACGGTGGTTCAGTTGACCACCCCGGACAAGCTTTTGGGGCGGGCAAGCAGCGCACACTCATTCAGTGCAATGGGCGCCAACAACATCGGTCAGATGGAAGTCGGATTCATGTCTGGTGTTATCGGCGCTGGCAACACAATGGTGCTGGGTGGAGTGGTATCGATTCTGGTCGTGATGGCGATCTGGCAGTTCATGCCGGGTCTCAGAACATATGAGTACACCGAGTCGGATCCAAACGCTCCACCAGATACGTCATAACCTATTAATAACGGAAAAATGCCCGACTCAAATGAGTCGGGCATTTTTCCGTTATTAATAGGTTATGACGT
>JABMNO010000060.1 GCA_013204555.1 Chloroflexota bacterium | reverse complement strand
GTCGCCAGAGAGGTGTTCAATATCCTCAAGAATCTCCCAACCTCTCAGGCCAAAATGGTCGCTTGACATCTATAGGAGCATCGAACGTGACGGGTCGCCCCATTGAGTCGCTATCGAAGAATACGTCGTCCTGAGGAGGAAGCCCCCGCGACCAACGTGGGGACCTCATCCTCGCCGCCCCATTCGCCGCACCCGCTCGAAAACTCGAACCAGCGCTCCCGCCAAACATGTCATCCCGCGGGTCAAGTGTAATCAACGGGTGACTCTGGTTGACTTCGCGTGGCCGATATAGACGCTGAGATTCCGGCCACAAGGCTATCCCGGGATGACATATGGAGCTCAGCCGAGGCGACGATTCGAGAGAGCCTCTGGGATGACCAGTAGTGGAGCGACGGCATCTTGTCAGCGCAGCCACCATGTTTTTCGCTGCCCCAGAATCACAGGCTATCGTCAGCGTTCTATGCCTGACGTCCACCCTTCCGCCACCGCATCATCCAATCGCTATCCAGCGGTGAGACGGACGCAGCAGCGAGAGTCGTGGAATAATCGGCGCAACACATTTCAGGGAGTCACACATGCAGTTGGACGATCAGGTCGCAATTATCACCGGCGGGAGCAAGGGCATCGGGCGGGCAATCGCTGACGCATACGCGGCGGAAGGCTGCTCAGTCGTGATAGCTGCTCGAACTCAAAGCGATATCGATGTCGCCGTCAGCGAGATCTCCGCAACGGGCGGCCGAGCGATTGGCGTCCAGTGCGATGTGTCGGACGAGTCCTCGGTTGCAAAGCTCGTCGGCGAGACACTCGCTAAGTTCGGCCGCATCGACATCCTGGTCAACAACGCGGCCGCCATCCACGGCCCAATACCGGCGATCGAGTTGGATCTGGATACTTGGCGAATGGTGGTAGATGTAAACCTGACAGGTTCATTCATCTGTGCGAAAGCGGTCCTGCCCAGCATGTACGAACAAGGCAGTGGCAAGCTAATCAACATATCCAGCATCGGTGGCCGCAAAGGCGGGTGGGGCCGAGCCGCCTACCGCAGTACCAAAGCCGGCCTGATCAGCCTGACGGAGACGCTGGCCGCCGAGAGCAAAGAACACGGCGTTGACGTGAACTGCATCTGTCCGGGCGGTACCGATACCGAGATGATCCGAATCGCATCAGGCGGCAACGTCAGCCCCGACTGGGTCAAAGCCGAGGAGATCGCCACTGTTGCCCTCTTCCTCGCTGGCTCCGGAGCGTCCGCCATCACGGGAGAGTCCATAGACGTCTTCGGCAAGACGAATCCACTGTTTCGCGGACGGTAATCTCCCGCGATCTGATGTGCATTGCGCAGACATTACCGCCGTTAAAGTCGCAAAGAAACATGCTTAACGGTTATAAGCCCAAAGCACCCTGATTTCAGGTGCTCAGTTCGATAGTGGGACTTCTCAGCGTTGCGCGTGGGTATTAGTGCGCTATACAGCGCGTAGCAAGCGCCGGTTCAATGCGGCGAAGCGTCAGTCACGATTCAATCCGCATGCTGAAACATGCATTTGGGATGTCGCATCGGGTAGCCCCATCAGGCTGACTGGAGCCCGGGATAAGCGAAGCCCAATAACCAGGGGAATGACGCCAGGCTCGTATCGAGTGATGCGACATGTAGGTGTCAGAAGGGGCATTATATGTCTGACCATTCGTCTCAAGACCACTCCGGTGGTGCTAATTTAGTGACCGCAGATCAGATCCGAAAGCGGCTTACGTACCTTCGATTTACCGAGAGTGAAGCACGCACTCTGAAGTCACTGCAATCATGGGCCGATAGTATTTCCAAGAAGTTCGTCACAGAGTTCTACGACGTCCAGTTGGCCGAGCCTGAACTACAGCAGATCATGCTCAACGCCGGCTCCAGCCGAGCCGCCCTTGAAGTGGCTCAGGCAAGGTACATGGTCTCGCTATTTAGCGGATATCCTGACCCGACATACGTACGTCAGCGCGCTATCGTCGGTCAGATCCACGCCCGAATTGGCGTGACGCCAGAATGGTACCTTTCTTCAATCAGCCTCTACCATACGTACCTTTTGCCAAAGGTGAAGAGTCACCTACGACTCAGTCCCGGCAAAGGGGCCAAAGCGGTCAACGCCCTGCACAAGCTGCTTTTGTTTGATGAGGCGCTTGTGATGGACACATACATTCAGGGTCTTATTGACCAGCAACGCGAACTAATCGACCAGGTTGTTGACGCCGCAACCGGCGTAGCACGCACCAGCGACATGCTTGGCACCGCAACTGACCAAGTTGGTCAGGCAACACAGGGCATCGCGGCTGCGAGCCAGGAGCTAGCCCGTGGTGCAGCCGACCAGGCTGACGCGGTCCAGACGTCCAGCGCCGGTATGGTTGAGCTATCAACGGCGATCTCCCAGATAGCGGAAGGTAGCCAGCGACAGGCCGAGGGCATTCAGACCGCCCAGGGCATAGTTAATCAGGTGGCCTCGGCCGCTGCTGAAGTAGCCAGCAACGCGCAGAGAGCGTCCGATGGCGCACGAACTTCTGACGAGGCTGCACGCAAAGGCGGCGACATGGTCACGCAGACGATAGCCGGGATGGGCCGTATCGGTTCGTCAGTCGAAGAGCTGTCAGGCAAGGTAGCTTCTCTAGGCGAGCGCTCGGCGGAGATCGGCAACATCATCGAAGTGATCGACGACATCGCAGCACAGACCAACCTGTTGGCCCTCAACGCAGCAATAGAAGCTGCGAGAGCTGGCGATCAAGGTCGAGGGTTCGCGGTGGTAGCCGATGAAGTCCGCACACTCGCAGAACGAGTGAGCAGCGCCACAAAGGAAATAGCGATACTGATCGAGGCCGTCCAGAGCGGTGTTCAGGACTCCATCCAGGCCGCTGAAACCGGTACCAAAGAATCAGAACAGGGCGCTGAACTTGCTCGACAGGCCGGAGAGTCACTTGAAACGATTCTTGAGTCAGTTGGAGCGGTCGCATCGCAGGTTGAGCAGATCACGGCAGCCGCTGAGGAAGTTTCTGCTTCTACCGATGAGATGGTGAGTGCCATCAACGAAGTGAGTGAAGTAGTCCAGGAGAACACCGCTGCAACTGAGCAGATGACTGCATCGGCTTCGGAAGTGTCGACATCCATGGAAGGTATTACCGCAATCACTGAGCAGAACTCGGCGTCAGCACAGGAGCTCTCAGCATCCGTTGAGGAAGTAAACGCACAGGTTGATGAAGTGGTCTCAGCCACAAAGGACCTGGAAGCGCTGTCAGGCAAGCTCCAGGCAGCAATGGAAACTGCAAACAGCGGTCAGACTGGTGATCAGTCTCAGCAGCGAGCAGCTTAGAAAAATCACCCGGAAGTCTCATCAACTTCCTACCATCCGAATCAGAGCCCATCGCTCCGGCGTTACCCACCCCTTTGCCGGGGCGGTGGGCTCAATTCGGCACTGCTCAACTTCAAGTCGTACTGGCCGCAGGGTCTGCCGCAACAGGCGATCGACGTTCGGCCCCAATTTCAACAATGTGACTCTCCCGTGCAGGACCATCAATTGAACCTCGCAATCGCAGGAATCAGCTTCAAAACAGCCACGCAGTCCGTCCTTGACGCAGTTGCGATGGACGTAGCAACGTCGGCCAGAGTGAACACCGGTTTGCGGGACAGCGCGGGACACACCGTGATTCTCTCCACCTGCAATCGAACTGAGATATATGCGCAATCGCATGATGGGGAGACCGCTGGAATTCTTCAGAAATGCCTGATTGATCTCGCTGAGCAAAACGGCGTAGACGTTGATGAAGCCACCGCGGCTACCTACGCACTTGAAGCTGAATCCGCAGTGCGCCATCTGTTCAAAGTGGCGGCTGGTCTGGACTCCATGGTCCCGGGTGATTCCGAGATTGCGGGACAGCTACGAACAGCGCTTCACGCCGCCGCACAGATTAGTGATGTTCCTGCGCCCCTAGCGAAGCCTATTGAGGCGGCGCTGAAAGCCGCGAAAAGAGTGCGCTCGGAAGCGGGGATTTCCGCGTTCGCTCCTTCAGTGGCCTCAACCGCATTAGAGCTACTCCACACAAGACTCTCTGGCGCCGGAAAGCAGCGGGTCACCGTGATCGGAACCGGGAAGTTCGCTCGCCTCATCACCAGCAAAGCAATCTGTGCTGGCATATCTGATCTCACGATAGTTTCTCGAAACTATGAGAGGGCGGTAGAAACTGCGCAATCTATGGGCGCCAACGCTGCTGATATTTCTGCTCTGCCTGTATTAGTGTCCACATCCGATGTAGTGATCTCGTGCACCTCGGTAAGAGAACCCATCGTGACCCCTGAGTCTTTGCTGGAGATCCCTCCGGATCATCAGGTCACATTCCTTGATCTGTCCGTTCCTGCTTCAATAGACGAGCATGTGGGCGATCTCGATGGAGTCACTCTCCTGGGTATGGACGATATCCAGGCATATGCTGGGGAGGTGGGAGCGCAGCACGCGGGCGCGATTGCGCAGGCCGAAGAGATACTGGAGGAGGAGATCAGCGCAGCGAATCCAGACTCACCAGGGCAGCGCCTCAACTCAGTGATCCGAAGGCTGGGCGAGGCAAGCGATTCGCATCGCCACTATGAAGTTCAGCGCGCCATGAAGAACATTTCATCCGGCGACGCCAATTTGGAAGCCACTCTCGAAGCCATGTCCAAAGCCATCGTCAAGCGCATTCTCGCTGACCCGATTGCGTATCTGAAGCAGGCCGATGATCCAGAGTCGCATCTGGAACTATTCGGCCTGGGATCAGAACGGTCAGTAATGGTAACTGTGCGGGCATTGGCCGAATCTGAGATTAATAATCCTCAACATAGCCTCGCCGCCTAGCCACAGACGTCGTCATGCCGGAAGCGGAGGCTTCGCGGAGATATCTGGGACCCAGGCGGACGCCCACAACATCGCGATGCGAGGCTCCCGCACGTTGAGGCGAGCGATGTTGTTCACTCTTGCCTGTTGCCGACGCGAGATCTCGGATCGCCTGCCGGCGTCCGGGATGACATATTGGCCGTTGCCTGTAGCGGTAGCAATGGAAAGCTAGCTGCACAACCCAGAACTCGCCATACGGATGGGGGTCGGCAAAGAAGTTAGCCCTTCGCCAACTCAAAATCCTTTAGCACCCGCCTCAAAATCTTGCCTGAGGGATTCTTTGGAATCTCGTCCACGAACTCCACTTCGGAGATGCGCTTGTAGTTGGCTACTTTGCCTTTGACGAAATCGATGATGTCGTCAGCGTTGGCATTGTCGTTCGCAGCTACCACGAACGCTTTTGGCACCTCGCCCGCCTCATCGTCTGGTTTGCCGATAACGCATGCGTCCGCGACGTCTGGATGCTCAAGCAGGATTCCCTCCAACTCGGCCGGGGGAACTTGGAATCCCTTGAACTTGATGAGTTCTTTCTTGCGGTCGGTAATCCAGAGTCGGCGATCGCCATTCATGCGGACTATGTCGCCCGTGTGCAGCCAGCCATCGGGAGTGATGGTCTCTGCTGTGGCCGCAGGGTTGTTGTAGTAACCCTTCATCACCTGCGGGCCACGGACCAACATCTCGCCCTCTTCTCCAAACGGGAGATCGGTAACACCATCTTCGATATCGACCACTCGCACCTCGGTATCGGCGAATGGTGTGCCGACTGAGCCGTATTCGTACATTCCATCTTCTGCGTAATCGAGATGGCTGACTGGTGAAAGTTCGGTCATGCCGTAGCCCTGAATCACCAGGCATCCAAGTGCTTCTGACCCACGTTGTTGCAGCTCCGCCGATGATGGTGCGGCGGCCACGATCGCCCACCGCAGCGACGAGAGATCACGGTCTGCGAGGCCCGGATAGCTTGCGAGGCCCAAGATCACGGGTGGCGCCATAGGCAAGATCGTTACGCGGTCGCGCTCAATAAGGCCCAAGAAATCTTCCATGTTGAAACGAGCCATCACCGTGGTTGTGGAGCCGGCAGCCATTGAGGCGATCAAGAAGAACATGCCGTAGATGTGGTAAAGCGGAAGGAAAAGGATCCCCACATCATCGTGTTGGAAACTGGCGACCTCGTCCCGATTGTTCATCTGTTGGACGTTGGCGCCAATGTTGAAGTGGCTCAGCATCACGCCCTTCGTGAGGCCGGTTGTGCCGCTGGAGTACGGCAAGGCCGCAATATCGTTGTCGGGATCGATTTCGACTTCTGGAAGCGCCCCACTGGCTGATGCGATGACATCTTCAAACGACTTTGCGCCTGGCAGTGCCCCGCCAATAGAAATGGTCTCGCGAATGCCGCTTGCCAGGGGCTTAGTCAGGGCAATTACCTCTTCCAGCGCGGAGTGCCCAATCAGGATAGATGCGCCGCTATCGTTGAGTTGGTGGGCGACCTCACGCTCCCGATAGCTGGGGTTCAACGTTGTAACGATGGCCCCGGTCATCAGTACGCCAAAGAAGGCAGGCGCGTACTCAGCACAGTTTGGTGCGAGCAGTGCGACGCGATCGCCCTTCACAACGCCCATTCCGGCGAGACCTATAGCGAACGATTGCGCCTGAGCGAGTATCTCTCGGTACGTGACGCTGCGGTCACCATCGATGATCGCAACCTTGTCGGGCCACTCCTCAGCTGCCCGCTCCAGAAACATCTGAAGTGGAATTTTTTCGTAATTTGGGATCGATTCCCTGAACAGTGATGGCGTCATTTGTTCCTCCAGCCGACATTCACGTCGACGATATTTTTATACGGCGCTTGCAGAGGCCATAGTCGCGACCGCGATCACAACAAACACCGATGCAATGCGGGCATATGTCCGCAGTTTGGCGGCCAACGCCGTCCGCTCAGCGATCTCCTCCGGATTAGGCGGTCCTTCCGCAGCCGCCATCAGACCACCAAGTTTCTTTGCGGTGGAAGAAGTGGCCATCCCAAATGCGAACCCAATAAGCGAGGCGATAAGACCAATACCAATCGCCCAGCCCCAACCATTGTTGAACAGTTGGTCATATGACCTACCCGGCGTGCGGTCAATCAGAATCAGCCCGATGATGATCGTGACGCCTCCCATCGATAGAAGAACTGGACCCATCAGCTTGCCCACTGACATCATTGCCGGACCTGCGGCCTGAGGCCCAAGTGCCCGAAGTCTCGGCTCCATGATCCACGTGGCGAACACCGCTCCACCGGCCCACATCACGCCCGGCAAGATGTGCAAAAGCCGCAACACAATCATCTCTCCGTCCATCGAATCCCTACTTCCTCAACTCACGCGCCACTAACTATGTGATTGTCGGGATTATATAGATGGTCCGGTGATCGTGGACCAGGCGCGGTTGAACATAGCGTGGCGGCATTCCAAGGAATGCTGTTCCATGGGTGTGCAGACGATAACTGTTCCAGCAGGCGCAACGTCAGCAGCGTGCGAAACTCAGCGATTGATCGCTGAGCGCAATGAGACAACGACCAGTTCCGGCCGATCAGCGAACGTGTCCTGAAGTTGCGGGAGCGCGCCTGAGATGGGGGTAGGCTGCGGGATAGGCGTTGCCGTTGGCAGTGGGATGCCGGGTAGCGGGTCGCCGAAGACGGTGATGCGGCCGAGTTCCGGATCAAACGCAAACACCCTGTCCTGACTATCGATGGCCAGCGTCAGGATGCCGTCCAGTTCGCCATCACGGTCGCCGTCACTCCCCCAGATTGCCAATGGGACTCCTGAGGGAGAGATCTTTGTGATCTTCCTCCTCTCTGGATCAGGTGGGTATGCATCGGCAATGTATATGTTGTCGAGTGAATCGATGGCGATGTCGACAATAGAGTTCAGCCCTCCCATTTCGGCACGAGACCAGACTTCCAGAAGTTCGCCATTGCTTGAGTACTTGCCCAGGCCTCCTGTTGTTGGGGCGTATACGGCTCCTGTCGAATCCACAGCTAGATTGGACCGACCAGAGCCAGACATCCCAATGGTGGCGGGGCGCGACACATGTTTCCAATTGCCTAAGTAATCCCCGGCAAGATTGAAGTGATGAATCAGCCCAAGCTCATTGCCGATGACATATACGTCACCGTTTTGACTAATGGCAATATCTGAGGGTGAGACCATGCCGGGACTCGTGACATCGCTCGAATCCCACCTATCAATCACATCTCCAGAAGGAGACATTACGGTAATAGTGGCGGCCAGGGTGTCCACCAGGTACATGTTTCCGTTGGGCGCAAACGCTATCCCATCTATGCTCAGGAACTCCCCCATCCCCATGCCAATGTCCCACATACGCTCTTTGAAGGTGCCATCAGGTTCGAATGATTGATAATTGGATATCTTGCTACTCATGTAGAGACGACTATCCGAGCCAAACGCCATAGCAGTTATGTCTCGGAATGTCCCCGGGATGACACCGTTCGATCCCCATTTGGCCGCGAACGGAGGTGAATCTTCAATGACTATGGAAATCGCTTCCGTTGCGACAACCTCGGCATCGTCAATGTTCGAAGCCTCGATGGATGCCGTCGCAATACCCGAAACATCGTTGACGTAGTACCGGCCAAGATTGAATGTTCCTCCAAAGAGTCCGTCTTCTCTTCTGTGTTCTCCAATCACGAGGCGTTTGAGTTCCCACGGAATATTCTCCGATAGTTCCAGTACGAGAACTTCATCCACATATGCCCTGAGCAGATCCTGAGCCCATTCCATGCGGTATTCCACGAACTCCAAAGAGGGTACTTCCACATTGGTCGGGAACACCTGGTCAGCTACTTCAACGTCAACATTCCCACTCTCATCATTTAATCGGAACCCAATTCCGCTCCAGCCGATGAAGGCATCTCCGGGATCATCGACTCTTGAAGAGATCTCAAATTCGCCGCCCTGCAATAAGAATCGAGAATGCAGGTTGCAGCCTCCCAATCTCATTCCATAAATAAGCGACCAGAGATCAAGTGGTCCGCTCCCGCAGCCGCGAATTACAAACGCATTTGTGTCAAATCCTGCGGGGTCCGGGTGCGTTCCCTGATATGGGAACTCAACCAGATTGGGCGGTGGAGGGATCGTTGTGGGATCGATTGGAATTATCGGATCCGACCAGATGCTGATCGTCGCATTCACGTCAGTCACCCCGATGACCAAGAACTGGAGGGGCGTGTCATTTGTCACTGCGACATCAATGCCCTCTGAGACGGCAATTAAAGTACTAGTGGACGCTTGCTTGAATCCGCCGGGTCTGGATTTCACCAATACCGTATGAACGGAGGGGATACTCCAGCTAGAAGGACCCGATTTCACATTGGCCGTAGAATTACCGCCAGTGACAATGGGGCGATACATCCCATAGGCGCCGGGTCCGAAATTAATCTCTTCAGATGTGGGCGATTCCGGTCCAGCGCCCAGGGCGTTCTCAGCGACTACGGTATAGCTCGATGGGAATGTGTCACAACACAAGAGATAGGCCTGTCGCTCAGTGCCGGAAACGGTTACCGATTTCGAATCGTTGGGATAGCGCGTCCCATAGCGGAATGGCACCACCGTATACCCCGTTATTGGTGAACCACCAGTGCTCACCGGTGCGTCCCATGTCACCGTGGCAAACCCGGGCCCAAGCTCAGCTCGCACATTCTGCGGCGCGCTCGGAGGAGCGGGAGATGGCGTCGCTGTTGGCGCTGGTGTCGGAGTGGCCAGCGGGGTGACGCTAATCGTCCCTGACCACGGCAGTGGACTGACGGTGCCAAAGTTGCCCGCAGTGGCGCTCACGTCGAGAATGTCCACAATACCATCTGCGTTGAAATCGACCACGCGTCCTTGCCCGTCGACTCTCCCCGAAACGGTTTGCCCGAAGCTTGAGGCCACGGCACTGACATCAAGAACGCTCACCACGCCGTCTGAGTTGACAAGCCCAAAGTGGAGTTGGGCTGGAGGCATCACGTATGCAGCGTGTGAGACCTCGAACTCAGCGGCCTCCCTCAGCATGAAGCCGGGAGCCTGGCCACTGAGTTTGTACGCCCCATCCGCCACGCCGCTAAAGCTGAAGCCGCCAGATGGGTCAGCGACCGCCGTAGTGGTGGAGCCATCGCTGGAGAGGGTGAGTATCAGAGTGATCGCAATCGACGATGGAATCGGCGCGGTCACACCCTGGAGTTGAACAGTTCCAGAGACAGTAGAACTGGCCGCCGACGTCGTGCGGGTTGAAACCACGGCGATAACAGAGACGATAGCGGCTGCGACGACTATGAGGGTGAGCAAGCGCATTATGTGCGAATCATAATGGGATTCCCCAATGAGCGCTCACACCCAGAGTGTGATTTGGGTAAAAATTCTGATTCAAGTGGCACTCAGATCACTGGATCGAAACTCGTAATAGTCGACAGAAGTACAATCTGGCCTACACAGCACCACAAAAGTTTTTCCATAAGGCAGACGCATGAAGTACAGGCACCTCGGCAATTCCGGACTTGAAGTCTCAGAAATCGGGCTCGGAACCAATAACTTCGGCAGCCGAATGGACCCGGATCAGGCCGCCGGAGTTCTCAACGCAGCGATCGACCTTGGCATCAACCTGATCGACACGGCCGACATCTACTCGCACGGTCAATCTGAGGACTACATCGGCCGCGCACTTGGTGATAAGAGCGGCAAGCGGGAGTCTGTAATCCTTGCAACCAAGTTCGGAATGGACTGGGAAGACGGCCCTCATGGTCAGGGCGGCTCGCGAAAGCACATAATGCGATCAGTCGAAGGCAGCCTCAAGCGGCTCCAGACCGACTACATCGATCTCTACCAGTTCCACCGCCCGGACCCCAACACGCCGATTGGGGAGACGCTACGAGCGCTCGATGATCTGGTGCGTGACGGTAAGGTCCGCTACATCGGCAACTCCAACTTCTCAGCATGGCAGATCGCCGACGCGTCCTGGACGGCAGCCACAGAACGCCTGGCGCAATTCGTGAGCGCTCAGCCGGAGTACTCCATGCTGGTGCGCAATATCGAGACGGAGATCATCCCCGCATGCGACCGCTTTGGTCTCGGCATCCTGCCGTACTTCCCGCTGGCCATGGGCGTTCTAACCGGCAAGTACAAGCGGGGTGCCGATGTGCCAGAGGGCACACGCCTGTCCACGATGCCGGCGGCCCGTCAGGAGTCGAGGCTCAACGATGGCAACTTCAGCGTCATTGAGAAGCTAGAGCCATGGGCCAAAGACCACGGCCACACACTTCTGGAACTGGCGTTTGCCTGGCAGCTGGCCACGCCAACCATCTCATCAGTAATTGCCGGCGCCTCCAACCCGGATCAGCTAGCGCAGAACGCCGCTGCGAGTGATTGGGTGCTGACCGCGGAAGAGAAGGCGGAAGTGGACGCATTGCTGGACGGGTCGCCAGCGCGATGAGACAAATTACGGAGATTCCAAGCGTGGACGATCAAGAGGAATTGATTCGGCTCCTTCCAAGGATTGGGGTTTGGAAAGCTGAGATGGAGCCAGGTCTTCGGGGCTGGGTCAATAAACTTGGACTATATGTACAGTTTTCCGGTGCCGAAATCAGGTCTGGTGGTGGAGCTGAATACGTCATCAAGGCGGGCGGTAGTTTTAGAAACTATTTCGAGGCACACGCCACAAACATGAACTCACCCGACTCATTGGGTCTCGATAGAGAGGCCCACGCCTTGTTTGCAGGAATGGCAACGCCGGAAATGTGGCAACTGCACAAGTATGATGAAAAAACGTGGCATGAAAGATTTTCTTATCTGGTATGGCCAACATTTGAAATTGCGGCTTACATAAATATCAATCGTGTTCATGGTGAGCCCGAGCAATTTATGGCAGGGCATGGCGAGCGGCTCGCAATTGCTACCAGCGCCTTGGAAAATCAGGAAATCTGGCCCGGGCTATTTAATGACCAATGCCCAAAGTGTGAGAGTCCACTCCCAATTTGGGAGCGTCTGGGACAATGCTCGAATTGTGGCGAAATGCTCGCTAATGAGTAGTCGCCAAGCAGGTGAAGTTGTCGGAGGGTGATAGGCATCACCAAATACACCCCTGCATGAAGGGAATCGTGATGTCAAGAAGGTTGATCCCCATTGGCACGCACGCCTATCCATGCCACTTTCCGCCTCCCTTACTGCGCTAACCTAGCCCCCTCATGCCGCAACACATCCTCGCCATAGACCAGGGAACCACCAGCACGCGTGCGCTTATCTTTGATGATGAGGCGCGTGTGGTCGCCAGCGCACAGCGGGAGTTGGCGCAGTCTTTTCCGGAGCCGGGGTGGGTTGAGCACGACCCGGAGGAGATTTTGCAGGCGACTCTGCGGGTCTGCCGGGAGGCGTTGGAGTCCGCTAAGCTTTCGGCGGGCGATATTACGGCCGCTGGCATCGCAAACCAGCGTGAGACAACCGTTGTGTGGGAGCGTGCGACTGGCCGTCCGGTGGCAGACGCCATCGTGTGGCAGTGTCGGCGTACAGCGGAACGATGCGCAGAACTGATTATCGACGGCCATCTCCGCGACATAAGCACGCGCACAGGCCTTGTGGTCGACGCCTACTTTTCTGCCACGAAGCTTGAGTGGCTGCTTGATCGCATCCCAAACGGCCGAGAGCGTGCCGAAAATGGCGAGTTGTGCTTCGGCACTATCGATTCATGGCTACTCTTCAAGCTGACAGGCGGCGAAGTTCACGCGACCGATATCACCAACGCCTCTCGCACCATGCTGTTGAATATCCATGATGGCCAGTGGGATGAGGCGCTGCTTGACCTGTTTCAGGTGCCGTACGAGATGCTTCCGGAGGTGCGACCGTCTGCATTCGAGTTCGGCACGATTTCTGCTGATTTGCTGGGTGTAGAGATCCCAATCAACGGCATGGCTGGAGACCAGCACGCCGCCCTCTTTGGGCAGGCCTGCTTCCGGACCGGTATGTCTAAGTGCACCTACGGCACCGGTGCATTCCTTCTCACCAACACTGGCAACCGGCCCGTGAACTCGGACTCGGGCCTGCTCACCACCATCGCATGGCAGACCGGCGGCAACCGGGACTATGCGCTGGAAGGCAGCATTTTCTCTACCGGCGCAACCGTGCAGTGGCTGCGCGACGGGCTGGGCGCAATCAACTCGGCGGCGGAGTCGGAAGCGCTGGCGACGATGCTCAGCGACAACGAGGGCGTCTACTTCGTTCCCGCGTTTGTTGGCCTTGGTGCTCCCCACTGGGATCCCGACGCACGCGGCACCATCACCGGCCTCACGCGCGGTTCAACCGCAGCTCACATCAGCAGGGCCGCCCTCGAGTCGACGGCCTACCAGGTTCGAGACGTACTGCAAGCGATTGAGAACGACGCAGGGCGCACAAGCTCCGGCCCGTTGCGAGTCGATGGCGGCCAGACCGAAAACGGATTCCTGATGCAGTTCCAGGCGGACATCCTCGACCGTCCAATCGACGTTGCACCAATACCCGATACAACCGCTCTGGGAGCCGCGTTCCTCGCCGGCCTTACCGCAGGAGTGTGGGATGGCGAGGCCGATCTGGAGGCAACATGGTCGGCCTCCCGCACCTATGAACCCCAGATGCGTTACACCCAACGCAGCAGCCTCTACGATGGCTGGCGCCAGGCCGTGAAACAGGCGAGGGTGGGACGGACGGATTAGGCAGGCTCGGAACTATCAGACGGGAGCGAGAGGACCACTATGCAGCACATAATGCCACCGCCAACAAAGGACCTTGCATGGGTCATGGGGCCGTATCAGGCGCCGATTGCCAGGGTTGAGCCGGGAGAGACGTTTCAGGTATCGACTCTGGATGCGTTCGCTAATCGCATTGATGCGACTGATATCGACCTCTCGACCGTGATTCAGCTTCCGTACGTCAATCCGTGTACGGGGCCGATATACGTGGAGGGCGCGGAGCCGGGCGATACGCTGGCCGTCCGCATCGACGACATCAAGCTGACGCGTGACTACGCTGTGAGCTGCATCATTCCGGAGTTTGGTGGACTGTGCGGGACGGTCTACACACGTATTCTGAATGAGCCGCTGGACCAGCGGATTCTGCTGCATCCCATCACGGATGAAGGCATGATCCACGACCCGAACCTGAATATTCCAAAGATTCCGATTGAGCCGTTCTACGGGACTATTGGCACCTCGCCCACGACCGAGGCGATCTCCACGCTGTCACCGGGATTCCACGGCGGCAACATGGACGCGGCAGACGTCTGTGTGGGTAACACGATCTATCTGCCGGTGGCCGTGGAAGGCGCGCGGCTGTTCCTTGGCGATGGCCACGTTACGCAAGGTGACGCGGAGGTGTGCGGCGTGGCGCCGGAGGTTCCGACTACCGGCACGCTCACGGTCGATCTGATCAAGGGTCGCCGACTGGAGACGCCTCGAATTGAGGATGATGAGTACATCATGTCGGTGGGCAGCGCGCGACCCATGGAAGACGCTGCCCGCATCGCCTTCTACGATCTGATCGGCTGGCTGGAAGCGGACTACGGCTTCGAACGCATCGCCGCGTACCAACTCTGCTCTCAGGTGGCGCGCGTCAGAGTAGCAAACATGGTGGATGTCCTCTACTCCATCGTCGCCAAGTTCCCGAAGCGGTACTTGCTGGAGGCTTAGTTGAACCACGCCACGCTGCGATCAATCGGGCCAACTCACTAATGGATAGCGGCGCTCGAGTAATTTCTTCACCCGTACCCCGTACCGGTGTATGCTACAGATCGCATTTGAATTGACACGAAATTGGTCGGAGTAGAGCATGTACGTTGGCACGCAGGTTGGGGCAAGAGGCGACTCAGACTTTGAGCAGTGGGCGCAGTTGGGCGTTGTAAACGTCTGTTCCGATCCGCCCGGTGATCCTCACGATTGGGTTGTGGATGACCTGAAGGCTCATGTTGAGAAACTCGCTGGCTATGGGATCACCCTGGACATGATGCAGATTCCACTGAGTTCCACCCCGCTTGAGGTTAGCCAGTCGCAAGGGATCATGCTTGGAAAAAGTCCAGATCGTGATCGCGAGATTGAGTCAATCCAGAACATCATCCGGATGGCTGGCGAGGCGGGCATTCCTGCCGTCAAGTACAACATGAACATCATCGGCATCCCCCGCTCAGAGCGTGAGGCCGGACGAGGTGGCTCCAGTAACTCCACATTCCGCTGGGCCAAGATGGATCAGGACGCGCCTCCCGGCATCGCCGGCGTGCTGAGCGTCGAGGAGAACTGGGAGCGCATCGACTACTTCCTTGAGCGTGTCGTTCCCGTCGCAGAAGAGAGCAAGGTCCGTCTGGCCTGCCACCCCCACGACCCTTACACGCCGCCCGGATACCTGGGCGTGACACGAGTGCTTGGCACTATCGATGGTCTGAAGAAGTTCGTTCAGATGCATGAGAGCCCGTACCACGGTCTCAACTTCTGTCAGGGGACGGTCACCGAGATGCTAGATGACCCCGGCGAAGAGATATTCGATGTCATTCGCTGGTTCGGATCACGCAAGAAGATCTTCAACGTCCACTTCCGCAACATCCGCGGTCATAAGCTCGACTTCATGGAAGCATTCCCGGATGAAGGCAGCATCGACATGTGGCAGGCGCTCAAGACATACCAGGAAGTTGGGTACGAGTACATGCTCATGCCAGACCACGTGCCCTGGATCTCTGGCGATGACGCGCAGGGTACGGCATTCGCCTTCTGCTACGGTTACATCACAGCGTTGCTTCAGGCGGCTGGCGAGCCACGCAAGCAGGCATGGGTGACCAAAGGACCCTGACCAACGGAGATGAGGGCGGAGCCGAAAGAATGTACAAGGCGATCCTGATTACGCTTGATGGCTCCCGAGCATCTAACCACGCGATTGTGCATGCGGAGGCTATTGCCGCCAAGTTCGAATCGCGAGTGGTGATACTCAGAGTTATTGAGCCGGTTGCGCCACCGCTGGGCTCAAGGCACGCCATGGCTGCAGACTTCGGCCTGCTTGCATTTGAAGCTGCAGAACATGAGATGGGCCTGAATACCAGAAAGGCTCGCGATCAACTGAACGGTCATCGCCGAAAGTTCGAGCAGGCCGGCATCACAACCGAAATTGTGGTCGAATCAGGCGACGCAGCGGAGATTATTCTCAAAACCGCACGGCTCAAGAAAATCGACCTGATCGTCATGAGTACCAGGGGCCGCAGCGGACTGAAACGCGCTGTACTGGGTAGCGTGGCAGATAAGGTCGTCCGCTCTGCGGTCGCACCGGTTCTCCTGGTCCGACGGTAAGATCAGCCGCGAACAAATCGAAATGGGCAGACGAGATCGTCTGGGAGCAAAACAATGTCTGATGAAGTGGTATACCGCTCCAACGTGCACATCGAGCGAGTCCGTGGTCCTCTGCGTAAGGCAACTATTCCCGGTGAGACAGAACCCGTGTGGTTCAGCGTTCATTCGGAGGTCGCTGAGCACTACGGGGTTGAGCCTGGCTCGCTGCCGGTCCACGCCACAACGTTGGACTATGTGGTTTCAGCCGCCGCTGGCTGACTAACCGGAACACTTGGCGGCGCCCTTGAGGCGCGCGAAATACCGGCGAACCCGGAGACCTACGGCTCGGATACGGTTGGCGAGATCGAAAAAGAAGGTAACGTCCTTGTTATCAAGAGGATTCACGTCACGTACAAGCTGAAGCTGAGCAATCCAGACAAGCGAGAAGCGGCGGAACGGGCACACCGCATTCACGCGGACAACTGCCCTGTCTACCGGTCGATCTACAAGGCGATCGATATCACGACTGAGTTGCAGATAGAGGCAGCATAACTGGCACTCAGCGAAGCTGGCATATAAACGCAAAAGATGGAGAGTGACCATGGGGGACAAGTAGACCTCACTACATAGCTGGTTTGAAGCCTGAGTTTGAGGAGGTCTATATGTACCCGAATGATTCGCCACTTGCCGGTCGAGTGGCGCTGGTAACTGGAGTCACGCGCCCACAGGGCATTGGGTTCGCGATTGCGAAACGGCTGGGTGAGATGGGCGCGAGTCTCGCGATCCACTCGTTCGTTGAATACGATCAGCGACAGCCTTACTGGGATGGGAACGCCGATGCTGGACGGCCGCTGGCTCAAGCGTTGGCCGATCTCGGGAATTCCGTCGCTCCAATCGAAGTTGACTTGTCGCTCAAAGGGTCGGCTGGGGCCGTGTTCGATGAGACTCGGAGAGACTTCGATCAGGTGGACATTCTTGTTCTAAATCACGCCGCTCATGTAAATCAAGGTGTGGGCCAGCTCACCGACGATGACACGGACTACATTATGTCGGTGAACGTTCGTGCCTCTCTGATGCTAATTCAAGAGTTCGCCAATCAGCGTGAACCCGGACCCGGTGGCCGGGTGATCATGATGACGTCGGGCCAGGATTTAGGTTCCATGCGCCGCGAACTCGCGTATGCCGCATCGAAAGGGGCGATAGCCTCAATGACTGAGAGTTTGAGCGACGCTCTGATGGATAGCGGGATAACAGTCAACACCGTCAATCCCGGTCCGATAGACACCGGCTACGCTACCCCGGCTGAACACGAGAGTACGCGGCAGAAGTTCCCAGGAAATGAGTGGGGTCAGCCAGACGATGCTGCCCGGCTGATCGCGTGGCTCTGCTCAGATGATGCCCGGTGGATCACAGGTCAGGTGATCAATTCTGAAGGCGGGTTCAGGCGCTAATTCAGCGGATCAGCCATGTTTTTCTTCCGCGATTTTCGCGCGGATAACGAGTGTTGGGCACTCGGAATGTCGGATCACGCGATCGGCCACGCCTCCGAGTGCCCATCGTGCGACGCCCGAACGACCGTGGGTGGTCATCGCCAGCAATGTGCCGGTTTTCTCCGCCGCAAAACTGAGTATCTTGTCCGCCTTGTCTCCGTGGAGCATTACCACCTCAACTGAAATGACGCCCAGTGCACTTAAGCGCGCTGCTTGATGTTCCAGATAGGCCTTCGCATCTTCGTCGAGTTTCCGGGCATCGTCAGCGTCATCAGGCCAGTAGCCTTTATTCAGATCCGCCACTTCGCCGACCTGTATCAGCGCTACGGGGACATTCAGTGATCGAGCGAGATCAGTGACAACAGGCAAGATCTGCTCGCCAAGTTCTGACCCATCGAGTGGCACCACGAGGCGAGTTACATCGGACGGTGGGGATTCTGCGCCTTCTTCAGAGTGAGCTCGAATTGCCAGAACGGGTGATTCAGAGTGTCGGATAATTCGGTCACAAACGCTGCCCAACGTCCATCGAGAAACGCCCGCCCTACCGTGGGTCGCCATCACGATCAAGGCTGACTCGCCCTCGTCAGCTTCTTTCATGATCTCCCCGGCCACATCTCCGCTTCTCAGAGCTTCCCGGACAGACTGCACCCCCTGGTCTCGGAACGAGTTGGCGGTCTCAGCGAGATAGTTCGCCGCCTCCCCTTCAAGATTCTTCTGGATACCAGGGACTGGTAGCAGGCGAGTTGGGTCGATAGCCGACGATGAGCGCTTATTTGCGACTTCAACCAGCGTCACTGGTAGAGACAGGGCCTTGGCAAGGCTGATCGTGATCGGTATGGCCTGTTCTGAGATATCAGATCCATCGAGTGAAAGAACAATCCGCGAGAACAATTTCTACTCCTCAGACGGGCGTCCCGAGATCATCCACCGACGGTCACCATTGCGCCATTCGGCCAAGTTCCGATGATGATTGAACCATATTGTCAGCGGTACGAACGTGAACAGATTCTCATCTCGCGTAAGCGTTATGTGAGGAGTACTGGCGATGAGGTGATCTTGCTGGTCGCTTAGTGATCATGCGGCTAGTATTGCCCTCCAGTAGCCCAAAGAAATTCAAGCCGGAATTAGAGACGCTCAATGCACTTTTCTGTTCGTCAATACAAAGCCAATGTAGAGAAACTGGACGCCGAGACCCTTGCGAAAATCGAGAACGAGTTCGTGCCAATCATGCGAAGTATTCCGGGGTTTCACGCCTATCGCTTGATCGACTCTAGCAACTACGCTGTTGCAACAATCACCGCCTATGAAACTGAAGAAGGCACCAATGTCCTGGTCGAAAAGGCCCGTGAGTGGGTGGACGCGAACCTTCGGCACCTGATCGATGGTCCGCCAACCGTGCTCAATGGGGAGCAACTGTTTAGCGAGATGGCATAGCGGCCATCGGCCTAGCTGGTCGAAATAAGCACAATCGCCACGGTCACCATCACCGCTGAGGCCAACTTCAGCGGTAGGTCCTGGCGGGTGAACTCTTCGTAGATCAGTTTTGGCGCGACCCTAGAGCCGATCAGACTTCCCAGGAATACCCATATAGGTCGCGTGCCCCACAGGGCTGCAACAAGAGAAACAGGCCCGCGGGAGATCGCTGTCACAATGAGGAGATGCCCAGCGAACGGCATCACTCCCTCCGCAAGGATTAGCCAGGGGGCCTGTCGCCGGTTGCTGAGAAACCGAATCAGCCCACGAATCGACTCTGGTCGGGCAAAGATCGTCCACATCACGATGAACAGTCCAAGTCCGCGGAGGGCAACGATGTGCGTCGTGGCGAGATCGTCGGATACTGATTTGGTGATCAACTGAGATGTAGCCATCGTCATAGCGCTGAAGATAAGCAGCAGAAATATTGGGCGAAACAGCGGTCCAGACGCCCGATTTCCAAGGTTCACGGAGGCGAGTGCTCCTCCGCCAACCGCCAGTACGACTGCCACCCACTGCAGCGCGGACAACTGTTCACCAAAAAGCGGCCACGCAAGAAGTGCAACAAATATGGGCGAGGTCTGCATAGCCGGAACCACGCGTGACGGATCCTCTCGGTTGAGCATCCAGAACATCAGCACGAGCCCCAGACCCTGGAGCATGCCAATGCTGAGACCGCTGAACACAGTCAGTAGATCAGCCCCCGACAGTGGCGATGCGATCAGAATGATCAGCCCGATTGTTCCCTGGCTACCGCCAACAAACAGGTTGAAGCTGGCGAACGGGATCTTGAACTCGGACAGTACCCGCTTATCGATCAGAGTGACGATCGAAAACAGGAATGGGCTCAGGAGCGCCGGCGCAATCCAATCAATCATTCAGCGACATTCAGCACCGCAACTGTTGTACCGGTTTCAGACTCACGCTCGCTGCATGTGATCATGGTGGTGGCGCTATTTTGGCTCCATCTCCAGCATTGTGATTCGCCGGTCGTCGATGGCTGTTTTAATGACATGCGGAAACTATATCTTGCGCCATCCACTAACGAATTCATCATGCCCATGCCTTTATGATCATTCGTGAGCGGATAGCTATCGTGGCCCGTAGTGATCTGAGGAGCAGAACTGGTTGAGCCGAAAACGAAATAAAACGGAGCGGGGATCACGAACGAGCGGAGAGTCCCGGCGCGTTTCAGGATTCGCCCGCCAAACTTACGCACTTCTGAGTGTTGGGATTCTCGTGATCGCTGCCGCTATTGTTGCTGTGGTCATAGCCTCGTCTGGGAGTGGCCCGGATGAAGGTCTATCGACGGCCCTGGCCGGAGGTGACATCACATTCGGGCATCGCATCGGGTCGGCGGCCGCGCCGGTGACCATCGTTGAATTCGGCGACTTCCAGTGAGGGTTCTGTAGAGATTTCGCCCTCGGGTCAGGGCGACGGATCATTGAGGAGTTCGTGGCGGCGGATCTCGTACAGTTCGTGTTCGCACATTTCCCAATTCTCGGGGGAGGCTCCGAACTGATCGCTCAGGCATCGGAGTGTGCTGGCGATCAGGGCAGGTTCTGGGAGTTCCATGACGCGTTCTTTGAATTCTCGGAAATCTCTCCCAATGACGCATTCAGCGAAGAAGGTATCCGAACCACAGCAACTGTGGTGGGAGTTGATACAGATCGTTTCAACGCTTGCCTGGCGTCGGGCGAAATGGCCGAGCGCGTGGAACTGGACCATCAGTTCGGTTTGAACGAGGGAGTGAAGTCAACTCCCACCATGTTCATCAACGGACAGCGGCTGAATGGGCTCCGGAGCTACGATGAATATGAGAATTTCATCCTGGCGGCATTGGACTAGTCGTATGTCAGCCAGAGGCCACTGGTATGCCGCTGGCGCAGTCCTTGCACTGGCTGGCCTCGCGATAACTTCTTACCTGACAGTCTCGCACTATGCAGATACTGCCCCGGCCTGCGGGGGAGTTGGTGACTGTCACACGGTCATCAACAGCAAGTACGCCATGTTGTTCGGCATCCCGCTTTCACTTGCCGGGATGACGCTCTACGGAGCTCTTCTTCTTGGCAATCTGGTCGCGGTCGGTCAGAACCTATCAGAGCGACTTGGCCTGGGATTGATCTCGATCGCATTGCTTGGAGTTGTTTCTTCTATCTATCTGACGACGATTGAGATCTTTGTGATCGAGGCGATCTGCCCGTACTGTGTCGCATCAGGGATCATCACCGTGCTGTTGCTGTTTTCGACAGTTACAGCCGAGCGCTCGGCGCGGAGAGAAGCCATAGACGCCACCGATCAACTCTCGTATGAATCCGGCGCTGACGGAGCCGCTGGCTAGCGAAGCGTGGTTGCGTTCCTCAGTGCCGGGGCCAGCGGTTAGCCTTTCGACCGCACCAATGTCTCATGCGCGCCGTTCATCACATACCCAAGCTTCTCCGCTAGACCCCGGGAGGGATCGTTGGTGGTCGACCAGTGTGGCTCGATGCCACGCTCAAGGCACTCCACAATCAACGTAGCCGACACAGCAGTCGCGAGACCCTGTCGCTGGGCGTTATCGGCAGTGGTGATCTGAATCTCAATTGCATCGGCAGACATCATTGCCGAGGTAGCACCGCAGATGACTTTCTCGCCCCGGACCGCCACATAACCCATCCCACCCCGGATAAACGCCTCAGGATCGGGGAACACGCCAATCAGGCTCTCATCGACGTCTGACATCATCTGCCGGGCGAGGTCAAGACCAACAGGGACGATCTGAGTGGTATCTGAAATACGATGGGATTGCTGCCGCAGAATGTCGATGTTCAGTGCATCTCTTGAAAACGTCATCCGATGCAGCCGCTCAACTCCGGCGAACCGGGTGATGGCGAGGTTAATCCACCTCTGATCGCCAACCATGAGACGCGATCCATCGTCCAGAAGGTCCACGAGCCCGTTAGCGCCGTCCGAGGATGCGTCACCGCCGAAGTACGCGTAGCTGCCCAACGTTAACGACGCGGAATTTGGTGCTGTAGCGTCATCCACGAATGCAGCACCACCGAGCCCTTCCAACACCATGTCGACGCCGGGACTCAGTGGTCGTGGGTCTGCAAACAGCGCGGCCAAGTTTGCGCGGTCAGCCGGTGCGACCTCATCGATCAGGCTCAAGAGCCGGGCACTCGCTGCCAGAGCAGACCACCCTCAAGATGGGTTTGCGCTCGGCCGTCGTCATCAAGCGTGAACTGCATTATCTGAGCGGTCTTTCGCGATAGAAAAGACTCTGGCCCAACGCGTGTTGCGATGTCTTCGAACTCCTCGACTCCATCTCTGATCAGCTTGAACCCCACGTCGCCATCGATACCCTCAATCCGAACAATAACGTTGCCGTGGGCATAGTCTCCATCGAAGGCTGACGGCGATTCGTCGGTGGAGGCGACGTAGGCAGATTCAAACGGTAGAGGGTCTTCCGTGGAGTCACGCCAGAGCGGCGTGCCACGCACATCGCCGACCAGCTTCTCGGCGAGTTGGAACGCGCCCGCCTCGCTGCGGTTCGTGACAACAACCACGCCTAACTGCTCGGCCGGTACGAACAGTGAGAATGTGTTCAACCCAACCATCCCACCGGCATGACCAACTACTCGTGTATCACCGGCCCAGAATACCGACCATCCAAAGCCGTAACCCCAGCCGGTGTCGCCGTACTCGAACGCTGCACTCTGCATCTGCTCAAGCGCGTCGCGACCCAGCACCGGACTACCGTCGTAGTTCATAGCCGCGGCCTGGTAGAGGGCCAGGTCATGTGCGGTGCTGACGATGCCGCCGGTGGAGAGATAGGTCTGGTAGTCCTCCGGGAGGAATCCGGGCTGGTAGGCACCGTGGGGTGCGCCATCAGCCTTCTCGCCCAGCTCCTCACGAATGTAGTTCACCACACGATCTTGAGCAGTTCGCCAATCGGCGAAGTGCACTCGCGTGTCACTCATGCCCAGTGGCTCAAACACACGGGTTAGGAAATATTCTTCGAGCGGAACGCCGCTCACCGTTTCCACGATGTGACCCAAGGTGGCAAATCCCTCGTTGGAGTACGCCCAGAAGTGCCCCGGCTCACTCTGCAGGTCGGCCGTTGTGATGGCCTCCATGAGCGACTCGCGAGTCGGATATGGATTCACCGGTTCCTGGCGCACCCGGTCCTGAAAGCCAACGCGCCCCAGCCCACTTCCGTGATGCATCAGCATTTTCGCGGTGATCAGTGGACCAGCGTCGGGATCTTTGACTCGCCAAGATGGCAAGTAGGTCGAGACAGGCTGATCGATATCGATCAGTCCCTGCTCAGCTAGCTGCATCACCGCGGTACACGTCATCGACTTGGTCAGCGAACATATCGGCCACATAGTCCGCGATCCCGCCGGATGTCCCGTGGCAACGTTCGCAAGGCCAACGCCGTCTTCGTGAATGATCTCGCCATCGCGAACAACGGCGAACGCAACGCCCGGAATGTCGTACTTACTCATGTGAGCGAGTGTGGTGTCAGCCAGCCTGGATTGAGTTCGCCGCATATTTATTCAACCCCATTCGAGGCCTGAAACCGTCCAGCAGCCCTGAAGAATTGTTAGTCGATACAGATCAAGTAGTTATCAGGTGGATCACCAGGACTACTGACGTTCGATGGATCCTGATTGGCGCCAAGCCACAGATCGGGCCGTTCTGATGCCGGTTTTGACGATCGAGGGGATTTGATCCGTCTCGGCGATTACGAGGGAGGTTACGCCATCAAGCAAATGTTGGATGAGCACGGCATCTCGTTGAGGATGAAGGTCCTGACGAAACAGACCTTCAGCAATGCCTTCACGGAGGATGCTCTCAATGACGGCGCGGAGATGTGCATCATATGGTTCAAGGGCCAACTGGGCACTCTTCGAGAGGCCATGATGGAGGGCGTTCGCTCCGCGGGCATGTTCGGCCACTGCCGCGGTGTGACGCACAAGGTGATCGAGCTTCTCCGCAGGAGAGTCGATGGCGGCGAGTAGCGAATTGAGCGAGTCGAGACTCTCTGCGCTGTGCCGTTCGAATGCCGCCCCGACGATTGAATCGACATCAGAGTAGTGGTTGTAGACGGTCTGACGTGCCACACCCGCTGCAGCGGCGATGGCACTCATGGACACGCCGCCAAGTCCCTGGTGGGCGATTAACTCCAGAGTAGCTTGCACGATGCTGTCCTCAGTGGAACGGCGTTGGCTTTCGGGGGTGGGCGGAGAGGTGCCTGCATTCATGTTGATTTGCGGTACAGGTGCATCGACAGTGGAACGCAAACGGCCAGGATGCCTGCGACCCATGCAAGCGTGAGGAGAGAGTCGGTCCGGGCTGGCGACCCATCGGACCAAGCGCGGGCCGCATTCGTTGCTGTTGAGATCGGCTGGTACTCGGCGAATCCCTGTAGCCATCTGGGCATGGACTCGGTGGGAGCGAATGCACTACTGGCCAGCATCAGCGGAAAGAGCCAGAACATCGACAGCATACCGAGCGTTTCGGGGTTTCGCAGCCGGGCGGCAAGCGCGGCTCCAAGCCATGAAAAGGCGTAGCCAATACCAACTGGCAAGAGGACTGTTAACACGGCAGACGAGAACGATTCGAACCGGAAACCCATGAGAACACCGATTAGGACGACCAACAACAGGCCGAGGATATTCCGAATGGAGTCGGCGATGGTACGCCCGGCGATAACAGCCACCTGGCTCATCGGTAGTGACATGAAACGGTTCGTGACCCCTTCTGAGAGGTCGGACGCCAACCCGGTCCCTGTTTGCTGCGCTCCGTTGAGCGCAGTGATGACCAGCACACCTGGGACAACATACTGGATGTAATTGACGCCAGCGCCAGCGCCGATCACGCCGCCAAACACATAGTTAAAAAGAAGGAGGAATACAACTCCCATAATCACCGCGAACATCAGCATTTCCGGTTGGCGTACCGTTCGAACCATATCTCGCCAGGTGATAGTGACTGTGTCCTGCATCGCCCACTTCAGGTGGGTCAGAACATTGGGTGAGATCACCTGCGGAGCGTCCAGTCTGTCGATGGTGGTAGATGAGTTCATTTTTCCTGCCAATCGGTCCTTTTGTCTAGGCATCAGTGAAGGCCAAGAACACGTCGTCGAGAGTTGGGCGGCGCACCTGGAAATCACGGATCGTTACTCCGGCGTCGTCTAGCCGTCTCAATAATGCAAGTGAGCCGACAGCTCCGTTGCTGAGCGGGATTCGTATCGTCATCGCGTTCTCATCGGTCCCGATATCTGGCTGATCGTTCACGAGACGAACCGCTGACCTGAAAGCCACATCCGAGTCCAGATGGATCTCAAGGACGTCTCTGTTGAGCTCCCGTTTGAGTTCGTCGGGTGTTCCACTGGCGACAATCATTCCATGGTCGATGAGCACAATTTCGTCGGCAAGCCGATCAGCCTCGTGGAGGTACTGTGTAGTGAGCAGTACTGAGGTCCCTTCGTCGGCTAAGTCTTCGATGACTTCCCAGATATCGGCTCGGCTGCGTGGATCGAGACCGGTAGTGGGCTCGTCCAAGAACAGGGTCGCGGGCTTTGCGATGAGGGCAGATACGACATCGAGCCTCCTTCGCTGACCACCGGAGCATGTGCCAGCGATCTGATCGGCAAAGTCGGCCATACGGAAACGTTGAAGGAGGTCATCAATTCGTGCGTTGAGATTCCTGCCCGAGATCTTATTGAGCCGTCCGAACAACTTCAGGTTTTCTCTTGCCGTCAGCTTCTCGTCGATAGCTGCGAACTGCCCGGCCAGCCCGATGAGTTGCCTGATTTCATAGGGCTGCGAGGACACGTCGTATCCGCAGATGCTGGCATGCCCAGTGTCGATAGAAGTCAGAGTTGTGAGCATGTTCACAATCGTCGTCTTGCCAGCGCCGTTTGCGCCCAACAACCCGAGCACGGTTCCCTCGGCAACTGAGAAACTGAGGTTCTTCACAGCCTCTCGGTCACCGTAGGACTTGCTGATTTCTGACACCTCGATCAGGGTCTGAGCCTTGATTGACATTCGCTTCCGTTGCAGAGAAGGGTAGATGCGCTACAGAAGCGCAACGAGTAGTTAGACGTATTGTCTATGGTATTAGACATTATGTCTAGTGATGACTATTTTTCCTGTTGGTTCAACCATTTCGCTATACATTGAATTGAAAATGCACCCTAAACCGCGCCCGAGCAGCTTGAAGCAATCTCGCGAACGTGTGCTATATCAAACGTTTTTGCACCGGGTGATTGAGCATTCGTCAACGAGAACATGACCATAGAAGAACATCGGCGTGTTGCACTCTCGGTGGCAGGCAAACGCACGCCTTCTCTTTTGGCCTTCACCTCACAGCGATGCTGTTCAGCGAACGCCGCCGCTTCAACCCGCCTAACGCCATTCCCGGCGCTCGCCGCTAGAGCACCTGGTAGTACATCACCGATGGCAACGACCGCGAAAACCCGGCCTTCTCGTACGCTCGGCGCGCGGGAGCATGCGCCTCATCGGCACCTGTGTTCACTTTGACGGCCTTCATGCCCGCTTCTTTCATCTGCTCCAGTACGAAGTCGTACATCAGCACCCCCAGACCGTTGTGCTGCCGATTGGGGTCGACGGCGTTGTTGCGGATCTCACCCACCAGGGTCTCTCTGTTCAGGTCTGCCGTGATGAAGCCAACGATCTCGTCATCGTCTTCGACCACCCACACGTCCAACCCGTTGTCGGTCTCACAGGCGGCAGCTACCTGCCGACGCTTCTCCGCATTAGGATCAGGGCTCACGAGCGCGTACAGGTCCGCCCCCAGAAGTTCTTGAGACGACTTGAACACCGGCTGCCACGCGGCTGCGGCAATATCCTGGATTCGGGTCAGATCCGCGTCTTGAAACGCCCTAATGTTCACGGCCAATCTACGCGCCTCCCTGCCAGAACGCTCGATGAGGACTCTTATTGGCTCGCCTTCTTAGCTGACCGAGTCTCCGCGAAATTCTAGTTTGACGCCTCCGTCCAGACGGCGACCAAAACCAGGACCAAGGATATCGCCGTAATGCTTACGCACGTGCGCCTTCCCTCGCGTTACGCGCGTTATGCTAGCGCGGTCATGTCCAACGGGTACTGGCCGAACTCCCGAGTCGCGTCGATCATTGCCTTGTAATTTTCAGGTCGGACGCTTGAGTGAATGCTGTTCGACGACATCAACACATATCCGCCGCCTGGAGCGGCCTGTCGGATGGCTTCCTTCACCTCAGCTACCACCCGCGATACCGGCGCGTTGCTCAACGTGTCACCGCAGTCGATATTACCGAGAAGGCAGATTCGCTCGCCGTACTTTTTCTTCATGATGGCGATGTCCATCCCTGCGGCGGGTTCGATCGGATTCATGCCGTCGATTCCCGCGTCGACCACCATGTCCATCAGTGGCAAGACGTATCCATCGCAATGCTTCACAACGTAGCCGCCTGCCTCCTTGCAGGTTCGCACCATGTTCTGGAAGTAGGGCAGGATGAACTCCTCAAAGAGGGCCGGTGACATGAAGGGTCCAGAGTTATACGCCCAGTCATCGCCCAGCATGATTCCGTCGGCGCCTTGCTCGATGGCTCGAACGGCGAGCCGACAATAGGTCTCGTTCACAACCCGCAGTACTGCGTGCGCAAGCTCTGGATCAGTCATAAGGTCCATCAGGAAATCGGCCATGCCTCGCATCTCACAGGCGGTCATGAACTCGGCACGAGCGTGCCACATGATGAACTTCTCGCCTTTGAACCGCGCCACGGTCTCCCGGAGACCCTCATAGTTCTCCTCATTATCCGGGTCTGGCGGCGAATACGTCTTGAGGTCGGCGGCAGACTTGATAGGGCCATCAACTGGTGCATAGTCTTCTGCCGTGCGAGCCATGACCACGCCCCACTGGTTCGTGAAGCGATCTGGGAGCGCTCCCACGGCGCCTAGCTGCGCGGGCATCTTTGCGCTGACGCCATCCAGCCCCATTTTCTCCACAAATTCCAACTCATCAGCGCAGCCCGGAAACAGCGCCTCCCTGACATTTGGCGCAATTGACCATTCCATTGATGGAATCATGTCCGGCTCACGTAGCTCCAGCGCTGCCTTGATTCTCTCGTGACCATTCATGAATGCTCTCTCCTCTGGGCGTCCGGGGTTCCCGGACCATCCGGGTGGGCAAATGGGTGTGATCGGTATGTACTACGCGTATGGCGCGGCCTGATCCAATCTCTCTCGCAAGGAGTGAACCGCACAATATGTGAGGGGCGCATGAGACCAGCGACGTTCGGACCCCGTCATGCCTGCGGCCGGAGGGCATTCTGGCATGGAGAAAACCAGCCAATCGCTTCGGGTATACACTCCCGGCGTCATTTGATCTGCCGAAGGTCACATCCCCATAGCCGTAACAAGGATTTGAGATGAAAGTCACTAATGTTAAAACGATGGTCGTTGAGAACGATGCGCCTTACATAGGTGGCAGATATTTCCTGTTCTTGCTACTGGAGACCGATGAAGGCATTACGGGAATTGGCGAGCGTATCGCCGGAAGTTCTTATTCGGCTCATCTTGGTGACCTGAAGTCTCAGATCAATCTGATTGAGGAGTTCACGGGCCAGTTTATTGTTGGACAGGACCCGCTCAATAGCGAGTTCCTGTGGGACAGGATGTACGCGTCTCGGCATGACCTGCGCCATCCAAGTTTGTACGCCACGCCAGTCATTAGCGGCATTGATATGGCACTGTGGGACATCAAGGGCAAGGCGGCAAATATGCCGATTTACCAGCTGCTGGGTGGGCAGTACCACAAGAAGTTGCGCGCCTATGCGTACATGCCGAGTGGATGGCAGGATGACCCTGCGGCGGCTGGCGACATCGCCACAAAGTTGGTCGAGGAAGGGAACACAGCCTGCAAGCTCGATCCGTTCGCTCCGATAGCCCCGGGACCACGAGATATTCCATTGCATGAGATCAACTATGCCGCGAGGATTTTCGAGAGCATCCGTGACGCGGTTGGCGACAAGATTGAGGTTGGGATTGGCACGCATGGCCAACTGACCACATACAGCGCCATCCGTGTGGCAGACATCCTTGAGCAGTACCACCCGTTCTGGTTCGAAGAGCCGGTAATGCCTGAGAACATCGGCGAGATGGCCCGAGTGGCTGCGCACACCAGCATCCCAATCGCCACCGGCGAGCGATTGGTGACGAAGTACGAGTTCTCAGAGGTGCTTGAGAAGCAGGCGGCGCAGATCATCCAGTTGGACGTCGGCCAGTGTGGTGGTATCACCGAAGCCAAGAAGATCGCCGGGATGGCAGAGGCCCACTACGCCATGATCGCCCCGCACATGTACTGCGGACCAGTCTCAGCCGCCGCCGCGGTGCAGATAGACACGTGCTCACCAAACTTCTTGATCCAGGAGGCTAACATGGGGCCTGTGCACACGCAGATCTTCAAGGATCCCATCGTGTTTGAAAACGGCTACATCACTCCACCAACTGGCCCCGGGCTAGGCGTGGAGTTTGATATGGATGTGGTGAACGCAAGATTGGTTGGTTGAAGGAAGGATCGTCGATTGCGTTTCGAAATAATAGGAATCTGTGGAAGCATTCGATTGGGGTCGTTTAACCGTAAATTGCTGGAATTGGCAGATGAATTCGCAGGCGATCAAGCACACATCGATATCGTCGATCTGCGGCAAATCCCGATGTACGACCCGGACGCGGAGCTACTGGGGACTCCTGAAACTGTGCTACGTCTCAGGCGGCAGGTTGCCGCCGCAAACGCTGTTCTATTCGCCTGTCCTGTTTACTACGTCTCGATTCCCGGCGTACTCAAGAACGCGATTGATTGGATCTGCCGGACGCCTGAACCGAAGCAGCGATCGTCGGTGCTGGCCCACAAGCCAGTTGCCGTCCTCGGTGGCGGCGGCGGCCTGGGCTCACTTGACGCGCAGAATCAGCTCAAGGAAATTCTGGACGCCCTTGACGCGAATCTGATGACCAGACCGATTGTGGATATGTCCCGAATAGTCGATAGGGTCGGGGATGACGGTTATCTGAAGAAGGCTGCTGACAGGACTCTTATCAAGGAGTTTATGTCAGCGTTCATTGAGCACATTGGTGGCAACAAACGAGTAACTTCCAAGAGCTGATAACCCGGCGGTTGCAGGACAGAATCGAGGCTGGTGCGATGAGCGCGGCTGCGGTCAGGGTTGAGCGACGCGGGGAGGTGCTTCTTGACTGGGCTGGCGGTCACCGCCGCTTCGATTCGTCGTCGGACCCTGCGAACACCGAAAGCGTCTTTCACATCGCGTCCATCAGCAAGCCCATGGCCACAACTGGCGTATCGAAGTTGATTGAGCGCGGGCTGCTCGATGCTGATGACTCGGTGGTCGAATACGTCCCGGAGTTTGGTTCGCACGGCAAAGACAAAATCAAGCTTCGCCACTGCCTCACGCACTCCTCCGGCCTACCGGACATGGTGCCCGGGAACATCGCACTCAGGCAGCGAAATGCCGATCTGAAAGAGTTCGTCGCTGCCGCTTGCCGCGCTCGCCTGTTGTTTCCGCCGGGATCCGATGTGCGCTACCAGAGTTCAGGCATTTTGATGCTCAGCGAAGTGGTTGAAAGAGTCACGGGGATGTCGTTCCCTGATTATTTGGCGGATACCCTTTTCGACCCCGCTGGGATGAGTTCTTCTCACCTTGGCTGGCGAGATGAGTTTGACGATCGGATCATCGACTCACTGGAACTCGACCCAGAGGCCACGCGAGGCTGGGACCACAACAGTCGGTACTGGCGAGGGATTGGCGCGCCATGGGCTGGCGTCCACTCCACTACTCACGACATCGCACGCTTGCTGCAACTGATGTTGGATGGCGGTACATCAGCATCTGGGGAGTCCGTGTTTGAGCCGGGGACGGTGCGGATGGTGCTTGGAGATCACACGGCGGCACTCCCCGATCTCACTGATGCGGCTCGACTACGAGAGGGGTGGGGCTTTGGTTGGCGACTTCAGCGGCTGGGTGATGGCGGCTGGTATGGCTCGGCGGTGCCGGCGGGTGCGTTTGGCCACGCTGGTGGCGACGGCACGGTGGCGTGGGCCGACCCGGCGTCGGGAGTTGTGTTTGTGCTCCTGACCAACGGCCAGTTGGACCTGGAGGGAGGCACCCTCAAGGCATGCGGCAACATCGCTGCCGCAGCCTTATGCGGAGCAGCCGGATAGGTTTTCGCACCGGGATTGAACGTGGCGAATCGTATGTGAAGGGTGTCTGAAAACCGGGCAACCACGGGGGGTTGCCGCTACGGGGGTCGCGGGAGCGCCATCCTGAGGGTCTCGAAGGATGCGCGGTGGAGCACACCATCACCCCTGCCCTCTCCCGAAATGGACGAGGGGGCGAAACTTCAGACCTGCGGCAGCAGCGTGAGCAGGTTGCTGGCCATGATTCCGTAGCCCTCTGAGTTGGGATGCAGGTCGTCGGGGAGCAGGTGGGCGTTGTCGGCGTTGAAGATGTCCAGCCCGTTGATGTAGTGGATGTTGTTATCTCCGTGTGCGCGGAGCTTATCGACGGCGGATGCGACTTCGCCACGCATGCTGCTCAAGGTGAATCCAACTGCGTTTAGCGTGTCTTCTCGGCCGGGCGAGTAGATGGGCGAGAGGAGCGCTATCGGGGTGTCTGGATGCTTCTCACGGATTATCTGTACGAAGCCGATGATTCCCGGCCCAAACGTGCGCGCATTCAGAGAATCGTTCCCGTAGATGTTGATGCCCAGGCACAGGGAGATGAGATCGGCGTCGCGATCTCTGATTACCCGCGCTATGAGCGGGTCCAGATGGCACTGGCCGCCGAAACCGAGGCATGTTAGATCGTACCCACGAGTTCGAGCCACTATGGATGGCCACGTAAGCGTTGGCGAATCAGCAGCGCGGCAGTGGGTGATGGAACTCCCGTAGGTGATCCACTTCGGTAGCCATAAATTTTCGGATTCCAGAAGTTCAGCGTCGTCGGAAACGCTCATGCCCATGAGCTGGAACTCACCGAATTGCGGCAGCCACAGCTCGAACGATTTCATCTCTGTCCCAAGGTCATCGAATCTGAATGACGTCAGGTCTTCCGTAGGCGCCGTGCCGACAAGTTCGCCACCGATCATCAGGTCGATTGGACTGCGCTCCGGAAACGCGTTGCACTCGCCCGCCAGAAAGCTGGTATCGCTCTGGAAACTCACCCTCACGCCAGCGGGCATCGCCGCACGTCCAACCAACTCCTCCGCGTAGAGGCCCATATCATCGTGGGGTATACGCCATGGCATGACCCCGTTGGGGCTGACATCGTTAGATATGGAGCCTGACCAACGAAGTCGAGGGTCAGCGGCGGCAATCGTCTGGGGCATTGGGGTGTCCTTGGATGATGGAGTAACGGGAAGTGGGCGTCAGATTAGATCATCGGGCGTTCAAGTGGGGACAGGTGTGTTGGACATGGGCAATTGAGAGTCGCTCAACTTAACCATGTTTTTACGCAAAATGCCCTCGTCCTTTACCCCATTGGCCGTACGTTCGTGTGATTGTGTAGTCATAGGAATGAGGGGAAGTGCAGATGGATCAGAAGCAAGTCGAGCAGATCGATCAGGTCTCACGAAGTTGGGCGTCGGCCCGGCCAAGCGTGCAGTCCCGCGTAAAAGTCCTTGAAGTAGCGTTTGTTTCCGCACTTCGGGATCAACTAAGGGACCACCAGCGCAACCAGGCCGTTGGCACAGCGCACCAGCTTGCCGATTCGTTAGTCGCATATCGGCTAAGCGAAGGAGCCTCACTCGCTGAAAAGCTGGAGTTGCGGTTCCAGGAAGACATTGAGAACGACACTGATATTCTCCGAGAAACCGGCCATGACCTTGAGAGCCTCATCGAGATAGTCGGCAAGGCAGCCTAGAAGCGCCGTACGCCATGCGCCGATACCCGCGTAGGGGCACATTGCATGTGCCCGTTCGGGGCCGCTAACGTCGGGTTATCACCGCGAACGCTTTCGCCACTCCGACCGTAGGATGGCGTAGCGAACCTCGTAGGCCCATTTTTCTCGATCCGATGCCGTGACGCGACCTTAATGTCGATGTGTGCTGAAATTACCGCCCACATCGGTGGGAACGAGAAGCGCCCTCACCCCAACCCTCTCCCGAAATGGGCGAGGGGGCAAATCGGTCCGAACCGGGCACATGCAATGTGCCGCTACGGCTGTGAAGAAGGTCTATCAGATGGGATCCAACATCCACCGCAAGTGACCAGGCCGCCATCCTGAGGCGCCTGTCCTGAGGCTCTCGAAGGGCTCGAAGGGCGAGCGGCGACGGCGCAGGGTGAGGGGTCGCTGTTGCGGGTGGTGAGCTACGAGCGGTTGGTGGACGTCCTGGAGTCGGTTGCGCCGTTTGGGGCGTGGGCGGTGGAGTTCCGGCGGCGGTATTTGGATTTGGGTTGACTAGAATGCAACGGCAGTCGAGCGAACGATTTAGGGGCAGCGCGAAACACCGCGTTCCGCTGAGACTTATCGATCGATCATGCGTGCGGCCAACATTCGGGTGTGTGTGGTCACGACATTATCTTGGCGTCGATTTCGTAAGCCGCTTTGATAGGACTTTGCACTTCTGAGTCAAACATCCACCACCAAATCTGGCGGAGGGCAGCTTGCCCAAAAGCCCTGGCGTTATCGACAGTCATTGCCCGTTTGGGTGCCGAGCTAGCATGGACAATCGAGCTCCGAGTATCGTAGAAGGACCTCAACTGCCGAAACTGTTCCCTTTTGCTTTCTGTGGACCCGCCTAATATCGTTGCGCCGCGCAACGCGAACCGATACGAAAGCTCGCCATGCTCCCCGGCAAGTAGCAACGCTTCGAGACCGATCGAAAAATCGATTACGGCGTCTTCTGATTGGGTTCGCTTCATACCTTCCTGAAGCCTCACCGAAGCTTTAGCCAAAAAATGCTCCTCGTCTGCCATTATTCGTTTGAGGCGGGGCCATGATTTGACGAGTTCTTGCGATTCCTCTAAGTCATCCGTCACCGTTATGATCTTGTTCGACCCATCGACGGCGCGGGATTGACCTCGAAAACGCCGACGAATTCCCAAATAAGACATTCGCTCATCGAATCGGCGAATTACGATTGGGCGATCACGTATCAATGACAATGCCGCATACAAACTCTCGGCAGTCCGCTCGCCCGGATGGGCCTCGTTTGGCCTAATCGGGCAAACCATCTCAAACACTAACCAATCCTCAGCCGGAAATTCCTCGTCTGGTAAACCGTTAATTCCAGCGAATCGCACATCATGCTCTAGGTGTGGGCCTTTGATATGCTCCTCGCCGAGTTCAAAAAGCTCATTTTCATTGATCCTGCGGAGTACCGCATAGTCTTCCAGGGCGAGGGGACCATCTGGGAGTGCCAATCCGACCACGATTTCCTTGAATGTGGACTGGATTGTCTTTTCCAAGACGGCGGTAGCCAATGCAGAACTTGCAATCGATATGGCGTCATCCTCAGTTTCACCGAGATCGATTTCCGTTGCCCAGTGTTGTATGAGGGGGCGCAACAGTCCGTATTGCAAGTAATCTTCGGCAACCCCGGCATTGGTTGCGATCTTCAGGAATGCGTCGTATGACTCGAGATTCGAATCACCAAGGGCCTCTAATAAGCTTGACACTACGAACCAATGATCGATGATTGGGCGTGTGTGCTCACGAGTACTCCAGCTCGATGGGCTATCTGCCACCATCCAGTTAGAAGTTTGAGAGCATGTAGGTAGACCACCATCCGTGTTTCGCGAAAGTTCGATCGCCAGGACTAGCAGCTTAGCCGCGGCAGCTGTGAGTTCATCATGTGTGCTCATGGGAATCGTGGGCGTCCTGGAGTCGGTTGCGCCGTTTGAGGCGTGGGCGTCGGAGTTCCGGCGGCGGTATTTGGATTTGGGGCTTGGAGTCTCAGAGATCTAGAATTACTCGCTTGCATAGCAATGGGTGACTACTCAAATTTATTGGCATAGCTTGCCAATGAGCCCGCTCGAAATCCGATCAAATTTTGGAGTCCACATTTTCATTCTATCGATCGTTCCACTCTTGGAGCAAAGTGCTGGAATCGATGAATCGATTCTCGTTCTCGATAGCACGTAGTAGCCACCCGGAGCTCGGCAAACTTAGGCGCAGGCGATCAGCGGCAGACCTACGGTCGGATATGTTGTCCAGTGACCAACCACCACGGTATGTGGTTAGTAGACCTCGAATGATGTTTGCAAGGTCTTGTACCGCCTCCTTTGTGATCACTTTGATGCTTCCGGCTGATGAGTCGGCTCCCGATTCAAACTCGGTCATGTGGGTTGTGATGACACTGGCGACTGTGTAGCCACGATCTCCAAATTCAGAGATTGCTCTTGAGTTTTGATTGTGGGCTTGACCGAGATCGGACGCGCTGATCGCGTTGCCCGTATGCTCGATCTTTGCTTCGAACGTAAACATCTCCCGGGTGTTTCCAAAGATGCCCCGCCAACGACAGTCAGCAGCTGCGTTATGCCGAGGTCTGTCGGATGAGAATCCGAGTAGTTTTCCTGTAAATTCAAGACCTTCTTGGAATTGGGCATGATTATCCGAAGCCAATAGACCAAACTTTCGCTGGCAGGTTCGTTCGTATCTAGGCCCACGATCCCCTTCGATTTCCAGAAAGTCATCAAATGCTTGAATAACTGCACTGGCGTACTCGTCGTTGGTAATGGAATCGATTCGGGGAGCACCACTTCTGGCGCGGTTTAGAGACGCACGCATGTGATTGAACCAAGCACTTTGCCCACCTCTACTTATAGCTTCGTTCATCAATTCAAGTGAACGATCGTGAGCGCCAGCTTCTCCGCTGATCGCACGCAGATGCTCGGCCTTGGCCCAGTACCATTTTTGGAGCGCTCCCATCTCAATTTGATTTGATTCTCTGGCCACCTCGCTGCAATGTTGGAAATTCCGAGCAGCAACGTCATAGTTATGGCTGTTGAAAAGCGCAGTCCAAGCGACGACTTCGCGATTCGCTACATCATCGGACGATGGAGCAACCTCTGACGCGGGCACATCTTCAAGTCGGTCCCGGACTTCATCATCAAATTGTGAGAAATCTCCGCTTAAGAACGAACTGACTCTTCGAGCCAATTCCTCGCCTGATAATTCTGCCCAATCTTGAGCCATATCAATTTCTGAAATGATGTTCCGAGTTAATCCAGCTCGATTTGACTCTCGACCAAAGTGAGTTGCGAAACGTTTATCTGCCAATAAGTAAACGGCAAAATCATCCGGGGAACGATTGCAACGTCCAAGTGCCTGAACGATTCGTTGATTTAGCCGAGATTTCATGAATCCTGAATCGCGCAAGTAGGCGGACAGGAACTCTTCTTGCGTGTTGATTGCCCGAGGAAGGCTAGGTACTACTACGAATCGACACTCGTCAGCGTCAAAGTCCATGCCATCGAACCGACCACCGACAAATAGATGACCTGCGGCCGAACGTCTGAAACTGTCGATTTCATCACCGTGTGAGGTCAGCAACCAGGTTTGATGAGTTTGAAATTGATTTGCCTCAAGCCATGTCGTAAATCCACTTTGAAACTTGATTGCCTCGGCAGTGCTGGAGCATAACCACAAGCTTTTCGGCTGAATCCTCATCGCTGACTTGATCACATCGGTAAGTTTCTCTCCAGTGATGTCTTCGCCGATCTCGTTCATGACTACCAACCGGCGTCCAGAAGATGATTCTCGATATTCGTCAGGCACCGGAATTTTTTCGATGGAGCGCACCCCCAACCGTCGACTGAGGTCGCTTGGCTCCCCAATAGTCGCACTCATATAGAGGCGTTGGGTTGATTGTTCATAGTGAGCATTCGATCCTAGAGGGTAGATATAGGGACGAATCCAAATTTGATTTGTGCTGAGATAGATGTTCGATTCATCAAGAGAGCGCCTCATCCTTCCCCATCGAAACCGAAAATCGGCATCGCTTTGAATGGCGCTAGATGACTCGATTAACTCGCCGATGCGATCGTTACTCGAGACCTGATCGACGAACGACAGTAGTTCAGGTGGCCTAGTTGATGTGGTTGGCGCATCTCGCGCATCAGCAAGTACAGAGTACTCAGGAAATTTCAGGCGCAACTCATCGGTGAGGGCGTTGAACAATTCTGAGTGTCTACTCTTGGATATTTCGAGTGAATACAGAGAATCTAGACAGTGCTCGGCGAGATGCGCGTCATCCATGATTACCAGATCGGCTGGGTCTATGACTGGACTTTGATTGAAATAGACCCAGTAATTCATGATAGCGACTTGTCCTGCCCGCTGATAACTGCGGCGATCTCTCGCAGGTATCGAACTCGCTCCACCTTCCATCAGCACAGATGGAATTCCGAGCTCGTCGGCTTCATCTGACATCTGGCGGGCCAACGTTTTGTTTCCGGAAAGGATCACAACTTTCTTACGGTCTCGGCGCCAATCCTCAGCTATGAGCAATGAAATCAGCGTCTTGCCAGCACCAGTTGGCAATTCGATTGCGACATCATTCCGATCAGAAAAGTCGCTCGAATAATCTTGAAGGACGTGAGACTGGGAAGGTAGGAGCCGGCTGAATTTTTCTGACTGTAGTCCGTCTAAAAATTGCTGATAATCGTTGCTCAGCGGCATATGCAATATCCCAAAGTATTGATGCGGAATGTTTAGGTGGTCAAACATTATCATCTTACGAATCGAGGCCCATAGAGACTACGAATGCGCAACGACCATTGTTCGCTCACGTGACGTAGTACCATGCCGCCACACTTTGTTACCTCGATGAAATCGCAGGAGTGGCGTTCGTTATGCATTTGCTTGAAGTGAAGAATCCTGTTGCTCAGCAGCGGGGGGTTATTAATTCGATTCCGACGAATCCTCGTCCTGAGAGTCTGGAGGGGAAGACTGTGGGTCTTCTTTGGAGTGGGACTCACGGGGGTGATATTGCTCTGAAAACAGGCCCCCGGACCCTTTCTTATGTGGAGGTTAAATGAAAGGTTTCGATGATTCACTCCGGGGTTACTCATTCGAAGTGCACAAGCGCGACGATTTTATGTGCCGTTATTGCGGCCTCGACGGTGCCGTTTCACTCGAGTCTTGGCTGTCTCTTTCGAGGGACCACCTACTACCCAAAGGTCATGCTGAGCGCGAAAACGACGAATTCATCGTCACCGCGTGCATGTTCTGTAATACGGCTGATAATCGCTACTTCGAGAATGCAGAAGAGCGAAACCTGCAATTCGATGGCATGACTCAAGAGCAGTTGGTGGTCCAGAGGAACGAATGGGTTCAGCGTACTCGCAGTGATTATCGGGACTTCTGGGAGAAGAACGTCGCCAAGCGTCGAATCGACTGACGGGACGTCGACCAAGCATCGAGCCCAGGTCTTGCCCCCTTTGGTCGCGGTATGGTCACCCACGCTCGCGTTATGAACAGTTGGGCCACCGCGCTTCCTTCGAGAGCCTCAGGATGGCGGTTGACGTACCGAGTGATGGAGACGTATTCGGCGACGGCCTCGGGGTGAAACTCGACTCTCCTTAGCGGAGCTTCGATCGAACTTCCCTCTGAAGATCATCAGACGACACGGCTTTGGTCAAGCCGGATTCGAGTTCATCAAGGCGGCGCTCGGCCTCTTCGAGCCAGAGCTTCTCGGCATCAAAGTCAGATTCCTGATCGAGGCTGGAGATCAGGCGTTCTGCGAGCCGTGCGCGCTCTTTCGGCGGGAGGCCCAGGAGGGTGTTGTCTAGTTCGCGTGCGGGTTCAACCATGATTCAAACGTATCGCATGTTCGTTGTATCTGGAATGTGGGGTGGGCAGGCGTGGGCCCGTGTTCAAGTTCAGCGCAACACTATCGCATGGCATGTGTATGCGGCGTATGGGATGTCATTGACCTTCCGGTGTGTGCGTGCCTGGGTCCCGGACATTTGCGCGCGGCCACAAATTCCGGGATGACGGATTGGGGTGGTACGTCAAGCTCACTGTTCGGGAGTTCCAGGAGATCCTTCGGGGGTCTCCCCGTTTTCTTCGGGAACTTCGACGGGATGGCGGATGCCGCTGTGCGGGTGAGAGTTGGATGGCGAGTGGAACGGGGGGCGGGCGCAGCTATCGCAGACGCCCCTACGTGGGGTTTCCGACAACGTGGGGGAGCACGGCGTGCTCGGCGGCGCTTGCTCCGTCGAGCCGTAGTACCATTCCGCCACATCTTGTTACCTTGGCTATTTGGTGGGAGTGGCGTTCGTTATGCATCTACTTGAAGTGAAGAATCCTGTTGCGCAGCAGCGGGGGGT
>JABMNO010000059.1 GCA_013204555.1 Chloroflexota bacterium | reverse complement strand
GAGGCCTTATGCTCGAAAAAAAAACAAAGCCCCACACATCATCGCCAACTTGGATGTCCGGTACCGTCAGGTTCCATGTTCAGTGGATGAGATATCGAATAGGAATGAACCGGTTGCAAGAATGAATCGCCAGTGAAACGCACCATTCGCTGGCGTGACGCGGTTCTGATGCTGCCTGCCGCGGCGTGGGCCAGCGTAATTTTCTACGTGTCGGACCAATCGAGCCCATCGGGCCCAGTGATCGGCGGCGGAGATAAAGATCTGCTGTTCAGCACTGAAATCCTCCACGTTGGCGAATATGCTGTGCTGGGAGCACTTCTCTGGGGTGGCGTTCGTCTTGGGCTCTACCTACGTTGGCGATCTGGGCGTCTTAACTCCGAAATATCGCACAAGCGCGAACTTCGAATCATCGCGGCGGCCGCGATATTCGGTTTGCTATATGGGATAAGTGATGAACTCCACCAATCCACCGTCGTGGGGCGCGTCGCTTCGGTTAGCGACGTATTGTTGGATGTTCTTGGCGTGGCGTTAGCACTCACGGTCGCAATCGCGCTACTGGCCATCCTCAAAAGCCGCAAGCTCGCATAGAATCTCGCAGTGGTCAAAAACGTAAAAAACACCCAGCACTCTGATGATGAACTTCCTCCAACGCTGTTCGAGCGTATCGAGGAGGTCGTTCTCATGGCGCAGGACCTGTCTCTGCCGCCCACGGCCTACAACGAGTCTGGCATCCTAAACGATGAACTTGTCCCTGCACTCTACGAAGCTAGAACCTATATCGAAGTCGGCCAGATCACCGAACCTGAAGTCCACGCGGGGCTGGCTCGAGCCCTCCGCATTGGGTTTCGACTCGCAGATATCAACCGCAAATACAACACCCTTGTGAACCGACTCAGAATCCTCCTGGAAGACTGCGACCGCATCGCCAATGACACCCGAGCAATGCAAAAGCGACGTGCTTAGTACCGACGAATGTCACCGTCAGAGCTATTCATCCCCTGCCCCCGCCACTGATCATCGCAACCCGGAGTAGTATCTGGCGCGAACACGAATGTGTATGACCCAACGCAACGGAAGTGCATTTTGAGCAATCTAAAGATTACGGACGTACGGGCAATACTCACCGAACCGGAGCCAGGTTCCCGGTTCACGGTGGTCAAAGTCGAAACATCAGAACCCGGCCTTTACGGGCTGGGCTGCGCGTCCCTGAGAACCCGACCACTTGCGGTCAAAGCCGCTATTGAGGACTACCTCAGACCGTTCTTGATCGGCAAGGACCCAGCGGATATCGAGGACATCTGGCAGTCGGCCTACGTGTCTTCCTACTGGCGCAGTGGGCCAATTCTCAACAATGCGCTAAGTGGCGTTGACGAAGCCCTCTGGGACATCAAGGGAAAGGTCGCCGGTATGCCGGTGTACGACCTCATTGGTGGTAAGGCTCGTGAAGCCGCAGCGGTGTACGCTCACGCATCGGCGTCGACGCCGGAAGAGGTTGAGAACCAGGCGTGGGGCTTCATCGAAGAGGGCTACCACTACGTTCGCATTCAAGTGGCGACACCGGGATTCGCAACGTACGGCGCATCGGGCGGAGAAGGCCATAATCGAGATCCCCAGGATGGCCCAAAGTGGATCACCACGAAAGCAGATCCCGCCGACGATAGGTTTGCGTACGCCCAGCGGGCTGGCGTGTACGAGCCAAAGCCATACATGCGCTCAGCGATCGCACTCATGGAGCGTATTCGGTCCAGCGTTGGCTGGAAGGTTGAACTGATTCACGACGTACACGAACGGCTCCCAACCATCCTGGCCGTAGATTTCGCGAAAGAGGTTGAGGCGTTCAAGCTTTTCTATCTTGAGGATCTGTTGCCGCCGCATGAAATCGGCTGGTACGAACGTGTGCGGGAGCAGTGCGCGACGCCAATGGCGATTGGCGAGATATTCAACAATCCACTGGAAGTTGTGCCACTAATCTACGGCAGACTGATCGATTTCGTCCGCACTCGCCTCTCCCCAATTGGCGGAATAACCCCGGCCCGAAAATACGCTGCGATGGCAGAACTGATGGGCGTCCGCACGGCCTTCCAGGGTCCCGGTAATGTGTCTCCAGTGGGACAGGCAGCGCACCTGCAAGTGGACCTCAATATCTCCAACTTTGGAGTACAGGAAGAGGCGATCTACAGCGAGAAGATCCTGGAAATATTCCCCGGCGCTCCGACAATACGCGATGGATTCATGTGGTCAAACGGCCAACCCGGTCTGGGAATCGACATCAACGAAGAGCTAGCCGCGAAGTACCCACACAACGAGCAAGGCGGCGGTCACTTCGACAACGTCCGACGGGCAGATGGAACGGTTGTGAGACCGTAAGGGAAGGCGGACGGTAGCAAGGGCCGCTCAACCTGCAGCAGATTGTCCACCCTCGTTCTGAGGTGTGAGGCCACGCAGACGACGTGAGAATCTCATCTTGGGCACCACGGTGAGGGGAATGCCACACCGAACGATCGCCGGCATTTGCGTCGCTGGGGATGAGGTCTTCACGACCCGCGGAACTGGACCTCTTGGGCTGTGGCTCCTTGCGACAGTGGAGGGTGTGGACGGCGCAAGACGGCTGTGGCGGCTCTGTGAGGAGCACGACCCCTACCGGCGGATGCGCGGTGGCGTGCCCCTCAACTACCACATGTTCTCTGATTTCAGGGTGGCGCTTGATGGTCTGCTCACGGAGATCCTCGCCGCACTGATGGCCCAGAATCTGGTGAAACTCACGCGCGTCTCCCAGGACGGTATGAGGGTGAGAGCGTCGACTGGATCGGGATCCTACAGACGCCGGGGTGGCCAGCTTCGCGTTGGATTGGATCGTGTCGGGTCATATCGACGTTGGCCCCATAATTTCGCACCGCTTTCCCGGAACGGAGACGCAGCAGGCGTTTGATGTTGCGCAGGCCCGTGAGGAAGGCGTGGTAAAGGTCGGACTGGATTTCTAGGGCATCTCCCATGCTGGCAGCATCTGCCATGCCTGCACGGGAAACACAGGTTTCATCTCCAACGAGAATCGGCCTGACTTAATAGTTGCGCAGCAGTGCTTTATTGGGGGTTCGTGAAGAAATCTCGTGCGGGTAGGTGAAAACGATCTCGGCGACGTGGTGGAATGTGAGTGGCGACTCAAATCCGGGCAGCAAGTTTGGTTGGATGCCGTTTTCGATGATTCGGAGACGGCCGGTATCTGCGTCCAGCCAGAATCTTGTAATGCTGGCTCCGGCGATCGCCCGAGTGGAGCGGTAGCCGGATATGAAACGCGCTCCGTGGTACCTGACTCCAATTTCTTCGAAATTACTCACCTGAAGGTACGTGCCGATCGACCAGCCGTTCTTGCCTCTCATGAGAGCCTCGGAAACGAAATCGAGAATTAACTGTCCTGAGCCTTAGGCTGTTGCGTCGCGAGGAACGTAGTCTGGCTGATCGGATGAGATCTGACCGCCCGCGGCCGTCACAGATATGGTCGATGCGGGAACTTCGACGGGAACAGGAAGATCGAATCTGACGCCATCCTGGATGTTAGCTCGTTCTTCCGGAGTGACTATTCGCTCACCCAAGAAGGGTTCCAGGGAGTGAGCTTCAGTGACGAACTTGAGGTCAAAGCGATCTGGAGACGAAATTATTCCAGAAACCGTAGCGGCATGACCGTGGATTTCGTGAGGCTGTCTCAATTCCGTTGTCAATCCTGGTCTGTCATTGAATTGGCGCTGGCTCCACGCATCAAACTCGCCTTTGATGGCGAAGCTTTCTACCGAAAGGAGATGCTCAAACGCTGCGCTCACTATTTCTTGAGAGGCATCTCCGGGCACGATCTCATTCATGCTCCCGGTCGTTGAGAATAGCCGTGTATCTCCAGAATCGTCATTCAAAAGCGACACAACTGCGGCGGTATCGAACGCCGCGGCGATAGCGAGGAGTGCGACAGCGGCAATGATCAGCGTCCGCTTGGGGCGCGGCCTAATTGGTGGGATGGAATAAACGATGAATGCGCCATATTGGGGCGCTCCCGGTACCAGTTGCTGGTATAACAGGGATTCATGATTCCCCGATCAGATACCAGTCAATATATTTTATATTAAATATTGCGAATTATGACGACTTTCAATCTACAACCCAATGGTAGGAGAAATAAATGACGGAAGGTAGTGCACTCTCGCTCAAAGGCAAGATCGCGTTCATATCGGGCGCTTCAAAAGGGATCGGTGTTGCTATTGCCGAGGCATTCGCAGAAGCCGGTGCTGATCTTGCGCTAGCGGCCAGAGATGAGGATGGCCTGAACGCCGTCGCCGCCACGTGCAGTGCGTTGGGCGCTAAGGTTTCGACGCATCGGGCGGAGATGGGTGACGCGGTGGCGGTGAAGGCGCTGGCTCACGATGTGCTGGTTGAGTGGGGACGTATCGACATTCTTGTGAATAATGCTGGGCTGACAATTCCGCAGTCGATCACTGATCTCGGGTTGGACGAGTGGAACACGACGATGAACGTGAACCTGCTTGCACCTGTATTGCTGGCGCAGGCGTTCGCTCCCGGCATGGTGGAGCGAGGCCACGGTAAGATCATCAACGTGGCATCTCGGGCGGGTCTACGCGCCATTCCCAATAACGTGGCGTACTGCGCGTCCAAGGCCGGAATCCAGATGGTCACAAAGTCGATGGCGGTTGAGTTTGGACCGCACGGAGTGCAGTCGAACTGCATCTCACCAACGGTAATCCTGACTCCAATGGGAGAGGCGATCTGGACACCGGGGCCGCGTACCGACAACAAGAGATCACGCATCCCGGCTGGTCGGTTTGGAGAGGCGCATGAGGTTGCTGATCTGGCGCTTTTCCTGGCATCACCCAAATCAGACTTCCTGAACGGTACGATCATTCCGCTGGATGGCGGAGAAGGTGCGAACTAGCTCATGAAGGCTCTGGTCCTGAACAAGCCGCTTGATCTGGAGATCTCGGACGTTCCTGATCCAGGAGCGCCGCCTGCGGGCTTCGTTCGGGTCAAGGTCGATACCGTCGGTATCTGCGGTAGTGACGTTCACTACTATGAGCATGGTCGGATCGGTGACTTCGTCGTTGAAAAGCCGATGATCCTTGGCCATGAAACGGCTGGAGTCATTGAGGCGACTGGTGAAGGCGTCGATGGCCTTACGGTGGGCGACCACGTTGCCATGGAGCCGGGCGTGTCATGCGGAGATTGCGGTTACTGCGAATCGGGACGGTACAACCTGTGCGCTGACATGGCGTTCTGGGCTACTCCTCCCTACGATGGCTCATTGGCCGAATACGTGGTGCATCCAGCCAGGTTCACATACAAGCTGCCCATTGGCATGTCGTTGGAAGAGGGCGCGCTCATCGAGCCGCTTTCTGTGGCGGTCCATGCGGCAAATCGAGTTGATGTTCTTGCGGGCGAGACGGTGGCGATCAACGGCGCAGGCACGATAGGCGCGGTATGTGTCCTCGTGGCGAAGGCGAGAGGTGCGGCGCGGATCATAGTCACGGACGTGTCACCTGAGCGGCTTGAGCGGGCGATTGTCCTGGGAGCCGATGTTGCCGTCGATGTGCGGTCTGACTCGATCAGCGAACCGTTCGACGTAGGTATGGAGGCTTCCGGTCATCCGGAATCGCTACCGAGACTAATTCACGGCATCCGTGCCGGTGGTCGAATCGCTATTGTCGGTATGGCCAACCAGAACATCAACTTCGATTCGGTCACCGCTGGCGTGAAGGAGATAGATATTCACGGCGTGTTCAGGTATGCCAATACGTATCCGATGGCCATCGACCTGGTGGCGTCAGCGCAACTGGATATCGCTTCACTTGTGACGCATCGGTTCGCGTTTGAGGACGCGGTCAAGGCGTTCGAGTATGCCATTCCGCCATTACCGGCCACTGGCAAGATATTGATAAAGCTTTAGGCGCGAAACGGCCCCGGATCTTCCGGGGCCGTCTACGTCGATCAGTTGATCGTTGTTATCAGTTGAGGTCCATCACCGTGTCGAACTGCAACGGGGTTGTGCGCTGAATATTCAGCACTGCGCCCGTTGGTGGCTGCATCTGGATGGTGAATTCATCGTTCGTAGTCAGCACCGTGGCGGTGGAGTACATACCACCTTCAGTGGTCTGGTATGCGATGGATCCGGCGGTGCCAATTGCTGTCGCAGTGGCCCGGTTGAGGAGCCAGACGGTGATCTCTGCCTTCTCGTTGTCCTCAAGAAGGGCGTCACCATCATTGTTGCCCAGCCAGGCAACAGTCCACGGTAGGTCGCTAAGGGTTTGGTTCTTGTCTGTGTACGAAACGATCGTCACTGACTCTGCTCCTGCAACTACGACAGGGTCAGTACCGCTGTCGTCTGCGGCGTAGTCGGCAGTCAGGTCGACGGGCTCGCCCGCAATAGCGTTAGATACGACGAACGTGACCTTGAAGACGGTCGATGTAGAGTCGGCCAAGACACCCTTGTAGGCGACTACGCTGCCTCGTGGCTCGATTGAACTCTGGGCTTCCTCGATACCGGCAAAGACCGTTTCCTTGCTTCTCTCGGATGCGAAGATACCCGTCGAAAGTACTGTAAAGGCGAAGACAGATGCTACGACCACAAATGCGATCAGTATGATGGCGGTCTCCAGCCCAGTTATTCCGCGCTGGTCGGCAGACGGATTGCTCTTGAACTTCACTCTATGAGTCTCCTTGTTATCAG
>JABMNO010000002.1 GCA_013204555.1 Chloroflexota bacterium | reverse complement strand
GTGAAAGCCTCACTCGTGAACTGGCTCCCCTGATCCGTGTTGAAGATCTCAGGTGTTCCGTGGCGTCTGAGTGCTTCTTCAACCGCTTCCATGCAGAAGGCTGTGTCCATCGTGATCGATACCCGCCAGGTCAGGATCTTGCGGCTGCACCAGTCCATCACTGCGGTTAGATACACGAAACCCCTCGCCATCGGTATGTACGTCCGCCTCAGGCGGATGGCCCACACCTCGTCGGGTCGCCTCACACTGAGCCCTGTAGCAGGTACGGATACACGCGGTGACGAGGGTGGCGATTACTGGTGTTTGGTCTCCGGTACAACGCCTCGATACATATTCGCCGCATCAACGTGCCAACATGCTTGCGGCCGGGTGCAAGACCGCCTGTGACGTTGTCCTGACGCAGCAGGTCACGCATCATTCTGCCACCCGAAAACGGATACTCAAGATGCAACTCGTCGATACGGCGCATCAGACCGAGATCAATATCGCTCACCGGACGAGGCTGGTAGTAGACGCTGCCTCGGCTGATGCCAACCGCTTTTGCCTGGCGAGCGAGCGGTAGCTTATGACCGGGATCGATCATCGCCTTGCGCCCGGCAAACCCGCTCTTGCTAGCGCAACTTCTAAAAAATCGTTCTCCAGCGCCAACTCACCGATCTTGGCGTTCAGAGTCTTCATGTCCACCGGCCTCTCCGTCGCGCCTGCTCCGGCGCCAAACGCCTGTGCCGCCCGCTCTAGCAGTTGAGTCTTCCACCGGATGATCTGGTTCGGATGTACATCAAACTGACTCGCCAGTTCTGCAAGGGTTCGATCATCGCGGATTGCGGCAAGCGCCACCTTCGCCTTGAAATCTGCCGAATGGTTACGGCGGGGTCGTCTGCTCATCTCTCGCTCCTGTTCCATGAGGCACCATCATGCCTCTCTCAAGCAGCGATTCCACTTATCCCACTGTTCAGTTTTCCGGAGCCACCTCTGCTGCTCAGGTGACTCTTGAGATCCAAAAAATTTCATTGACGCACGGAATGTCGCTGAAGGACTCCAACGCGTTCAATATTCAATTTTTCGGCCACCGCCCAATGCTCATCGACTCTCTCTCATTTGAGAAGTACGTGGAAGGCTCCCCGTGGATTGCATACAGGCAATTCAGCCAGCATTTTTTGGCACCTCTATGTCTTGCCGCATACACGGACGTACGCCTCACAAACCTGGCGTCAATCTGGCTCGATGGCATTCCCCTTGATCTGGCCTCCAAAATGCTGCCGAGACGGACATATCTCAAACTTGGAATCATGTCGCACATCCACCTTCAGGCTCGCGCAATGACGCGCGCCAGCGACCCGGAAAAAGCCGCTAAGCCAACGAAAAAACGTTCGTTGTCCAGGATGAATTTCGAAGGGATTTTGGACAGTCTCGGATCGACTGTTCGCGGACTACGCCCGAAACAGCGGACGAACATCTGGGAAAACTATGAAGAGGATGTTAGTTACACCGAGAAAGGTATGAGTTTCAAGATTGAAACTATTGAAGCGTTCATAGAGCGCATCAAGCCTTCGGTCGTATGGGATCTTGGGGCGAATACCGGGCGCTATAGTCGTATTGCAGGTCGGTGTGCTGATCTTGTTGTTTCAATTGATTCAGACGCTGGCGCTATTGAGCATAATTACGATGTTGCGGTCAGAGAGAAGCTTCAGAATATGATCTCGCTGAGGCAGGACATGACCAATCCAACCCCGGACCTTGGCTGGGCTGGACAAGAGCGCGTATCTCTAGAGGCTCGTGGTCCCGCTGACCTGGTGATGGCTCTGGCACTGGTCCACCATCTTGCTATAGGCGCGAATGTTCCGATCAACTTGATTGCCGATTATTTTGCAGAGCTGGGCAACACGCTGATTATTGAATTTGTACCGAAGGAAGATCACCGCGTGGAAACAATGCTTTCAGAACGTGAAGACATATTTACCGAATACAATCGTGCCGCGTTTGAACATGAATTCAGCAAACTGTTTACCATCGAGGAATCCGTGGAAATTGTTGAATCAGTACGTGTCCTATATCTGATGCGTAAACGCGTGGATTCTGCGTCCATTTGAGATGGGAATTGGTTGAACAGAATCAATGAGCATGCTGTCGCGACCAACGGTTGACCTGAGTATATTCGCCCCGTTATTACTCATCGTTTATGTGGTGGTGTTCGAATTGAGCCGAAATGTAAATCAGGGCATTCGCGCGCAAGAGGTGATCTCTGTGACCGCTGCATTATTCGCAGTGGTTTTGGTGTCCTTGATCTCATTCAAATTTGTTATTCGCAAGCGGACGCCAACTGCAGCATTCGGATCGCTCTTGATCTGGGTACTCGTGTTCCTATACGGACCTCTCCAGTCACAATTGCACCAGTGGCTATGGGACTCAGACCAGTTGTTTACCCTCAGTCGCCATCGTGGATTGCTGCCGATCATTGCGATCGCAATACTGCTGGTGTTTGTCTGGATGGCGCGGTCAGATAGAGATTTCCGACCTGCACTGAAGATTACGAGCCTGGTGCTGGTAGTTCTAATCGGATTTAATTCCCTTGTTTTGATTGACAATCGCAGAGCGGTCTCTGTTCCTGATCAGTTCCAACCTCCGGATGGTATTCCACAAATCGATGGAGAATTCGTTCCAAACAATCGGCCTGATATTTACTACATTCTCCTCGATGGCTATGGGAGAGAGGATGTGCTGTTGGAGACGGCCGGTTTCGACAATTCGGAGTTCCTGGGCCGAATCTTAGACCAGGGATTTGCGGTTGCTGAACTCCCAACAACCAATTATAATTTCACGGCGTATTCAATCCCCTCGGCGTTGAACATGGGTTACATCGAGCTGGAAGACGTTAATCACGCGTTCTGGCGATACCAACAGGGTTCGATTCTAAACCCAGATCAACTGATTCAGAATTCGACGGCCGGCGAGATAGCCGCAAAAATCGGTTACAAAGTCCGTGGGATTGATGCGTCGACAAGCAAATTGAAAAAGGATGCTTTTCCTCTGTTTGGCCCTTTTTCGGGCCTCTTGCGTGATCTCACTCCCTTAAAAATTGACCTTTGGCAGTTCAACTATTTTTGGGTTCGTCAGCTCGCAGGCCGGAATCTGGCCGACAATATGAGTCGACTGCTGAGCGTCATTGAAGACCCGGAACCGAACCTAACTTTTCTCTACGTTGGCGCTCCACATCCTCCATTCCTATATGACCGGAAAGGTGAGTTTCAGATAGGCGCTGGAACGCAACAGCAGGGATGGCGCCCTGAGTCGAAATACATAGAGCAGTTGGAATACGTGAACACCCTCGTCGAAAACTTGGTAGGGACGATAATTCAGGATTCTGATGAGGAGCCTGTGATCATACTTACCTCAGATCACGGGCCTCATTTTCAAGTGCCAGAGCCAGCTGATGAATATCGGCACTCTGATGAGGCCATAGTGATGCAAGCAGGAATTCTTCTGGCCACCCATTCCGCATCCTCGTGCCCCATAGAGTTTCCAGACGAAGTCACCCACGTTAACGTCCTTCGCCGCGTTTTTAACGGGTGCTGGGGGACATCATTTGAAGATTTGCCCAACAAGACGTATATCATCCCAAATGATGGCAGCAACAAATTGCGTCTTGTCGTGGATTAATGGGCATTTTGGATCAACGGGTTGAATCCCAGATTCCAAGCCAAACCTTTTCCTGACCGGCCCCTGGAATACTTATAGCGCTGCAATATGAGATTTCCGGGTAGATCCCGACCTCAATTAGTGGGGTTTGAATGCCGTGAGAAATGCCATACGGATGAGCAAATCGCTATTGCGCTCAAGGCAGGCTGAGACGAGGACTCCGGTAGGGGACTCTGCCTCAAGACGGGTATATCTGACTGAGAACGGGATCCAGCGGCGGAAGAAGCAGTTCGCTGGCCTGTGTATTGCTGAGGTTCGTCGGATCAGTTGAACTTCAAAACGCCGAATGAATTCCCAATATTCACCTTCCAGATAGGTCAAAGAGGGAGGCATCATCGCTTCCCTCGATCGAGTCAGCGACGTGATTTCATGGCAGAGATAAATGGCCAAGCCTTGTGGCCTCATAGATGCGCGCAGACTGCGTATTTGAGTCTATTGCCCGCTGATCCATCAACTGGCTCTTCTCATTGAAGCACTGGGCAATCTGGGAAAGGATCCAATCAGAGGGAGAACGGCGGGGAGAATCCCGTTCCGGCGCAAATACATCGAGGGTCAAAGCAACCTCGAACCCGGGTGGGTTGTAGGGATATCCATACAGGCTCTCATCGATCTCAGAAAGATAGGGCTCGGAGTCCACAAATCGGAGTGCCCTTTTTAGATCTACTGACTCCCACACTCTGTGATCTGGCATCAGGACACGCATCACCGCGAACGCATAGGTGTTGAACGCGTGATAGCCAATCGCTTTGTTGCGCGCTAATTTCGCTCTACTGCGGCGCTCTGGCAATCTGTAGAAGAAGCTGGCGAGTTGACGCGGTGTCCTGATTGGTCGCTTTGTGGCCAGCCAGCCAATGCCGTGCTGAATTAATCCATCAGCACCAACCGTCAGGTTTGTTTCCAACTTCTCCAGGAACCTGACGGCCTGCGACTCAGCGCTTGAGCCGCCGTATGGAATGAGGAGGGAAGCAGCCATTGCAAGCCACAGTTGGTGGTTGAACGTGGGATCAAATCCAATGTCGGAGCCATCTACTTCCAGGGTGCGCCACAGCCCAACCGTTTCATCATATGGGATCAGGGACAGCACCTCGGCAGCATGAACTGCATACTTTTCATCTTGCAGCGCATCAGATGCGGCACAGAGGGCCTCAATGGTCCATGCAGGCCCCATGAGGCCATTGCAGTTGTCTTTGCCCGCTTTGTCTCGATGCAGCCAGGTGAAATCATGAGGTCTGTGCTCTGGATTGAGCATGTACTCAGCCGCCCGGCGAACGCTTTCGAGAAACGCCTGCTCGTCAGACGTTTTGGCCGCGTAGGCCATGGTGATGAGCCAGTGGCCGGTGTTGCGAAGCGGAGTCTCAGGATCCCGATACGGGCCGTTGTGGCCAGGAGGGAATGAGCCATCGGATTGTTGCAGCGCAAGGCCGGCCCGAGCGCTGCTGGTGATCAGTTCTGAAAGCAGGGGCATAGTTGACGTTAGACCTTCTCGCAGAGGTAGATGTCCTCATTGGGAAGCAATCCATACTTCCTGATCTGTTCCTCCGGCAGATGGCGCACGTAGTCATCCAGCGTAACTTTGAACCCGGCAGCTTCCAGGCGGTCTTTGAAATCTTTGCCGTACCGCCGCACATGATCTGAGTGTCCGTAGAGTCGCAGGTAATCAGAACGCGGCGTGTCCAGGTCCTCAACCGTGTCATCTGCCCACAGAGGTACCTGAAGAACGGCCCACCCTCCGGGCTTCATTACCCGGTACATCTCCCGCATTGCCTTTCCATCGTCTTTGATGTGCTCCAACGTGTGGTAGCAGATGATGATGTCGAACTCGTTATCCCCAAAACCCAGATCTGTCAGGTCCATGTTGAACTGAGCATTTTCTCGATTGAGATCCGTTGAGATGTAATCGATATCATCACGATCAAAGAGTGTGTCTGTGACGAACTGGTCCGGTGCAACATCAAGAATTCTGGCACCTTTGATGGCGTCGATGTTCCTGGCGTCTTTCAGGTAGAAATAGGCAAGCCGATGTCGCTCTGATGACCCGCAGCGCGGGCATTTCAAATTGCACACGGTCACGTGATCAAGTTGGCGTACGCGATCGGCTTCAGCGGTTCGGAAAAACGCTCTGTCCAGGATGCCGGTTGGTATGAACTTCCGATACTTCACGTCGCAATAGGGACAGACGACGTGCTGACCGGTGATGTGTTGTGTCTGGGCACGTCGCTTCACCAGGCGATACTTACGAAGTCCCGTTCCGTACGATTTGGCTGCCAGTTTGTGAACAGGGCCAGGGAGAACGGTTTTCGCGAGTGATTTAGGTCCCATCAGGCGCCGATCGGAGATCGCAAAAGGGTCTCCACCTCATTGGCGATTCGTGTTGCCTGGAACTGCTGCCACAGAGGTATAGGGACATCGGCGCGTCCGGATATCGCCTCAATAAAGGCTTCGATCTCGTTTTTGTGACCCTTATCCTGGCTGTCAATTGACTCAGTTCTGGTCTGTACACCGTGCGATTCCAGGTTCAGGTAGTCAGTGAGTACAAAAACATGCTCGCCTGCGTGCACGTGCAGCAACTCCTTTGGGTACTTTGAACTGCCGACACTTGAGTAAGTGGCGGCTCCCATCGATCCGTCTTCAAACTCGATTGTAGTGGTGAAATTCTCGTTCCTGGCATGAACGTCGCCCGGCCACCTCAACCCTTTGGCTGAGACGGAGGTGGCTCTGGCCTCCGTGATGCTCGTGAGGACATCGTAGATGTGGCAGGCTTCGCCGATATTCCGGCCCGCGCCCTCCTCGGTTCTAAGCCAGTGTGCCGGATCCATGAAGCCAGCGTTCATCTGATAGTTGATCAGGTAGGGCGGCTCTAATTCGGAGAGCCACTCGCGCAACCTCAATACGAGCGGCGCAAACCGCCTGTTGAAGCCGGTGAGCAAAATGGGTTTCGATACAGGGTCGTCCGACCCGTAGAACGATTCGATTTCGGATAATTCGTCGGGGTTGACCGCGAGAGGCTTTTCCACGAGTACGTGCTTGCCTGCGTTCAGCGCCTGCAAGACAAGGCTGGCATGTAAGTTGTGCCGAGTGCCGATAATGATCGCATCGATATCATCGTTACCAAGCACTTCGTCGATATCGGTGGAAGCAATTTCAGCGCCAAGCTTGGCGGCCGCCTCTGCTGCCCGAGCTCCTGAACGGCCGACGATGGCCGCGATGTGAGCTTTATCACTCAACCCTCGCAAGATCGGTACATGTGTGCCCATGACAAATTTCCCAGCGCCTACCAGCGCGATGTTTGGCACAGAGCGGCTAAGGGTCGGGATAATCGAGGGCGCCACGATAGACGATGAGCCATCGCCCACAGGGTAAGAAAGAATTGCCGCAATCGGCCTGTTTTCGGTGGCCTGCAGCGCCGCGTATGCTGACGTTGCTAATGCAAGTTCAAAATCTCGGACCAGCGGCTCAAGTGTTACCGAGCCGTCCCGGACAAGGCGCAGGTAGGCTTCCATGTTGCGTTGTTCGGTCCATCGCACATAGGCATAGGGGTAATCGTGTCCGCCGTCTTCGTAGCTCTCGTCATATCGACCAGGGCCGTAGGACGAACTGACGACCAGTTCGATCTCTTTGCGAAGGAACGGGTTGCGGGCGAGGTCTAGCTTGACGTCTCCAACAACGACCACTTTGCCTTTCTTGCGGGTGAGTTCCATCGCAAGGTTTGCAACTTCAGGACTCCGGGAACTTGCGGTGAGTATGGTGGCGTCAACACCGTGATGTCCCGTGAATCGGTTGGTCGCCTGTATCGCAGAGACGATCTCAGAATGCGCCTCGTCTATCCCGAGTTCTCTGGCTACAGCGTTTCGCTTTTCATCAAGCTCAAATCCAATGACCCTGATGCCAGCAGCTTTCAGCAACTGAGTGGTCATCAGACCAATGAGGCCCAGTCCGATCACTGCGGCGCTCTCTCCAAGCCGCAAGTCAGCCTGGCGCACGGCTTGCAACGCGATGGCACCAACGGCGACAGACGAGGCGTTGCGTGTGTCTAGCCCGGGAGGAATGTGTGTAATCAGGTTTTCTGGGACGACGACGATCTCAGAATGAGTGGCTCTACTTGCCCCAGCACACGCAACACGGTCGCCAACCGAAGTGGTGGTCACTCCTGGCCCAACGCCAATTACTTTGCCAGCACATGAGTATCCAAGCGCCACCAGCCTCTGAGACTGGTCCGATCTAGTCGAAAGATGTGATGTGATTGAAGAAACCGTCTTCCGGATCCCACGCTTCTTGAGGTGATCGACGACCCGAGAAATAAGCTGTGGATTTCTGGCGACATGTCCGGCGAGGCTTCCGCCCTGGCTTTCAACGGCGTTAACCGTAGCCATCTCCGTGCCGCTAGACACAAAGGAGTGAGCGACCTCTACCGCAACGGTGCCGGGTTCAAGTGCCGGACGTGGAATTTCAAGCAACTGAACGCCGGTGGAAGTCGATACAACCTGTTTCATCTGTAAGACCTGTGGGACATGAACATTGAAGAATGAGTGCTCGCGCTGAAAAGTTGGCTGTTAGCCAGTATAAAGTTCGGCATAATGATCAGTCCGCGAATGGAGGTTGGTGGACCTCAGGCAATTTGGCGTCACCAGCGGCGATCATCTGCTCGACAATAGCCCAGTCGTACTTGTTATTGACGTCGATACCCTCGTCCTCGACGGTCAGGAATGGCATGATCGTTTCGCCAGCGATAGTGCGATCTTCCAGAGCTACTCGAGACCACGCGATTTCAAGCGAGGCGTTTTGGACGTAGATCTCCGGGAGTGTTGGGTACTGGCTGGAGTGCCAGGGCTGATCTTGCGGTCCGAAGGCGAACAGTGGATGCATCAGTTTTCCGCGAATGACCCACATCTTCATCGGATGTTCATTACATCTCTCGACCGCTCGCAGCGAGTCGACGCTGGGACCAGCCTCAAGAAATTCAGCCCACGCGCGCTGAATCGTTTGTGGCTTCCTAAATGGGCTTGTAGGGCGAAGGATGCTGAACGCGTCGAACGCGGTGCCAAGGTTTCTGTATTCGTCTAATGCATGAACCACGAATTCGATGTCGGGAGACGTGGACCCCGAATAGTCAACTGGCCTGAGAAATGGAACATCAGCACCGTAGTGTCGACCGATCTCTGCGGTTCTCTCTTCATCGGTTGAGACAACCACTTTGTCGAAGACTCCGCTATCGATCGCCGAAGATATTGTGTAGGCGATGAGAGGATGTCCCGCCAGCGAGCGAGTATTTTTCCCAGGCACTCGGACCGATCCGCCCCGGGCGGGAATTAATGCAACGACCTTGGGCGTGGTTTCGTTATTCCCCAAACACCGCTACCGAGGTGATGTCATCTTCAGCTTCTATCGCCCCCAGGGCGGGCCTGCCGATGACATCATTGAGTTGCCATGGTTGCAGTCCGTCTCCGGGGCACTTTATGGCCAGGTCAGCTTCTTCGATGATGTGGCCTAACGGGATATCACGTCGTGCGACTAGCTTCTTGCGGCGCTCGAGCGTGTATGCCGCCTCAACGGGTTCCTGGAATTTCTCGTGGCTACCCAGAGCCACGCGGACTTCATTCACGCCCGCAACGAACTGCTTCAGCATTTCTGGGGTGAGTGAGAAGTTGTTGTCCGTTCCCTTCCAGTCCCGGTCATTGGTGTAGTGATTCTCAAATACTCGACCACCCAGAGTGTAGGCGGCGATGTTGACTGCCCAGTTTGGCTGATGCGTTGAGAGACCAACTACCGTGTCGGGGTAGCGCTCGCGGTACATTGCGATGACATTCAGATTCATCACTTCAGGCGGGCAGGGGTAGATGCATGAGCACTGGAGGATCGCCAACTGGTTGTTGTGCTTCATGAAGGCTTCATGAAGCCTGTCTACGTCCTCAATGGAGCAGCCGCCGGTGGAGATGATGGTGGGCTTTCCGAGCTTTGCGATGTACTCGATCATTGGAATATTGGTGGCGTCGCCGGAAGCCACTTTGTAGCCGGGGACGCCCATATTCTCCAGCAAGTCGACGCTGGTGAAATCGAATGGCGTTGAGATGAACGTGACGTTCTTGGATTTGCAGTAATCGAAGAGGTCTTGCCACTCTTCTTTCGATGGCTCCAAAGCTTCTCGGTGCTTTCCATAAACAGGATCCATCCACTGAGGATTGTCCGCTGTGCGGTTGTACTCAGCCTTGGAGTAAACCTCTTTTGGATTGCGCGTCTGGAATTTGACCGCCGAAGCCCCTGCTGCGATCGCAGAATCAACCATCACCTTGGCCTTATCCATCTCGCCGGCGTGGTTGTGTCCGATCTCAGCGATTATGAAAGGGGGCGCGTCATCACTGATTAGCTGATTGTCAAAGAGAAGTTCTCTGGGCATATTTACCTACATGGGGCTCAATAAGTGTGTGGGGCGACCGTTTATCACGGATGACGGATGTGACTACCGATTATAGCGACCGTTCAAATGGATAGTCATTAGGGAACCATTACTTGTTCCATATCAATTGAATCTCTCCCCTCGAGACCACGGCGTGGAGAGCGGCTATATTTTCCATTTGCGTCGCACAATCAATCTGGTGACTCGCCTGAGCGACCTGAATGGCACCATCCATCTTGATCCACCGGAGTAAAGCTCAAATCGGTATCCCCACATGGCGGCTATCATCACTGCAGGGATGAAAAGTTTCTGATGAAGTGGGACGGCGTTGGATCGTACCAGGAGCGGAGCGATTGCCAAGGAAGACTTCAGAAACTTCCACGAGTCTTCAGTCAGGGCGCTGCCGAAATCCTCTTCAGCCCATCGGTTTTGCGAGGGACAGGTATCAAAAGTTTTCACCATTAGCGGCCGGTTAACGTAGGCGAACTTTCCCCCCAGCGCGAATTGAGTCATGAACGTGCGGTCTGGATACACAGTTGAAACGGCCGGATAAGGCATCCCACTCTGAACGAAATCCCGGCGGAAAATGGAGTAGAACAAAAGGTGATATCTGAGTCTGTTCGCATAGCCGCTCGCAATGACGGTGGCAAGCGCAATCCGACTTATTGACTTTTGACCGGACAACATAGGGAACCTAATGGTGTCCACGTCATCCCCGGTAGGAGTCACGCGTTTGATGGCACTGACTGCTGCGTCAGCGCCCGGATCAGAATCCAATTCATCAATTAGTGCGCTTGCGAATTCCGGATGCCAAAAATCATCTGCGGATGCCCACATGAAGTATTCACCGCGCGCCAATTGCAGCACTTTGTCGAAGTTGGCGAGGTGTCCAATATTTGTCTTGTTGAGATGAACGCTTACTCTTGGATCTTCCTTCGATAGCTTTCGCAATAGTTCTCGCGTGCCATCGGTGGAATCGTTATCACAAACAACAAGCTCAAAATCACTGAAGTTTTGGTTTAAGAGAGATCCTATTGACCGGGGCAGATCCAGTTCGCCGTTTCGAACAGGCATTCCTATGGTCAGACGTGGGGGAGGGGGTTGGGTGTTGGAATTTGGCATGTAGCGCACTCAGATGCGCCGGAGCCAGCGCTTCGACGCCTTCGGAGAAATTGCGATTGTATTTTCTGAGATCCTAGTACTTCGCCCCACTGTGGCTAGCGGACACCGGGGTGACCAATTCTTGGAGGTTAGGGCTGAGTGTACCGCCCTATGGGCGGCTATCGCAGAGTTTACGCCCTGAGGCTGAGCACGGCGTCAGCTGCAGCCCGTCCACTGATAATGCTGTCATCCGTCCAGTGGTATCCCCAATCGCCATAGCGCCCACATACTTTGACCCCCTTAGCGCTCAAGTATTCGTGAACAATTTTTAGGTTGGCTTCTCTCGCGAAATCGAAGACAACATTCGCATACTGAACTTGAAAAATATGGGATTCCAGTACTTGATCTTCAGGTTTCATGACCCCTGTTTTCTGAAGATCTAAAATTGTTCTATCGATCAAATCTCCATCTGGCAAGTCTTTATATTTTGAATAGTAAATTTCAACTTGTATGCTTCCTTTTCCCGGTGGTGCATTGTTCTCTGAAAACTTGTGCGGGAAATGGATTCTAGAAAACGAAATATCTTCATCATAAAAATAGATCCAGTCCGCGTCAGGAAAACCATCGGCTCGATCGATCCCCAGGCTCACGATCGCGACGGATGTACACATCAGGTTTGACGCGGCCAAGCGCACTTCATTGGGTGCACTCGGTATCAGGGAAATAAGTTCCGGGAGAGGCATGGAGGAAATCAAATTGTCAAATTGAAAATGTTGGCCATCTTTCAATCTGAGTCGTTTATTTCCCAAATCAATAGTTGTGACTTCATGGCCCAAAAGGATCTCCTGGCCCTCCAATAAAGAATTTGTGTATGCAGCGAACCCTCCCAGTTTGGGGTATCTGAAACTGTTCAGATAGTGGTGGCGGCGGTCGTCAGGAGTGAGCGCTCCAAGGAGAATCTCATCCAGTTTGGGAGCATATATCCTTGGGCCAACCCATTCAGTGGTGAGATCCGTCGCTTCACGAGTCCAGTATTTGCGGGTGTATCTGAAGGCAAATTCTTCGGAAAATGACCGTCCAAGGTTTGCGATGCACCATTCTGCGTAGTTGACGGGTACTGTATCCGACGATGAGGCTGAAGCGACGAAATCAACAATACAACTGGTGATTAACTCCGGAGGTAATCCGTACAGATTGGTTTGCGCTGGATGTCGAATCCAATGACCGCGCCAATAATTTAATACTTTGCTTTGAAACTCAACGAACTCGCCATTCACCCCGGACGCGAGCAAGTCCATTATTGATTGCCTTGTAGTGAAGGAAATGTGTGGACCTTCATCAAACGTAAATTCACCGATCAGATGCGATGATGCGTGCCCTCCAATGAAATCGCTTTTCTCAAGCACTATTGCGCGGCGATTTTCGCTGGCAAGTCTGCCGGATGCTGCCAATCCCGAAAAGCCGGCGCCTATTACGATTGTGTCTGCCGCTGGCACAGAGGTATCGCTCATGTTGACGTTCATAGCCTCACTGCCTCATCGCCACGTCGCAGGGGAAGCCATATGAACCTCCATGTGCAACAGACGAAATCTCAATAAGTTAAAAATGTTTTCAGATTGTCGAAGATTACATTTAATGCATGAATTCTGAACAACGTTAAACGTGGTAGTCCCCATATTGTTCAATTATCTGTGATCATTTGGAATCCCTAGGATAATTTGACCCTCATGAGGAGGGTCAAATCTCCTGGTCGGTTACCGGAGTGGCCAATTGGAACGCCGTAACGCAACTCTGTTGATGAACGCCAAAAAGTCGAGCGTGGCGTACCGGCGGCGCCAGCGGACATACCGGAGCGCCATAAGAATTCCAAGGTGTCCTTTCCCGTGGAGCCATTTCCTGGGGTCCATGCTCAGCTCGACGATAAGCCTGCCTGCGTGGGCGAATATTGGAAAATGTGAATGGAACGGAGGGTTTCCACCAAAAAGATAATCTCTTTGGCGATCCATGTAGCGAACGTATTCCTGGTCGTTGGTCCCGATCTCGTCTTCTGGGGGTTTGTCTGGAAATCGCCTAAAAAAGAGTTCTTGGGGTTCGAATATGTAATCGCCTTCTAAAGCTAGCCGCATCATCAGATACCGGTCTGGTGCGGTGCACCAGGGCAAAATTTGGGCTAAGCCAAGATACTGAGCTCTCCATAATCCATGGAAGGCAGTTCCCGGCCGCTTCAATCGCGTTGCGACTGCTTTGGCGCGATCAGGCCTTGAGAGGCCTTTCGTTTCGAACTGTGGTGTCTTTGTGTCCAGCAGTTTGCCGTCGACATCGATGGCCCTATATTTGGGGTGGGCCATGATGGCGGTGGGGTTGGACTCCATTATTTCCAGAAGAATCTCAAGCCACCGTTCGTGCCAGAGGTCGTGGTCAGCGGCGAACGCGAAATAATCTAGTTCCCCCAGGACCTTTTCGGCCGTTTGATAGGCCATCCTCCAATTTCCGATCAATCCCAGATTTCGATCGTTGCGCACATATGTAATTCGTGCATCTGACGCGGCCAATTTTCGCGCAATTTCCTCGGTTGAATCATCTGAGTGATTATCACTGATTATCAGATGAAAATGAGGATAAGTCTGACTCAACAGCGCCCGTACAGATTCTCCGAGGAATTGTTCCCCGTTATAGACGGCGAGTCCAAAGGCAATTCGATACCCACGCGTACCTGTACCTAACTGAGTCGGCGGAGATGCTGGTCCCATATCGCTACTTGTGGTTGGTTGGAATTTGGCCACTTTGTATGAGTGGCATGAATTCGCGCAAAAAGGAAGTGACATCATCAGTGGCGACGTAATGGCTATTTACAGTCACGTACTCGAAATCCGATCCAAGTTCTTCTTCTGGAGGTTCCGCGCCCACTGGCACTCTGACCTCACACCCGGAGCCAACCACTTGTTCGCACTCTGCCGCACACAGTTCGGCAAATTCCCGTATCGAATAAGAGTCCGGCCCAGTTGCGTTTAGCGTCACAAACATTCTCTCAGAATCGGGTTCCTGCAAAAATAACTCGACGTAACCTGCCAGATCATTTATGGAAACGAAATTTCGTCGAGCAGCACCCCGCGAACGCAGTGATATTGATCCCTCCGTCACAGCAGATATGGGGAAAGAATAGGGGATCAGCCACCACCGGTCGAAGCTTTCGATACTTTCGGGCATCCCGAAGACGGCGTTTGGCCGCAGGACAAGAGCCTGCAAGCCATTCTCCTTCGCAATTCGGCGCAATATCATCTCGCTCGCGTAGTGGGCGATTGCATAATTCGTGATCGGCGCGGGTCGGGCACCATCCATGAGTCTACCCCGCATCGGGCCATAGACGTGAGATGTGGAGAAATAGGCGATCCTGCGAACACCGCTGGCAACAGCGCGATTGATGAGCTCCTCAAACGCGACCGTGGCACGTAGAAATGCTGAATGTGGATCGTCTTTGAAATCCTCATCTACCACTCCGGCGCAATGAACGAGGGCGTCGCATCCTGATAGTTCGATCGAACTTACAGTCGCAAACTTGGAGAAATCTACCTGGATATCAGCGTTAGCGCGTCGGCCAAGGGTTATGATTGTGTTGGCCCCGTCCAACCGCTTTGCGACAGCGCCGCCAATAAGCCCACTGCTGCCCGAGACTGCAATCTTCAATCGGTACGCTCTAGGTCGATGGGCTTGAGATCTCGTAGGACAGGCGCGGCCTTGTCTCTATCTGAGATGAGCGGGGCTTCGGTTGGCCATTTGATTCCAACGTCCGGGTCATTCCAGCGCAATACGCCTTCATCCGAGGGCTCATAAGGCCTATCCACTTTGTAGGCCACAATGACGGTGGATGTCAGAGTGCAAAAACCGTGTGCAAATCCCTTTGGTATGTACGCTGTTTTGTTATTTTCTTGCGAGAGTTCAATTGAATCCCACTCACCGTACGTGGGTGATCCGTTTCGCAGATCGACAAACACATCAAGAATGGATCCCACGATGACGCGGACAAGTTTGGTTTCCGCGCTTGGGGGGCGCTGGAAATGAAGTCCCCTTACCGTGTGCACAACGGTGGAAAGTGACTGATTATCCTGAACCCATGAGGTTTGGAGACCATGATCACGGAATATCGCTTCATCGTAGGTCCGCATAAAATATCCGCGTGAGTCACCAATTGGAGCAGGAGTGATTACATAGCACCCGTTGAGTTTTTGCGGCTCAATGTTCAAAACTGGGTATTCTCCGAAAATCGTTATCGTAAATGAAAAATCGACGCTATCAGTTTCTGGAAATTTGAAGGCAAAACATAGTTTACGGTGGCCGAAGAACGGATGCACGCGAAAGTAGTTCTCACGCGATAAGGCGTTGGCGGTAGCCGTAGGGCCATTGTCAGCGAACGCGCAAACACGCATTTGGCGCTTACCGCGGACCTGGGAATTTCAACTGCCAGAACGTAGGGTCAGATTGTGAGATCTCACTTGCTCAACCAACCGGGTTGTCTTTGCAGCATCGCTCAAAAGACTAGCGGGGAACGGCGGTATTTTCTGACCCCGCACAGCGTTAATCATGCTGGTATCTTGAGCGAACATGCCAGGGCGGTACTTGATATCAATCGGGTCACGACGGACCTGAAGCGAGCTATCGCCTGTTTCATGCAGGGTTGCATTCTCCAGTGGACTGAGTTCTAAAGAACCCCGTTCTGCCACGATGTGCATGCGCCAAATCTGTGGGGTATCCCAGAGTGAAAGTAAAGTACTGACCGCACCTGATTCATGCTCGATAATCGTTGCATATGAAGCTGCGGCGTTACGGTGCTCTAAATTTTCTCTGGCGTAGGAATAGATGTCTCTGACTTCGCCAAAAACGAACCTGAGAAGATCAATGCCGTGAATGGCGTTCCGCATCATCATGTCCTCATATTCGGCCTGTTCGAGGCGGGATTGTTGCCTATCAGTGGTGAGCATAATAGGAACCTCAAGGTGGCCACCCCGCAAAGGTCCCATGTCAGCCAGTGAAGCGAGGCCATGTTGTAGCACCGAAAAATAGCGCCGGTTCATTCCAACCATGCCAAATGTGTGATTTCGCTCAGCGATTTCAGCGAGTTGGAGCACTTGCGCTGATGTGTATGCTGCTGGCTTCTCAATGAAGGTTGGCTTACCAGTGGCGAGACATTTCGACGCAATCTCAAATGTGTTTCTAGATGAGACAACCACGAAATAGCAATCGGCCGGAACCTCTGCAAGAAATCGATCAATATCTGTGTGGACTCCAGGGATGCTGAATTCTTGAGCAACGGTTGCCGTCGCAGGGCCTCCTCTGGTCAACAGGCCGGTGATCTGAACATCGTCAAGGGCACTCAGTACTCGTAAGTGGAGTTGCGCATATCTTCCGGCGCCAATGAATCCCACGTTAACGGGTTTATTGGCACTTGGCCGATAAACCCGCTCCCAGTAGGGGAGTTGGCCCTCTAGAAAGCGGATTCTGATCCGGTCGTGAAGTCTTTGGACTGGCCCAGGAATTGGCCCATGAGAAAGTTTGTAACCGACCCATGCCTTGCGGAGAAACTTTGCGCCAAAGCGCCGGGTGGTGGTAATCACCTTCGTTGGCTTCAGCACCTAAGCAACTTTCAAGATTGTCGATCGAGATTTACCGGAGAGCGGCAAATTCACACGTTGGCCCTGTTGGTCATGGGAGATATGGGCGCCAACTACAACCTCAAGCACAAGTGCAGATTGGGCAAGTGTGCAATATCTAAATTCCTTGTTGAGGCCAAGCGCGGCGTTGAGGGCGTTAATAGACCAGTTGAACCCTCCATACCCAATTTTGTCAGTTTCAAAAACCTCATCGACGGCGTCTTTCCTGCTGACTTGTGTTCGGGATTCGGCATCGTCGATGTTCACCACCGCTGACTCAAATATGCACGTCAATCCACCCGGATATTGAGGGTTGGTTGAAGGCGAGACTATGTCAAACTCCAGCCCATCGGAGTATTTGAGATGCAGTTCACCGATGGGATCAAAATACTCTGCGCCCCGATGGTCAACGACCGATTCAGAATCCAGGGTGGCCGAAACAGACACCGGTTGTGAATCAGTCAATTGGCATGCGATGTCAATGAAGTGGGAGCCTTCCATGCTCATTTTGATATCACCCACGTAGACAACCTTTACCAGTTTCCCGTATCGCTGGTCTTGAACGAAATCAAATAAACGACCGTAGAGGGTTGAGCATCTCCGTTTGTAATCAACCGCCAATATCCCGGACCAGGAGGAGTCAGATATTAACTGGGTCAGCGTGTCTGCATGATCCAGACGGTTCGCCAGCGGTTTTTCTACAAAAATCGTGCCGGAAAAATTTGACTCAATCAGCTCTATGGTCACTGGCACGTGGGAGGGGGCGTGGGTTGCGATGATGACTGCATCGAATTCAGATTGTGTAAGAGCATCACCGAGTGTTTTGTGAAACGAGGTCTGTTGGTTCCCGGTGGTGTTGACGTACCGAAAATAGGCCGCCGGCGATCGGTCAACGATGGCGGTCACAGACCAAGATTTTCGGTCCTCTAGCAGAACCTGAGCCAGGGACAATCCCATTGCGCCGATTCCGACGATACACACTTTGACGGGGACAGAACTTATGCTGCTACTCAATCGCGCAGTACCGTCGCGTCATAGTAATTTTCTCCAACGTGCTCATTAGTGGCCTCGGATTCCAGCCTGAAATTTCAGCGGTATTGGTTCAAAACTCGGACAGATTCATCAGTAACAATATTCTGTTTGGGAGTCCAGGCGTGTGGCCATGGTGTGTATTGGGTTATCGACGGATCAATTTCAGAACGGCGTAATTATTATTATTATCCCATTTGAGATTGCTCAGCCCACCAGGGAACAGACATATCCGGCTTGTTTGATGATCCCCATTCCTCGGGATTTGCAAACCGCCCGATCATCTTTTAATGGATCCATCATTTTAGGTGGGTCAGCAAGATTGGAAGGCACATGGGGCATCAAGTTAAATGCCACTGGAAATTCGTCGTTCCTCTCTAAGACATAAAGTTGCTCAGATTAAGCGGCCCACGATGTGCCGGTACTCCCTTTCTGGTGGTGCCTGCCCTGAAACTTTCGACCCTTTCTGAAACTTTGCTTTAGCGCGGCTTGCAACGTAGGCCGGCACTTTGAGGGGATTGTTGAGTCCACGAGTAACGAGGTTTGAGGAGGTTGTGACACCATCACCAAGGTTGAGAAAGTTGTACGGAATAGGGAGTAGATGGAGCTCCTCCGTAGAGTATCCCTCCCGCAATATCTCACTGACTCGTCCGAGCTCTTGGTTCCAGGGTGAGCGATCTCGATTCAAGCTGTATATCAGCGAACACTCCAGGGATCTGAGTTGGTTCACGTAGTGACTTACCTGTGCGTTTGACATCTCCATGAATGAGCAGATGTTAACGGCGAGGTCGGTCTTTCCTGCGGGTAGCTCATCAATTGCATAATGAGGCAGGAACACGAAGTCAGCTGATTCCCATAATTTGGTATCAGCAAGGTCAGAGGGATCTTGGTAAAACACCATTTTGGCTTCTGGGAACGCAACCTTCAGGTATGTGGCAGAGTAAAGCATCATTAGCGGTAGATCGGCAATTACGTATGTGGTGTTTGGGAAAAGGGTCTTCACCTGGTATGCGAACCCGCCCCAGCCAGCCCCGATTTCAAGGACTGATGGCCGACGCGTCTCCGTAGAATCGAACACATCTTTGATGACACGGCCGCGCTCCATTCCAACCAATACCTCAAAGAATTTGAGCGTGTCGATGTTGATCAGATCGCCGTCGATATCATGACCGAACCCACCAAGATGAGGTGACTCAGGCACAAAAAGATCTCGTTTGGATAATGCGGCTACGGCATCGCGTTTAGCGCGAAACTGCGCGATCTCTGTGTCCCTTCCGTGCCGGTAAGGGAAGGCTCGCAGCCCGGTGATATCTGTCGTGTGGTGACGAAGATTGCCAACAAGCAATGGGGTCGCTTCTAGCATGTATCCATAGGTATCGAGTTCTGTCGACCAGAAATCACTCGGAGTATTTGAGTCGAATCTGGGATCGCGCGTCAGTTCAATAAACCATTCGCGAATATCAGTGTATGCAGAGAACGCGCGTTTTGTCTCGCCAGAATCTCTGAGATGTTTGATCTGTTCTAGTGTGTCCACGGGGCCACTCTGCATAAGCCTTTCGCCTGCAATCGTGAGTTATAGATCATCATGTCTCTCCTTGCCTATGCATTCCGATACAAATTGGACACCTAAATTCCCACTTTCAGTTCGCAAAATAGAGATTGCTCAGTCTGTTTCCGCATGAGAACACCGGCCAGAATTCAGGAATGGCTCACTCTTTGATTCGTCGATCTCGCTAGCCCAGTAATTTCTTCAGCGGCCAACCGACCCGCCCGGAGGTGTCTGCCCCGGGGCCTAACGTACATAGTGATGAAATCCTCAACGCACTTCTCAGGCACGATTCTATTTCCAGTCATCTTCTCAGTGATCTTATCCGCTACTTCCTCAAGCGATTGCGCATCAAAAAATATACGTGAGTCGGCAATGATTTTAATATGGTCTGCCTCGCGGGCATTGGAGCCTCTGTAGCGCGGCAAATCCAGCGTTATTACCTGCTGCCCGTAGATTGCCGCATCAACCATTCCGGTGGTATTTATTCCGACCACGCATTCCGCATACTCCAAGAATGCCAGGTAGAGCGCAAACTCAGCCGGGGTATCTGGCAATTTGTTCTCTCCGCGCAGCCATACCACCACCCGCGGATCTTGAATGTCTTGGAACGTTCCTTCGTTGGCCGGGTGCGGACGGACCAGTACCATCACTTCTCCCGTGAGAGCTTCTGATTGAGTTCTAATAGCGTTGGCAAGATCCACAGGCACCCGACCTTCATCGCCCGCGATATTGGCCGATGAGCCCATGTACAAAACGAATCTGGCGTTCCGCCCAAGACCTACTGCAGATTCAAATTCTCTCCGGTCTAGCGGTTCCACCTTTCTGTCGAACCATTTGTCGAATAATGGGGAGCCAATAATTTCAATGTTCGAACGTTTAATTCCATGGATTTTCTGGGCTTCACTCCTTTGAGACTTGTTCCATACAAGCAGCCGATCTGGAGTAAACGGGATTAGCCCTTTGGTCGTGAGGTTATCCCAGGAAAATACAGGGATAACGGTCGGAATGTTCAGGTGTCGGGCCGCTTTCAGGTATCCGATTTCGGCTGCGTAGCGGAGGGTAGCGGGTGTGACCACCACGACGTCAGGATCATAAGCTTTGATATCAGACAGAATCGCGCGGTGCGGTGGTATCGCCCGATCAGCAAGTTTTGCCAGGCCATTCAAAGGCGCGACTCGAGCGGCCACATCCCATGTATGCAGCAATTTCAATACGCGCCCAATATTGCGCGGAAATAATCTGGTCAGATAGCGTTGTTGCCGCTGCAAATAATAGTTGTGGCCGGTGCTACGCCTCTGATAGCTGACGTAGCTTCTAAATTCACGCAGAACATATTCGCAAAGCGTTTTCAGATTTGCTGTGGGCTTAAGCCATCCCAATTCCAGCCGATGTTCCAAGGTGTCCAATTTGACGAGAGTATCCGGGAATTCCTCCTCACTCCACTCTCTGTCAAAGAGCAAGCGAACCTCATTATCATCCTGAAGTAGTTCTTCAACTATTGACTCGTACAGGGAGAAATGGCCGGTACTGCGAGTGGCAAAAAGGACTTTCATAAAAATATGGGTAGGCGTTGAATCGCCCTGTTACCCCACTCCTTGGGAACCTGGCAAGAGCCGTCAGGTTTGTCGCCCGACCACTCTCCCGTCATGCTTGTATCTCTTGTCATAGTGTGTGCTGGTAACCGGCCACTCTCCGTTCTTGGGGGCCGTCCTCCCACAAGCTATCGGCTACAGGATTCGCACATGGGGAATAGGAACAATGAAGCGACCGCCTTGATCCAAGAAATCTGACTGCTCCCTGACGATTTCATCCGTCAGATTCCATGCGAGGATCAGTAAATAGTCCGGCTTGTCGGTCGCAATGCGATCTGGAGATACTACTGGAATGTGATGGCCAGGCGTGTAAGTTCCCTGCTTAATCGGATTCCGGTCGGCGATGAATTTCAGCTTGTCTGGACCTACGCCCAAGAAGCTTAACAACGTGTTTCCCTTGGCTGTGGCTCCGTAGCCAGCCATGGTGGCACCTTGATCGATGAGCTTGTCCATCAGACTCAACAGTTCCGTTCTGACGTTGTACGCGTTATTAGCAAGCTTGCTACATGTCTCCCAGCCCGGAATGCCAAGCTCCCGTTCTCGATTTACCGTGGCGCCCACGGTTTCATCAGGTTCCAACTCACCCTTACGGCTTACATACACTCGAAGTTGGCCATGATGGATATCGAGCACTTCTGCGCGGATCGCCTGCATTTCGTATTGCTCAAATAGAGCAATCATTGGAGTGAGGCCCCAATATGACATATGCTCGTGGTAAATCGTATCGAATGCGCCATCCTGGACCATCTTCATCAGATAGTGGATCTCTACAATGAAAACTCCACCTTCCTTGAGAAGTACGTCAACACCTTGAACAAAATCATGGGGGTCAGGGACATGAGCGAAGTTATTAATAGAGGTGATAACGCTCGCCTTGCCGTACTGCTTCAATACATCGCGCGCTGTCTCCAAGCCAAAGTAATCGCATACCGTTTCAATCCCGGCGGCACTAGATAACTCCAGAAGGTTTTTGGCCGGTTCAACCCCCAAAACTTTTATATTGTGAGCGAGGTAGCCGGTAAGCAAGGTGCCATCGTTTGATCCGATGTCTACAGCCAGATCATCCGGGCCGAGTGAGTAGCGTCCCACGAGCCCACTGGCGATTCCACGTAGATATTCCGAAATGGTGTCGGAGACGCCAGAGAGATAGGTGTAGTCATCGAAAAGCTCGGTGGGGGACACCATATCTAGCAATTGACAGTGCTTGCAGTTGTGGCAGTACCCAACTCGGAGCGGGTAGGCGGGTTCCGGGGAGTCCAACTTATCGGCGGGAACAAAATTATTGGCCACTGGAATAGTGCCAATGTCCAAAAATTCCTCAACGGCCTCTGCGCGGCAAGACATGCATCTGGTTTGAGCGCCAGCCATCAATTTGTTCCTAACTTATATTTTGACGGATTTCGAACGTCAAGGATTTACATTACGGTCTACTGGATGGTATCTACAAAGGTGATTCATACGCACCAAATCAACTTTTCCAGGCTATTGAGACCTGAGTAGCATCGTCCAGCGAACTATTTCCGAGGAATCGGCGTCAAGGACGAACAGTGATGAGCGTCATGGCAACCCGATAATTGATTCTCTGTAATATCGGTAATCGATCATACCTTCAAATGCCTCTTCCGATATCAATCGGATCGACATCGCGAAGCAGTGGAGCATTCTTGTCGTTGTCAGAATGCGTCGGATTCATCGTTGGCCACTTGATATCAAGGGCAGGGTTATTACGGCGCACATATCCGTTGGCCTCCGAGGCGTATGCGGAGTCCATTTTGTAGGAGGCAACAGTGGACTCCGTGAGCGTACAGAATCCATGTCCAAACCCTTTTGGTATGTATCCCGCGACGCTGTTCGCTTCGGAGAGTTTGATGGAGTCCCAGTTGCCGTAAGTGGGGGAGTTTAATCTTGTGTCAACGAACACATCAAGGATTGCCGCTCGCAGAACTCGTAGCAGCTTAATTTCTGCGTTCGGAGAGCGTTGGAAGTGAACTCCCAGGACGGTGTGGTTTGTGACAGTGAGAGATTGGCTTTCCTGCGCCCATAACGTTTGAAGACCGTGTTCACGAAATATCTCGTTATCGAACGTTCGCATGAAGTATCCGCGAGAGTCAGCAACCGGAGCCGGGATCACCAAGTAACTACCTTCGAGTTTCGTTTTCTCGATGTGCAATTCAGGGAAGTCTCCGAAATTCGCCCTCGTGTGTGTGTCAGCTTTACGTAAGGTTCTGAGGTAACTGAACAGAAGAACAGAATTAACCTCAACAATGATCACAAGTATGGCAAAAATCATTCTCTCATGGCACTGTTTTGGAGCGAGAGGAAGCCCATAGGCCATGGCAAGAATTGATCGCCCGATATTCCAATCGCATAATCAGAATATCAGGTGTGAGATCGTGTGTTCATCTTCGCACCATTAGTTAAGATGGTTCGATCAATGCTCATCGATTATTGATCAATGTAGAAGGTGCGCGAGTGCCAACCACTGGACGATATGATTGAAATCGACAGAGACTATGCGGGCAACCGATTGGGTGAGCAATCCGAGGAATGGAAACAGTAAAAATTGACAAGCGATAATTTCTGGCTTGACCGACCAACGCTAGTTACGGGCGCGACTGGCTTAGTGGGATCTTGGCTCACGCGTCGATTAGTTGAGCATGGAGCAGATGTGGTGTTGATCGTGAGAGATTCGGTTCCGCAATCGGAAGTTGTGCGCTCACAGACCATAAACCACACGAAAGTGGTTAGAGGAGATGTCACGGACCAGGCACTGCTGGAGCGAGCCATCGGAGAGTATGAAATCGACTCAGTAATTCACCTGGCGGCTCAAACCACGGTGGGTACGGCTGGTCGTAACCCTATTTCCACCTTTGAAACAAATATCAAAGGCACCTGGTCACTACTTGAAGCCTGTAAGCGAAGCCCGACGGTTCATCAGGTCGTTGTGGCTTCGTCTGATAAAGCCTACGGGGAGAGTGATGAGTTGCCGTACACGGAAACTACTCCGCTCCAGCCGCTATTCCCATATGACGTCAGCAAGGCTGCCGGTGACATGATTGCCAGGTGTTACGCGGCCATGTATGAGTTGCCAGTTATAGTAACCCGCTGCGGGAATTTTTTCGGTGGTGGGGATCTGAACTGGAATCGAATCGTCCCCGGCACAATCCGGAGCCTGATCAGAGGATCACAGCCCGTCATTCGCTCCGACGGGACATATTTGCGCGACTACTTCTACTCAGAAGATGGCGCCGCCACATATATGTTGTTGTGCGAAAAATTGAGCGAGGATTCGTCTCTCGCAGGGGAGGCATTCAACTTTTCTAACGAGATCCCTATGTCAGTGGTGGAAATGGTCAGCCACATCACCGACGCAGTTGGAAGTGATCTTGAACCGATCATTGAAGGCTCTGCACGGGGAGAAATCGTCAATCAGGCGCTCTCGGCGGAGAAGGCACGAACCCGTTTGGGATGGTCGCCAGAGTATTCGATCGAGGAGTCGCTGCGTCGTACCGTGGATTGGTACGCGGCATATTTCGAAGAAGAGAAATCGATCTGATCCTCAGCGGACCGGATTGGAAGGTAGCTGGTACAGGGAATGTTTCAGTAGTGAATTAGGCTGAAGTTTGGGGGCTGATTCAAGTAGCCTCTTCCTACTTTTACCATACCCTCCATGGCGGTTTCCCTGACTCCCACAGTGATTCCAAAACCCTTACCTCGCGGAGGGAATCCATGCTTTGCCAGAATCCCTCATGACGATAGGCCATCAGTTGCCCATCTGCCGCGAGTTTTTCAAGAGGATCCTGTTCCCACATTGCATCAGGCCCTGAAACGTAATCTTTGACCCCCGGCTCTAGCACAAAAAAACCGCCGTTAATCCAGCCATCTGCCAACTGAGGCTTCTCTTCAAACTTGGCCACACGATCGCCATTGATCTCAACTGCGCCAAACCTGCTGGTCGGGCGCACAACGCTCATGGTTGCAATCTTCCCGTGTGATCTGTGGAATTCCAGAAGAGCGTTGATATCAATGTCTGAGACGCCATCACCATAGGTGAGCATGAACGGTTCATCGCCAATATGCCGGGCGATCTGGGCAACCCTGCTTTTGGTTTGAGTATGCAGGCCGGTATCAAGAAGATCTATTCGCCAATTCTCTCCGGGGCCATCGAAAATTTCTACCTTTCCCGTGCCTGTATTAACAGAGATGTCACGAGCGCTGTAATGATAGTTGACGAAATATTCTTTGATTACGTTGCCGAGATATCCAAGGGCAATGGCGAAGTCATCATGACCGTGCGCTGAATAGCTCTTCATGATGTGCCACAAGATTGGGTGACCGCCTACAGGGACCATTGGCTTGGGAATCTGATCTGTGTGTTCGGCGAGTCGGGTTCCAAACCCTCCTGCCAGAATGGCTACTCGCAAAACTTTGGGCCTTCCACTTTCATGTTGTATGAACCTCGATTGCGAATGAAGGTAATCATCCGGTGACGGTTTCGGCTATTCCTGCTGTCACTTGCTCTGCTCTGTGATGTCCACACATCAGGTTGATGATCGCACTGGACAAAGATTATTTCAATCTGGCGTTGCGGGAAACTCTGCCTGGGTCAGTTCCACCACTCCGGGTTTTCTTCGAGCCATGTTTTCGTCCCTGTTACTCCCTGCTCAAAGGTCGTATTGGGAGACCAACCAAGCTCGTTGAGGGCCAGATGATTGCTCCCCCCCATCTGGTCGATCTCATTCTCACGGTTCGCCACCTCGCCAACGTTGACCTGGAGAGGAGAATCCAGCACTGCGAGGATTTTTTGGGCGGCCTCAGCAACTGAGAGTGATGTTCCGCTGCATATGTTGAGACAAGCCGGCAAATTCAGATCTGGATTAGACGCGAGCACAAACGCATTCGCCACATCAGCAACGTATACAAAGTCCCTCGTTGGGAGTCCGGATCGTAATGCCGGCGCTATTCCCCTCATAGCGGAGATGATCACGGAAGGAATCAGTCTTCTTGAATGTTCCCATGGTCCATATGGAGTAAACAACCTCAGTTCTGTCGCCCGCACCCCAAATTGCTCACGGTAAGCGCGCAGTGAGTGGACCGCTGTTGACTTGGCCGCAGCGAAAAGCGAGTTGGCCACCAGCGGATCAGACTCCAACGACCCGTGGGATGAACCATAAACTGAACCTGAACCAGCAAAAAGAAGACGAGTTTCAGGCGAGTGATCTCGGATGGCTCTAAGCAGGTTGACTGTTCCGCTAACCGTGACGTCGATCTGCTCTGCAGGCTCATCCGGGGGTGGATAGTAGCGCGCCGCGGCCAGGCTGATAATTACATCAGGCTGGTCACGCATCATTTCTAGAACGAAATCAGGATTGCTGATATCACCAACAACGTGACGTGCGAGTGAACGGACCCGCGCATGCCTGGAACCGCTATTCTGTCGACTCACAGCAGTGACGGCGAACCCTGTTGAGGAAAAAGACTGCAAGAGGTTGATTCCGACCATGCCGCTCGCACCGATTACTGTTGCTGTTGTCACGTTCAACTGCCCATAGTGAGAGTTACCGGCATCGGACTTGTATGGGGACAGATTCTGATTTGACACCAAATATTGGCGTTACAAATTATCCGCAATCCGCTCCTAAATAATGTGTCAGGTAATCTCAAGATAACCTTCCGAAAGCATGCCGGTAGGCATGGATCGATATTGGGGCTTTTTTCCGGGGCAATTGACCATTCATAAGGTTTAGTAAAGGACTCCGCAACTGCCCTATTGCACGTCGTCGATTTCCAATTGCCAGGTTGCGAAGCAACTCCAACGGACCAAATACTTTCCTGGGTATCACAAGCTCGGTATATTGAATCGGCAATAGATCTTGATAATCCATGCGGTAGTGTTGACTCAGTACGTTGATCACACCTGTAAGTTGATCGTTGTAGCGAGAACGCTCTCGGTTGAGGCTGTACAGATTGGCACACCGCCCATCACGTAGAACACGGGCATATCCGGAGACCTGTTCGGTGGTCATCTCCTGGAACGAAACCATATTTATTGCCAGATCAATATTAAGCTGCCCAAGTTCCTCAGTGAGGTAGTGAGGGATGAACGTGAAATCTGGAAGATCCTGACTGGCAGCATTGGCAAGTTCCTCCCCGCTCGAAATGAATTGAGATGAAGCCTCAGGGAACAGCGACAACAGGTAGGTACCCGAAAACAACAATGTCTGCGGTAGATCAATAATCACGTACTTGGTTTTTGGAAACAAAGTCTTGTACTGGTATGCGAATCCGCCCCAGCCACCACCAATTTCTAATACGCGCTCCGGGCTGGATTCTGACTCTTTTGGTGAGGGAATCATCCCCGCCATCTTCAGCCCAATTAGAACCTCATAGAATTTGAGCGTATCGACGTTGGTAAGACCGGCATCAAGCTCATGACCAAAACCACCTAATCTAGGATCTTCGGGTACAAAAAGTCCCCAGGAATCCAGTGCCGCCAGCGCTTCATACTTGGATTGGAAATGTGGCATGCGAAGTGAGTGGTGCCCACGATAGTCGTAATCCTGGATTCCGGTGAGGTGATAGCAGTGTGAGCGCAGGGTCTGGACCAAGAGCGGTGATGCATCAAGCAGATACTCAATTCCTTTGACCTCGGCGGACCAGTAGTCGCTGGGCGCGTCACCTTCTTGGCTCATTCGGTCAAGCATGTCAAACACGGCTTGCTTGACATGCAAATAGGATGAGTACTGATGCGATTTACTTGCAGATTCCACTCGCTCACGAAATTGTTCAAGTTGGGGCAATCTACTGATCCTTGGTCACTTATTCATCGACATTATTGCTGTCTTGATGGAACTCACTGATGATCCCTCCGCGAGCATCTCCATTGCCATTCCCGCGACGGCTCCCGCTGGAAAACCTAACCCGTTCGGACGAACCCATTCGTTCACAAACTTTGCTCTTGCGTTGGCAGAATCATCAAAACCAGCTTGAATTCGCTTCACGATTTCTGCAACTCGTCCGGTGCTGATTGCATGAACAAGAGCTTCTGAATCCACCAGGTGATGATAGTGGACAGCGTTGGTGGCGTTTGACTCTGAGTAACGCCCAATTCCCAGCCCAACGGTTGGTTTCCCGTAAATGATCGCATCAACCAGCGCAGTTGTATTTACGCCCAGCGTGCAGATGGAATGTTCCATTGCGGACCTGAACTCTAGGAATCCCTCAGGCGTGTCTGGAAGAGAACGATCGCGATGCCAATAGACGAGATTTGAGCCATTATTAAGTTGCTCCCAACCAGCCATGTTTGCTCCATGTGGACGGGCCAGTATCTGAATTTCCGATAGCTGGTCATCTGAAGCGAACACGTTTGAAAGTTCATCTATAAGCCACCGCTCATCACCGGATATGTTTACTGATGAACCTAAATAAAGGACATACGGTCGATCCGGGTCAAGCCCGACGGACTCACAGAATTCTGCCCTTGAGTTGACGCCACTTGAATCATCAAACCACTTATCAAAAAACGGAGAACCGCCAATCAATATAGATTCCTGTGGGATTCTGTGGTGAGTTGTCGCCTCTCTGGCGTGGCCATCGTTCCAGGCAATCAACATATCGGGCGGAACGGCTATGACGCCCTTGGTTGTGAGGTTATCCCAACTCAGGACAGGGATGACCGCTGGGAGGCCAATCCGTTGAGCGGCTTTGATGTATTCAATATCATCGCCATAACGCATGTCACAGGGCGTGGCGACGACCACGTCTGCGCTCATCGTTTCAATCTGCGATAGGACGTTACTATCTGCCGTTATCCAACGCTCCGACAATCTCAATGATTGGGCAACCAATGGCAGTCGCAGCACCAGTCTATGGATTCCGGTTTTCCGAACGTAGTGAGAAATACGTTTGGGGAATTTTGAAAAGGTGTATCGCTCTTGGCGTCTCAGGTAGAAACTGTCCTGGTCATCTCTGATGAGATAGCTATGTATTCCAAGTAGTTCACGAAGAAACTGTTTTAGAAATTTCCTTCGTCCAGGTCTGGTTGGCATCGCGCCGAACGTCAGATTTGGAACCTCGTTGGCGGCCCGTCTGATGGCGGCTTCATCTGCATTCTTTGACCACAACGGATCAAGCGCGACGTGAACAGAGTGTCCGTTCTCACAGAGCCACCGCACGGTGGATTCATGATACGGAAAGAACGCCGATGAACGAAGTGCGAAAAGTAGCTTCAAATTTCTCGATTTTCATTTTCTAGACTGAGGTGGAGCACCCACGGGCCAGCGACCTGCCTGAGCGTCCTGGTTACTATCTCACGAGCTCGCTATATTTCTGAAACTCAATCGCGCGAAGCATGATCAGACAACAGATGTGCCGCGCGGAAACCGGTTGTTATATCTGTTCCAATCGGCGAGCGAAGTTGGCCCGTGGTGTGAGAACATCATTGTAATGGCACAGATTACAGACCAACAGAATGAAGATACCGGCTCAATCAGCATTCAACGCATCGAGCATACTACCGGTTGGCGGGTGGTCGATTTTAGAGAAATCTGGGAGTACCGGGACCTCTTTTATTTTCTGGTATATCGAGACGTAAAAACACGGTACGCCCAATCAGTGCTTGGAATTGGTTGGGCGGTGGCTCAGCCAATTTTCATGATGATTGTGTTCTCCGTCATCTTTGGCAGATTGGTGGGAGTTGGGTCTGATGGCCTACCGTACGTGGTGTTCAGCTATACGGCGTTGGTACCGTGGACCTACTTCTCAGGGGCTCTCGGAGCCAGCACGGGAAGTCTCACGAGCAATAAGAATCTTCTGAGTAAAGTCTATTTCCCAAGATTAATAATCCCACTCACCAGTATCCTGGCAAAGTTGGTCGACTTTCTTATCGCCCTGATCCTCGTTGCAGTCTTAATGATCTGGTACGGGATAGCCCCATCAATATGGGCTGTCATGCTGCCGGTATACGTCCTCATAATGCTAGCCACGGTTGCTGGATTGGGAATGTGGCTAACTGCACTTTCGGTCCAGTTTAGGGACGTGAGTTATGGAATTCCGCTGGGCATCCAACTACTAATGTATTTGAGTCCGGTGGTGTATCCGGTCTCGGTTGTGCCAGACAAGTTTCGACCCTACTACGCTCTCAACCCAATGAGCGCAGTGATTGATGGATTCCGCTCTGGTTTGCTGGGAGCAACTGAACCGCAATTTGATCTGCTTCTAATTGGATCTGGAGTTGCGCTGGTATTGATCGTGACCGGTGCCATGTACTTCAAAAGAACAGAGCGGATATTCGCGGATGTGGTGTAAGCAAAATTGAGTGATGTAGCTATCCGGGTTGAGGGACTATCAAAGCGCTACAGGATAGGTCTGGCCGAGGAGCGGGCAGACACACTTGCAAGCAGCGTCGCCAATCTGGTGCGTCAGCCCGTACGAAACTTCAGAAAGCTTGCCTCACTCACCCGATTCTCCGACTCATCGGACGATGCCGAGGACATTATCTGGGCTCTCAGGGACGTACACCTGGATATTCCTGCAGGGCAGGTGATTGGCCTGATAGGGAGCAATGGCGCTGGCAAATCAACTCTCCTAAAGATTCTGTCGCGAATCACTGAGCCAACTAGCGGTTCGGCAACCATTAAAGGGAGAGTATCAAGTCTTCTTGAAGTAGGTACCGGATTCCACCCGGAATTGACCGGTCGCGAAAACGTTTACCTTAACGGCTCAGTGCTTGGAATGAGGCGATCAGACATAAGTCGGCGATTTGATGAGATTCTCGCGTTTGCTGAAGTCGAAAAATTTATCGACACGCCAGTAAAGCGCTACTCAAGTGGTATGCAAGTTAGGCTTGCATTCTCAGTTGCGGCACACCTTGAGCCGGAAGTGATGCTAATTGATGAGGTTCTGGCAGTTGGGGATGCTGCATTCCAGAAAAAGTGTCTTGGTCGCCTGGATGGAGTCGCACAAGAAGGCAGAACCGTGGTATTTGTCAGTCACAACATGTCTGCCGTCAGAAATCTGTGTGAACGCGCCGTGCTCTTGGAACACGGCTCGGTAAAACAAGATGGTCAGATTGATGAAGTGATGAACACCTACTTGAACGTTGACACGGGTATTCCGCCTGAACAAGTTTGGGACGACCCGACTACAGCGCCGGGCGATGATCGGGTCAAGCTACGAAGTATTCGCGTTACCGCGGGTGGCAGACTGTTGCCTGAGATTGATTACTCCTCCAATTTTGATGTCGAAGTGAATTATCAAAATCACACACAGAATCTTCGGGTTGCAGTGTCTGTGCACATCCGAAACTCAAGAGGGGACCTCGTATTCACATCTGGAAATACGCCGGATGCTACGGATGGACTCGATCCATGGTACGGAAAGCCACAGCCCGTTGGTCTATTTAAAACCACCTGTACGGTGCCCGGTCGACTATTAAACGAAGGTGCATACTCCGTCTCTGTCTTTCTTGTAGGGGCGTTTGTTAAAGATGCTATGGCTCGAGCTCCTGAAGTTGTTTCATTTCAAATAAAAGACATGAGACGTGGGGAAAGGGAATATCAGGGTGAGTGGCAAGGAATAATTCGCCCGATTTTGAAGTGGCATACAGAGTCGGTCGAAGGACACGAACCTGCCTCGATCGAAGCTTGAGCCGGTCAATTCATAGCTAATTCGCCGAAGGGTGCCACCATCACAATCCAAGTCTCAGCGATATTAAGTCTTGCAGCGATGCTTCATGTCTGATCACACCATTTCATCTCACCCGAACAAACCCCTGGGATTGGGTACCGGTGACTTTTTCTGGGATGCACCGATTGATCGCGATGCGAAGATAGATCTGATTCGGACCGCTATTGATTTGGGCGTTGTTCTCATCGATACGGCTGAAGAATACGGAGACGGTGAGTCTGAGAAACTGGTAGGTGCGGCCCTCGTCGGATATTCCGAGAAACCTCGTATCGCGACAAAGTTCTCACCACAAAATTGTGGACGCGACGAGCTTATTACCGCAGCTGACAGGAGCCTCAGGCGCCTCGGTATGGAACGCATAGATCTCTACCAGATGCACTGGCCTAATCCCTCGGTCCCACTTGAGGAAACCATGTCAGCCCTATCAACTCTGGTCGACCACGGAAAGGTATCCCAAATTGGGCTATGCAACGTCTCATCCTTTCAACTGGAACAGGCGCAATCTGAGCTCGGAGTGAAGTCGGTGGCGGCAGTACAGGTGGAGTACAACCTATTCGAACGGACCGTGGAATACAGTGGCCTCAAACAGTTATTGACCGTCCACGGGATAGAGCTATTGGCATATAGTCCGCTAGATCAAGGTCGATTTAATTCAGCGCCGCGAGAACAACGTAACCTGCTGGAATCAATTGCCCGAAAATATGATGTCAGCGTTGCCCGCGTAGTTCTGAATTGGCTGTCGGTCAGAGGGTCTGCCGTTCCAATAGTTAGAACAACAAGCAGGGAACATCTCAGAGATAACATAGCTGCTGTTGGGACGTGTATGGATGATGGGGATCTTGATGAGATAGGACTTGCCTTCCCGGTCGATATATTGGAGATCCCCACTGAACAGATCAGGGTCGTTTCAGATGGCGAGTGGGGTCACGACGCGTATCGAACAGTCAACGAAGCACGTGAAAACCGATTCGGCTTCGTTCCCAGCCCCATTGATCTAGCTGAAGAGGCAATCCGTGGCGAATTTCTCAAACCAGTTCGGGTAGTTGCTTCGGCGGATCCGGACTACATGTACGATTTGATTGGCGGAAGAATCAGGTATTGGGCGTGGGTCATCGCCCACGATGGCAAAAAACCGATTGCTGCACAAATACGAAAGGGAATTGACCCGACCGGGGTCGCTTGATCAACATGAACGACGATACAACAGGAATCAAAAGTTACAAAAGTGGACCCGAGATATCTTCGGACTCGGACCTATTGGATCTGTTCCATAACAGCCCGATTCCTCAGAATCAGGTTCTTGAGAATCTTGGGTTATTCCTGACGCCAAAGAATTTTTCTCGAATGTTGTTTATGCATCACATGTATAAACAGATTATTGATGTGCAGGGTGTGGTTTGTGATTTCGGCACCCGTTGGGGACAAAACCTGGCGCTGTTTTCCACGTTCCGAGGAATATATGAGCCCTTCAACAGGCACCGTAATCTGATCGGGTTTGATACGTTCCAGGGATTCCCGGATGTTGAATCTCAAGATGGTGGGTCAGATCTGATGAAGGCCGGGAACGTGTCCGTCACATCTGCTTATGAGGATTATCTGAATCGTTTGATGGCTCTCCTTGAGGATAATAGCCCTCTCAATCACATCAAAAAACATGAAATAATTAAAGGCGACGCAACCCAGACTGTTCCTAAGTATTTAGAAGAACACCCAGAGACGATAATAGCTCTGGCCTACTTTGACTTCGATTTGTACCGCCCGACAAAGATTGTCCTGGAAGCAATCAGAGATCGTGTTGTCAAAGGTACTGTGATTGGATTCGATGAATTGAATGACCCCGATTCACCGGGGGAGACGGTCGCGTTACGTGAGGTGTTCGGACTTAACGCTATCCGACTAAAGCGTTGGCCAAATGTTTCTAGAACCAGCTATTTTATTGTCGAATAATCAGTTTGAGAGACACTAACCCCAAACCGCACCTGACTAGATATCTGGCCCAAATTGGGGCATTCAAAGATGATCCGTTGAGGGTCCTCGATGTCGGTGCCAGAGGCGGGCTTGAGGCGCACTGGCAACTCTTTGGCAATGATATTCGTATGGTTGGGTTTGAACCTGATGTTGAAGAATGTGACCGACTAAACGCGACCGATAGTCACTCATTACTCCAGTTTTACCCGGTTGCTCTCCATAGAGATCGGAGCGTACGGAAGTTCAACATCCTTGCGAACCCCCCATCTTCCAGTTTCTACGAACCAGATGAAGACTTCTGGAGCCGATTTCCTGATGCACGGAATCTACAGATTGTTCGCACCACGGAACTGGAGACCGTCGACTTGGATTCTTACGCTGAAGAAGTAGGAATCCAAGGACAGGACTACATCAAAATGGACGTCGAAGGCGCCGAGTTTGATGTTCTTTCCGGAGCTAGAAAGAGTCTGGAAACGGTCTTGGGATTGAGCTTGGAAGTTGAGTTTCGCCCGATATCACACGGACAGGTACCATTCGCCGGAGTTGATGAGTTTCTTCGAGATGCAGGGTTCTACCTGTTTGATATGTGGCCTCACAAGAACGCAAGAAAAGTGATGTCTCCCGCCGTCTACTGGAATAATCCGGGGCAAACCGGCACCGGACAGCTATTTTGGGCACATGTGCTGTATCTCCGAGATCCAATCGAGCAGATCAAGAGAGAGCCGACCACAGATCTTTGGCCCAAGACGCGCCTTCTTAAGATGGCGTCGCTCATGGAGATAGCGAATCTTAATGACTGTGCTGCGGAGGTGGTTGAATATCTTGCGAGCGCCGATATGGTCACAAGCTCGGAACGGGAAAAAATGCTGGATTTGCTTGCGTTTGGCGGGGATGGCAAGCAAGGAGCTTTTGAAAGATTCCAGTCTCGCGCTCGCTCTGAAGCAAGAAAGGTCAACAGGCCGAGGGGCAAAAAACGAACGACTCGGCAGGTTGCGATGTCCATGACTCCTTCGCCCATTTGGAACCTGATGAGGTCAGTGAAGCACTCTTTTAAAGGGTAAATCCTGAAATTTGGGCAAAGTCGACTGACAATGTGTCGTAAAGGACCCTCAACGTTGTACCAAAGTGATCACTTAGAAAAACGTGTTTCTTTTCTAATAACGACCAAAAACAGAGCTTCTAGGCTTGAGAAGACACTTCAAGACCTGAGCGAAATGGTCACGAATAGCGATGAGATCGTTGTGATCGATGGGGGGTCCACTGATGGTTCAGTCGATGTGATCCGACGGTATTCAACTGTGATCGGTGCTTGGATTAGCGAACCCGATGAAGGCGCCACGCACGCATTTAACAAAGCGATACTGCTTGCGCAAGGACGCTTCTTGATCCCCTATGCGGATGATGATGAGCTTCGCATGGAGGGTGTGGAACAGGCCGTGGATATTCTCGAAGTCAACGCAGAAATAGATTTACTCGTGTGCGGCGGAACAAAAGTAACATCAGAGAAATCGTATCCAATCTGGATTCCAGATGGAACAGGCTACGGCTCCTCAGTGGGTGACCCCTGGTACTATGGCGCTCCTGGTGTTGGATTGGTGATACGTAGAAGTTCCTTAGCCAAAACTGGACTGTTCGAATCTCGTTTGGCCAGCGATCTCGAGTTTGTTTCAAGAGCGATAGCGCTGTCCGCGTCAGTAAGATTCGCGCGGATTCACTTGTACACCCACTTTATTACTTCGGAAAGCCACATAGTCGGTCAAAAATCTGCCATCCTCGCTGATGCAAGAGCCGCAGCGAGGCAGTACATGGGATTGTGGGGTTATCTGCGCTGGCGTTACATTCGGCTGTTGACTTCGAAGCACACGTACGTCGGCAGGGCGACTCGCTTCGTTCAGCGCATTACTAGCGGCATCTGGCGGAGAGTTATGCGCCGTCCATATGACGCAAGCAAATCATTCCCCGTCAGTGAGCTTCTCGATCCCGAATCACGTCACTGGGACGGCGGATTCAGCTAAGGCAGAAGCTTCAGTCGACAAGCCCGCCGAGAAATAGTGCGGCTGCGGCCGTGGCACCAAGTGAGAGCATCTCTCCCCGCTTGATGGCGGCTGTGAGTTCCGTCCGGGTCATCTCAATGGTTGTGATTGACTCGAGGTCTCCAGACGCCTCTTCGGCTACTCTCACGGCGTTGTGGGCTCGATACATGTGTACTCTTCCGGCGCCCTGGTTTGTGTGGCCGGGGAACGATGCAAATTTTCGCCAGCCTTCTGCTGAATAGCCTGTCTCTTCAAGCAATTCCCGTTTCGCAGCATCAACCGGTTCTTCTCCCACCGCAATTCCACCAGCAGGGAACAGCAGGGTCATGGCTCTTGGACCGTGGCGGTACATTTCAATCATCACGAGTTTGTCTTCTGGCGTGGTGACGATTGCAACCGCAGAATCAGCCATCTGAAGCTGGTAGTAATCCTCCACGATGGTGCCATCAGGAAGTTGCACGCGCTCTTCAATAACGCGGAGCCAGGGGGTGGCGTCAAAGACTTCCTTCGAGCTGAGTGTTTTCCACGCTTCTATTGATCGAGAAGTGCGAGTGTGACCTTTCTCGGCATCTTGTCCAATGACACCTTCGACGGGCTGTCCAGATGTTAAAGTGTCGGGTGGCATGTGCGATTCAGGTCCATCGTGTTCCACAGACATCGGTTATCCGGCCGTTAGAGGGATCACAGAGTTGTGCGGTACCACTCGATTGTCTTCCGAAGACCGTCTTCGAGGGCTACTCGCTCAGTGTCTCCCACACGAGAGGCCACGCCCGAGCCGTCTAGAGCACGGTAGGGGATAGTAGTTGGCTTGGAAGGGTCAAACGTCAACCTGGTCTCTGTGTGATCGCCCTGATCAACTATGATCTGCGCGCACTCGGCAATAGTGGTGAGTCGGCCGGATGGCACGTTGAGCGGTTCGGCATCCGCGCAGGTCTCGAGAGCCTTCACGATCACCCTCACAAAGTCATCAACGTAAATAAAATCTCGAACTTCCTGGCCGCTTCCCCAGACCTCAAGCGGATTCTCGCCCGATTCAACACGACGGATCAGGGCGGGGAGGACGTGGGAGCGCTCAGGATCAAACTTATCGAGTGGACCATAGACGTTGGACGGACGAATTATGGTGGCGTTCATGCCGTATCTGCGGTGGTAGAAGGTCAGAAGCTTCTCCGCATATCGCTTCATCCATGCGACACCAAAGTAGGTGTCAAATGGATCGCCGTCGAATCCTTCATCTTCTTTGAATTCGTGCTTACCAGGCGGGTATACGGCTGAGCTGCTGATGAACAGAAAGTTTTTAACCTTCGCCAGGACCGCAGCTTCCATAAGGCGTGTATTCATCAACACATTCCCGGTGATCTGCGCCATCGGGTTGTTCACCATTACAGCGGCGCCGGAGGTGTCAGCTGCGCAGTGGAAAATAATATCCACCTGATCGACCACCCGTTTGCAGTCTGCCTCTTCTCTGAGATCGGCGGTGATGTACTCGATGCGATCGTCGACGATGACCGGTGGCGCCTCGTTGATTGTTGCTCGGAGTTCGGCGCCTGATGAGAGCAAAGCCTTAATCAGATTCGCGCCTATCAAGCCTGTGGCCCCCGCCACCAAGACCGTTTTTCCATCATAGAACGGCAGTGTCATTTGACTGTGTTAGTCCTCATTTATCGAATGCGCTAAATCGGCTGGCACTCGCGCCACCGTTTTCGAGATACCAGTCCAGAGTCTCTTTTACTCCCTCTGCAAGGGAGGTTTGAGGTTGGAAACCGATCTTTTCCCGAGCGCGCGACATGTCCATTAGACGAATTGGCTCTCCAGTGGGCTTCGACGTATCCCAGACTACCTCTGGAGGTTCGTCGAGAACGCTGAGGAGTGCCTCAACAAGGTCGCGAATGGCGACCCCGTCTCCGCTTCCCAGGTTCATTGGAGTGCAATCCGCACCTTTTTCTATGGCGAGCATCATCCCGCGGGCAACGTCTCGAGAGAAGATGAAGTCACGGACTGTCGATCCATCGCCCCAAACTACGAGCGGGCTCTCGCCCTCAACTACTCGCCGGATGAGTGAGGGGATAACCATGCCGTTGGGACTGAAGTCATCGCCTGGACCATAGACGTTCGCGGGGCGGACGATAGCGATCTTGTCCCACCCGTGTTCTATCTTGTAGGCCTCAGCCTGGAGTTCACCCATGCGCTTCGCCCACGATGGGAAGCGGTCGCCGGGATGGGGAGGGCCTTCCCACGCCTCATCTTCAACAAAGACAGGCTTGGGCTCGTAGACGGCAATGCTGCTGGTGTAGAGGTATCGCTCAACTCCTGCACAGCGCGCCGCTTCCATCATCTGGGTGTTCATGAGAATCAGTGGCACAAAGAAGCTGGCGGGCCTTCGCTCAGATAGGCCGGCAGCGCCTTTTATACCAGCGAGGTGGAAGACCATATCCTGACCGTCCACAATGGCGTCGCAAAACGCGCGATCGGTCAGGTCCCCACGGCGATAGTCTGTGCGCGAATCTGATAGCGAAGGATCGTCCAGGGCTGCCACGCGAACCTCTGCGCCCGCATCCAGGAGAAGCGGTACAAGTTGGCGACCGATCATGCCGGTGCCGCCGGTGACGAGGATTTTTTTCGATTGGAAGGATGTCAATTTAGGGCTCGGCCTGTCGATTTAGTTTGAATGCATCCCAGAGTCATGCACGATCTCTGTGCCTGATGAGTTGAGTTTTACGTCGACCTGGAGCAGGGTATTCAGGCTTTCTTTGACCTGAGACCGTTTGTCTGGATCTATGAATAGCAGCATGAACCCACCTCCGCCGGCACCGATCAGCTTGCCACCAATAGCACCAGATCCAAGAGCAGTCTCGTAGATACCGTCAATTGTGGGATTAGAGATTTTTGACGTCAGTGACCTCTTGATCTGCCACGCTTCGTGCAAGAGCTTTCCAAAGGCATTCCAGTCAGAGGCCATTAGCAATTTCTCGCCCTCATCGACCGCTGCCATTATCTGGTTCAACTCAGCCGTTCGATCTCGAGTTTTCTCGATTTGGACCTGCGCCACTTCTGAGGCGTTTCGAGCTATGCCCGTGAAGACCAGCATCAGGTGGGACTCGAAGTCTTCTTTGTGTTGTTGGCTCAATGAGATTGGCTTGATCTCAATGGATTCATCTGCGCGAAACTCAACACGATTGAGCCCACCACACGCCGTGAGCACCTGGTCCTGACAGCCGACGGCCTCCTTGATCAGATTCTGCTCGACGTGAATCGCCTCTTTCGCAAGATCCAACTGGGAGATGGAATTACCGTTCAGACCGTGCATAGCGTTAAGTAAGCCAACCGTGAACGCGCTAGAGGTTCCAAGGCCCGATCTCGCTGGCAACTGACCAACGGTGCGGATATCAAAACCCTGATCGTCTCCCATGTATTTGAGGACCTCTCGGACGGAAGGGTGTTCGATCTCATCCAACGTCTGTACGGCCTCATATCTTGACCATGAGATCAGGTGCTTGAAGTCGAAAAACGGGAGTCGGGGAGTACATGTGATGTAACAGTACTGCTCTATGGAAGTGCCGAGAACCGAGCCACCATGTTCTTTCCACCAGGCGGGATAGTCTGTGCCACCTCCGAAGAATGAGATTCTGTAAGGCGTCCGGGTGATGATCAATTGAGGACGCTTTTCCTATCAACGGCTGCAGACTTACTCGGCGATGATTCGATCAAATTTCGGCTTGATATGCATTGGGTAACCAGTGAAATCACTACTTAAGGGCCTGCCGCAACGTCTTAGCGAGCGATTCATCGTCAATCCCGTTGATTGAATGGAACCACTCTCTGGTACCGTACTGGATGAACTGCCGGTCCTCAGCACCAAGGCGAATGAGCTTCGTGTGAGAGTCACCCTCGGCGATCAACTCAGCCACTATCGTACCTATACCACCTGAGATGGAGCTTTCTTCAAGTGTGATCACCGTCTTTGAAGGCTCAATCACATCAGCGACGAACTTCTGGTCCAATGGTTTGAGGCGATAGAGGTCTACCAATCCGATGTCCTCGCCATCACTGCCCAGTTTGCTGAGCACTCCTGCGATTCGTGAACTCATATAGCCGGTGGCTACAACGGTCACATCTCCCGGAGGGTTGATGATCCTGTATCCAGAAGAGAAATCATCTTCTGTACTCATGAGGACAGGGAAAGTTCCCTTGTCGATTCTCACGTACGCAGGCTCTCCCGCGACATGCACACGTTTCGCTATGCCTTCAGCAGATGCGGCGTCACTGGGGTTGTAGATGTTCATCTCAGGTATTGCGCGCATGATTGGAACGTCGTGGATCCCGTGATGAGTCGGGCCATCAAACTCGAATGAAAAGCCAGCCCCAACTCCAACGATGGTCACCGGCAGACGCATGCTGCAAATGTTGACCTTGATTTGCTCGAAGCACCTCATGGTCACGAAGGGAGCAATTCCGTAGGCAAAAACCTGTTTTCCGCTCATTGCGAGTCCTGCGGACAGGTTAATCAGATTCTGTTCTGCGACCCCAATGTTCAGGAACTGGTCTGGCATATCTTTTTTGAATCGACGAAGACTGAACGCGTCCATATCGTCCGTAAGAAAGACTACGGATGAATCATCTCTAGCGATTCGGTAAATTTCATCGAAAAACGCGTCTCGCATATCCATTGCTGCAAGTTCGTCTCGACGCTGTGATGTGATGGTTTGAGCGGTCATCGGTTCAACTGGCCGCGCTGGACGAAAGTTCAGATCTGGCAATGTCGAGTTCTTTACCGCTGGGGACGGAGTGGTGCCATTTGACGCCACCTTCCATGAACGACACACCTTTGCCTTTGATGGTGTTTGCCAGAATCATCACCGGCTTGCTGGACTGCTTTGCCGATTCAAAGGCGGCGAGAATCTCATCGAAATTGTGTCCATTGATCTCAATACAGTCCCAACCAAAGCTGCGGACCTTATTCGGGAATTCGTTGAAGAACGTGTCGTCATCCAGAGTGTCAGTTACCGAGAGCCGGTTTCTATCGATGATACCCACGAGGCCGGATAGTTGTTGGTCACCAGCAAAGACGATGGCTTCCCAGATTGACCCTTCGTAGCATTCGGCATCTCCTAACACTACAAAGGCCTTGAACGCTGCCTTGTCCATTCTCGCCGCCAGCGCGATTCCGGCACCGATGCCGAGCACGTGACCCAGGGATCCCGTGTTGTACTCAACGCCGGGTGTGGAGGTGTCCAACTGTCCGCCCAGCGCGCCACCGCTAACGCCGAACTCTTCAAAAACAGCCTGCGAAATCATGCCCTTGTCTTTAAAGATTGAATAAAGAGCGAGGCAGGCGTGACCTTTTCCGATCAAGAACCGATCACGGGCCGAGTCGTCAGGGTCTGCGGGGTCAAGGTTGAGGATGTCTGCGTAGTACAGAGCAACAAGCAAGTCCGTACACGAGTACGTCCCGCCCAGGTGCCCTTTACCGGCTCTAACAGTGGCCTCAAGGGACTGTAGCCGCACCCAGCGAGCTTTGTCCTCCAGGTCGGTGATTGAAAGTGGTGGATTCATATCAGCTTTGAACTATGCCCTCGATACGTCAAACGACAAATCGGCCATCGGCTCAACTATCTTTTGTTCGGGATTGCAAACCACTTCTACGAACTCAGGATGGTCCGTTGAAAGAACCTGCGCCAGAGCATCGTCAACGTTCTTCCAACCCTCAATTCGGGTGAACTCAACGTCAAATGCCGCTGCCACTTTTTCCAAGTTTAGCGTGCCTGATCCAGTCGCTTCTTCGCCCTCAATTCGGCGACCTTCAAAGAATCCGTCCTGCCAGTTCCTCATAGAAACGTAGCCGCCGTTGTTGATGACGAAAAGTTTTATGTTGAGGCCATAATGAGACATGGTCTTCAACTCTTGAACGTTCAGCTCAAGCGATCCGTCTCCCGTCACGGCGAGGATCTGTGAATTTGGCGCCGCAATTGCTGAACCGATAGCCAGAGGAATGCTGAGCCCCATGGCGGCGAAGGTGCCAGACGTAATCTCGCGCTGTCCGTATTCAAAATGGAGCACCTGCCCACCAATGTAGTAGTTCGAGCCAGCATCTGTCACAAACAGGTGATGCTCGTCCGAGATCGCATCGAGTCTGCTCATGAAGTAGTAGAGATCAATGGGGTCACGGAGATACTCAGGCGTGACCATCGGGTTACTCGTCTTTAGCTCGGCGCAGGATTCGGCCCATTCGTTCCAGTTTGGATGCTCGTGGATATTCGAATGCTGATTGAGGCCGGTCAGTACTTCTTTCACATCGGCATGCATGGGATGGGATATCGGGACCCCTGGCTTATCGAGTTCGTCTCGCAGGAGGTCCACCATCACTACTTTGGCGTCATCGGAAAACGCATCCATCTTGTGACCAACGAGCTGTACAGAGAGCCGACAGCCGAACGTGATCACCAGATCAGCCTGTTTCATGATGGCGGTACAGTACTTGGAGCCCTTGATACCAGCCTGGCCCATGTTCAGTGGGTGAGAGAACGGCATGAGATCTTGTCCAAGACGAGAGAAGATCACGGGGATGCCACTGCCATCCAGAAACTTCATCAGATCGTCCTGAGCGTTTCCCTGGCGAATTCCGTTCCCGGCGATGACAAGTGGCCGTCGGGCCTGTTTCATCAGATCAATAATCTGATCGACATACTTCCCAGTCTGGGCAGGTTCGAAACGCAGAGGATCGTCAGGAGTGAAGCCATCGAGGGTTTCAGGGTCGATGTCGGCATACTGAATGTCCATCGGTATGTCGAGCCAAACCGGGCCGGGCCTTCCCTCATTTGCGAGATAGTAGGCTTTTTCGAGATGGTAGCGGATTGATTCTGGCTCGTTGACCATCACCGCGTATTTGGTGAGAGGTTCAACTATTGGAATCACGTTGATCTCTTGTGTCCCAAAAGATCGCAGGTCTTTCAACCCGGCGTTAAGCGTCGTGTGATCCCGTTGCACTTGACCAGATAGCACCATAATCGGCGCTGCGTCCACCCAGGCTTCCGCAAGTCCCGGAATGGCGTTCGTAGAACCCGGCCCACTCGTCACGCACACGGCGCCGAGCGACTGCTTCACTCGCGCATATGCCTCCGCCATCATTGGCGCAGCGGCCTCGTTGCGGGCGCAAAAGTATTTAAGGCCGGATCTAGAGATAGCGTCGTTCATGTACATAGAGCCGTTGCCGGTCAGCATGAAGATCTCCTTCACTCCTTTCCCAAGCAAAAACTGCGCTATGTAATCCGAGAGAGCTACCAAAGTATTGTGACCATCAAATTGCTGCCTGATATTGAATCGAAACTACTGCGACACGCGATTCGCATCTCGCAAATCGCGCCTTCTCTAATTATAGATACTCAATTGACCGGAAAACTCAGAACGGCCCGCGGAACTCAGTCGCCTCGGTGGCTCCGATCTCGTCCGGAACCCAGTCTGCCGATTTTCCCTGCACCATCTGGTTGGCCATAACCGCTATCGTCTGGGCATTTGGGTAGAAGCCTTGTTCAAGGCCAGGCGTAGTTGGGCAGGTCACGGGAGCGAATCCCATTCGCTTGAGCGAAACCGGACTTTCCACGTTCTCAGCAACGGACGCGAGAATCTCGGCGCTAGCGCCGCAAGTAAGCCAACCGTTATCGACGACCAGCAGTCGCCCGGTTTTCGCCACCGAAGCTAGAATCGTCTCAAGATCCAACGGACTCAGTGAAACGGGATCAATCACCTCGGCAGATACGCCGACCTCTTTTAAGTATTGAGCCGCTCGATAAGCCTCAACAGCCATATAGGAAATGCCAATAATCGTGATGTCAGATCCCTGTTGCTGCACACGCGCTTTACCGAATGGCAGGGCGTAGGGCTCTTCAGGTACGTGGCTTGTCGAGTCCGAAAGCAACCTGTGCTCAACAAACATCACAGGGTTGTTGTCCCGAATGCTCGCTATCAGCGCCCCTTTTGCATCGTAAGGATTGGAAGGTGCGACAACGCGCAGACCAGGGACGTGCATGAACATCGAGTGAAGGGCCTGCGAATGTTGGGGTCCCTGTCCCCAGCTTCGGCCAATGTAGGAACGAACAACTATCGGAACAGGCGCGGCCCCACCGAATGTGTAGAGGTTCTTTGCGGCAACGTTGATTAGCTGGTTCATCGCGAGAAGTACAAAATCCATGCGAATGTGCACGTGAATTGGCCGCAGGCCCATCTGTGCTGCGCCTATGGCCATTCCAGTCATTCCGTCTTCGGAGAGCGGGGTATCAAACACTCGATCTTCGCCGAATCGCTCTTGAAGACCGGCCGTCGTTCCGTAGATCGCTTTGGGGTCGTCTACGCCGATTCCCATGACAATAACGCCGTCGTCTCGTTCCATCTCCTGAAGCGTCGCCTCGCGAACTGCCTCCGGGTACGTGAGGATGCGCTGATTCGTGTCGGTGTTATCCGTAGACATGCGCGTAAAGCTCTTCTGGCTCTGGGAATGGGCTGTTCTCGGCGAACTCGAATGCAGCGTCTATTTCTGCCAAAACCTCTGCATCAATTCTTGTTACGACATCATCTGCGATTTGGCCCCTGAGGCCGTCTATCTGATCACTATCGGTCCACGGCGCTCGCTCATCTGGCGTGCGATAGCCCAGGTTGAAGTCCTCGCCCGGGCCGACATGTTCCATCCAGCGATACGTCATGATTTCGAGGAGATGAGGTCCGGATTCGCCGCTGCGAATCGCTGCAACCGCTTTTCCAACTCGCTCGTTGATCGCAATGACGTCGTTGCCTTCAATGCGCTCGGCAGTCACCCCGTACACGCGGGCGTGCTCACAGATATTGTCGGAGTTGCGCCGGCTGAGGATCGGAGAGTGAACGGCGTATCCATTGTTCTCACAGATAAATACGATCGGCAGATTCTTGAGAGCCGCGAAGTTGAGGCTCTCGTGGTAAACGCCCTCGTCCACGGCGCCATCTCCGAAGAAGACCACGATAACGATGCCCATTTTCTTCAACTTGGACGCATAGGCAGCACCAACGGCATTGGCTATGGTCGTCCCAACCACTGCTGACGTGCCGCTGACTCCGTGCTCAAGGTCAATCAGGTGCATGGAGCCACCTTTCCCTCGAGCACACCCGGTGACCTTTCCATATAGCTCGGCGACCATGGCGTTCATATCCCCACCCTTAGCCAGGTAGACGTGATGGCCACGATACGTGCCGAAAACCACGTCCTTTGGTTCAAGGGTCTGGCAAACTCCTGCTGCCACGGCCTCCTGACCAATAGAGAGATGAACCGGGCTTTTGATCTTGTCATCCCAGTAAATATCTGAGATGCGTTGCTCAACGCCTCTAATTCTCAGCATAGAGCGGTACAGGTCTTGAATCACTTCAGGATCAGGCAATATGAAAACACCCTTTTGATCTAGTCACCGCGTCCACCGGCGTTTCTTTTTAAATCGTCTCTCCAGTAGTCGAGCATATCTTTAAGCGTTTGTTCGTACGGGATCACCGGGACCCATTCAGTGGCATCCTGGAACTTTTGGAACGACGGAATCTGCAATGTCACGTCTGCGGGGCGAAGTAATGACGGGTCTATCTTTACTTCAATATCGCTCTTCCGGTCGGTCATCTCAAGGAGCATGTCCAGCATCTCCCGAATGGTCATTGTGGATGATCCGCCGATGTTGTAAACCTCGCCGGGTGGGCATTTGTTTGCCAACAACCAGTATGCGCGAACTGTGTCACGTACATCACAGAAGGTTCTGACCGAATCCAAATTTCCGACCTTCAACACCGGGTCCTGAACGCCAGCTTCAATTCTTGCAACCTGCAGAGAAAATGCGGAATCAACAAATACGTCACCTCTGCGGGGGCCGCTGTGGGTGAACATACGACTTCGAATCGTCTTTATCCCGTAGGCCTTGAAGTACATGTAAGCCAGCATGTCTTCGCCGACCTTGCTGACCGCGTACGGGCTTACAGGCCGTAGTGGCGTGTCTTCCACGATTGGGATGTCTTCTTTAGAGACCTGTCCGTAGACCTCTGATGAACTGCAGATATGGATCACGGGGTCGATTTTGGTGATTCGAACCGCTTCAAGGAGGTTGGACGTCCCGACCACGTTGGTTTCCAACGTATCTGCTGGCGCCGTGAAACTGGTCTGCACATACGATTGGGCAGCCAGGTGGAAGATGATGTCCGGCTTTACTTCCTCAAACACAGTAATCAGGCTCGCGAGATCCCGCAGATCACAATTGTGCAGCCGAACCGTGTCCGGGAGGTGTCTAACGTTGTCTCCTGGACTGCGCCAGCGTTTGGTCCCGTGAATTTCGACATCGGAATGTTCAGCAAGAAGGTAGTCAGCCAGATGACTGCCTACGAATCCCGTGATTCCGGTTATGAGTACTCTCATCGAACGGTTGATGCCTTGTTGAGTTTGTTGTGCGCGTCGCTCTCCGGCATCAAATGCCTTCGTCGCGTTGCGATACGATCGGATTCTTGACCGGCCACCACAGGTTCAGTTCAGGACTATTCCACGCGTAAGTGAACTGGGACGCCCGATCGTAGTAGGTCGACTGCTTGTAGTGAAATATTGCGGAGTCTGATAGCACCAAGTGCCCGTTTCCAAATCCGGGGGGGATCAAGACTTGCAGCCGGTTTGTGTCTGAGAGCGTAAATGCTTCCCACTGATGGTACTGGGACGATCCCTCGTTGCAATCGGCTACGACGAGATAGAAGCTCCCGTAGAGGCACGATACGAGTTTCCAGGTGTTTCGATCGCCGTGGATTCCCCTGAGGACGTGTTTTGATGATGTTGAAATATCATCCTGAACGAACTCAACGTCAATTCCAGCGGCCTTGAATATCTCTTCGTTATATAGCTCTACATAGGAGCCGCGAAAATCTTGAAAGTTGGTGGGAGGTGTAATGAGGAGCGGCCCCTCAATTGAAGTTTTTTCAACCTTTAGTGTTTCACTCAAGCGTCCGGGGACTCCATGCTAGTACTGGTAATCATTTTTTCAATTTGAAGTGCAGCCTGCAGGATATCGGCGACCACTATTCCACCCGCCAATTTCACCTGATCTTTAAATTCATTCCCGAGGCCCGTTTGCACCAGAATCGAAGGGACGCCGATCTGCCATCCCATTTCGATATCTGAAATATTATCGCCGATAACTACCGTGTGCTCCACATCGAAACCAAGCTGATCGGCAGCATTTTGGGCGAGTCCAGTGCCTGGTTTGCGACAGGAACAGTGCTCATCAGGAGTGTGTGGACAGTAAAAAATCCCATCTACACCGACTCCCTCGGCTTGGAATAGAGCGAGCATTCGGTCGTTGACGGCGTTCATATCGGAGTCTGAATACAGTCCGCGGCCTATCCCAGATTGATTCGTGATTACCGCTACCCTGAGTCCGAGTTTCGCAAACGTTCGAAGCGATGGGATGGTTCCTGGGAACAGTTTCACTTGATTGGGATCTGACAGGTAATCGACTCGTTCTATTAACGTCCCGTCACGATCAACGAGTACCAACGCAATCCGTTTCGGTAGATGGTTAGTTGGTGATTCATTATGTGAGAAGTTCTCGTGACTCAAGCGAATCTCGTGTCCACCTCAGCGCAGATCATGTGCCAGATCGCGAGGTGGACCTCCTGAATCACGGCAGTTTCATCCGATGGCACAGTAAATACCTCGTTGGCTGCTGAGCCCGCAAGACCTGGGTTCCTGCCCACAAACGCGGCATTCGCGATGCCTCCAGATGACGCTTCTTCCAATCCACGAATGACGTTTTTCGAACTTCCGCTCGTGGTGAATCCAACAACGTAATCACCCGGCTGAGCGAGTGCTTTTACTTGCCGTGCATATATTTCGTCGAATGAGTAATCGTTGCCAATCGCGGTTAGCGCGGATGCATCTGTAGTAAGCGCTAGGGCTGGCAGCGGGCCGCGTGAAGCCACAAAGTGGCCAACAAATTCCGCTGCAATATGCTGAGCCTCTGCGGCACTTCCACCATTTCCAAAGAAGATAAGTTTCCCACCGGACTCAAGGGTGGATACAACCGATTCGATGGCGGAAACATAGCGCCCGACACCATCAGAAAGAATCTGGCTAAACGTGTCGACGCGTCGTTTGACGGCATCATCCCAGTCTATGTTCGGAGTAAATTCCGTCATTGATACCTATTTACCAGTCACCGGTGTTTCGTTACTCCGCAAGAACTCTGCTTTGAGCATGAGATCGGGCCGTAATCAGGTATGTAACGTAACATGCGCGCCGGGTCCGGTTGGAGCCCATTTAGCTCCGGGTTCATGTCATAGTGGAACGGCACACCCCGCTAGTGAAATAATGGACGCTCGAATCCGGTAATCAGCCCCGCAACTCGCTCGGACAGGCACCCCAAAATATTGACTGCAGATTCTTCCCCTTTTGTTTCAGTGATTGTGCCGGTATTCAACAACGCCGACGGAATCACGCTGCTGTTGGAGGCCCTGGCAGTACAGACGTACGACAACCATCGCTACGAAGTCATCATCGTCGACAACGGCTCCAGCGATGGCACATTTGAAGTCGCTACGCTATTCGCTGAAAAATCTGAAATTGTCCTTAAGGTTCTCAAGGAGTTACGAGAAGGTTCTTACGCCGCTCGTAATAAAGGCATAAGCGAGGCCGTTGGGGAAATACTCGCGTTTACCGACTCTGATTGCGTCCCCACACCGAGCTGGCTGGATAGGGGAGTGGCTTCGCTGAGCGGCTCGTCTGCGTGCGGCGCAGCAGGGAAGATTGAGTTTACTTACAGGGGGAGTCGGGCGAATGCCTATGAGTTTGTGGATTCTGCCAACAAGTTGGATCAAGAGACGTACGCAACGAAACTTGGGTTTTCGGCTACCGCTAACTTTTTCGTGCTCAAGCGAACCGCCGATGAACTTGGGGGGTTTGATAGCGAACTAAAAAGTGGTGGGGACTATGAGTTTGGGCAACGGTTAACCGCGTCCGGTGGGGGCCTGATCTTCGCGGGCGATGCAATTGTCCACCACCCGGCGCGTTCGTCATTTGGCGAAATAGTGAAGAAAAGTCGCCGCGTGGCTGGAGGCCAACGGGCACTCCTAAAAAAAGGGAAGCTAAAGCACGGTAGTTTTTCGTGGAAGAACTTTTTCCCTCCGCTGACCATGCCGAATGATTGTCGTTGGCGAAATGAACTCACATTCACAGACAAATTGAAGGTTCGGATGACGCTCACCGCGATTCGATATGTCAATCTGCTCGTCCGGTTATTTGGAGGAGGGGGGAGATGAGTCAGGACCGCATGCCCCTGGTTAGCGTGATCATCCCCACTCATGACCGACCAGTGAGGCTCCGACGAGCAATTCAGAGTGCGATCGAGCAGACTTATACCAACCTCGAAATAATTGTCATTGATGATGCATCCGAGTCGTCGCCTCAGAACGTTATTTCTGAACTGGATGACCGCAGGATTTCACTGCTTCAACTTGAAACGAATTCTGGAGCGTCAGCGGCCCGAAACGCGGGAATAGCACGGGCGACCGGAGAATATCTGGCGTTTCTTGATGACGATGACCGCTGGGCTCCGGCCAAAATCCAGAAACAGTTGGCTCTATTTCAGACCTCGGGTCCCGAGGTGGGAATGGTCTATTGCTGGATGGAGTTTGTTGACGGAAGTGGACGCCAGGTCGGCGCTCGAAGATCTGAGCTCCACGGGAAAGTGTTTGATCAAGTCCTCGGATCGCAGAGGCTGGGAGGATGCCCAACGTTGATGGTGCGAGCGAGTGCGGCAAAGCAAATAGGTGGTTTTGATGAGTCACTCCGACGCGGAAACGACGGGGACTTCATTCGGCGAATGTGTCGAGATTTTGAGGTTGACTATGTTCCTGAAGATTTGGTGACCGCCGAGATCGACGATGGCCCGAGGATTTCGATGATGACAAGAGCTGGTATTTCGCTTGAACTAAAGGCGTTTGAGATCTGGTTCCATAAATTCGCTGTTGAACTGGAACACAATAAAAAAGCTCGGGCGGAGTTGCTGAGAAGCCGGGCACGGGGGGAGGCGAGGCTGGGTCAAAGGAGATCTGCGCTGGGCAGCCTGCTACGGGCTGCCACTTATCATCCCTTGACGTCGCTCAACCTGAGATGCCTCGCACGAATTGTTTTGGTAAAAGAACTTCGTGATTAGGTTTCCGAGCGCCCACTATATTGCGGGGACAATGGCACTAGAGAGAGTGCGGCAACGGTTTGGATGCGGTCCACGTCGGTTTACGGGGTGCCAGATGGCTCTGGACCTAGGTGGAGCGGTCTGGTGACCCCACCTAGTGTCAGTGTCGTCATAACCTCGTTCAATCGACCCCAGATGCTCAAACGAGCAATACAGAGTGTCCTGGCTCAGAGTTGTACAGATTTTGAGTTAATTGTTGTTGATGATCACTCAACCATCGATGTGTCTGGAGTCGTGTCTGAATTTGATGACCACAGAATTAAGCTGATCAGAAATCCGGAGAACAAAGGGCTTCCCGCAAGTCGCAATGTTGGCATGTACATTGCCCAATCCGAATTCGTGGCATTCCTGGATGACGATGATGAATTTAGAGAAGACAAGTTGGAACGCCAGCTAGAACTGGCTATCTCGACGAACAACCGGTGCGACGTCATTTACTGCGGCGCTGACGCTGTTGACGAGCACGGCAGTCTCCTGGGAATCGGCATGCCCGTCCTACGCGGGAATATCAGGCAAGCATTTTTGTCCCAGGGATTATCGACACTATCGTCGACAAACATGTTCCGAAAAGAGAGTCTGGTGGCTATTGGCGGCCATGATGAGACGTTGCGCGGGAGTGTGGATCATGATTTATGGATGAAATTGGCGGATGCGGACTACACCGCCGATTTTGTTGATGAGTCTCTCGTGATAGCCCATCAGCACTCAGAAGAGCGACTGACTTCAAACGTTGAGCACAGGATTGAAGTGGTTGAGCAGTATCTGGAGAAGTGGCACGAACGACTTTCTGAATGGATGGGTAAACCCACAGCTCTAACTTACGTGGCAGAGTATAAGGCCGACGTTCTGGGATTCTTGTTTGCTGAGATGGTTTTGGACAGGAGAATTGGGGATGCGCGGTCGCTAGCGGGCAGTATATATTCCGGTAGGTCTATGTTCGCTCGCAAAACAAAGATAGTTCTAATTCACCTGGCCCGGGCGATTATTAGGAGGACGCTACCCAATGGGGCGGTGATCAGGCTTCGCGGGATACGGAACTCGATTTGCAGCATAACCGGCAGATAACAATTGGCAGTTCCCCATTAATGGCTTCTCGATGCGCATGGAAACCGCCTCACGGTGATGTAGCGATTGCAATATCATCACCTTGAAATTGAAATGATCACCATAGACGAGTTAGCGACCGAGGCCAAATATTGAGATGCCTGGTGACTGGAGCCGCTGGTTTTATCGGTTCCCATTTGTGCGAGAGATTGGTCGCCGATGGCCATGACGTAATCGGTGCCGACCGTTTCTCTGATTATTACGACCCCAAACTTAAAAAATTGAATGCCGCGGCGCTAAACAAGTTGGCCGGCTTCGAATTGTCAGAATTAAACCTTGCTTCCGATGATCTTGAAGAATTATTTCAAGGGGTCGACATCGTTTTTCATCTTGCAGCACAGGCTGGCGTCAGGGCCAGTTGGGGAGACAAGTTCGAAACATATGTGACCGATAATATATTGGCAACTCAGCGTCTTCTGGAAGCCGCACGCAATACCGAACTTCAGAAATTTGTGTTCGCATCAACATCCTCTGTTTATGGAAACGCTGAGACTCTCCCGACTTCAGAGTCATCACCGTTGAAACCGATTTCGCCTTACGGATTGACCAAGCTCTGCGCTGAGCAGTTGGCGACCCTCTATATGTCACAGTGGGGCGTTCCTCTTACTACTGTTCGGTATTTCACCGTATACGGGCCACGACAACGTCCGGATATGGCGTTTACACGCTTCATGCGAGCGATTTCTTCCGGTATGCCGATAGAGGTCTACGGGGACGGCACTCAGACGCGGGATTTCACATTTGCCGGTGATGCTGTGGAAGCGACGATAAATGCAGGTTTGTATGGTCCTAACGGCGATACATTCAATATTGGCGGCGGATCACCTATTTCCGTGATGGAAGTCATTACGATTTTGGAAGAGTTGATCGGGCGCAGTGCAACACTGAATTTTATAGACCGTCAGCCGGGAGATGCGCGCCACACAGCGTCAGATATTTCTCACGCCAGATCGCTGCTGCAATATGAACCTTCCACGGAGTTGCGCGACGGACTCCTGGAACAAGTACGCTGGTTTGAGGCGAGCAGAGAATGACTAATTCAGGTCTGGGAGATAATGGCTAAACTGACTCTGCGTGATCATGTTTACCACGCCCGTAACCTCGTACTTGTTTGTGGATCGCGGGTTGAAATTCAGGCCGATACCAAAGCGAATGGCGACGATACGATCGACGGCTGTAGGACTGTAGCAGCCCGTCTTTCCCTTGAGGTGAAAAAGTGACGGAGCTTTCATCGGAACAAGCGGTACAAGAGGAACAGTATTCCTATCCGTACCACTATTTACCCCGGATTATCGACGGACGATTTACGCAGAGCATGTCATGGGCATTTGGCTACCAGTACATGGCAGCCGCTGAGTTCATAATCGAGCGCCTGCGCGAGTTGGAGTTCGAATCATTGCTTGACGTCGGCTGCGGAGATGGAAGGCTGATCAGAGAGATCAGTTCAACGTTCCCCGATCGCCGAATAGTGGGAATTGACTACTCACAACGAGCGATCGCAATAGCTCGCTCAATGAATCCAGACCTTGATTACCGAATTGGGAGCATCGCCGAGAGATCGGTTCAGGATGAGTTGGGCACATACGACGCGATTTCTCTGATTGAGGTCTTAGAGCATATTCCTCTGGACTTATTCCGACCTTTGTGGAGGGCCTGCATTCTGCGCTATCCGACGATGGCGCTCTATTGATCACAGTGCCTCACAAGAACCAACCGGTATCGGAAAAGCACTTTCAGCATTTTGACATCGCAAGCCTAGAGAAAACGCTTGAATCCCATTTTGTTCTCGTCGATCACACTCATATTCACCGATTTCCAAGAGTGATAGCCCGGATATTGAGACTGTTTCAAAGCCCGGTCCTGAGCATTAATTCAGCCTGGCTAACCGCACGTTTTTATGAAATCTATAAGCGCCGGTACTTCATTACAGATGAAAAGACAGCGGGACGACTCTATGCTCGCTTCAAGCGTAGTCACTGAGCGCTCTACGGTTGATCATCCAGCGTACACATTCGACACATCGGTAGGGATCAACATTGCAGTGCTCACCTGACGCGTGAGTGACTCAATAGCCGAAACAAGTTTCCGTCACCGCCCGCCAAATGCGGCTTTGTTGAGCTGCGCATAGTCAAAATACAATTGGCCTACCGGGTTCAATGGCGAGTCTAAATCTTTTGACTCGAATAGATACAAGCCAGAATAGTTGGCGTCGGCACCCTCATGTGTTGCCGGATCAATCCAATCCCTAAAGAAGAACCATTTTTCAATTTTCAGTGATTGACTGTTTATTAGTAGCCATCTGATCAGTGATTCCGTGTATTTGGTAACCGCGTCCCACCGGTAGTCGTCTACCCAATCGAGGTGGGATGGAATGGTCAGATCGCCCGTCGGTCCTATTTCCCAGGCGTCGTAAGCCCAATGAGTTCCGGCTTCTGTGATCCAAATCGGATCACTAAAGCGGAAAAGTTCAAAATCCAGGAAGTTACGAAGACCCTGGATTTGCTGCACTACGGTGAACCAGTCAACCATGGGGACTTTATCCCAGGTGAGCGGATACGCATCGATCGCCCAGACATCGATTGGCGGTAGCACACCATCATGTGCGTTCTGATAGGCGGTGATGAACTCCTGGAGCCATGAATGACCACTCTGGAAACCACCGCATCCGGTACACGTGAAATCCCAGTTTAAAATACTGGCGCTGACTATCTTGGCCGTAGGATCAGCGCTTTTGATGATCCCAACATAGTAGTCAAACTCTGGAACAAATGCCGTGCCTGAGATACCCCGAGTATTGGGTTCTCCGCCTATGTACCAATATTCTCCGGGAGAATTTCTGGCGATATCTGTAAGTACGCCTTCAGGAATCCGATTCCCCAGGATCACGGGTATATAGGGAACTTTCGTAGACCCTGGTGGCGCGGATGAGGGATCAATATCGTAATCAATGTACCAAGACATCTGAAGTGCGTTCAGCCGATCAGAGACCAACGATTGTGAACCGTTCACAATGATTCCAAACCTTGAATCTGCACCCCCGGTCACGAATTCAGGTGGCTGCGGCGTTGGAGATGGAGTAGGGCTGGGAGTCGGGGACGGCGCAGAAGTCGGAGTTGGGGATATCACTGGAATGGGGGTTGGGGAAGGGATCACCGTTGGAGTCGGCAACGGGGCCAACGTAGGGGTAGGGATAGGTGAAGGTGAAACGAATGGAGTGGAGCCAACGGCTGTGGGAATCGGGCTCGCCGTGGGTGGCACTGAAGGGCCTTTGGGATGAGGCGTACTTGTTGGGGATGGCGTCGGCTGCTCCGTTGGAGTTGGGGCAAGACTTGTTGGGATGGGAGTGAAGGTTGGGGAGAGATTAGCGGTAGGAACAATTTCGAAAAATGCCGTAGCGGTGGGTACCGTTCTATTCCCTCCGGCAGGCCCAACAGACCCCCCGGCTCGTCCTACCGTGGTTTGATTCTCTGGGGTGGACGCTGAGACAGGTTGGGGTGTTGGAGGAAATTCCACAGGCGTAGATGATATTTCGGATATCGGAGTTGGAGACGCTGTTGCAACGACCGGAGATTTCGCTGACACCGCAGCAGAATCGGGGGGCGAATCAAATATTGCTGGTTCAACAGCTATTGGAGTTTGGGTAGGAAGAACAAGTGTAGGTCCTGGCACGATTACGGGGCGAACAGTAATCAGATCTTCATATTCACCGGGTGTTGATGCTGCACTAAACAGGCCCAGCGGGCTTATTGTTCCGGCGGCTGAGTCATTCACCCGCCATGACCAAATTACAGATGGAATTGTCGCACCGTTCCTATCGATGGCAATTGCCCGGAATGTTATTGATTTGCCCGCCTGAACCACTGCGCTATCAGGAATTAGAATGATTTCATTAATTTCTCCCGCTATCGTCACGGAGATATTCGTGGAGAACGTGACCTTGGCGCCTGATTGATTACTGGAGACAGAGGCGGTTAATGCGTCAGGGAAATTGCCGGGAAGCCCGATAGCTACGAAATCTCCGCTATCTGAAATATAGCCAGCGTCAGAGTTGTTAACGACTAACTCGGAATGATCAACACCGGCCGGGTTTCCTTCAGAATCGACACCAAATATGCGAATGGCGGTGGATCCCCCTTGTCGCAGCGTAAATTCTGCAGGTTCTACGGTGATTCCAGCCAGAGACGGTTTGGCTCCAATCTCCTTGATGATGACCGACGCGACTGTGGCAGCAATTGAGCCGTCAGATAGAGTCGCTGTAAATCTCACCAAATCTGGATAGGAGCCTGTGGTTTCCCCAGCCGTGAAAAGCCCATTTGCTGACACTTGGCCTCCAGCTTTATCCACCAAAGCCCAAGAACTTTCTACCGTTCTGACAGGTTCACCAGATGGGGCGATCACAATCCCGTTCAGTTGAATTGTTGAGCCTTCCACAATTGTGACGCGGGCAGGGACTATGCGGGCTCGAGGGCTGCCAGCAAGAGGACTTCCCAGCGCGATTATGGTCGCGTCAACCATGGCCGAAACGCTTGTACCACCGTGCGTGGCGATAACCTGCAGAGAGCCCGAGAAATCCCCGGGTTCGCCTTCGCTAGATAGAAATCCCGGGGCGATCATTGTTCCCAAACGCGAGTCAATTAGTTGCCAATCGATCCGAGCGTTCGGGATCACCTGCCCAAGAAGATCCAAGGCAATTGCGTCTAGACGGACAAGCTGCCGCTGAGTGAAAACCAGCGGGGCATCACCCGTTAGTGGTTCGACAGAAAATAGCTGACGTTCAAACTCGATGTTACGGTCGACAATTTCGACAGTCGATTCCGTAGTCTGAACGCCCGATGGACGGTCCCATTCGGCAACCACTCTCAATCGTGCGGCGCTGGGATTAGACTCCGGGCCAAACTTCAACGTCGTCTCGCCAATTGAGCTTGCTGGAATCAACGTATCGGAGGTATTTCCAACAAACTCCCACCGAATTGAAAGATCGTGGTCTTCAATCCTGATGCCAAGTTGATCGACCGCAAATGCCAAGAGCTTGATTTCTCCTCCCGGATCCCGGATCACCTGGCCGGGTACAGGAATTACGGCCGCCATCGTGGTCTCCGACGTAATTTCTCGAGGAGTTATAGAAACGGATGCCGAAGCAGCGAGGTTTGAATCAACTATTAACTCAGTATCGCCTCCGAATTCTCTAGATAATTCTGGAGACGACGAGTTTTCACCCAGAAGGTCGATCGTGATGACCGGAATAACAACCGCCATCGTGACAAATGCGGCGATCGCACCTAACTTTGCACCGGTGATGGCCCCCAGAAAGGACAACATTTAAATCACTCGCCTATCATCATGAAAGAAGATGAGCTTGCAAGAGCAAATAGGCCATATATGTTTGGACGAATGTTTGCGTCCGCCCAATCGGTGACTAGGCGATGACATGCGATTGGGCCTGTTGGGATCGATATTTTCGTGAGAATCATTCTGATCGATGGGGCGAACCGCCGATACTGGTGGGACGCATTGTTAATGCCCGGGAATATCATTGTGCCGATAGGCGGGCCCAATTGATTTTACGTTACGGGCGTTACTTGAAGATTGGGCCAAATTACCCAGTTCGGCTATGATGATGCAGCACTCGGAGATGCCTTCAACCTAGCTTCCGGAAAGGAAACCGGGGTAATTGATCTGGCTAAAGCGATAAGTGACGGCGCGGAGAACCCGAGTGACATCGAGTATCGAGGTAGACGTGACGGAGACACTCACTCTCGGAGACGGTCTTCGATAGAGAAAGCGAATTCGATAGTCGGCTATGGGCCATCGATATCATTGGATGATGGCTTGCTATGCGCCTTAGACTGGTTCCGGACGAACAATGGCGTAATTACCTCAAGCGCCAGGTTAGCTTCAACGGTTATCGTTAATTGTTGGGCAGTGCATCAACTCTTTAATAGGGATACTTACCGGGAAAATCGTCAATAAATAAATGCAAGAATCAATTCGGTTTCAAGACGAGTCGTTTTCGTTGGGCAGATTTTTTGGTGCTGTCGCGCGATTCTGGTGGGTGGTCATCATCACCCTATTTCTGGGCCTGCTCGTAGGCTGGTATTTAAAGCCCGATCCTATTGAAGTATACGAAGCTCGCACTACGTTGTTTGTCCGTGAAGGCACCGGCGCCGACCCAACGGTGGGAGACCTCTCTACGAGCAAAGACTTGGCAGCTACATATGGGATTCTTATCAGCACTCGGCCTGTCCTGGCCGACGCAGCAGCCCGGATCGGCGATGAAATCACACCTGCCTACATCAAGGGGGCAATCCAGATAAGAGTGTCTGAAGGCACCCAACTACTGAGCGTCGTGGCGCGCGACAATGACCCCGTCCTGGCGGCAGACATCGCAAATTCGGTGACCGAGACATTTATCGAGAGGAATCGGCTGAGTCGATTGGCTGAAATAGCATCGCTGCAGCAGGCAGCGCAAGCCCAGGGATTGGGCGATATTGCGGGTGCTTCCACTCTTCAATTGGCAGGTCTTAACTCATTGCAGATCATTGAACGGGCAATCCCTCCCGTCAGTCCGTTGGGTTCAAATCCAAGCCGTTCAATTTTTCTGGGGGGAATCTTTGGATTAGCGCTCGGCCTGTCCCTATCGATTGGTCTTGAGTTCTTTCGGGATGTGATTCGCAGTAAAGAGCGATTTGAGGGGGTATTTCATATCCCGGTACTGGCGGTCTTACCAAGGTCTCAATCAATTCCTGGATTCTCTGTCGTGGATGAAGATGACCGTGTCTACTGGGAGTCTGTTCGATTCCTCAGGGCCAATCTTCAATTCTCCACGGTAGCGGGCCAGCGGAAGGTATTCTGCGTGACTTCCGGTGATGCAGGAGATGGCAAGTCTACCGTTGTCGCCAGTCTGAGCGCCGCAATTGCACAGGCCGGCCACACCGTTGCTGTAATAGACGCGGATATGCGGCGTCCCACGATCGCTAAAATGCTTTCGCTTCCGGAAGGAGAGGCAGGACTAAGTACGTATCTAAGCGGAATGTCTGAGACCGCCAACGAACTAATGTTCCAGACCGGAATTGACAATCTTAAAATCATGCCAAGCGGGCCGCGCCCACCCAACCCCAGCGAACTGTTGGCGACTCCCAGATTTAAGCAGTTGCTGGAGTTGATTTCTCAAGATGTAGAGATCTTATTGATAGACGCCCCTCCGGTTCTAGCTGTTTCCGACACTCAGATCATTGCCGCAGCTTCAGATGCCGCCCTGTTTGTCGTGGATACCCGGAAAACGCGGATGAGGACAGTTAGCGCCGCTTTTCAGTCTTTAGCACAGGCAGGATCCCCCATCGCTGGGGCCGTCCTCAACAGTTACCGCCCAACGGTGTTCCAGCGCTATTACTACGGGTACTCCAGCTACTATCAGTACGGGGACTACCTGAAGGATGCCGGTTCGTCCCATTCAAACGGAGCAAGTCAGGGGCACGGTCGAACCGATCTGCCCCTACGAGTAGCGACGAAAGCATCTGGAGCTGCCCGTAGCCTGATTCATTTTGGTCAGAATAAGGACGATGAGGGTTAGGCCATTCTTTAGGGCCTATCTGATCACTCGACTATCTGGTGCTGAGTCGAGATTGCCTGCTTAAGTCTGAGGCGGAGTCGCTTCATCGTTCGTGCTCGCCTACGCGGTATCCCAACCCGGCGGCCAAGTATTAGACGCTAACGAAGCCCTGTTGGCGCTTCGCGCCAACAGATACATGCTGTGTGATAGAGGCCATCCGCCTATGATGTATTCGCGCTTGATACAAAGGCTCTCATCGGACCCCAGATGTTGCTGGACATGCGCCCCCCGCACGGCCGATGCACAGGTGAGATAACCGGAAGCAAACACGCTGCGCGTTGCCACAGGAGTGGTGTCCGAATACCTTCCAAAGGGCCAGGCAAAATGATCTACGCTACCAAGATGCGATTGGAGTATTCCGAACGAATTGGAAATCTCATCTTCAGCCTCGTTTGCCGAAATCCCGGCAAGATTTCGGTGAGTGACAGTATGTCCCCCGATCTCGTGGCCACGTTTGATCAACGTTTCTATGTCATCCCAATTCAATAACTCCTCAGGTTCGCGGTCCAAGTTGGCACAAAACTGGGTCTTTTCAGTGTCCGTTTTGGCGTCAAGACCTCCTGGACACACAAAGAAACAAGCCCGAGCATCATATTCTTCGAGAAGTTCACCGATGCGCAGGGAGTTCTTAAGCCCGTCATCGATGCTGAAAGCGACGTAGGGACGATCAACATTTCCATTTTTTATGAGTGTGACGGCGTCTGTATATGAAGTGAGTGTGTGAGATTTACTTAGACGAGCTAGTAGCTTCCGAAAACCTCGCTCTTCGTTCTCGTAAACATGGTGGAGATAGATCAACTGAACCCGATTGCGCTCGAGTCCACGTCTCGTCTCCCCCGAAATATTTGCTCCGATTGCAAGGCCTGTGAGAACCACGTTTCGAGCAGTTCCCCTGGCAGATGTTTTTGCCGATGCTAATCTCAATCGATCCGTGAATCCTTACTATTGCTAGCGACACAGAGTCTAGCAGGGTGCTGAAAAACTCGCGAT